>JBBJOI010000079.1:0-6057 GCA_037721555.1 Gaiellaceae bacterium | reverse complement strand
CAAGGACGACAGCCCGACTCTCATAGCGGCTGGACCGACAAACGGGGGCCGGTCAGTGCACCTATCCCACCCTTGGGCTCTCATACGCTCGCCGATCGACATGGAGGTCGTGCTTGTCCTACGCGGTACAACGCGCCCGCTGACCGGCCGCGAGGTCTCACGCCTCGTACGGGTTGGGTCGCAGCCGGCGGTCAACGCTTCCCTTCGTCGTCTTGCCGAGGAGGGTCTGGTGCGGTCGGAGGAGGCGGGGAATGCCTACCTGTATACGTTCAACCGCGAGCATCTCGCAGCCCCTGCGCTCGAGCAGCTCGCCGACGTCCACTCGGAGCTCGAACAACGGCTGCGCACCGAGATCGCGGACTGGGTGATCGCTCCCGCACATACAAGCTTGCGGCTGGCGAGCAGGAGATTCCGGCCTCGCGTAGGGTCGCCGCCGCACTCGCCGTCCTCTCGGGGATCGCGTCCGCCGACGCCGCGTGCTGCGCCGCGCTCGGCCGGCGCTCGCGCGGAGACGACCATCGCGAAGCTGCAACCCTGCTGCGCCAGATCGTCCCGGCAGGAGACGGAGCAGCCAAGGCCCTGATCGAGCGCTCAACCTGAAGGACACCGCGCATTACGGCCTCATCCCTGTCGATCTCGCCAAAGGTTCCGCGCAGCTCAGCGTGCCCGCCACGCAGAGCTTGCTTACGTACGAAGTCGCCGTGGCGAGCCTTGCTCCGGGACTCGAGCGGCGCGAGGCTCCCGAGGACGTCGCCGAGGTGCTCGCCTGGGCCTCCTTTCCCCTGGCAACCCAGGAAGGTCATGGACATCTCGCGCGCCGCCGCCGCCGAGGCGCTGGCGGCCGCTGACGCCTACCGCCCAGGAAGTCGGCACTGACGCCTACTGGGCTGCGGCTAAGTCCGACGTCGTGGGCACACCGGCCGACCGCTACCGCGCAGGTATTCACACCGTTCGCAACGTAGGGTCCCTCTGAGATCGCCCGTCCGTTGACGTCGTCTTACTAGGCGGGCCAGCTGCCGGGTTGACCGGCGGCGAGGGCGTGATCGAGTCCGGGCTTCGCCGGCGATCAGCCGGTGAATGGCAACCAGCCGACCCGGCGGCGGACCACGGCCAACCCGCTCAACCTAGGCGAGTACATGACGCACGTCGGTCGCCGCGCTTAGCCGATACACGTTCGCAGACAGCGGTGACACGTCTGAGCCGCTCAACGCTGCCGCTCGCGCTCCATCTCCTCCTTGAGAAGGTCAGCGAGTCCTGCGCCCGTGTAGGGCCGCCTGGATCTGCGCGTTCGCCCGGGCCAGATCCTCATTGGCGTCGGCAAGTTCGTCGCGCCGCGCTCTGTGTCGGCTAGCGCGCGATCGAGACGGGAGTAGGCGTTCTCCGCGCTGCGAATTGCGGCGCGGGCTCGAAGGGCCATTGCGGCTCCGATCGTGACGCTCGCGATCAGGCCGACGAGCGCGAGCCAGCGAACGTCGATCACAGCGACATTTGAAGTGGGAAAGCCTCGCATTTGCGGGGCTTTCGTTTAGCAGGCACGTAAGCCGGAGTGTCGTCAGTTCGAACCCCAGCGGGAGCCCGAAGGCTGCCAAAGGGAGGATCGATGACGGAAGAAGTGGCCGATTTCCTACGGTTCTGCGCCGTTGAGCGCCGTCTGGCGCCGCTGACGTGCTCGGCGTACGAGCGTGACGTTTCGGCTTGCCTGGGTTACCTCGAGGGTCAGGGGTTCGAGGATCTTGCCGAGGTGCGGCCGACACATCTGCGCGCGTTTCTGCGGAGGATGCGAAGCGGCGGCCGGCGCCGTCGAGCCAGGCGCGGGCGACGGCGGCGCTGAAGTCGTTCTTCCGTTTCCTCGTCGACGACGAACAGCTCGAGCGCGATCCGGCGCGGCCGCTGCGGACGCCGAAGAAGCGAGAGGCGCTGCCGGACGTGCTCACGATGGCCGAGCTCGAGCGGCTGCTCGCCGCGCCGGCACGCGGCGATATCTGGGAGCGGCACTTCTACGGCAAGCCAGAGCGCGACCGGCTGTTGCTCGCTTCGATGGCGCTGGGTCGGCTGACGTCGCGCTTCAGCGACGTGCGAGGACGTCTCGGGCGAAACGGATCAGCCTCTCGGCCTGGGTGAAGGCCGATCTCAAGTCCTGCGTGGCCATGTTGTAGAAGCCGTAGTGAGCTTCGTCCTTGAGGTTGATCAGACGGCGCATCGTGTTGGCCGCGCCCTTGCCGCCTGGCTCGATCAGTTCAAGAAGCGCTTCGGCGTCGTGATGATCCTGACCGCGCGACCGGCGACCGAGGGCCTTGCAGCAGGCCGCATCGGAGGCGGCGATGCCTGCGAGGATGGCGAGCGCTGCCGCCGCACTCGCCCAGTCGGGATCGCGCTCGTCCTTGATCAGCCTGGCGACCTCCATGAACTGCTCAGCGCGGCGGAGCTTGGCCTGGGCCTCGCGGCTGCCGCAGACCTGGGTGCGGCCTCGGTCTCGCGCGCGAGGGCTCATCGCCGCCTCCGGAAGAGGCTCGACGGCTCGTCGCCCACGAGAGTGATCCCATCGGCGTCGACGTTCTCGATGACGGGTGGACGTTCGCGGCGCAGGCGCGCGAGATCGCGCTCGGAGATCTCCGCGATACCCGCGTGGTTCCCGGTCCAGGCGTGGATCGCACCGGCGAGCGAGTCGATCTGCGACCGCCAGCGTTCGTCCTCCTCCTCCACGTCCCTCGGTCGGACGACGAGGATGTCGATGTCGCTCTCCGTGTCCCCGTCGCCGCGGGCCGCCGATCCGAAGATCGACGCATGAATCGGCTGAACCTCCCAGCCTCCGAGGTGCTCCTTGAGCCGCTCGATCAGGATCGACCGGAGGCGAGTAAGGATGATGATCGGCTCCGCGGCAAGATGGTCGCGATTCAACGTGTAGAGCATGGATCGGCCACCCGCCGGCTGCTCGATGACGACGCCTTGATCCACCAGCCGGCGTAGCGCCTTCCAACCGCCATTCTGGGATAGGCCCGCGAGACGAGAGACTTCCCGGCCCCCAAGCGGCCTTGTCGTTCCGGCGAGCACTGACAGCACCTGGCCATCGGTCTTCGGGAGGGCAACGGTATAGGGGAAGGAGAGATTCACAACACGCCGACTATAGCTGCCTTGACCCCACGTGGGGTCATTTGACCTCGTTTGGGTTCAAGTGACCCCATCGAGGGTCAAAGGCGCGGACCTGCCCCCCAATCAACGCGGCAGATCCGACCCCGCTGGACAGGTCTCGCGACCCCGCTGGACAGGTCTCGTGAGCCTCCAGGTTCTGCAGGTGCGTCCGGCGCGAGACGCTCCTCCGAAGGTGCGGCGAGCTGCTCTAACCTGCCCGCGGCGGCGAATAGTTCTTCGCGACCGACGTGGGCGTAGCGGCTGACCGTGGAGAGGTCGGCGTGGCCGAGATATTCGGCGACGAGGCGTGCGTCCCCGAGCTCCTGGCGCAGCCAGGTCGCGGCGGTGTGGCGGAGCGTGTGCGCGGTGACATGCTTCTCGAGTCTTGCCCGTTTCGTCGCGCGGCGGATGATCTCGGCGAGGATCGTTCGCTGAAGCCGTCCGCCGTGGAGACCACAGAAGACGGGCGCCTCGGGGGTCGGCGCGCGCGCGGTTCGGAGGGCGCGAAGCTCGCCTGCGAGCCCGGCTGGAAGCGGCTGCCGACGGGGCTTGCCGCCTTTGCCTCGGCGGACGAGCAGCGTCGGCGCGGCGGCGTCGAGGTCGAAGTCGCGCCAGTCAAGCCCGCAGAGCTCGGAGCGGCGTAGCCCGGTCGTGACGAGCGCGACCAGGGCGAGCCGGTCACGCTCGGCAAGCCCGGGTAGGTTGCGCTCAGGATGTCCGGCGGCGTCGAGTAGCCGCCGGAACTCGTCCCGTTCGAGCCAGTCGCGCTCTTGTCGGGGCTTGGGCGGCAGCTCGAGGTCGAGGAATGGATCGGGCACGCCGTTCTCGTCGGCTGACCCAGCGCAGGAAGCGCCGGAGCAGGACGAAGCGCCGGTAGTAGGTCGCCGGTGCGGGTTGGGCGCGCTCCTGGTATGCGGCCAGGTAGTCGACGATCGTTGCCTCCTCGAACAGGTTCTGGCCGTTCGGCTCCGACCAGGTGAGCAGGTCGTCGGCGTAGAAGACGGTGAAGCGCTCGCCGTCATGGACGACCCACTGCTCGAGCTGCTCGAGCTGCTCGAGCTGCTCGAGCTCGTCGATGCGATAGGTGCGCACAACCCACTCCGACTGGTGCGCCAGTTCGAAGATCTCCCGCTCGAACCGATCTAGCGCCCAGTACTCGCGGAAGTAGCGCTTGACGGCGTCGTTCCAGCGCTCGTTCCCCGGCGTTGGCAGCGCCCGCTCGAACGCGCGGACGTGGAGGGCGAGCCGCTGCGCCGGGTCGGTCTGCTTGCGCGTCGCCTCGAACCAGCGCACCTCGCCGACTGCGTCGCGGACAGTCGCGTCGCCCTCCGCGAGCAACTCGGCGAACCGCGGCTCGAGCGACTCGAGTGCCTCGCCGGTGCCCTCGGCCAGAGGACGCGCCACCGGTCGGTCGTATTCGTCCGGATCCGCGAACGGCCACGACCCGCCCCAGTTCCCGAACGTTCCGCTCTCGTCGGAGATCCTGCCGCCGTAGATGGCGACGCCCGACAGTAGCTTCCAGGCCGAGCCGCCGAGGCGGAAGGTCGCGGCTTCGACGATCGCCGACACCAGCTCGCGAGCCCACTCGTGAGTCGGCCGCCCGTGTGCCCACGGGTTGCGCATGCCGTCAGCGCGCGGACCGACAAACTCGACGCGGGCATAGACGTAATGTCCCTCCTCCTCGTGGGGTTTGATCTGCTCGAGCGCCCAGTCGTCGAGCTCGGCGGGGAACTCGGCCTCCGGGATGCGACCGATGAAGTCGCGGCTCGTCACCGCCTCGGGCCAGAGGCGGTGCGAGAAGAACTGCACCTGGCCGACGCGCTGATAGCCGTCGGGGATGTCGCCGTTGGCAAAGATGAACCAGGCCACCTGCGCTGACCGCGACGGCGGCAGCGACAGCACCTCCTCGGCGTCATCAAACTCGCCGGCTCGTACGAGCTCAAGCAACCGCATCTCGAGCCAGCGCCACTCGTGTCCGAGCGACTCCTCGATCTCTCGGAGCTGCAGGGCACGGAGCCGGATCGTGTCTTCGACATCGCTGCCGCCGCGGACGGACGCGAGCAGATCGCGCCAGGCCGCTTGCGCAGATGGCGGCCGGCGGATGCGTTCGCTTAGCACGCGCGTCGCGCTGAGCAAGCGGACGACGCCGCTGGCGCTCGTGAGGAGATCGGGGATCCCCATCATCTCGGCGTGGTAGTAGCTGCTGAACGTCGGCTCGAGTTCGCGGCGCAGTTCGGAGCCGATCGCCGTCAGCGCGCGCTGGACATCGGTGCGGAGCGTGCTTCTGTCGTGCGGCTGCGGCGGCTGCCGTCGCCCGCCGACGGACTCGCAGACCGATCACTTCGTCCAGCGCGGCCAGCGGGCGGAGGATGTCGACGACGGCGTCTGGTGCCGTCGCGAGGTGCGCCTCGAGGAGTTGCGCGTGGGCGCGTACGGTCAGGTCGGCCAGCGGCTCGGGTCTCTCGTCGGGCGGCGGTGTCGCGTCGGTGGCGTCCAGACCTGGTTCGTGCATGACGTCACGCTAAACCGCCGCGCGGCGGACGTTGCTTCGCGCTAGACAGACACGTGCCACTTTGGGACGCGAGTCTCACTAGCTGGGCACAGGAAGCGTACGCGAGGCCTCGTGCTAGCGTTCGCGTCGCGGAGCGACTCGTAGCCGGCACGGTCCAGAGGCCACGCCGGGCGACCGCGCCGAGCGGTTCCGTGGAGACCGCCGTCTGGCCCGTCGCGGGGCTAGCCTGACAAGTCACCGGCGAATCGGCAGCCATAGAAAAAGCCCCGTTTCCAGGGCTTTTTCCGTAGCAGGCCTGTAAGCCGGATTCTGTCTTGGGTGACCATCCCTCTAGGCCGGCGGTTGCCCGACGGCTCGAGCGGTGTACCCGATCCCTCGGCGGGCCGCGTCAACGGGATCTGCTTCACCTTGCACCG
>JBBJOI010000045.1:0-21118 GCA_037721555.1 Gaiellaceae bacterium | reverse complement strand
TGAGCAGGATGTTCTCGACGTCCTCGCCGACGTAGCCGGCCTCGGTCAGCGCCGTCGCGTCGGCGATCGCGAACGGGACGTTGAGGATCTTCGCGAGCGTCTGCGCGAGCAGCGTCTTGCCGCAGCCGGTCGGGCCGAGCAGCAGGATGTTGGACTTCTGCAACTCGATGTCCGAGTCGTCGGCCTGCATCATCTGCACGCGCTTGTAGTGGTTGTAGACCGCCACCGACAGCGTGCGCTTGGACTCCTCCTGGCCGACGACGTACTCATCGAGCACGTCGTAGATCTCCCGCGGCTTGGGGAGGCTCTCGATGTCGAACGAGGGTGGTGCGGTCAGCTCCTCGTCGATGATCTCGTTGCAGAGGTCGATGCACTCGTCGCAGATGTAGACCCCAGGGCCTGCGATCAGCTTCTTCACCTGCCGCTGGCTCTTGCCGCAGAAGCTGCAGAGGAGCTGTTCGTTGCCTTCGGATGCTCGGGCCATGTCTCGTTGTACCTCGGATCTGTCGATTCGACTAGTGCCGGTCGATCGCTAGCGGTGCTCGATCACGCGGTCGATGATCCCGTACTCCTGCGATTCGTGAGAGGTGAGGAAGTAGTCGCGCTCCATGTCCTTCGACACTTTCTCGATGTCTTGCCGGCTGTGCTGCGCGATGATCTCCTCGAGCCTTCGCTTCAGCGCGATCGTCTCCCGCGCCGCGATCTCGATGTCCGTCGCCTGTCCCTGAAAACCACCCGATACCTGGTGGATCAGGATCTTGGCGTTCGGCAGCGCGAAGCGCTTCCCTGCCGCGCCGCCCGCGAGGATGACCGCACCCATGCTCATCGCGATGCCGACACAGGTGGTCTGGACGTCGGGCTTGATGAACTGCATCGTGTCGTAGATGGCGAGCCCTGCGTAGACGGATCCACCGGGCGAGTTGATGTAGATCTGCACGTCCTTGTCGGGATCCTCCGACTCGAGGTGCAGGAGCTGCGCCACGATCAGGTTGGCGATCTGGTCGTCCACGGGCGTGCCGAGGAAGATGATCCGCTCGTTCAGCAAGCGGGAGTAGATGTCGAACGAGCGCTCGCCGCGCGACGTCTGCTCGATCACCATTGGGATAAGCGGGCTCATGCAGTCTCCTTGGTTCCGGACGGTTGGCTACCGGGGGTCCACAGTTTCGTCTCTCCTTCGGGCTTTTCCTTGTCGGGAGTCCAGATCGCCTCGCGCGCCTCCGCGAGCTGCACCGGAATCGGCTTCACCTCGGCAGCGATCCGGTCGAGCGCCGCCCGCAGGCGCAGGTCCTCGCGGAGGTCCTCGTGCCGGCCTGTCTGCCAGAGCTCCTGGATCAGCTCGTCCGCGTCCTCGTCGGCGTCCTCTGCCTGCTCACGCACGAGGTTCTCGACCTCCTCGTCGGAGACCTCGATCTGCAGGCGATCGGCGGCGGCCTCCAGCGCGAGCTCGCGCGCGACCGACTGCGCGGCCTCGGCGGCCATCGCCTGCGTCAGCTGCTCGGCCGTGCGGCCGGTGACCTGCAGGTAGGTCTCGGCATTGATGCCTCGGCGCTCGAGTGAGCGGACGAAGCCGGTCAAGAGCTCACGCGTCCGAGACTCCACGAGTGGGCCGGCGGGACTGACCCCCGACGCCTGCACGAGCGTGTCGACCGCGTTGGCACGGAACGCGTTGTCGATCTCCGCCTCGAGTTGCTCGCGCAACCGGCCCTCGATGTCGGCCCGCAACTCGGCGAGGGTGTCGAACTCGCTCGCAGACTGCGCGAGCTCGTCATCGACGGCAGGCAGGAGCTTTTCCTTGATCTCCTTGACCTGGATCTCGACCGATGCGGAGGTCTCGTCCGCCAGCTCGTAGGTCGCCTGGCGCGTCTCGCCGGCCGAGGCGCCTGCGAGGGCTGCCTCGACCTCTTCGACCAGGCGACCCGCGCCGAGCTCGACGACGGTGTCGCGCTGGGTGTCGCCGTTCGGCGAGACCAGGTCGACAACGAGGGTGTCACCCTCCCGGGCGGGCCGGATCTCGGCCGGAACGAGCTCGGCCACCGATTGCCGCAGCGCCTCCAGCTCCTGGTCGACGAGCTCCTGCGGCACCTCCGCGCTAGGCTTCGGCACCTCGAGGCCGACCCAGTCGACCAACTCGACCTTCGGCTGGACTGCGACGGTTGCGCTGAACTGCCAGTCCTGGTCGTCCACCGTCGGCAGCTCGAAGCTGTATTCCGGTTGGGCGACGGGCCGAATCCGCGTACGCGCAGCGGCGTTCCAGAACCAGCCCGAGATGTGGCTGTCGACGGCTTCGCTGTAGATCCGCTCCTTGCCGAGTCGCTGGACGAGCACGGGAGCCGGCACCTTGCCCGGCCGGAATCCCGGGATCTTGACCGAGGAGGCGAGGTCGGTCTTCGCGTGCTCGACGGCGTGATGCACATCGCCGGCGGGAACCCCGACCGTGACACGGACGGTGTCGCCGCCCAGCTCTTCGACCCGGGGCTCCACGCGCCCATTAGAGCAAAGGTGCTGTGCAGGGCGCCGTAGGGTTGCGAGATGCGCCTCTTCGTCCTCGTTCGCCACGCCCAGTCGGAGCTCAACGTGACCGAGCGCGTGAACGGCGATCCTGGGGTCGCGGTGGCGCTCACCGAGCAGGGACGCGCTGAGTCGCGCGCACTCGGGGTGCAGGTTCAGGAGTTGGCGCTCGACCTCTGTGTCCACACCCGGTTCGGCCGGACCCGGGAGACGGCGGAGATCGCTCTCGAGGGTCGCGGGGTCCCGCTCGAGGCGGAACCGCTCCTCGACGACATCGATGTCGGCGAGCTGGAGGGACAGCCGATCACCGCCTACCGGGCCTGGAAGGCCGACCACCACCGTTCCGACCCCTTCCCCGGCGGCGAGAGCCTCGACGATGCCGCGCGTCGCTACGCGCACGCCTTCAGGCGGCTGCTTCTCCGGGCCGAGCGGCGCGTGCTCGTCGTCTGCCACGAGATCCCGGTGCGCTACGCCCTCAACGCCGCCGCCGGCTCCGACGACCTCGACGGCCCCGCGCACCAGCTCAGCAACGCCGTGCTGCACCTGTTCGACGAGGCAGGCCTGCGGCGAGCCGCCGACGGCATCGCTCGACTCGCCGGTTCCTAGCGGCGCAGTCCCGGGAGCGCGAGGTGCGGGCGAGAGGAATCGAACCTCCAAGGACCGAAGTCCACCGGGACCTAAACCCGGCGCGTCTGCCAGTTCCGCCACGCCCGCGCAGCGAGAAGGATAGAACCGCGCCGAGCCCCGCGGGGTCGGGCACGGTCGGCTCGGTCACCGATCGACGATCCTCGGATCGCTAGGGTCGCTTAGGTGGGGCACGTCGAACCGCCTCGGAAACGACGCACACCGGAGCTGCCGGATCACCTCGACGTTCTCGACCTCGCCGAGCAACCTCTCCGCAATTCGAGGTACGACGACATCGTCGTGAACGGCGACGATCTGGCCTCCACGGTCGCTCACAGCTTGCGGCTCGACCGAGTGCGGCTGAAGAACGTCGACCTCTCAGGGGTCGCCGCACGTGGACTGAGCCTCACCGACGCCTGGGTCGAGGCTGGGGCGTGGTCGAACCTCGACGCGACCCAGGCCACGCTTGCTCGGGTCGAGGCGCGGGGTGTGCGGGCGTCCGGCGCCGACTTCACCGAGGCGACCCTCAACGACGTTCTCTTCGAAGACTGCCGGGCCGACCTCGCGCTCTTTCGCTTCGCGAAGCTCGATCGAGTCTCCTTCCGGAACTGCCGGCTGGACGAGAGCGACTTCTACGAGACAACCCTGGAGTCCGTCGTCTTCGAGAACTCCTCGCTCGTCGCAGCGAGTCTCGAACGAGCGTCACTGAGTCGCTGCGAGATTCGCGGCGGCGACCTCAGCGATCTCCGAGGCGTCGAGCGGCTGGCGGGCTCGAGGGTCACCTGGCCGGAGGTGATCCAGCTCGCGGCCCTTTTGGCCGAAGCTCACGGTATCGCCGTCATCCGTGAGGACGCGTGACTCCCTAAGGGCTCCCACGACCGATTCCCGACGGAGCTGCATGGCCCCGGGAGGAGTCGAACCTCCGCGCGCAGGTTCGAAGCCTGCCGCTCTATCCGCTGAGCTACGGGGCCGAGCCCGATGAGCTGGGCGAGCTTGAGTATGCCGGACACCCTCGGCCCGACCCCGCGTAGGCGTGTTCCTACTTCTGCACCTGCACGATCTCGTAGTGGGCGGTCGCGGGCGACGCCGTCCCGAAGCGGGCGTTCACGGCATAGAGCCGCCGGCCGTAGTCGTCGATCGTGGTTGGAACGTCGAAGTCCGGATCGGTGATGTACCGGGTGATCCGCCCCGACCTGAGGTCGGCCGCCAGAGCGATCACTGCGATCTTGTTGTCGCGGTTCTGCACCACGTAGAGCGTCCTGCCGTCGAGCAGGATCCCGTCGCCATTCGGCACGCTGCCACCCCCGAGGCGATCTCGTGCGTCACGCCGCCGGTGGTCGCGGTGAAGAGCTTGCCCGTGTTGCTCTGGACGAGGATGAGCGTCTGGCCGTTCGGGGTTGCGTCGATCCCGTTGACGTTGAAGCCCGTCACATACCGGATGTCACCTGTCAGCGGCACCGTCTCGACGGCGACGCGCGTGCCGCGCCGGGAGGTGCCGACTCGGTAGAGCACCGGGTTGACGGAGTCGGTGAACCAGGCGGCCTCACGCGTGACGACGACGTCGTTGACAAAGGTCGCACGCGTCGTGAGCTCGTACGTGGCCGTCTCGCGGCCGGTCCTCGCGTCGTACACAAACGCTTTGCCGGTCGGGCCTCCGGCTACGAAGAGCCTGCCGTGGTCGAAGAGGCGACGCCGGTCGATGTCGATGCCGATCGCGGCTCGTCCCTCCCCGCCCCGAACGAGCACCGAGCCGCGACCGCTGCGCAGGTCGCCGCGGTAAATCGCACCGGTGGGGATCGAGCCCACGTAGAAAGTCCTGCCCGAGATGGCGATCCCTTCGGGCTGGAATCCGTCCGGTAGCGGGATCACTTCCGGGAACGACTGGACGCCGGCAGCGTGAGAGCCACTCACGGCCACAGCGGCGAGCGCTACCAGGGTCAAGACGACGCGCTTCATGGATCTCTTCATGGATCTCTCCTTTCGATGGATCCCGGCGCTCTTACCCGCTCAGGCCTTTCGGAACTCCCGGACGGCCCCGATACACTTGTCCGGCGCGCGGTGGCGGTAGCTCAGTTGGTAGAGCCCCGGGTTGTGGTCCCGGTGGTCGCGGGTTCGAGTCCCGTCCGCCACCCCTCACCGCTGTGCGTGACCCGGTCCGAACATCAGGGTGGTCGCGGCAGCGGCGGACGCAGCAGGCGCTCGAGCACGCTCTCGATGGTCGTGGCAACATCGATCGCCTCGGGAGGCACCTGGACGAGCGGGGTCTCGGCAAGGAACCCGTAGGTCGCTGCGAACCCTTCGAACAGCGCGCTCGGCAACCCTGCGGCCGCCTGCGTCGCCGCGATCTCGCGCATCTCCGCGACGTATCGCCTGGACTTCGCCCCTGCCCGTGCGATCGAGGCGGGGGCCTGCTCCACGAGCTTCGGATCGCTCCCGCGCAGGTCGTCCAGTACCTGCTCGAGGACACCGTTCGCGTGCGCCGTCGCGAGCGCATGCGCCAGCAGGCCGACTGTTCCCTTGTAGACGGAGGCCGTGCACATCTTCACGGCAGAGGCGGCACCCACCTCCTCGCCGGCGATCCGTGCATCGAGCCCTGCTGCCGGCAAGACGGCCAGCTCCCGTGCTCGCGGGCCGGCGAGGTAGAGGCGCGTGGAGCCTTCCGGGCGCGGCGGACCGCCGGAGATCGAACCGTCGACGAGCTCGAGGCCGTCGCCGGCGAGAAGCTCCGCAAGTGCGTGTACCGTCTGCGGCGAGATTGCGTTCAGGTCGCCGACGAGCGGGGTGGCACCCGTCCGCCGTGCGGCTGCCGCCAGGTCGGAGGCGACCCGCAGCGCGTGCTCGGGCGGCACGATCGAGAGCATCACGTCGGCGGCGCGAACGACGTCGTCCAGGTCGGAGAGCACCTCCAGGCCTGCCGTCACAACGAACCTACGCGTTCGGTCGCTACGGCCGGCAAGGCTCGTCACCACGCGCGCTCCGCCTGCGGCGTAGGCGGCTCCGACCGCGCTTCCCATCTCACCGACACCCACCAGCCCGATCGTCGGGCGGCTCATCCCCAAAACGATCTCATGCCAGAGCCGATCTCATGCCCAGAGACGATCTCATGCCCCGAGACGATAAGGGCCCCCGCAGACACCCGGGTTACCCTGTCGGCGCGCGCCCGTAGCTCAGTGGACAGAGCAGCGGACTTCTAATCCGCGGGTCGGAGGTTCGAATCCTCCCGGGCGCACCTGCAGAAGACCTGCAAATCGCACCTTCGACCTTCGACCTTCGACCTCCGAGACCGCACGAGCGGAGGGGGCAACGCAAGGGGCAACACGAGGTCGCGGCGCTGCTCGCGGTAGGCTCGGCAGGTGCGGCTCCCCTCCCCGATGCTCGCGCGTCCGGGCCCGACAGGTGCAGCTCCTGCAGCCGCTCCCGGCGCCGACGATGAGGGAGATGAAGGAGCAGCTCGTCTCCCTCTTGGAGCAGGCCGAAGATCATGAACACGAGCGGGATCGACGAGTCGCCGTGCAGGAGCCGCTCGCAGACGGAGGGGAACCACGGCAGCCCCCCGTCATAGACGTATTATCTCGACAGATGCAGGCGCCACAGATGGAGACCAGAGAGTTGACATCCTGTCTGCCGGATCGCGAACTCAGCGCGATGTTGAAGGTTACGCGCCGTCTGCCGCGGGCGCGCGGCGCGGGCAGCTTCGCTAGACGACTCCGATCCCTTTACCTGCGACGTCCGCGAGCGGCGGTCGAAGTTGACGTCCTCGGCTTCAAGATGTGTCTAGACCCCCACGAGTGGGCGGACGCTGCGTTTCTGTTTTACCCGCACCGGTACGAACACCGTGAAGTCGCGTTCGTCACTTCCAATCTTCAGGACGGGGACGTTTTCTTGGATGTCGGCGCGAATGTCGGGTTCTACTCCTTGATCGCTGCGCGTTTGGTTGGTCGCGCGGGTTTAGTCCTTGCTATCGAAGCGGACCCTGTTAACTACCGTAAGTTGTCCTTCAATCTAAGGCTCAATGGCGTCACTAATGTACGGCCCATTATGGTAGGAGTGTCCGACCGAGAGGAGGCTCTCAGCCTTGCGGCGAATACTGGCGGGAATCGAGGTGCTAGTTCCTTTCTCGGCGCAACCGGCGATAACATAGATGTCAGCTGTCTACCACTTTACAATATCCTTCAGAAAGAGCATTTGACGAAGGTTGATGGGATGAAAATAGACATCGAAGGTTATGAGATCCGAGTTCTCAATAGGTTCTTTGCTGACGTAGCGGAAGGGAACAACTCTCTGCTGCCGCGATTCATCGTGGCGGAGGAGAATCCGGACTATGCTGCTTCAAGCGGTGAGGACGTGCCGGGTCTGCTGCGCAGCAACGGGTACGACGGCCGTCGCGTTTCACCTTTGAATTGGGCGATGACACGCCAGCCTTCGAGCTAACAGGGGGCAGTGACAAGCAAGGCTGGGGCAACGATGTCGTTCCCGGGCGGAGCTCTTTGACGAACGGGCGCGACGCGCCGCCAGCGTGATCAGGCGAAGAAGAAGCGGCAGGAGGCAGAGCGTGAGGCGCTCGCAGATCGCATCGCTCGGAAAGGGCACAGCCTCGGCAGACGCTGCGACCCCTAGTCGCCTCGACTCCGGGAAGCGGGGGCGGCTAAGCCCGGACGGGAGCGGGGAAGCGAGACGCCACTAGCCTATAGTAGGCGCGAGTGGGCGACGGCGCCACCCCTGCGAGCGGTGCGAGAGCTGCCGATGCGAAGCCGAGCTCGCGCGCGCTAGTGAGGCTACGGCCCGCGAACGTGGCGCTGCTGAGTGACGCCGACTCGCCACGGGCTGGAGCCGTCGTTAGCACCTCTGCGAGCTTGTTCACCACGCCGAGATCAGACCGCGAGCCGGGTGCGCTCGTGCGGTTCATGGAAGGGGTTGGCGAACCGTGCTGCTACGCGAGCCTGGCGATGAGCGTCGCCGCGAGCACGACGACTGCGACGAAGATCGCGAACACGGACGGCCCCCGGTAGGAGTGGAGCTGCCGAGTGCCTTCCGGCGTTACGTTCTGCTCCGCGGTGACGATCTCAACAGCGGCTCTTCCTCGGCGATGCCTGAGATCATGCGGCCCTCCGGCTCCCATCAGACGGCACCCGGTGGCAGATCGAGTGGGGCGACGGCATCATTCGCCGGGGGTGCCACCGAACGTCGTCACTCTCTCGCGTCGCTCCCTCGTCCTCCCAAGTCTTCGGCGGCAACTCCTTGGCGTACGGGCTGAGGCGACGAGCAACTCCTGGAACGGGTGCGTAGAATTCTCCGCGGAAAGATGACGCACGAGAACGACACGGCGATGATCGCTCGCCAGCTGGCCGACCTCACCCGGGACGTCCGTGAGCTCGGGAGCCAGCTCAAGGGAGTACGCGAGCGCGCCGACACCCAGCAAGAACGCGCAGAAGTCCAACAGGAGCGCATCGATTTCGCAGCCCGCGAGCTCAACGAGGTCAGCGCCCGCCTGCAAGCTGCGGCGGCCGCACTCCAAGAATCGATCTGATCACCTCGTAGAGCACACGCAAGCGTGCCACGGCCGGCGGACCGGGCTCTCTAGGAGGGTGTATCGAGTTCCAGTGCGTCTCCCCACGCCGCCTTCCGGGCGCGGCGATATGGCTCCTTGTCCCGCCGCGTCACGAGGGCGCGGCGCACGCCCTGCGGCTCACAGAGATCGAGGTAGACGTGGCCGGAGCGGATCTGGGTCGGCCGGATCACGCGCGCAAGCGCGCGCGGCCCGGGCGTCCGGGAGATTGCTGCGTACGAGAGCTTCTCGTCTTCGAAGCCGCGGGAGACCCCTTTCACCGCGCGGTGTGTCTCCGCCCGGGGCAGTCGGACCCCGAAGTGGCACCAGTCGCCGGGCGCGAGCGGACACGGGAGATCGTGCGGACAGGGTGCGATGGTGAAACCGCCCTTCGCGAGGACGGCGTCACGAGCACGCAACACTCGCGCATAGCCCTCCGGCGTTCCCGGCTCGAGGAAGACGACCGTGTCCTCGGTGCGAGCCCACAGAGACGAGGCGAGCGGGCCGACGCCGCTCTCCCGTAGTTCGTTCAGCACGTACGAGAGCAGTACGAGCTCGGCGGGAGCGGTCGGCACCGTCGCATCGCCGGCCACCCAGTTCGCCGTGCCAAGCGTTGGGCTAGCGGCCGCCGAGGCGATGAAGCGACCGGCTCGCGCCATCTCGGGCTCGACCTCGACGAGCGTCACACGCTCGAGTTCGGGCCAGACTGCGAGCGCGGCCCAGGTGGCGACGCCCGGCCCTGCACCGACGTCGAGCACGCTGCGGGGACGCCAGCCGGGCCGCTGGTCCCGTACGCGCAGCAAGACGTCGAGCGCCGCCGCGTAGGTCGCCGGTGCGCGGTAGGCAAGGTAGGCAGCCACGTCCGCGGTGCTGTGCGCGGCGCGCGCCGCCGCCGCACCTTTCGCGCGGTAGGAGTCGGACAGCCGCGCCGCGGCGGCTTCCACTCTGATCCTGCCGACCGTGGCGACGAGCTCGTCGATCGCCGATTGGATCGAGACCGGCAGGTCTGGTGGGACGCGGGCTACGCGGGTACCTCCGCCGGGTGCCGTACTCGGTCGCGAGCGGCGGAAAAGCGGATCGCCTCGTAGCCGATCAGGCCGGTCAACAATCCCGCGACGGTCGCCAGCGTCGCGAGCGCTGGCAGCTCGACAGCGATCGGGATGAACGCGACGAGCAGGACCGTGACAAGCAGCCGCTGCCGGTTCAGGGAGCGCACGTTTCGGAGGCGGAAGAGGATGTGCGCCAGGAGGTAGAGCGCGGCCCCGCCGCAGAGCGCGACGGCCGGCACGGCTTCGAGCGGATCGCCAACGTGCCCGAGTGTCTTCTTCATCCCGACGGCGACGAGGATGATGCCCGCCACCATCGGCATGTGCAGGTAGCTGTAGGAGTCCCTCGCCATCCGCAGCTGGGCGTTCCCCGTCGTGTCACGCAACTTCCGCTCCGCAACGAGCGCGACGACGTCGAAATACGCCCACCAGAGCGCCGCAGCGACGACGAGCCCAAGAGCAGCTGCCACCACGACCCCCGTGGTCAGGTCGGTGGTTGCGCCCACGCCCAGAGCGACGATCGACTCGCCGACAGCGATGATCACGATCAAGGCGTGTCGCTCGGCGAAGTGACCTGCCGACAACCGCCAGCCGCGACCTCCGCCGATGAAGGCGCCGGCTGCGTCGAAGAGCAGAGCCACCGCCCAGATCCCCGCCTGCAGCGCTCCGTCGAGCGCTGCGGCCACGAAGAGGAGCCCGATCGCGATCGCCGAGCCGGTCCCGAGCCGAGCGACGGCGCCGAGCAGATCCCTGTCGCCCCGCCCGGCTACGGCGTACAGCGCAAGGTGAGCCACACGAACGAACGCGTACGCGCAGGCGAACAGGAGCGCGTCGTCGCCGAAGACGTCCGGGACGGCGAGCGACGCGATCAGCATCGCCGCCATCGCCCCGAACATCACGAGCCGGACGGCCCCCTCCTCCGGATTGATCGTGTTCGTCAGCCACGCGTAGGCCGCCCACGCCCACCAGAGGACGCCGAGGACGAGCAGCCCCTTGACGAGCCCTGCCCAAGTCGGGTCCTCCGAGATGAACCCCGTCACCTGTGTGATCGCGAAGACGAAGATCAGGTCGAAGAAGAGCTCGAGGGGCGTCACGCGCTCCTCGCCTTCCGCGTCGTTCCTCGCCTGCACCGCCATCGCCGCAATCTATCGTCAGCTTTGGTGCCGGTTCACGTCGCGATCCGGGCCGGTGCGTGGGGCGCAACCCTCAGCGGTCTCCCTTCCACCCTGCACGCGCTCGCGACCGGGCGCGACCCACTCGAAGCAACCAAGGCAGCCGGATCGATGCTCCTACCGCGGGAGACGCGAACGCTTCCCCTCGTTGCCGCTGCGATTCCCGTGCACCTCACCCTGTCGTTCGGCTGGGCGGTCGTCCTCGAGCAGGCGGGACGAGGGGGAGTCGCTCGGGGAACGGCCGCGGGCCTGGCAATCGCCGCACTCGACCTCGGCCTCGTCGGCCGGCGCTTCGCGCGCGTCCGCGCCCTGCCTCTGGGCCCGCAGATCGTCGACCATCTCGCTTACGGCGCGATCGTCGGCTTCGCGCTCGCTCGCGACTGAGAACCCGAAGAGCGCCCCCTCAGAGTGCTTCCGGCTCCAGCACGAGTCTCACCGTTCCGCGTTGCGCACGAGGCGCCGGCGCGTAGCGGGCGTACAGGATCTCGTGCTCCCCAGCGATCACGCGCAGGTGGAGGATGTGCGCGGGTCTGCCCTCGTACGGCACTGGGCGCGGTCCCTCGAAGCGGAAACGGCCGTCCCGGCCGGCGATCACGGTGGCACTCGCGGCGCGGGTGTAGACACCATTGCGGTTCGCCTGCCATAACTGGACTCGAGCGCGGCCGCGGGGCCGGCAGTCGGTCGAGAGCACGACGCCCGTGAGGACGTGACCCGCGCCGATCTTCGCCCGGACCGGCGGCGCACCGCGACCGAACGGACCCGCGCCGTCGTTGAGCGTCGGTGCGCAGCGCTCTGCCGGAACGGCGACCGCGCCCGACGCCGCGAACAGAGCCGCCGCCACGAGACCCGCCAGGAGCCGGACCAGCCTCATGGGGCCACTGCGCCTGCGGCCGCAGGCGCCCGCAAGCCGATCCCCGTTGCCACGCAGCGACCGAACGCCTCGTCGCAGCGAGCGAACTGCTCGACCATCCGCTCCTGAATGTGCCGGTCGCACTGGCCGAGCAGGTCGACGAGGTTGAGCACGAGATCGTCGCGCTCCCAATCGGGCATCGTGCGGTAGCGCTCTCCGGCCTGGACGTAGTCGTTCGTGCGCGAGAGCTTGGAGCGGGTCAGCCGACCACTGATCTCGGGTTCGTACGCAGGGCTCGGCTCGTCCGCCTCGGCCAGACCGCCGGTCGAATTAGGCTCGTAGTTGACGTGCGGGTTCGAGCCAGCGTCGTCGACATGGTAAGCCATCTGGCCGTCGCGTTGGTTTGTCGCCGGCGGCTTGAGCGGCGCATTGATCGGCAGCTGGAGGTAGTTCGGGCCGACCCGGTAGCGCTGCGTGTCCGAGTACGAGAACGTCCTTCCGACGAGCATCTTGTCGTCGGAGAAGTCGAGCCCGTCCACGAGCACGCCGGTGCCGAACGCCACCTGCTCGTTCTCGGCGAAGAAGTTCGAGACGTTCCGGTTGAGCGTCATCACTCCAACGGGCCGCAACGGAAAGTCGTCCTCCGGCCAGGTCTTCGTGTCGTCGAGGGGATCCCAGTCGAGCTCAGGATGCTCGTTGTCGCTCATGATCTGGACGTTGAGCTCCCACTGCGGGAACTCGCCACGCTCGATCGCCTCGTAGATGTCCTTCGATGCCGAACCGAGCTCGGTTGCCTGGACTTCATCCGCCTGCGCTTGCGTGAGCGACTCGATCCCCTGCCTGGTCTTCCAGTGGTACTTGACCAGGACGCCCTCGCCCTCGGCGTTGACCAGCTTGTAGGTGTTGACGCCGAAGCCGTCCATATGGCGAAAGCTCTTCGGGATCCCGCGCGGGCTAAACAGCCACGTGAGCATGTGCATCGACTCGGGAGTCAGGCTCATGAAGTCGAAGATCCGGTTCGGCTCCTGACGGAAGGTGACCGGGTCCGGCTTCAGCGAGTGGATCACGTCGGGGAACTTGATGGCGTCGCGGATGAAGAAGACCGGGAGGTTGTTGCCGACGAGATCCCAGTTTCCGTCCTCGGTCTTGAACTTGACTGCGAAGCCGCGGGGGTCGCGAGCGACCTCGGACGAATCCCGCCCGCCGATCACGGTCGAGAACCGGATGATCACAGGCGTCTCTTTACCCTTCGTCCCGAAGAGCTTCGCGCGGGTGTACTTCGAGGCTGGTTCGTCGCCGATCGTTCCGTACGCCTCGAAGACGCCGTGGGCGACGAAGCCGCGAGCGTGAACAACCCGCTCGGGGATGCGCTCGCGGTCGAAGTGGCTGATCTTCTCGAGGAAGTGGTAGTTCTCGAGCGTCGCTGGACCGCGCTCCCCGACCGTGCGCTGGTTCTGATTGTCGTAGACGAGATGGCCCTGACGTGTGGTCAAACGGCCAATTCGCGCGTGCTCTGTCATGGGGTCTCCTCCCGCTGTGACGCCGATGCTGCTCCGATTCTACGGTGCCGGACAAACCCGCCCACGGTGTGGGCCGCGTCCGCTAACGTGAGAGCATGGGGGTGCGCGTTACGACTGAGAACGAGCATGACGTGTCGTGCCCGCACTGCAAGAAGGGCTTCGCCGCGCAGCTCATGTCCGGACGCCGCAACCGCGGCTTCAAGTGCCCGCACTGCCGGCTCTTCGTCCCGCTCGACCGCGCCGCGGACGCGCCGATCGCGCGCGACCCGGCCGTCTAGCTCGACTCCACCTACAGCACGCACCGGCGCGATCGGGCGTGGCGGCGCGGCCACACGAGCGAAGGGACAGTCCCTCAGACACGCCCGCAAGCGTCAGGGCCCCCGAGACAACGCCCGCAAGGGCCAATCCCTTTGTCCGCAAGCGACGAGGGACAGTCCCTCGAACACGTCCGCGAAGGGCAGGGGGACAGTCCCTGAGTCCGGCTCCCCCGGAGGCTTGTCCGGCGGAGCGGGACTCATCCGCGCAGCCGGCCGGGCCAGCCTCAGGGAGACGAGCAGGAGCAGGCTCGTGAGGGAACCCTGGGTTCCGCCACGTTCAAACGCAGTCCTTCAACGGCTGAGCCTCGGGAAGGCCCTCGAGCTTCTTCAACGTGTTGTTCTCGATCTGGCGGATGCGCTCGCGGGTGACACCAAACGCCCGGCCCACCTCCTCGAGGGTGCAGGGCGGGGTTCCGGAGAGGCCGAAGCGCAGCTCGATCACCTTTCGCTCCCGCTCGGGGAGCGCTGAGAGCGCGAACTCGACGTCCTCGCGCCGGAGTGACAGCGAGGCGGTGTCGAAGGGCGACTCGGCGGAGTCGTCCGGGACGAAGTCGCCGAGGGAACTCTCCTCCTCCTCCCCAATCGGCTTCTCGAGCGAGACGGGCAGTTGCGCCATCCTCAGGATGTCGCGCACCTCCTCGGTCGTTATCTCGAGCTCCTCCGCGATCTCGTCCGGCCGGGGCTCACGCCCGAGCCGTTGCACCAGCTGGCGCTCGATGTGCACGACCTTGTTCAGCTTCTCGACCATATGGACTGGGATCCGGATCGTGCGCGCCTTGTCGGCAATCGCCCGCGTCACCGCCTGACGGATCCACCACGTTGCGTAGGTGGAGAACTTGAAGCCCTTGCGGTAGTCGAACTTCTCGACTGCCCTGATCAGGCCGAGCGAGCCCTCCTGAATCAGGTCGAGGAACGAAAGCCCGCGACCGAGGTATCCCTTCGCGATCGAGACGACGAGACGGAGGTTGGCCTCGACCATCTGCGTCTTCGCCGCCATGTCGCCGCGCTCGATCCGCTTCGCCAGGTAGATCTCCTGGTCGGCAGTGAGCAGCGGCACCTTGCCGATCTCGCGCAGGTAGAGGCGCAGTGAGTCGAGCGAGGGCTCGACCGTCAGATCGAGCTTGGGGGCCGGCTTGTCGTCCTCGGCAAGCGAAGGCTGCTCGTGGGGCGGTGATTTGTACTGCTCGCCCTCAACGAGCTCGATCGAGTGGTCAATCAGGTAGGTGTAGAAGTCCTCGATCTGCTCCTTTGTCAGCTCGACGTCCTCGAGTCCGCTGACGATCTCGTCGTAGGTGAGAAAACCCTTCTCCTGGCCGTGCTGGACGAGCTTCTGGAGTTCCTCGACGTCGGGGAGGGCGATATCGACGGTGAGCATGGACCTCGGCTTTCCTCGTGAGTGGACGGGGGCTTGGACCGACACGACGTGCCTAGACACACGAAGAGCCGGTTCCTGAGGCGCCGGCTCTGACCATCGAGGGCTGGATCCTATAACGGAATCGGAGATTTGTGCAGCTTTTTTTTCACCGGCTCGCTACCGCCTCGCAACCAGCTCCCCGACGAGTTCGCCATGTGCGTTCTCGATCGGGACAACACCCAACGCTCCCGTCTCGAAACCCAGGCGGCTCACGAGCTCGGCGACTCCCGAGCGCACGGCACGCGTGGCTCCGTCCTCGACTTTGACGGCGATGCCGAGGCCGTCCGGACCAGCTGCGCACAGCAGCCCTTCGGCTCCGCCCTTGGCAGTCCACCCCTTCAGCTCCTGCATCAGCAGCGTGTCCGCGGCCAGGGGGCCGCGGATGAGCTCGGGGTGCGCTCGCATCGCCGCCGCCACCTCGGCACCGCCGTCGAGTTGCTCGAACCCGGCGAACGCGAGCGCCATCCGCTCGAGCGGCAGTGCCCAGGTAGGAACGCCGCAACCGTCGACGGCGACCGGGAGCTCGTCGGCACCGAGGCCCGTCGCCGCGACGACCTCCGCGAGGCAACCGCGCTGAACGGGGTGCGTCTCGAATCGATAGCCGCGGGCGTCCCAGCCGAGGGTGCGGCACAGCGCCAGCATGCCCGCGTGCTTACCGGAGCAGTTGTGCTCGATGGGCGTCGGTTCGGCTCCGCACTCGAGCTCGTCGTCCGTCGCGGGTGCCTTGGCGAGCAGCGAGCGTACGGCCGCAAGCTGCTCCGGCGAGCTGAGGTGAGAGGCTGCGGCGATCGCGATCTCCTGTGTCGTCAGGTCCTTTCGCGCACGGACGAGCGGCAGGGCCTGGAACGGCTTCGCCGAGGAACGCAGGAAGGTGACGAGATCGGCGTCTCCCGCCTCCGCGACCACAGCCCCGTCCTGAACCGCGACTGCGTGGACGAGGTGCCGCGCCTCCTCGATCCCGCCTCGCCTGACGACTACCGTGATCGGTTCCACTCGGCCACCCTACGCGACGGCTGAGTTGCAAACGATCGAAGCATGTCGTATGTTCCAACTCTATCGACCGTTCGCTCGTACTACCAGTCCCTGACTACGAAGCCGTTGACGTCCTCGTCGTCACCGAGCCCGATCAGCTACGCGCTCTCGCCGGCGAGAGCCGCCAGCGCATCGTCGCGCTGTTGCGCGAACGCGCCGCCTCGACCACCGCCCTGGCCGAGGAGCTCCGGCTCGCCAAGGGCACGGTGAGCTACCACCTGAAGGTGCTCGAGGAGGCCAGGCTGGTGCGGGTCGTGCGCACGCGACGCGTGCGGGCGGTGACGGAGCGGTTCTACGGACGCGCCGCGCGGCTCTTCCTGATCAAGGGGATCGAGGAGGACGAAGCCGTCACGCACGTCCGCGTTCGGCTCCAGCCGGCGGACGCGCGGCGCCTCGAGCGGCGGGTCGAGCGCCTCGCGCATGACGCCCTCGAACGCGAGAGTCCGACCGGCGAGGAGTACTCGCTCGTGATCGGCTTCCACCAGACGGGAGGGCTAGCGTGAGGCTCTCGGGCCGAGGTGGGCTCTGGCGTCACAGCGACTTTCTCAAGCTGTGGTCGGCGGAGACCATTAGCGTCTTCGGGTCGCAGTTCAGCGGGCTCGCTCTACCACTCGTCGCCGTGCTGGTTCTCGACGCGAGCGCCTTCGCCGTCTCGGCGCTCGTCGTCGTCGAGTTCCTGCCGTTCATCCTGCTGGCGATTCCGGCAGGCGTCTGGGTCGACCGGATGCGCCGGAAGCCGATTCTCGTCGCAGGCGATCTCGGCCGCGCCGCCCTGCTGGTCTCGATCCCGATCGCATACGCCCTGGACGCGCTGACTCTGGCCCACCTGTACGTCGTCGGCTTCCTCGTCGGCGTGTGCACGGTTTTCTTCGACGTCGCCTACCAGTCCTACCTTCCCTCGCTCGTTGCCCGCGAGGAGCTCGTCGAGGGGAACTCGAAGCTCGAGGTCAGCCGTTCCTCGTCGCAGCTCGCCGGCCCGGGAGCGGCCGGCGGCATCGTCTCGGCGCTCGGCGCACCGGTGGCGATCCTGCTCGACGCAATCAGCTTCGTCGTCTCGGCGGTCTTCCTCTTCACGATCCGCACCCGGGAGACGTTGCCGGAGCACGCGGCCGACTCGGTCCGGCCGAGCATGCTCGCCGACGCGCGCGAAGGACTCCGGTTCGTGATCGGAAACCCGTACCTGCGCGCGATCTCCGCCTGCACCGCCAGCTCGAACTTCTTCTGGAGCATGGGCGGGGCGCTTCTTGTCGTCTACGCGGTGCGGGAGCTCGAGATGTCGGCGGCGCTCCTCGGTCTTGCCTTCTCCCTCGGCAACATCGGGCCGCTGCTCGCCGCCTTCACGACCAATCGCCTCTCGAAGCTCCTCGGCGTCGGGCCCACGATCCTCTGGACCTCCGTCCTGTTCTCCGGGTCACTCCTCTTCGTGCCGCTCGCGTCGAAGGAGCTCTCGCTGCCGTTCCTCGTCGCCTCCGGCGTCCTCGGCGGCTTCGGTGCAGTGGCCTACAACATCACGCAGGTCAGCTTCAGGCAGGGGATCTGCCCCGAGCGGATGCAGGGACGGATGAACGCGGTGATTCGCTTCCTCGTCTGGGGCACGATGCCGCTGGGCGCGCTGCTCGGAGGCGCGCTCGGCACGTGGCTCGGCCTACGACCCGCGCTCTGGATCGCCGCCGTGGGCGCACTCTTCACCTTCCTGCCGATCCTCTTCTCACCCGTGCGCAAGCTCCGCGAGATGCCCGAGCCGAACGACGAGTCGCCGAACGACGAGTCGCCGCCGAACACCGACACGATGGGCGGGCTCGTCTCGGCACCCCCCGCCGCGGCTGCGTCCTCCGACAGGTGAGGTGGCCGGTCAGACGGTCAGACGGTCAGACGGTCAGACGGTCAGCCCCCTTTAGCTGTACGCCGCTGGCTTTGCCGCGGGAACGCTGACGGAGGCCTCGCTTCTCGATCCCGCTCGTCTTCGCCATCGGCGACCCTCGGTCTCTCGGCAGGAGATCGGCCTCGTCGTCGCGATCTCGAACATCGGGTCGGTGGTCGCCGCGCTCGCGGCAGGCCGATCGCGCGACGCGTCGGCGTAGGCCGACCCTGAGCTTCTCGGGCATCCTGTGCGGGTGTGCCGCTGCTCGTCCTGCCGCTTGCGATGCCCGAGCGCGCAGTACCCTTCCTGCTCGGGCCGCTCCTCGTCGACGCTTTCGCGATCGTCCTCTTCAACGTCAGCGGGATCAGCGGCGCCCAGACGGTGGTGCCGGAGCGCCTGCTCCGCCGGACGACCGCCTCGCGCAGATTCGTCGTCTGGGGGACGGTTCCGATCGACTCGGTCGCCGGCGGCGCGGTGGCTTCGGTGATCGGCCTACGCGAGACGAACCTCGTGGGCGCGATCGACTCGACCGTCGGTTTCCTCTTCCTCCTCTTATCGCCGTTCCGATCGATGCGCCCGGCACCCGCTCTCGAGGCCGATGCCTGAGCTGCCGGAGATCGAGGCGTGGGTGCGCGCGCTCGACGGTCCGGTCTCGGCGAGCAGCGTGCTCCGTGCCGGCCCGGCGCACGTCGCGACACTGAAGACGTTCGATCCGCCCCTCGCCGCGCTCGAAGGGCGCCGGCTCGCGGGGGCGCGGCGGCGGGGCAAGCACCTCCTCTTCCCTACCGACGACGGGGAGCTCGTGCTGAGGATCCACCTGATGAGCGCGGGCCGGCTGCGTCTCCTGAAGGCCGGCGCCAAGGGCCCGAAGACGCCGGCGTTCAGGCTCCGCTTCGAGGACGGCGGCGAGCTCGTGCTGACCGAGGCCGGCGCGAAGAAGCGGGCGGGCGTGTGGCTGCAGGCGCCGGCGGCGACGGAAGCCGAGCTTGCCCATCTCGGGCCGGAGGCGCTCGAGGTCGACGCGGCTCGGCTACGTGAGATCCTCCTGAACGACAACCGCCGGCTGCACTCTCTCCTGCGGGATCAACGCGCGCTAGCGGGAATCGGGCGCGCGCACGCGAACGAGATCCTTTGGCGCGCCGGGCTGTCTCCGTTCGCCCTCTCCACACAGCTCGAGGACGTGAGCCGTCTCGCCGCGGCCATCCACGAAGACCTCGAGCGAGCGCTCGAGCTGCGCGAGCGCGGTAAGGGCGACAAGGACGTCTACCTCGTCCATCGCCGCCTCGGGAAGCCGTGCCCGCACGGGCACGAAGCGTCGAGCGGCGGCCCGATCCACCAGGTCGACTACGAGGAGCACACGGTCTTCTACTGCCCCGCCTGCCAGACGGGCGGGCGGATCCTGAAGGACCGGCGGCTCTCGCGCTTGCTGCGCTGACACTCCCCGCGCGGCCGCACCAGCCGTGACTCTGGAGCCGCCCACTGCGCGCCGGGGGTGTCCGACGGCCGCGCGGGACACGTCCCAGGGACTGTCCCCGGAAGCACGTCCAAGGGCCGCGCGAGACACGTCCCCGGGACTGTCCCGGGAACACGTGCCTACGCCGGGAACACGTGCCTACGCGACGGGAAGCGTGACCGACAGCCGCTCTCCGTCGAGCACGACCTCACCGCCGAGCGCCCGCACGACCCGCACGGCGACCGCCGCGCCTAGATCCTTCATCTCCTCCCCGAGCACGACGGGCCCCGCGGCCGTCGTGACCGGCTGGATCGCGATCCGAGATCCGTCGACGACGACGTAGGCCTCGACGCCGCCGTGGCGGCTGACGGCGCGTGCGAGCGCGGCGAGCGACCGCTCGACAGCCTCCGGCTCGATCTGCACCTTCGCCCCCACGCCCGTCGCCGCTGGGACGGCTGCGCGGGCGACCTCGAGCGAGTCGACCTCGCGCGTAACCGGGTCGTAGCGGCCGCCTTCGATCCGCGCGACGAGGGACAGGAGATCGAGTTGCTCGACGAGCTCGTCGGAGGCTGCGTCGATCATCCCCAGCCAGCGGACGGTCCTCTCGTCGAGCGTCTTGTTGCCCAGGAGCGTCCTGGCAAATCCCTTGACTGTTGCAAGGGGCGTGCGCAGATCGTGGCAGGCGAGCGAGACCAGGCTAGAGAAGTCGGCCTTCATCAGCCATAGCGTGCCACCGGCGGTTGCTAGCGTAACTTCGTGGTCGATTCCAGCAACCTGCTCGGCCAGGATCTGCAGGCCTCCGAACCAGCAGTCCGACTCTCGCTGAGCCGGGCAGGGGTGACCCACGTGTCGAAGACGATCCGCGTGCGCCACGAGGGACGCGAGACAATGATGGCGGCGGAGATCGAGTGCACCGTCGACCTCGACCGGGGCCAGAAGGGCGTGCACATGTCGCGCTTTCCCGAGCTCTTCGAGGAAGCGATCGACGCCGTTGTCGGTGCCGAGGCGCTGCACGTCGAGGCGCTCGCCGAGCACATAGCTCGACACATCGTCGAGCGCCAGCGCGCCTTGCGGGCCGAGGCGCGCATCACGGCGCGGTGGCCCCTGCGCAGGACGACACCTGTTACAGGGTTGCCGACGCAGGAGATGGTCTCGCTCGTGGGGATCGCGGCGGCGAGCTCGTCGGGCACCCGGCGGGTGGTCGGCGTCGAGGCGAGCGGAATCAACGCGTGCCCGTGCGCCCAGGGACTCGTACGGGAACGAGCGGCCGAGCGGTTGGCCGAGGCAGGCTTCAAGGATGTCGAACGGATTCTGGAGCTCGTCCCGGTCGCGACCCACAACCAGCGCGGCCGCGGCACCCTCTACGTGGGCACGGACGAGCAGCTCGACGCACACGACCTCTTCTCGATCGTCGAGAGCTCGATGAGCGCTCCCGTCTACGAGCTGCTGAAGCGTCCGGACGAGCTCTTCGTCGTCGAGCACGCCCATCTGCAGCCGCGATTCGTCGAGGACTCGGTGCGCCTCTCGTTGAAGGGCGCGTTGGACACCCTCACCGGGCTCGGGAACACGGACTTCCTGTTCGCCCGGCAGGTGAACCTGGAGACGATCCACACGCACGACGTGCTCGCAGAACGCGAGGGAACCGTCGGTGAGCTCCGGACGGAGCTGGACTCAGGCGTCCCGGCCGAGCGTCACACCTCGCTCGCCGAGTGGTTGCGGGCCTAGCTGTCCTGCCTCGGGACGTTGTGGACACGGCTGATCGGTGACCGGCCGCCG
>JBBJOI010000078.1:0-6367 GCA_037721555.1 Gaiellaceae bacterium | reverse complement strand
CCCAGCCTCCAAGGAGGCCCGGATGGAACAACGCTCTTGGGACCTACACCTAGCGGCCGAACACCTAGCCGCCGACGGCAATAGTCGTGATGCCCTGCTCGGCCAGCGCCGCCTGTGCGGCGGCGAGCCGGGCCAGGGGGACACGGTAGGGCGAGCAGGAGACGTAGTCGAGCCCGAGGTCGTGGCAGAACGCGACGGACTTCGGCTCGCCGCCGTGCTCGCCGCAGATCCCGAGCTTGAGGTCGGCGCGCACGCTCCGCCCCCGCTCGACCGCGATTCGCATCAGGTCGCCGACGCCACCCTGATCGATCGTCTCGAACGGGTCGCGCTCGAGGATGCCCGTCTCGAGGTAGTGCGAGAGGAAACGGCCGGCATCGTCGCGCGACAGGCCGAGCGCAGTCTGCGTCAGGTCATTCGTGCCGAACGAGAAGAAGTCGGCGTGCTCGGCGATCTCGTCCGCGCGTACGCAGGCGCGCGGCAGCTCGATCATCGTGCCGACGAGATATTCGAGCTCGCCCTCCTCGGACGCCGTTCGCACCGTCAGCTCGCGCAGCCGGCGCAGCTCCTCGCCCAAGCCGACGAGCGGGTGCATGATCTCAACCAGCGGACGCTGCCCGCGCTCACCCACCGCCAGCGCTGCTCGCACGATCGCGCGCACCTGCATCTCGTAGATCTCGGGGAAGAAGAGACCGAGCCGGCACGCGCGCCAGCCGAGCATCGGGTTCGCCTCCTGCAAGGAACGGATGCGCTCGCGCATGCGGTCGTCGCGCGCCTCCTCGAGCGAGGGCAGGAACTCGTGCAGCGGCCAGTCGAGCAGGCGGATTGTCACGGGCAGGCCCGCCATCGCCTCGAAGATGCCTTCGAAGTCTGCCTGCTGAATCGGCAGCAGCCGGTCGAGGGCGGAGCGGCGGCCATCCTCGTCGGAGGCGAGGATCATCTCCCGGACGAGCTCGAGCCGCTCCGCCTCGGCGAACATGTGCTCCGTCCGGCACAGCCCGATTCCCTCAGCGCCAAATTCTCGTGCCTTGGCGGCGTCGGCCGGGGTGTCGGCGTTCGTTCGTACCTTCAGCCGCCGGATCCCGTCCGCCCACTCGAGGATCGACGCGAAATCGTCGTTCAGCTGCGGCGCCACGAGCGGCACCGCGCCCACGATCACCTCCCCCGTCCCGCCGTTGATGGTGAGGATGTCGCCCTCGCTAAGCGCGTGGCCCGGCAGGCGCGCCGTCCTCGCACTCACGTCGACGTGCAGCGCCTCGCAGCCGGTGACGCACGGCGTGCCCATCCCGCGCGCGACGACGGCCGCGTGCGACGTCAAGCCGCCGTGAGCTGTGAGGATGCCCGCCGCCTGGATCATCCCGTGGAAGTCGTCCGGCGTCGTCTCCCAGCGGACGAGGATGACGCTCTCCCCCGCCTTGCCCCGCTCCTCGGCCGTGTCGGCATCGAAGACGATCGCCCCGGACGCCGCGCCCGGCGAGGCGTTGAGCCCCTTCGCGACGACCTCCACCTTCGCCGAGGGGTCGATGGTCGGGTGGAGCAGCTGGTCGAGCTGTGACGGATCGATGCGCGCTACGGCTTCCTCGCGGGAGATGAGCCCCTCCTCGGCCATGTCGACCGCCGAGCGGAGCGCGGCCATCGCCGTTCGCTTGGCCGACCTCGTCTGGAGCAGGTAGAGCGTCGACTCCTCGACCGTGAACTCGATGTCCTGGACGTCTCGGTAGTGGTTCTCGAGCCGGCGAATCGTCTCCAGGAGCTGCTCGTAGGCTTCGGGCAGGAGCTCGCCCATGCGCTCGATCGGCTCCGGCGTCCGGATCCCGGCCACGACGTCCTCGCCCTGGGCGTTCTGCAGGAACTCTCCGTACAGCCGATGCTCGCCCGTCGAGGGGTCGCGCGTGAAGCAGACGCCGGTGCCGGAGGTGTCGCCCTTGTTGCCGAAGACCATCTGGACGACGTTGACGGCGGTGCCGAGGTCGTCCGGGATCTCGTACGTGCGCCGGTAGACCTGGGCGCGAGGTGAGTTCCAGGAATCGAAGACGGCCCGAACCGCCCGCTCGAGCTGCGCAGCGGCGTCCTGCGGGAACGCGCCTCCCGTCTCGTCCGCGTAGATGCGCTTGAAGGTGGCAGTGAGCTCCGCCAGATCGTCGGCAGTGAGCTCGACGTCCTGTTTGACGCGCCGGGCCGCCTTCAAGTCCGCGAGCGCCTGCTCGAACCGATGACCCTCGACGCCCTGGACGACCTCGCCGTACATCTGGATCAGGCGCCGGTAGGAGTCGCGCGCGAAGCGCGCGTTCCCGGTCGTCTTCGCGAGGCCCTCGACGGCATCGTCCCCGAGGCCGAGATTGAGGATCGTGTCCATCATCCCGGGCATCGAGACGGCCGCTCCCGAGCGAACGGAGACGAGCAGCGGGTCGTCGGGATCGCCGAAGCGCTTCGCAGCCTTCTCCTCCAGCGCCCGAACGTGCGCACCGATCTCCTCCTCGAGCCCATCCGGCAGCCCCGGCCGGTCCGGAAGCCCTGCCCCGTCCGCCAGGTAGGCGCGGCAGGCGTCGGTCGTGATCGTGAAGCCTGCCGGTACCGGAACGCCCAGCGCCGTCATCTCGGCGAGGCCGATCCCCTTTCCGCCGAGCAGCTCTCGGCCCCCGGTGGAGTCTTCATCGAAGGCGTAGACGTAGCGCACGGCGGCGAATCTTCCCACAAGCGCTCGCTGCCATACTCGCCCACATGCCGGGGGCCACATGACGGGTCGAATCCTCGCGCTCGGCGGTCATGCGGCCGGAGCCGATCTCGACGAGCTCGTCCTGGAGGCTGCCGGCGGGCCGCGGATCTGCTTCGTGCCCACGGCGAGCGGCGACGACGACGGGACGATCCTCCGCTTCTACGATCGCTTCGGCAGCCGCGCCGAGGCGTCCCACGTCGTCTTCCATCCGTGGCCGCGCCCCGACCTCCGCGAGCATGTCCTCGCCCAGGACGCGCTCTACGTCGGCGGCGGCAACACGGCGAACATGCTGGCGATCTGGCGCGTCCACGGGTTCGACACGATCCTGCGGGAGGCATGGGAGGCCGGCGTCCTCCTCTGCGGCTGGAGCGCCGGCATGATCTGCTGGTTCGAGGCCGGCGTGACCGACTCGTTCGGCCCCGACCTCGCAGGGATGCGCGACGGGCTCGGCCTGCTGCCGGGGAGCGCCTGCCCGCACTACGACGGCGAGGAGCGACGCCGGCCGGTGTACACGCGCCTCGTGCGGGAGGGATTTCCGCCCGGCTACGCTGCAGACGACGGCGTGGGTCTGCTCTTCGAGGGCAGGGAGCTGCGCGAGGTCGTGACGACGAAGGCCGGCTCCAGTGCGTACTGCGTCGAGCGCGACCGCGAGGAGCCGCTGGAGGCCCGGCTCCTGTGAGCCCGGAGGTCAAGCTCTCGAGCGCCGACCGCGTCCTCTTCCCGGAGTCGGGGATCACGAAGGGCGAGTTCTTCGACTACTACGGCAGGGTCGCCCCCATCCTCGTGCCGCACCTCCGCGACCGGCCGTTCACGATGAAGCGCTGGCGGGAGGGGATCGCGGGCGGCTCGTTCTTCCAGAAGCAGGCACCGAAGGGGATCCCGGACTGGATCCCGACGAGGCGGTTCACGACGCACCCCCGGGAAGGAGGCTCCCGCGAAGTCGACTTCCCGCTCGTCAACTCGCGCGAGGCGATCCTCTGGATGGTGCAGATGCACTGCATCGACCTGAACGCGTGGTACTCGCGGGTTGACAAGCCTGCGCGGCCCGACTTCGTCCTCTTCGACCTCGATCCGCCCGATGGCGAGTTCCCGCTCGCTGTGAGAGCGGCGCACCTGGTGCGGGAAGCGCTCGAAGAGCTGGAGCTGCGCTCGTACGTGAAGACGAGCGGCGCCGACGGCATTCACGTCCTCGTGCCGATCGCGCGGCGGCACGGGTATGACGAGACGCATCGCTTCGCGGAGCTGGTCTCGAAGCGGCTCGCAGAGAACAACCCCGGGGTGATCACGACGGAGTGGCTGAAGCGGAAGCGGGTCGGCGTCCTCCTCGACTACCACCAGAACGGCGCCGGCAAGACGATCGCGTCCGTCTACTCGGTGCGGCCCAAGGAGGGTGCGCCGGTCTCGACGCCGCTTCGGTGGGACGAGCTGACGCCGGAGCTGCAGCCGAAGCAGTTCACGATGGCGGCCGCTCTACGACGAGCGGAGGAGCATGGCGACCTCTTCGAGCCGGTGCTCCGCGGGGGTCAGTCGCTCGGCGCCGCCCTCCGCCGTCTGGGACATGTCTGAGCCTTTAAGCCTAGGGCCATGGCCGAGCGAGACGACCTCAGCTGGGTGATCGTGGCGATAGAGCTGTTGGTCGACCCTTGCCGGACCGATCTGATGCTTCAAGCATCGGACACGTCCCGAACGGACGCCGCGCTCAGGTGGGCCGGCGGCGCCTGGAGCGCCACTCGGCCAGCCAGGCAGCCCCGCGCAAGCCGAGCCAGATCGGCGTGAGGAGGACGTAGAAGACCACGTCGGCCGCGAGGAGGATCGTCCCCCAGAGCACCCAGCGCCACTTGGGTACGGGCGGTTTCAGAGGTACGGGCGGCTTCGGGAGTACAGGCCCCTCGGGGCTCACGGGACGGTCGCCTCCTGCCGTCGGCGGGCAACGAGCCGGACCACGCGATGGGCCGTCTCCTCGATCGACTGGCCGGTGACGTCGATCACGGGACACCCGAGTCTGCGGTGCAGCGCCGCCGCCTCGTCGAGCTCGTCGTAGATCTCCACCATCTCTGCGTAGTGACGGTTCGGGCCCCCCATCGACCGGACTCGAGCCTGGCGGATCTCGGCCAGCCGCTCGGCATCGATCGTCAGCCCTACGATTTTCGTCGCGTCGATCTCGAAGAGCTCCTCGGGCGGCGTGATGCCCTTCACGAGCGGGACGTTCGCCGCCTTGTAGCCGAGGTAGCCGAGGTAGATCGAGAGCGGGGTCTTCGAGGTGCGTGAGACTCCGGCGAGCACGATGTCCGCCTCACGCAGGCCGCTGCCGACGCCATCGTCGAACTTGACGGCGAACTCGATCGCCTCCATCCGCTTGAAGTACGTCGAGTTGAGCGGCGGGCGGGCACCCGGTTTCATCTTCGCGGCCATCCCCGAGACCTTCGCGATCGACTCGATCGGATGTCCCAGCAGGTCGCAGTAGTGCACGCGCGCGCTGCGGCAGAGCGTGCGCATCGCCTCGCGGAGCGCGCGGTCGACGAGCGTGTAGACCATCACCGCCGGCCGGCCCTTGGCCCGGTTGACGGCGAGCTGGAGGTCGTCGATCGTCTCGATCTGGGGGTGCCGGATCTCCTCGAACGGCTGCTCGGGGAATTGCGCTTCGAGCGCCGCCACGAGCCGGGCGGCCGTCTCGCCGGTCGAATCCGAGATGATGTGCAGCTCGACGATCTCGCGGTCTGGCGACATGCGCGGAGGCTATCTCCCGACAGAAAAGGATGGATTGCCCCATCGCGAGACCTGACCCAGGAGGAACCGCTCCGGGTAGCCTCTGCACTCTCGATGGCCGACACCGTCACGATGGACAAGATCGTCTCGCTGTGCCGCCGGCGGGGGTTCGTCTTCCCCTCGTCGGAGATCTACGGCGGCCTCGGCTCGTCGTACGACTACGGCCACTACGGCGTCTTGCTGAAGGACAACGTCAAGGCGGCGTGGCTTCGCGCGATGGTGCAGGAGCGGGAGGACATCCTCGCCCTCGACTCGTCGATCATCCTCCATCCGCAGGTGTGGCAGGCCTCGGGCCACGTCGGCGGGTTCAGCGACCCCCTCGTCGACTGCCGCACGTGCAAGCAGCGCTACCGCGCCGACCACCTGGCGGACGAGGAGCATGAGGAGCTTCGTTGCGGCAAGCGGCCGAGCAAGCGCCCGGGCCAGACCTCCGACTGCGACCTGACGGAGCCGCGCCAGTTCAACCTGATGTTCCGCACGCGGGTAGGCCCGGTCGAGGAGACCGGCACGGACGTGTACCTGCGGCCCGAGACGGCGCAGGGGATCTTCATCAACTTCAAGAACGTGGCCCAGATCGCGCGCCGCAAGCCGCCGTTCGGGATCGCCCAGATCGGCAAGTCGTTCCGCAACGAGATCACTCCCGGCAACTTCATCTTCCGCACGCTCGAGTTCGAGCAGATGGAGATGGAGTACTTCGTCCCCCCGGCGGAGGCAGGGGAGTGGTACCGGCATTGGGTCGGCGAGCGGCTCGCGTGGCATGTCGGGCTCGGCGTCCGCGAGAGCCACCTGCGCGTGCGCCCGCACGAGGCCGACGAGCTCTCGCACTACTCGAGCGAGACGAGCGACATCGAGTACCTCTTCCCGATCGGCTGGTCGGAGCTCGAGGGG
>JBBJOI010000012.1:0-84563 GCA_037721555.1 Gaiellaceae bacterium | reverse complement strand
TTCATGGTGCTTGCCCTCGGTGGCGCGTTGCGCCGCCGCGAGGCACCGGAAGTGGATTCGAGCACGATCAAGCCGCGCCCGGCCGTCACGACCGGCTAAGAAGGGTCTCGTGCCCCGACCCGAGGGCGGCTCCGGCCGCCCTCGGCGTTGTCCAAGGAGAGTTAATGATCGGCAAAACCGGCAGCATCAACCTCAGCGTGATCAAAGCCCGGCTAGAGGCCGGACTAGGCGGGTACGAGGTCGCCCACGAATCGCCGGGCCTCGAGCTCGGCGTCTACGTGCTCGTCGCTCCCGAGCCAGACCAGCAGCAGCCTCACGCCGACGACGAGGTCTACGTGGTGCTCGAAGGCAGCGGAGCGCTCGAGATCGACGGAGCCACCGTTCCGCTCGTCGAAGGGCAGGCGGTCTTCGTCCCGGCCGGCGCCGACCATCGCTTCATCGGCTATGAAAACCTGACCGTGCTCGTCATCTTCGCTCGGCCACACGGAGCATCGGCGCGCTAGCGGTGATCGAGGCCAGCGCCACGTGGTCGTCGTCGCGGCGCTGGTGACAGCGCTGGCGACGGGGCTCAGCGCTACGCCGTTCTTGTTCGTGGCGCACCTCACGCGCTCCGCCGTCGGAGTCGCCAACGCGCTCGCGGCCGGGTTCATGATCGCCGCCAGTGGTCTTCTGTTCTACGAAGGCGTCGGCGCCCACGCGTCGCGCACGGTCGTCGGGGCCATCGCCGGTGCCTTATTCGTCGCCATCGTTTCGCGGCTGCTCGCGGCACGACGCGACGCTCACTTTGAGTCTCTGGCGAGCGTCGATGCCCGGAAAGCGGTGCTGTTGGTCGGTGTGATGACGGTGCACTCGTTCGCCGAGGGCGTCGGCGTCGGAGTCTCGTTCGGCGGCGGCGAGTCGCTCGGGCTCGTTACCGCGCTTGCCATTGCGATCCACAACATTCCTGAGGGGCTCGCGATCAGCCTGGTCCTGGTCCCCGGCGGCGTGCGCGTGCTGCATGCGGCCGGCTGGAGCGTCGTCTCGAGCCTGCCCCAACCGCTGCTAGCGCTGCCGGCGTTCGCGTTCGTCGCCTTCTTCGAGGGTCTCGTGCCGCTCGGGCTCGGCTTCGCCGGTGGGGCGATGCTCTGGATGGTCGCCGCCCAGGTCGTCCCGGACGCCCTACGAGCAAGTTCCCGACGGGCGGTCGCGGGGGCGCTTGTTGGCTCGACAGTGGCGCTGCTCGTCCTCGAGGCGCTCCTGCTCGCGTAAGAGCGAGAACCCGCGCGACGCTGTGAGACTTGCGGAAAAACCACAATCAAGTTTGCGGCCTGTTCCGGAGCGATCTGCGGCTTGGCCCGGGTGCTCGACCACCCGACGCGGCCTACCTTCATGGCAGAGCACGAACCGAAGGAGACAACGCACATGACGTCATACTCCGCCTCCACCCGCCGCCCCAGTGCTTCCGAGACGAACTCGGGTGCCTTTTGGATGGTTGCGACGATGCTGCTCGGCTTGATGGTCGCTGTCGTCGGCTTCTTCGCGTTGCTCATGTGGGCCGACGCGCGCGAGTCCCTCGACACCGCCGGCCAGCCGGCTCGAGCGGCGGCCGCCCCGCCGACCGACCACAACGTCGCGCTGCCGTTGAACAGCTTCGCCGGCGTCGTGCCGGGGAACGCGCAGGAGCTGGCCGCGGCGCACAAGCCCACGAGTGCGGCATTGCCGCCGATCCCGGCCGGCGAGCTGGTCAAGGTTCAGATGACCCTCAAGGACATGACGGTCGAAATCGCGCCGGGCGTCAAGTACAGGACGTGGGCCTTCGACGGCCACGGTGCGCCCGGGCCGATCGTTCACGTGCGCGAAGGTCAGACGGTCGAGATGACACTGACGAACGGTGGCGCCATCCCGCACTCGATCGACTTCCACGCAGCCCGGATCGCGCCGAACGTCGCCTTCAAAGATGTGGCTCCGGGCGAGTCGATCACGTTCCGCTTCACGGCCTCCGACCCTGGCGTCTTCATGTACCACTGCGGCACGAAGCCGGTGCTAGCGCACATCGCAAACGGCATGTACGGCGCGATCATCGTCCAACCGAAGGCGGGCCTGCCGAAGGTCGACAACGAGTACGTCTTGGTCGGCAGCGAGTGGTACATGAACGGCGACGGGATCAAGGAGCCGGCCTCGCTCGACATGGCGAAGGCCCGCGCCAGGATGCCCGACTGGGTCACGTTCAACGGCTACGCGAATCAGTACGTCACGCACCCGCTGACCGCAGATCCCGGTGAGACGACGCGCTTCTGGGTTGTCGCTGCCGGGCCGACCAACAATGTCAACTTTCACGTCGTCGGCGGGATGCTTGACCGCGCCTGGGTCAACGGCGACCTGACCAACCCGCCCCAGAACGGCGTGCAGACGGTGCTCGTGCCTGCGGGTGGCGGCGCCGTCTTCGACGTCAAGCTCGACAAGGAGGGCCTGTACCCGTTCGTCTCACACGCGTTCGCCGACGTTGACCTCGGCCAGGTCGGCCTGCTGAAGGTCGGCAACCCCAAGGGGACGATGACGCACTAGCGATGGCGATTGCGATCAAAGACCCGATGGACGGGAACCGGCGGCTCACCACCGAAGCGGACGCTGACGTCGACGTGATTCTGCGCGACGGAAGTACCTTGCGTCTGCGCCCGCCGGCACGAGATGACGCCGACGCTCTTGTCCGCTTCTTCGCCGAGCTCTCCGACCAGAGCCTCTATCTGCGTTTTCACGGCCATCCGTCCGTCGACGCTCGGCTCGTCGCGGGAGATCTCGAGCCTGACTGGGCGGAGCGTGGGGCGCTCCTTGGTGCGGTCGCGACCGATGACGGGGAGCGCGTCGTCACTCTGGGCAGTTACGTGCGTCTGCGCGAGCGCAACGTGGCCGAGGTCGCCTTCGCCGTCGCCGATGAGTATCAAGGGCGAGGGATTGGTCCGCGCCTGCTCGAGCAGTTGGCGGCGCGTGCCGCGAAACAAGGAATCGCGCGTTTCGTCGCCGAGGTGATCTCGGAGAACCGGGCGATGCTGCGCGTCTTCTCGGAAGCCGGTTTCAGTGTCTCGCGGACGCGCTCGGGCGGGGTCGTTGAGGTGACGTTCCCGATCGCCGCTACCGCGGACTTCGCGGGGCGCGTTGCCGCGCGCGACCACACCGCGGTCACCGCCTCGCTGCGGCCGTTCTTCGAGCCGCGATCGGTGGCTGTTTTCGGCGCGTCGCCGCGGCGCGGCACGATCGGCGGCGAGCTCTTCCGCAACATCCTCGCCGGCGACTTCAGTGGGGCCGGCTATCCGATCAATCGCAACGGGGACTCCGTCGCCGGCGTTCGCGGCTATGCGTCGATCGCTGACGTGCCGGACGCCGTCGATCTGGCCGTCGTCTGCGTGCCCGCTGCCGTAGTGCTCGACGCGGCCGAGTCGGCGCTTCGGCATGGCGTGCGCGCGCTGATCGTCATCTCGGCCGGCTTCGCCGAGGTCGGCGCCGACGGGTTTGAGCGCCAGCGTCAACTGCTCGCTCTCGTCCGCGCTCACGGCGCCCGTCTGATCGGGCCGAACTGCCTCGGCGTCGCGTCCGCGGCCACGCGACTGAACGCGACCTTCGCGTCACGCCAGGCACCCGCCGGCAACATCGGCTTCTCGTCCCAGAGCGGCGCCCTCGGGCTAGCAATGCTCGAAGTCGCCGAGTCGCGAGGCCTCGGGTTGTCGGCGTTCGTCTCCATCGGCAACAAGGCCGATGTCTCCTCGAACGACCTGCTCGAGTGGTGGGAGGACGACCCGCGGACCGAGGTCGTCTTGCTCTACGTCGAGTCGTTCGGCAACCCACGCAAGTTCGCCGAGCTCGCCCGGCGCGTCGCGCGCAGCAAGCCGATCCTCGCCGTCAAGAGCGGCAGGACGGCGAGCGGCGCTCGCGCCGCCAGCTCGCACACGGCAGCCCTGGCCGGCGCAGAGGCCGCTGTCGACGCGCTCTTCCACCAGGCCGGTGTCATACGCGCCGGATCGCTCGAGGAGCTCGTCGACGTCGCGACGCTGCTCTCGACGCAGCCGGCGCCACGCGGCCGCGGCGTGGCCGTACTTACCAATGCCGGCGGACTCGGGATCATGTGCGCCGACGCCTGCGAGGCGGCCGGTCTCACGCTGCCGCCGCTGAATGAAGAGACGCGCACGCGGCTCGGGGCACTTCTGCCGGTTGAGGCGAGTCTTGCCAACCCGGTCGACATGCTCGGCTCAGCGACTGCAGCCTCGTACGGAGCGGCACTGCCGCTCCTGCTCGACGATCCTGGCGTCGACGCCGTCATCGTCCTGTTCGTCCCGGCGGTGAGCGCGACGGCTGACGAAGTCGCCGCCGCCATCACCCAGGTCGGTGCCGGCGACAAGCCCGTCCTCGCCGTCGTCATCAGCGCCGCGGGCATTCCAGCTGCGCTGCGCGCCGCGCCGCAGACCGCCGCCGTCTTTGTCTACCCCGAGTCGGCAGCTCGCGCGCTTGGTCGTGCCGCCGAACGCGCGGACTGGCTGCGCCGGCCGGTTGGCGCCGTCCCCGTACTGGACGTCAACCGCGACGCGGCCGCGGCAGTTATCGACCGGGCACTGACCGATCAAGACGACGCCTGGCTCGAGCCGGCCGACACCCGCGCCCTCCTGCTCGCCTACGGAATCCCGCTTGTCGGCGAGGCCGTCGCCGCCTCGGCCGACGAGGCAACCGAAGTCGCGGACACCTTCGGCTACCCGGTCGTCGTCAAGACCGCCAAAGCCGGTGCGCACAAGACCGAGAGCGGCGGTATCGCCCTCGACCTCGGCGATGCCGCTGCCGTCTGCAACGCATTCACCCGGATCGGCGCGCCGGTGATCGTCCAGCCGATGATCAAAGGCGGCGCCGAGCTCCTCGCCGGTCTCGTCCAGGATCCCGTTTTCGGCCCTCTAGTCGCCTTCGGGCCGGGAGGCGTCTTCGCCGAGTTGATCGGCGATGCGGCCTTCCGTATCGCCCCGCTCACTGACATGGACGCGGAGGAGCTGGTCACGACCGGCAAGGCGGGGAGGCTCGTCAAGGGGTTTCGCGGCCAGCCGCCGGCCGACGTCGCCTCGCTCGTCGATCTCGTCTGCCGCTTGTCGCGTCTTGGGGAGGACTTCCCGGCCGTCTCCGAGCTCGACCTGAACCCGGTACGCGCCCTTCCAGATGGCTGCATCGCTGTTGACGCACGGGTCCGCGTGCACGTACCCGAGAGTCGGCCGCGCACCAAAAGTTGGTAACGGGCTCCTAACGAGGTCCTGTCAGCCGCGTATGCCGACGCTCGATCCGTCGTTTCATTCCGCGCGCAGGCGCCGCGCCGCGCAGCCGAGGCTGTGATCTTCACGTGAGCGCGAGCGCGCAACCAGCGAGGCTTCACCGAACGGCTGGACTCGTTGCAGCCGCTGGCGCGGGCTGGGTGCGCTCGCCGGGCTTGACCGAGTTGACTGTCGGGCCTGAGATCCGCGTCTAGGTAGGAGACGGCCGGCATCCTCGGGGGGCTTGCCGGCGCCTGGCTCATCAGCGGCTGGCTCAGCGGCTGGCGCTGCCCGCCGAAACGATGTCGCGGGTGTTGCTCGCCTCAATGGCCACACCCTTCGCGGCCCGGACCTGGTCGAGTGTGGCGACGCGGTGATCGGCATCCTCGTGGTCGCGTTGGGCTGGTCGACGCTCGCACATTACGGAACGCAAGAGACGCGCTGCTTCGCTACGACTCAGGGTCTAAGAAGCCATGCTCGAGGGCGTAGCGGACGAGCTCGGCGCGGGTGGAGAGACGCAGCTTCTGCATGATGTGCGCCCGATGGGTCTCGGCGGTGCGCACCGAGATGAAGAGCTTGTCGGAGATCTCCTGGTTGGTGTGGCCGAGGGCGAGCAGGCGCAGCACGTCGCGCTCGCGATCGGAGAGGGGGTCCTCTTCGTTCCGTTTCCGCTCCTCGGCTTCGGCGACGACCATACGCGCGCCGAGGGTCGGGTGGACGTAGTTGCGACCGGCCGCGACCTCGCGCACGGCGGCGACTAGGTCTGTGTCGGCGGCCTCCTTCAGGATGTAGCCGGCTGCCCCGGCGGCGAAGGCCTGGCGCACGTAGTTCGGATCGTCCTGCATCGAGAGAATCAAGACCTTCGCCTCAGGGGCGTCGTGAAGGACGTCAGGAATGGCTTCGATGCCGCTCTTGCCCGGCATGACGACGTCCATCAGGATCAAATCGGGCTTCTGCGCCCGCGTCTCGAAGAGGGCGTGCCTGGCGTCGCCGGCCTCGCCAACCACCTCGATGTCGGCCTCAGATTCGAGCACCCTGCGCAGGCCATTCCGGACGACAGGGTGGTCGTCGACGATCAGAACCCGAATGGGCGTATCGCTCATGCCAGCGGCACCTCGGCGACGATCGTCGTCCCGGAGCCCGGTGTGGACTCGATCCTTAGCGTGCCTCCCAGGAGTGCCAGCCGTTCGCCCATGCCGAGGAGGCCGAGGCCCTCGCCGCTGCCGTCGTCGCGGCTGAAGCCTCGGCCGTCGTCTTCGATCAGCGCCGTGACTGCGCCGGGCTTGCGAGCCAAGACGATGCTGATGGTGCTGGCCTGAGCGTGCTTGACGATGTTCGTCAGCGCCTCCTGGACGATCCGGTAGAGGGCGGTCTCGACGTCGGCTGGCAGCCGCTCGCGGATCCGCGACTCAAGGTCGACGCGCATGCCGGTCTGCTCGGAGAAGGTATCGCGGAGGCGCTCGAGCGCCGGTGTGAGTCCGAAGTCATCGAGCGCTTTGGGTCGCAGTTCGACAGCGAGGCGGCGCACGTCGTGCAACGTCTCGAGGACTTGTTCGCGAACAGCGGCTAGGGCATCGGAGTGCTCGGCGTCGTTCTTGGCCCTTCCGACCGCGTTCAGGCCGAGCAGCACCGAGGTCAGCTCCTGGCCGGTCTGGTCGTGGAGCTCTCGGGCCAGTCGGCGTCGTTCGAGCTCCTGTGCCTCGACGACGCGGCGGAGCGCGTCGCGCGCCACTCGCGCCGACAGGTCGACGGCGACCGCGGCGCGCGCCGCGAAGATCTCAGCGAGGCGGAGATCGTCGTCGCTGAAGCGTGCGTCCTGCCCGTCCTTGTCATGGGCGACGATGACTCCGATCGGCCGCGCCCCGGCGAGGAGCGGGACGTAGAGACCAGTCCGCGCACCGATGGGACTCGACGCGTGTTGGTCGACCTCGGGATCGTCCGCAAGCGCATCTACGCGTTCGGCTTGCCGGCGCTCGAGCACGCCGCCGCTCTTCGATCCGGCCCGCGCGAGACGCAGACCCAGGATCTCGTCCGCGCCGGCGCCGTCCGCCGCTTCGATCCGCAATGTCCCCTCCGCGGCGGGCAATGCGATGGTCACCACTCGCGCCCCGATCAGGCCCCGCAGCCGCTGACAGATGAGCTGCAAGAGGCGTGGCAGCTCGAGCTCGCCTGCCAGCGCCGCGCCGACCTCATTGAGCGCCTCGAGCTGTGCCGACCAGTTCGTCGCGTCTTTAAGGAGCCGCGCGTTCTCGATCGCCACCGCTGCTTGGTTGGCGAGCGTCTCGACCAGCTCTTGATCCTCGGCTGTGAATGGGCCGTCGGCCTTCTCGGTCAGGTAGAGGTTGCCGTAAGCCCTTCCGCGTAGCACTATCGGGACCCCGAGGAAGCCGCGCATAGGCGGGTGGTGCGACGGGAAGCCGACCGAGCGCGGGTCGTCGCCGATCGACTGCAAGCGCAGCGGCTCCGCGTTCTTGATCAGGACGCCGAGGATGCCGCGCCCGCGCGGCAGCTCACCGATGGCGGCGTGCGTCTCGGGGTCGATGCCAGTCGTCAGGAACCGCTCGAGCTCGGTTCCGGTTCCGTCGATGACGCCGAGCGCCGCGTAGCGTGCCCCGGTGAGGTCGGCGGCCGTCTCGACCAACTTCTGCAGCAGATCTTCAAGGGACAGCGCCGAGCCGAGCGCGATCCCGGCGTCGATGAGGCCGCGGAGGCGCTCGGTCAGGGACGTCTCGGCCATGAGGGGATTATCAGCGGTCGACGCACGCAGACGCGCCTCTCCGCCGACACTGGATTACTCCCCCGCCTTGGGCACCGTGCTCTCCGCTCGCCCGGCCTGTACGTCTCGGGCACCGTCAACCTCGGAACGGGTCGACGGTTCGAGTCATCCGGCGACATCAATCTGACGCCGAGCGCGCGTCACCGGCTGTAGCGGCCGGTGCGAAGGTGCGGTTAAGCCCCCTGACAACGCGCCGCGCTGCTGACATGCTAGGCCGCAATGAACCCCAGGTGGCAGTGGTGATGGCGAATGAGGGCGGCGCGGTCGTCGTTCCTGACGGGGTCACGCAGGACGCCCGCGCCGCGGCCATCGCCGACCGGATCCTGTTCCTTGACGGCCTGATCGTGCGCGACCTGCCCCGCTCCGAGCGGCACGACGTGCTCGAGGCGATGGAGGAGCTCGCGGCTCGATGATCCGGTTCGCGCTCAAGAGCCTGGCGGGGCGCAAGCTGCGCACGTCGCTGACCGCCCTCGCGATCGTTTTGGGCGTCGCGATGATGAGTGGCGCCTACGTGCTCACCGACACGATCGACAAGGCGTTCAACACGATCTTCGTCGACTCCTACGCCGACACGGACGCCGTCGTGACCGGAGAGGATGCCGGCTTCAGCTTCGAGGGCGAGTCGGCCCAGACCCCGCCGATCCCGGAAGAGACACTGGAGCGCGTTCGCGCGGTCGGCGGCGTCGAGGTCGCCACCGGCTCGGTTCAGGACTTCCAGACGAAGCTGCTGCGGCCGGACGGCGAGGCGATCGATACGGGCGGCGCGCCGGCATTCGCGTTCGGGATCGAGACGGCGCCCGAGTACGAGCGCTTCAACCCGCTCAACATCGTCGAGGGCCGCTGGCCGAGCGGCGGCGGAGAGGTCGCCGTCGACGAGGGCGTCGCCGACGACGAGGATCTCGAGCTCGGAGATCGGATCGGTGTGGCGGCCCTCGGGCCGGCGGAGGAGTTCGAGATCGTCGGCATCGCCAAGTACGGCGACCTGAGCTCGATCGGCGGCGCCACCTTCGCGATCTTCGACGTACCGACCGCGCAAGAGCTCCTGAACAAGGAAGGGCAGCTCGACTCGGTGCAGGCCGCGGCCGCGGAGGGCACCACGCCCGAGCAGCTGACGCAGCGAATCAAGTCGGAGCTCGGCGACGACGTCACGGTTAGAAGCGGCGTCGAGCAGGCGGACGAGGACTCGGGCGAGCTCGCCACCTTCACGACAATCATCCGCTACTTCCTGCTCTCGTTCGCGGGTATCGCACTCCTCGTCGGGGCATTCGTCATCTTCAACACGCTCTCGATCACGGTGGCACAGCGGATGCGGGAGTTCGCCACGCTGCGCACGCTCGGCGCGTCGCGGCGGCAAGTGCTGAGGTCCGTAATCCTCGAGGCACTGGTGATCGGCCTCGGCGCTTCCATCGTCGGCCTGTTCGGCGGCCTCGGGCTCGCCGTCGGCCTGAACGAGCTCTTCAAGGCGCTGAACCTCGACCTGCCGCAGACCGAGACGGTCTTCGCGACGCGCACGGTTGTCGTCTCGCTGCTCGTCGGGACGCTCGTGACGCTGCTCGCAGGTCTCTTCCCGGCGATCCGCGCGACACGTGTGCCCCCGATCGCCGCCGTTCGCGAGGGAGCCACGATGCCGCGCGGGCGCCTCGCGCGCTTCACGCCGTACATCGCCGCGGTCATCGTCGCGCTCGCGGTGCTCGCGCTCGGCTACGGGACGCTCGCCGACGACATCGCTCTCGGCGACCGGTTCGCGCTGCTCGGGCTCGGCGTCCTCGCGCTGTTCATCGGTGTTGCGATGCTGTCGTCGCGGCTCGTGCGTCCGCTCGCGCGGGTCGTGGGCCTTCCGGCCCGGCGCCTGGGCGGCGCGGCCGGCAAGCTCGCCGAGGGGAACGCGCAGCGCAATCCAGGCCGCACGGCGGCAACTGCGGCGGCCTTGATGATCGGAATCGCGCTCGTGACGTTCGTCTCCGTCCTGGCGAACGGCCTGCGCGTCACGAACAGCGACGCGATCGAGCGCCAGATCCAGTCCGACCTGCTCGTCACGTCGCAGGACGGCTACTCCGAGTTCCCGGCCGCCGTCGGCGATGCTGTCACGGATCTCGACGGCATCGAGGCGATCAGCAACGTCCGTCAGGAAATCGCGGAGATCGCCGGCAGCGGCGCCAACCTGACCGGCCTCGACGACCGGATCAACCAGGTCTACGACTTCCGCTGGGAGCAGGGCTCGGACGAACTGCTCGCGCAACTCGGGTCCGACGGGGCCGTGCTGCCAGGTAACGTCGCCGAGGACAACGACCTCGCGGTGGGTGACGACTTCACGGTGCTCACCCCCGCCAACGAACAGAGAGACTTCGTCGTCCGCGGCATCTACGAGGGCAGCCCGTTCTACCCGCTGCTCGGCTCGGCGAGCGTCTCGCAGCAGGCGTTCGACGAACTGTACGAGCGTCCGCGGAACCGCTTCACGCTGCTCAACGTCGCTGGTGACCAGGCGGCGGCCAAGGCGAGCGTGGAGAACGCGCTCGCGCCGTTTCCGGACACCCGCACCCAGACCCGTCCGGAGTGGATCGACAAGGAGGATCAAGAGATCCAGCAGTTCCTTCTGCTGCTCTACGTCCTGCTCGCGCTGTCCGTGATCATCAGCCTCTTCGGCATGGTGAACACGCTCGCGCTGTCCGTCTTCGAGCGCACACGAGAGCTGGGAATGCTGCGAGCGGTCGGGATGACGCGGCGACAGACGCGGCGGATGATCCGACACGAGAGCGTGATCACGGCGCTCATCGGCGCGGCGCTCGGGCTTCCGCTCGGGATCCTCCTGGCGGCGCTCGTGACGCGCGCGCTCGGCCAGTACGACATCAGCTTCGCCCTGCCGGTAGGCCAGCTGATCGTGCTGACGATCGTCGCCTTCGTCGCGGGGCTCCTGGCGGCGATCACGCCCGCCCGCCGGGCGGCGAAGCTCGATCCTCTGCGGGCCCTGCAGTACGAGTAGGCGGCTCGCCGTGGCCGAGCTCCGGAGCTGATGATTACCGTCGCGCCGCGGTGCCTCTTCGGTGGCAACGTTCCAGCTCGTCGAGGGGGATCGCAATCGCGCGGGCGAACACACTGCGATCAGCGATGATCCGCTTCCGAGCTCGACGTCGTCTGGAAGCTCCTTCACGCATCACTCACGTTCGCGACCGAAACCGCCCCCGAGACGATGAACCTCTAACGCCGCGCCGCCGTGCGAGTGGTGCGAAGCCCGGCGAGCTGGCCTACTCAAAGTAGTTCGGCGATGAGAGCTGCCGCGCGCGCAGCCCCGTCCGTCTCCACCGGCCGGTAGTCCACCTCGCGATCGATCTCTTCCGCGATCGCCGCGGCGATGTTGCTCTCGGTCGCCGTTGCAAAGTCCATGTGCCGACCCGCGCGGTAGCGCTCCAGTCGGTGGCGGACGTGGAAGTTCTGCTCGAAGTGGTGGCGAAGCGGGAAGTACAGGAACGGCCGCCTGTTCGCCGTGAGCTCCATGGTTGTCGTCAGCCCGCCCTGAACGACTGCGAGATCGCAGGCGGCGAGATGCCGGTAGAGCTCGTGCACGTATGCATGCACCTCTATGCCTGGATGGGACGGCAGGCTTCGCGGATCGATCCGCGGCCCGGCGACAACCACCATCCGCAGCTCAGGCACCCGCTCCTTCGCCTCGGGGAAGGCCTCGATCACCCGCCGGAGCAGGTCGCCTCCGACTCCCGAGCCCCCCACCGTGACGATGCAAACTCGCTCGTCATCCCCGTACCCGAGGCCGGCCCGGAGCGCCGAGCGGTCTGCGAACGCCGCCGGGTCGAACCCTGTGACGTAGCCCGGAAACGAGAAGTGCTCCTTCGTCCAATCCGGGATAAATGGAAGCCCCGGGCCAAAGTACTCCGGCGTCACGTCTTCGAGGTTTCCGACGAAGAGCGCCCGGTCGCGAACGCGGGGGAAGCGCTCGATCAGCTCGAGCTTCTCCGCGTTGTGATCGGCGGTCAGGAACACCTCCCGCTCTCCCCCGTCCGGCATCGGGATCCAGCCGACGAAGTCCGTCAGCCAGACATAGGCGGCGGTTTTCTGCTCGGGGTTCTCGTGGAGGTAGTAGTCGAGCTCCCAGGCCTCGTCTCCGATCCAGAGGTCGTACTGCTCCTCGCGGACGAGATCGAGGAAGACCATGAAGTTCGAGAGCAGGATCTCGTCCATCCGCCGCCAGGCCTGGAAGCAGTGCAGTCCGTGCTCGGCGGACTCGGATTCCATGTGGCCGGACTCGTTTGCGAGAGCGGCGCTGGCCGGATGGACGCGCTCTCCACGGGCTTCGAGCACGGCCGTCACCGGGTGCTGCGCGAGCCAGTCGACCTCGAGCTCCGGGTGCAGCTTCCGTAGCTCGTCGGCGATCGCGACGTCACGCTGCGCATGGCCGAGCCCGATGGGCGAGGAAACGTAGAGTGCCCGCTTCCGGCGAGCGCGACCTCGCGGCCAGAGGCGTGTGGGAGGCAGAGGCACGAAGAAATCCCGCAGAAGCTCGTTGACCTTGACCGGATCGCGTGCCTCGGGGACATGCCCCGACCCTTCGAGCTCGACCAGCCGGCCACCGGTCAGCCGCGCGAGCTCACGTGCATGCGCCACAGGACGCACCGCATCGTCGGTTCCGTGGATCACGAGCACCGGGCAGCGGACCATCGCCGCCAGGTCGGCCACCCCATCCGCATCCACCCGATCGGCAGCTTCCACCGTCGCCACGAGGGTCTCCGGGGACGTCTCGAGCGCCCAGCCCACGCCATCCTCGATCTGCTTCGTCGAGTGCGGCTCGGTGAAGCACTGCGCGAAGAAGAAGTCGAGGAAGTCGCGGTAGTGCTCGAGCCAGTAGTGCCGGTTGAGCTTCGCCCAGCCATCATGGCGCTCCAGCTGCCGATCGAAGCTGGTCGCATCCCCGAGCGGGACGAACGGCAGCGCGGCGGCGATGAAGGTCACGCTCTCGACCCGCTCGGCGTGCTCGGCCGCGAGGAGCAGGGCCCACTTGGCGCCCGACGACTCGCAGACGAGCGCAGCGGAGCGCGTGCCGGTCGCGTCCATCACCGCCAAGGCGTCCCGTGCGAACTCGTCGTCGGAGTACGCCGCGGACCCCTCCGGGCGGTCCGACCTGCCGTTTCCGCGCCCGTCGAAGGTGACGACACGGCAGTGCCTCGCAAGGTATGGAATCTGCATCTTCCAGAGTCGCGAGTGGACGACCGACCAGGTCGGCAGCAGCACCACCGACGGCTCGCCCGAGCCGTAGACCTCGTAGAAGATGCGCACGCCGTCGCGCTCCACGAACCCCTCCTCGTCCGGGTAGCGGGCGCGCGTCTGCTCGCGGGAAGTCCCGATAATGAGCTCGACCGCCGCCGTCATCGTGTCTTCTCCAGCCACTCCTCGATCCAGTCGAGCAGCGCGCGATGGCCCTCGTCGATCCCCGACAGCCGTTCGAGGATGATCCCCTGGTTGAATGTCGCGACGAGGGTCACGAGCACTTCGAGCGGGATGTCGATGTCGTGCTCGCGGCGTCCCAGCTCGAACGCCTCGCGAACCACCGCGTACCACTCGCGCGTGACCCGCGCGACTCGGTCCCTCATCTCCGGGCGATTCCAGGCAAGCGCCTGCAGCTCATACCAGACCTTTTGGTAGCCGCTCGAGAAATCTTCGTCGAGGTAGCGCATCGCTTCTCGCCACTTGTCGAGGAATGGAAGGTCGGTCGCGTACATCGCCCGCTGGCGCGCGATCAGCCTTTCGGTGAAGCGCTCGAGTGTGCGAACCAGGAGATTGTCCATCGAGCCGAAGTAGTAGTGAACGAGCCCGTGATTTATCCCGGCCTCCTCCGCGAGACGCCGCGTCGTGACAGCCGCATAGCCGATGCTGCCGAGCAAACGCTCGGCAGCATCGAGCAGTGCCTCTTCGGCGACTTCGCGAGGGGTGCCGGGATCCGTGGCCGTCGGCCCACCAGCGCCGCTCACCCGGCAGCAGCCTGCTTCGTGACGTGCGCGATCACATGCTTCAGCTCGGCCGCAGGTGACACGTCGATGTACTCGCAGTCCTCGAGGGCCTCGGGAGCGTGGCCTGGAGCCCAGTAGAAAGCCTGGCCCGCCTCGTAGACCTCATCGCCGGACGCCGTGTGCATCACCAGCTTCCCGCTCAGCATGACGCCCCAATGCGGGCACTGGCACAGGTCATCCGGAAGGCCCTGCAGCAACGGGGCCAGGTTTGCCCCTTGTGGAAGGCGCACCCACGCCATTGCCATCTCCCCGAGCTCCCGCATCCTAAATTCGACGCCGTTGCCTTCGATGGCCACCGGCAAGTCCTCGCGAGCGAGAGCAATCACGATGAATCCTCCTTAGTCAGTTGACTAGTCCATTTGACCAAGTACCTCTGCGCCTGTCAACCCCGGAGGAGAGAAACTAGGGCTACCCCTGGTGCGGACCGACGCCACCCGTGCGACGATTCTTCCTGTGGTGGCTCGGCTTGCCGATCACCCCTCTGAACGTCGCACTCGTCTCCGCAGCCGCCGTCTCCGTCGGCATCATCGGTGACTTGTTCGACGAAGACTCGCGTGTACGGCAATCGCTGCGCCGTCTCGCTAACTCGGTGCCGACGGCGATCGGTCGTGGTGGTCGGCAAGCTGATGTAGTCCGCTCTCGGGCCTTCAGAACCCGGTTCGCTCAAGAGACCGTCGTGGTGCTCGCGGCGTAGTGGCCGCTTACACTTGCGGCCATGCGGCTCCCGCGACGCGGGCGATGCGAGTGGTGCTTCCGCCGGCTCTGGTGGTGGGATAGATCGGTTCGGGCGATCTTCACTGACGTGGACGGCACCCGCCGTCCGTGGATCGCTCACACACGTTGCTACACCGCAAATGCTGTGCTTCTCGCCAGAGGCTCGATCGAGGCCTCCGCGGTCGAGCCGCCGGACTTCGCCAAACCTCCTCCATGAGCCGGGTGGCAAAGACCCTGATGCTGCTGGTGGCGGCGACGTGGCTCGTCCTCGTCGTCGTTGTTCTGAACGAACCTGATCCGTTCGCTCCCATCGCGGCGGTGGTCTTCACGTTCTTCGCCGGTCTCGCCGCGCTACTCATCTTGCTCGTCGACATGACCATCCGGGCATGGAAGGGGTTGCGAAAGCCTGACTGACGACTCGCTCAGCCCGGCCCGCTTAGCCATGTTGCGTCTCGTGTCTCGATCCGTCGGCGTGCCACGTTGGGCAGGTGAGCGGTGGTGCGGCTCGCGCGGCCCGCGGGCGCGACCATTGCCCCCCGGCCAGCTGTACCGGTTAGCCCGGGCCGGCCTGCCACGCCCGCGGTCGCGGGTTCGAGTCCGGTCGCCCCTCTTTCCGCCGCGACCGGTTTGCTGTGTTGCAAGACCTGGCCCGGGCGCTCGTGACCCTCTTTGGAGCACTCGTGGGCTTTACGCCGCCGGATAGGATCGGCACGTGCCGGAGCGCCTGGCTTCCGCAGTTGCGCTTGCGATTGTCGGCGTGTGCGTGTTGGTCGGCTCGCTCGCGATTGCGGACGGCATCCGCGACCGCGGCCGGAGCGACGTGCTCACCGTCACCGGGTCGGCCAAGCGGCGGATCCAGTCCGACTACGTGATCTGGAACTCCTCGCTGACGAGCCGGCAGCCCACCGCGCAGGCGGCGTCGAAAGAGCTCGCGCGATGGACGGCACGCTTCCAGGCGTTTCTCGCCGAGGCGGGAGCAAGGCCAGACGAGCTCACTGTCCAGCCGGTCGCGACAGCGACGGAGACCGAGACGAACCCCGATACGGGCAACCCAACGGGCCGCGTCATCGGCTTTGCGCTCACGCGCACGTTTCAGCTCCGCTCCAACCGGGTCGACGACGTCGCGAAGCTGATCGAGGCGAGCGCGGAGCTCCTGAACGAGAACGTCCCAATCACCGCCGAGCCGCCGGAGTACGTCTACACGAAGCTGCCGTCGCTTCGGCCGGTGCTGCTCGAGGACGCGACGAAGGACGCGCTCGCGCGGGCCGAGGTGCTCGCCCGCGCCACCGACGCGAACCTCGGCAGCGTGCGCAGCGTCAACGTCGGCGTCTTCCAGGTCACATCGCCCAACTCGACCGAGGTTAGCGACTACGGCGTCTACGACATCTCGACGCGCGCGAAGGACGTGACCGCGGTCGTCAATGTCACCTTGGCGCTGGGGTAGCACCGAGGCCCGCCGAAGCCTGAAGGTGCCAGCTTCTGTCCTCGTTAGACAGCCGCACCGGCAATGACTCATCGGCCGCTCGCAACCTCGCGGCCCGTGCACTTCCTCGCGCACCGCAGGACAAGTATCAGCCGCATCCGCGGCACCGCCTGCCCGCGCCGGGGCGCGGGACAGGCGGTGCCGGCTTCCCCCAGTTGTCAGCGGTGGCGGCCACCGGCTAGCTCAGTCCGGGCGGCGACGGCCGTGTCGGTGTTGTCGCTGAAGAGCCCGTCGAAGCCGAGGCCGTAGAAGAGCCGGTACTCGGCGGCGGCGTTGCCCATCGCGAGTCGATACACGGGGCTGAGAGGGTTGCCGCGCCGGTGCTCGGCTGCGAGGAACTCGTTCTCGTTCCGGAACGTCCACGCGTGCACGACCAGGCCAACGTCGTGGGCATCCTCGATCAGCGACGTCGGGGCGAGCAGATGGTTCGAGGCGTCGCGGGGGACGATCAGGTTCTTGTTCGCTCCGATTCCGTCCGCGTAGTCGGCGATTGCCTCGAGCCCGGCCGGAGTCGCCATGTCGGCGTACGTACGAGGATCCTTTGCGACGGTGAAGTCGTAGGGTTTCCCCCCGGCGTTCAGCAGCTGCACGATCTTCACCTTGGTCATCCCGTCGAGCTGCTTGAGATTCGCAACCTCGAAGGACTGGATGTACACGGGGGCGGTCCTCTTGTTCCAGCCGTTGCGCTGCAGTGTCGCGACAAGTGGCTCCTCGAGCGAGAGCCCGATCGAGTCGAAGTACGTCGGATGCTTGGTCTCTGGGTAGATGCCGACTCCCTTGCGCTTGGCGAGATCGATCACCTCCTGCAGCGTGGGTACCTCGTAGAGACCGTCGAAGGCCGTGTTCTGCGGCCGCAGCAACGGGATGCGCTCCTTGGCGCGAAGCGTCTTCAGCTCTGCAAGCGTGAAGTCCTCCGTGAACCAGCCCGTCGTCGGCACGCCGTCAATCGTCTTCGTCGTCTTTCTTGCGGCGAACTCGGGGCGAGCGGCAACGTCTGTCGTTCCTCCGATCTCGTTCTCGTGGCGCGCCACGAGAACGCCGTCCTTAGTGGGGACCAGATCGGGCTCGATGTAGTCCGCACCGAGGTCGGCCGCGTGCTCGTACGCGGCGAGAGTGTGCTCCGGCCGGTCGCCGCTCGCGCCGCGATGCGCGATCACGATCGGGTTGCGGCCCCCGAAGAGCAGCCCGCCGCGCGTGCGGTCATCGTCCGCGTGACCGGCTCGGCTCTGCGCCGCCCCGGCGGCCGCCATGCCGGCGGCGACCACGAGAATCGTTATCCACGAGAGCTTGCGTGTCATCTTCACCGTTCCCTCCAGAATCGATCACAGGTCGCCGCGAGCCTGCACCAGGTCGACACCGCCATGGGTTAGCCGGCGGTGAGGCGTGGGTGAAGATGCGGTCGGTACAACGATCTCGAGCTGTCCGCCGGCAACACGCGCTCGCGAGCCTGATGGGCGCGCCCGCGAGAGTGCGGCCACTCCCGCAACACGATCGTCGGACCCCGAGCGCCTAGGGGGTCGGCACTCGGGCGGCTGGTCGCTGGGCGCGCCCGCCTGTGCGTCCGCTCCTCAACGCACAAACCCTGCGCCGGTCGGCGGCAGGGGATCGAGGTCGATGATCCCGCCGCGGTCGACCTCGACGCCCACTCGATCCCCGAGCTGCGGATGCTCGAGTCCCGTTGAGACGCTCTCGAGGATTTCCCCGTCCTCCAGACGGACTCGCGAATGAACGGCCGGTCCGCGCCGTTGCACCGCGACGACGACGGCAGCGTCTCCCGGCGTGAGCCGCACCGCCTCCGGTCGGACAACGACCCGTCGGCCGTCCTGCTCCCTGATGTTCGTCATGCCGAGGAAGTTGGCGATCCACTCGTCGGCAGGTCGCGCCCAGAGGTCGTCCGGCGTCGCGTGCTGCACGACCCGCCCTTCGTGCATGACCGCGACGCGATCGCCGATCGCGAACGCCTCTCCGACGTCGTGGGTGACGTGGATCACGGTGAGTCCAAGCCGCTCGAACAGCTCGCTCAGCTCCTCGACGAGCCGCTCGCGGAGCGGCCGATCAAGCGAACCGAGAGGCTCGTCGAGAAGGAGAACGCGCGGCTCCGGGGCGAGCGCGCGCGCGAGGCCGACACGCTGCTGCTCCCCGCCTGAAAGCCCCGCCAGGGAGCGCCGCTCGAACCCTGGGAGGCCAACGAGCTCGAGCAGCTTGGCTGTCCGACGCTCCCGCTCGACCCGCCGGAGACCGGCCATTCGAAGTCCGAACTCGACGTTTCCTGCCACGTCGAGGTGCGGGAAGAGCGCGCCATCCTGATGCATGAGGCCGATCTCGCGTCGATGTGACGGGATGCCAACGATGTCCCGTCCCGCCAGCAGAACCCGTCCGGCCTCCGGTCGCAGCAGCCCGGCAACCACGCGCAGCAGCGTGCTCTTGCCGCTGCCGCTCGGCCCCAGAACGGCCAGCTGCTCGCCCTTCTCGACCTCGAGCTCAGCGTCCGCAAGCGCCGGCACACCGTCGTAGGAGACCCTGATCTTGTCGACGCGCAGCACTAGACTCCTACAGCGTTCCTCGGCGGATCGTGGTGACACGATCGGCGATCAGCACGGTGACCGCGGTCAGAGCCATGAGGACCACACCCAGCGCCGCCGCCTGACCGGCGTTGACCGCACCCGGGCGGCCGAGGAAGCGAAAGATCGCCACCGGCACAGTGGGCCAGTCGCTGCGCGCGATGAAGACCGTGGCGCCGAACTCGCCGAGAGAGACCGCGAACGCGAAGCCCGCGGCCACCCCGAGCGCGCGCAGAACGAGCGGGAGATCGACCTCGCGCCAGACTCGCGAGGGCGAGGCACCGAGGACCGCCGCCGCCTCGCGCAGGCGATCGTCGATCAAGCGAAGCGCCGGCGCCACGATCCGGACCACGAATGGCGCAGCCACGAGCGCCTGCGCGACGGGGACGAGCCACGGAGACCCCCGTAGGTCGAGCGGCGGCTCGTCGAAAGCCAGCACGAAACCGAAGCCCAGCATCACGGCTGAGGCGCCGAGCGGCAGCATCACGAGCGCGTCGAGCCAGCCCGCGCGCCGACGCGCAACCGCCGCGGCAGTCGCGCCACCGATCAGGAGAGCGAGAGCGGTCGCCACTGCGGCGAACGCGAGCGAGTTGAGCACCGCGTGCCAGGGCGGCACGAGAAGCGCGGCGGTCTCCTCGCCCAGCAGCCGGTAGAAGGTGAGGCCGTACCCGTCGGGAGTAGCCAGCGAGCGCTCCACCAGGGCCGCGAGCGGAAGGGCGAGCGGGATCCCCGAGAGCAGCAAGACGACCAGCACCGCCGCTCGCTCTCTTGCTCGGGGCGGTCGGGCGGCGTCCCGCTCGGGCACGACCGGCACCACGACGCCGAAGCGCCGTTCGAGCGCGCCGGCAACGGCAAGAATGATCGCCACGGCACCGAGTTGAAGGAGCGACAACACGGCGGCGGTCGGCAGGTCGAACAACCGAACGGCCTGGGTGTAGATCTCGGTCTCGAGCGTTGCGTAGCTGGGCCCGCCGAGAATCAGGACCACGCCGAAGGACGTGAAGGAGAAGAGGAAGACGAGCGCGGCCGCAGCTGCGAGCGCGGGGCGAAGGAGCGGCAAGGTCACTGAGCGCAGACGCTCGACCGGACTGGCACCAAGAGTGGCGGCGGCGTCCCACAATCGCGGATCGAGCCTTGCCCACCACGCGCCCACGATCCGCACGACGACCGCAACGTTGAAGAAGACGTGCGCGGCGAGAATCACCGCCACGCCTCGCTCGGAGCCCTCCGGCAAGAGCGCGAGAAAGGCCGTCGCCACGACCACCGTCGGGAGCACGAACGGGACGAGCACGAGCGTGCGGACAAGCGAGCGCCCAGGAAAGTCGAACCGCGCGAGCACCCAGGCGAGCGGCAGGCCGAGCAACAGCGTCAGCGCGGTCGAGGCCGCCGCCTGCCAGATCGTGAACCAGAGGATGCCGAGCGTCGACGCCGACCCCACGACATCGAGCGGGAGTCCGTCTTCCGTCAGCCCCCGCTCCAGGATGACGGCGAACGGATAGACGAAGAAGAGGGCGAGGAAGCCGGCCGGTAGGCCGACGCCTACGACCCTTGCCACCGTCAGCGCAGCGCGATCTCGGTCCACTCTCGGATCCAGCGATCCCGGTTGCGTCCGATCTCCTCCGGTGTCAGCTCGAGCGGCTTCGCCGGCACGACCGCGAACTTCTCGAACTCGGGCGGCAACTCGACCCCCTCGCGCACCGGGAAGACGAACATCGAGAGCGGCACGTCACGCTGGAACCTGGGCGAGAGCATGAAGTCGATCAGCTTCTTCGCGCCCTCCTCGTTGCGGGCGCCGCGGAGGATGCCGGCCAGCTCGACCTGCCGGAAGCATGTTGTCTCGACGACGGCCGTCGGCGCCTCGTCCACCGGCTTCCCGGCGAAGATCACCTCGGCGGCGGGACTGGAGGCGTACGAGACGACGATCGGCCGCTTCCCCTTGCTGCCGGAGGCACCCGAGAAGCGGGCGGTGTAGGCCTCCTCCCAGCCGTCCACGATGAGCACGTCGTTCGCGCGCAGCTTCTGCCACCAGGCTTGCCAGCCGTCCTCGCCGTAGTGCGCGATCGTCGCCAGCAGGAAGGCGAGGCCGGGTGTGGACGTCGCCGGGTTCTCGACGACGAGCAGGCTCCGATAGCGGGCCTCGACGAGATCGTCGAAGCCGCGGGGCGGCATCAGGTCCCGCGACTCGAACCAGCCGCGGTCGACGTTGAGGCAGACCTCGCCATGGTCGATCGGCGTGACCCGGTGCTCCTCGTCGAGCAGGTACCTCTGGCCGACCTGCTCGAGCTCGGGCGACTCGTACGCCTCGAACAGATCCTCCTCGAGGGCCCGTGACAGGAGGTTGTTGTCGACGCCGAAGAACACGTCCCCTTCGGGGTTGCCGGCGGTCAGCTGCGCCCGGTTGAGCGCCTCGCCGGCATCTCCCGACTGCAGGATCCGGAGCGTCAGTCCCGTCTCCTGCTCGAACGCCCGCAGCACCGGCTTCGAGACGGCAAACGAGTCGTGCGTGACAAGCACGACCTCCCGGATCTCGTCGCGGCCGCCCCCGCCGCCGCAGCCTGTCAGCGCAAGGCTGAGACCGACCGCAATGGCGAACTTCCTCATGCGCGTCCCGGGCAGAGGGCGAGGAGCACGCCGCGCTCGAGTGAGAGCCGCGCTGTGACACCGGTGAAGAGATTCGACACACCGCGGCTCGACCCGGGTAGGAGCGTCTCGTGTCGCAGGGGAAAGACGAGTCCCTCAGTCACCACGCCTTCCGCCGGCCCGTGGAGCGCGAGCAGCGACACGAGCTCACCGGGCTCACCTGCGAGCTCGCGCTCGGAACGGACGACATACGCCCGAGCTCGGCCGACCAGGGCCTCCAGCTCGAAGTCGGCGTAGCGCTCGGAGCCGAGGAGGAGCAGCCCTGCGATCAAATGGTCCAGACGACCGCCCTCCACCCCGACGACGACGAGCCGGCGCGGCCCGAGCGCTGCAGCCTCCTCCAGGGCCAGCTCCAGGTCGGTCGCGTCCTTGTCGGGCGAGTGCCGGACGATGCGCGCGCCGGCGGCCTCTGCCGCCGCGATTCCCTCCGACGAGGCCGAGTCGAAATCGCCGACGACGACGTCCGGATGTAGGCCGAGCGCGAGCGCGAGGTCAACTCCCCCGTCGGCTGCGATCACGGTAGACGCCGACGGAAGCACGGCAGTGCTGGGAGCGGCTCCCCCGCCGGCGACGACCATCACGGTGTCTTGCTGCACTCGATTCCTCCGCTGGCATTACCCAGATCAGGTTCTCGGGTCGGCGGCGCGCGAAATCCGCCCTCTCAGCCCGGTTGCCCCGAGCTCCCCGTTCGTGCGCCCAATGGTAGCAGAGGGACGCGTCACCGAACCGACACGGGCGCTTCACCACCCGGACGACCACGCTGCTTGGCCGCAGCAGGACGATGGCGCCGCCTGGAAGACCAACGAAGAAGGGGAGCAACACATGTGGAGAAGCAGGCAGGCGCTCGTTGCGACAACAGCTGCGGTCTTGACAGCCGCCGCCGCCGCGGGTGCAGCGATCGCGCCGATCAAGGACTACGCCGTCGGCATCTCGGGCGGCTACGACACCACGCGGCTCCTGTCGGTGGGCGATACGGTCCCGGAGACCAGCAACCCCACCCGGGAGTACCAGATGGTCGGCATTCCGGACGGGCTCGGGGCGCATCCGAACTCCAACGGGACGAAGACGGTCTTCATGAACCATGAGCTGCGGTCCGCGACGCTGTCGGAGCCGCTCGTCGGTCGGCCACTCAACCGAGGCGCACACGTGTCCAAGCTCGTCCTCGGGGCGCAGGGGAACGTCATCTCCGGCGACCGCGCCTACGACGTGATCTACAACGAGAACACGTTCGTCGGCCCCGCGCCGGAAGTCGGGAACACGACCCGGGCGTTCTCGCGCTTCTGCTCGGGCTCGCTGGCGGGACCCGAGCACGGCTTCGACCGCTACATCTACCTCACGAACGAGGAGGACGGTACGCCGGCGAGCACGTTCGACGGCAAGGGTGGTCTCGCCGTCGCAATCTTCGACAACGAGCTGCACACCCTGCCGAAGCTCGGTCGCTTCGCCTGGGAGAACACCCTGATCCAGCCCACGAGCGGCAACCTCACGGTCGCGATGGGGATGGAGGACGGGCCCAACGCTCTCGATCCGGCCGTCGAGAACAGCCAGGTCTACATGTACGTCGGCCGCAAGGATCGAAGCCAGGGCGCGAGCGTTCTGCGCCGAAACGGGCTCGACAACGGGCAGCTGTACGTGCTCGTGCCGGCTCACTCCGGCAACCCGGACGAGGCCACGTTCCGGAACGGCTCGATGCGCGTCGAGTGGGAGCTGATCCCGAACGCCGGTGACCTGGACGAGGCACAGCTCGAGGCAGCGAGCGACGCAGTCGGTGCCTTCCGCTTCGCCCGGCCCGAGGACGGCGCGTTTGTGCCGGACGACCCGCACCAGTTCCTGTTCGTAACGACCGGTGGTGCCGCGGGTGCCAACGAGCTCGGCCGGCTCTATTCGCTGAAGCTGAACCCGTTCAGCCCCACCGGCACGGGCACGCTCGAGGTCGAGTACAACGCCGACCAGATCGTGGCTCGCGGCGGCGACATTGCCGTCAGTCCGGACAACATCGACATCAGCGGCGAGTATCTGATGGTTCAGGAGGACGGAACCGCCGAGAGCCGGCCGGTGATGGCCGCGAAGGGCCGTGACGGCTCGATCTGGCGGTTCGACGTCTCGGGCCGCGGCCCCAACGTCGCGTCGGCACAGCGTATCGTCGAGCTCGACCCGCCCGGCCGGGACGGCGTCCCGGTGCTTCCGGGCGTCTGGGAGACGAGCGGCATCATCGATGCGAGCGCGCTGTTCGGCGAGGACACGTGGCTCTTCGACGTGCAGGCGCACGCGCCGACGGCGACGCCGAAGCCGAACACGGTCGAGGACGGTCAGCTGCTGCTGTTGACCGGCCCGTAGTCGAGAGCGGCTGGACGGCGGCGCCCCTGGGGGAGCGCCGCCGTCCGCCCGTGTACATCCGTTCGGGCTACATCCGTTCGATCATCGCCCGGCCGAAGGCCGAGCTCGACACCTCGGTGGCACCCTCGAGCAGGCGAGCGAAGTCGTAGGTCACGAGCTTGTCCCCGATCGTCGCCTCGATCGACGAGATGATCAGGTCCGCCGCCTCCGTCCACCCGAGGTGGCGGAGCATCATCTCCGCGGAGAGGATCAGCGAGCCGGGATTGACCTTGTCCTGCCCGGCGTACTTCGGCGCTGTGCCGTGCGTCGCCTCGAACATCGCGATCTCGTCGGACATGTTGGCGCCAGGTGCGATGCCGATCCCGCCCACCTGCGCCGCGAGCGCGTCCGAGATGTAGTCCCCGTTCAGATTGAGCGTCGCGATCACGTCGTACTCCGCCGGCCGCAGCAGGATCTGCTGCAGGAAGGCGTCGGCGATCGCATCTTTGATCGTGATCTCGCGGCCGGTGTTCGGATTGGTGAACGTCTTCCACGGTCCGCCATCGAGCGGGAGGGCGCCGAACTCCGCCTCCGCCAGGCCGTAGCCCCAATCCCGGAACGCCCCTTCCGTGTACTTCATGATGTTGCCCTTGTGGACGAGCGTCACCGAGCGACGATCGTGATCGACCGCGTACTGGAGCGCCTTGCGGACGAGACGCTCGGTGCCCTCGCGTGACACGGGCTTGACGCCGATTCCCGACGTCTCCGGAAAGCGGATCTTGCGAACTCCCAGCTCGTCCTGCAGGAAGGAGATCACCCTCCGCGCTTCATCGGACTCCGCCTCCCACTCGATCCCGGCGTAGATGTCCTCCGTGTTCTCGCGGAAGATCACCATGTTCGTCTGGGAGGGATCCTTCAGCGGGCTCGGGACGCCGCGGAAATACCGCACCGGGCGGAGGCACACGTAGAGGTCGAGCTGCTGGCGGAGCGCCACGTTGAGGGAGCGGATGCCACCACCCACCGGCGTCGTCATCGGCCCCTTGATCGAAACCGAGAACTCCTTCACGGCCTCGAGCGTCTCGTCGGGGAGCCACACGTCCGCGCCGTAGAGCTGGGTCGACTTCTCGCCGGCGTAGACCTCCAGCCAGCAGATCCCGCGGTCGCCGCCGTAGGCCCTCTCGACGGCCGCATCGACGACGTCCTTCATCACCGGCGTGATGTCGACGCCGATCCCGTCACCCTCGATGAACGGGATGATGGGGTTGGCGGGGACGGGCTCGCCGGAAACGATCCTCTCGCCTCCGGCCGGCACGGAAATGTGGGACACGGTGCTCACTCGGGTTCCTCTCGCTCGGTCGGGTCGCTTAAGAAGCTCTAGAGCTTCTCAGCCCGAAACCTACGGGACGCTGAGCCTCTAGGCTTCGAGCATGGAGGCGGCGGCCGCACGCGATCGGGTCGCCGAGCGCGTGGCCGAGACCTTGATCGAAGGCTTCGACCGCCACTACCGGCTCTTCCGCGAGACGAGCGCGCAGGCGAAGGAGCGGTTCGAGCGCGCAGCCTGGGCCGAAGCGCAGCAGGCGGTGCCTCAGCGTGTCCGCTACTACGACAGCCGCGTGGAGGAATATGCCGACCGGCTCCGGGCCGAGCTCTCGGCCGAGCCTCTGGACGACGCGACGTGGCAGCAGGTGAAGCTTCGGTTCATCGGGCTGCTCCACGAGCACAAGCGGCCGGAGCTCGCCGAGACGTTCTTCAACTCCGTCGTGACCCGCGTCCTCGACCGGACGTATGCGCACAACGACTTCATCTTCGTCCGCGCCTCAGCGTCAACCGAGTACATCCCATCCGACCCCCCGAACTACCGCAGCTACTACCCGAGGGAGCTTGGCGTGCAGGCGACGCTCGTCCAGGTGTTCCGAGACTTCGGCTGGACTCTGCCGTTCGGCGACCTCGAGCGGGACGCCGGCTACGTCTCCCGCGCCCTGCTGGAGCGGCTCGGCCGGCGCACGTCGTCATCGGCGCCACACCAGCAGGTACAGGTACTGAGCTCGCCGTTCTACCGCAACAAGGCGGCGTACGTGATCGGGAACTTCGTGGACGGCCACGAGGAGACGCCGTTCGCCGTCCCGGTCCTACACGACGAAGCCGGTGCGCTCGTGCTCGACACGGTGCTGCTCGACCGCGAGCAACTGAGCGTTCTCTTCTCGCTCTCCCGCGCGTACTTCATGGTCGACATGGACGTGCCATCCGGGTACGTGCAGTTCCTGCAGGGGATCCTGCCGCGGAAACCGCGGTCCGAGCTCTACACGGCGCTCGGCCTGGGAGGCCAGGGCAAAACCCTCTTCTTCCGCGACCTCCTGCACCACTTGCATCACTCGGAGGATCTCTTCGTCGAGGCGCCCGGCACGCGAGGCCAGGTGATGCACGTGTTCAACCTGCCCTCGTACCCGTACGTGTTCAAGGTGATCAAGGACGTGTTCGGGCCGGGCAAGCGGAGCGACCGCGCGACCGTGAGGCAGAAGTTCCGCATGCTGAAGGAGGTGGATCGGGTCGGGCGGATGACGGATGTCCTCGAGTTCGTCGATCTCGTCCTGCCCGCCGCACGCTTCGCCCCCGAGCTCCTCGAGCAGCTGGACGAGCTGGCCCCTTCGACGATTGCGTTCGACGGCGAGGGCATCCTCGTCAGGCACTGCTACGTGGAGCGCAGGTTGATCCCGCTCAACATTCATCTCGCGGAGGCAACGCCGGAGCAGCTCGATGCCGCAGTGCGAGAGTACGGGAACGCGATCCGGGAGCTCGCGATCGCGAACGTGTTCGCGGGCGACCTGCTGTGGAGGAACTTCGGACTCAACCGCCATGGGCGGGTCGAGTTCTACGACTACGACGAGATCGAGTACCTCACCGATTGTGTCTTCCGGAGCATCCCGCCGGCTCCGACCCCGGAGGCCGAGCTCTCGGACGAGACGTGGTACCCCGTAGGCCCCTCTGACGTGTTCCCGGAGGAGTTCGCGACGTTCCTGCTCGCCAGCCCGCCGCTACGGGACTCCTTCCTCAGCCATCACGAGGAGCTGCTTCGGCCCGAGTTCTGGCAAGACTGCCAGCGGCGCGTGGCAGCGGGCGAGATCGTCGACTTCTTCCCGTACCCGGAGTCGTCGCGCTTCTGCAACCGCTACGACGCGGGCACGCCTCAGGGCGCTACCTGACGCCGAAGTCCGTCGTGACGATCACGACGTCGCGGCCGCCGAACACTCCCGGCGCGCCGGCAACAGAGACGGCGGCGAGGCCGATCTCGCGCCAACGGGGAGTCAGGATGTTCTCCCGGTGCCCGGGGCTCTGCATCCAGAGCTCGACCGCCTTCTTCGCGGCGATGCCGGCCGTCGCCCACAGCAGGTTCTCGCCGACAGACCAGCGTCCGTTCTTGGGCCCGTAGAACTGGCGGACGCGCTCCTGGAATGGCGAGCCGTCACGCGACTCGTGCGCGAAGAAGCCGAACCGGCCCATCGCCCGCGAATGGTTCTGCGCGGCCGCCGAGAGCGGAGCCGAGGCCCGAAGGGGCGAGAGGCCGTTAGTGCGCCGAACGCTGTTCAGCTCGACGAGTACGAGCCGCTCCAGCTGCGCGACGGCGCTCGAGCGTTCGGGAGCCGTGCCGGCGGCGCCCGTACCGGCCGCCGTCGCGAGCGCGAGGAGCGCCACGAAGAAGAGAGCTACGAGCCGCACGCCTGAGAAATCGGCCGGCAGCGAGAAACGCAGATCCCTCGTTCGAGGGGAAAATCAGTGTCAGCTCGTGTCGAGCGCGGCGGGCTCGACGATCCGGCCCCGGCGGTGCTTCAGCCAGTCGACCAGGATCACCTGAATCGTCCCGGCGACCGGGATCGCGGCGAGCGCCCCGATCACACCCGCCAGCTCTGCCCCGATCAGCACGGCGATCAGGACCGCGAGCGGCGAGAGCTGAACCGTTCGCCCGTAGACGACCGGCTGGAGGACGTGGTTCTCGAGCTGTTGGTAGAGCAGGAAGAAGATGAGCAGCACGATTCCGGACGTCGTCGAGTCGAGGAAGCCGACCGTCGTGACGATGATTGCGGCGATCGTCGCGCCGGCGAGCGGGATCAGGTCGAGCAGCGCGACGAGCAGGCCGAGGGCGACCGCGAAGGGAACGCCGAGCACGAGGAGAACGAGCGTCGACACGACGCCGGCGATGAGGCTGATCGCGAGATTGCCGCTGACGTAGCCGCCGACCGTCCGGTAGATGTCGTGACCGACGGCGCGCCAGCGCGGCTGGCTGTGGGCGGGCAGCAGACCGTAGAAGCGCTCGACCCAGGCGGGGCCCTCGAGCAGCATGAAGAGCGTCAGGAAGGCGATCGTGACCGTCCCGACGATCACCGTGACCACTCCCTTCGTCACCGCGAGCGCCGTGCCGGAGATGCCCAGGAGTCGGCTGGCGCCACCGTCGCCAACGGCCTTTCGTACCCGCTCGGTGATCTGGTACTCCTCCTCGAGGAAGCCGAGCCGACCACGCCCGGTCGTGATGTCCTCGACGTAGCCGGGAACCGCCTGGATGAAGCTGTCGATCTGCTCGACGAGAATCGGCACGAACAGCGCCGTCATCGCGCCGATCGCGATCAGCGCGCCGACGTACGTGATCAAGACCGCGAGGCCGCGCCGCCGGACACCGTGACCTTGGAGCCAGCTCACGGCCGGGTTCAGCGCGAGGGCGAGGAAGATCGCGATGAAGATCCAGATCAGGACGCCGCGGGCGACCTGGACGATCTCGATCATCACGACCGCCGCGAGGATGATCCCGAGCACCGAGAGGATCGCGCGCGGCCGGAAGCGGATGAAACGCTCCTCCACGAGCCGAGGATAGGGGTCGTGTCGGATGTTTCCGGCACTCTTTCGGGGGAGATAGCGGCGGATGAGCCTACGCGGACACCCGATCCACGAGACCGTCACGCTTCCGGACGGACGCGGCGTCGAGATCGAGGTTGGCGTGGTCAGCGACGACTACATCCGCGACCGGAGCGACACCGTCGGCATCGAGGTGCGCGCAGGCGAGGAGGTTCTGGCGACGCTCAACACGGTGCTCGGACCGGAGCAGGAATCGGAAGCGCGAGCGCTCGCTCGAGAGATCGCAGCCGGCCTCGAGTCAGGCGAGCTCAAGCCCACTGCCGGTTCGATCGACCCCTCGCCGATCAAGCTCCCTAACGCGCCGCCAGAGAGAGCATCAGAGCGCCCGACCGGGTTCGAACCGGTGACCAGAGCTTGGAAGGCTCTTGTGTTACCACTACACCACGGGCGCAGCGTCAAAGTAGGTTAGCGCCTCGTGGCCTCGGATCCGTACGCGTGGTCGTGGAACGCCGAGGCACTCGTCGCGATCCCGGCCATTTCGCTGGCGTACCTGCTCGCGCTGCGTCGTTACCCGGCGAACGCGTGGCGAACCTTCTGCTTCGCCTCTGCCGTTGTGCTCCTGCTCGCGGTGACGATCACGCCGCTCGAGACGATCGCGCTCGAGTACCTCCTCTCGATCCACCTCCTCCAGAACGTCGTCCTCGCCGAGTGGGCGCCGGCACTCGTCGTCCTTGCAATCCCGCCCGCGCTCGCTGCGACGCTGCCGCGCGTGCCGGCCGTGCCCGCGCTCCTGCTCTGGGTCGTGAATTACAGCGTCTGGCATCTGCCCTGGGCCTACGACGCAGCCCTCCGGAACCCGCACACCCTCCTACATCTCGAGCATGCGCTCTACTTCGCGACCGGCGTCCTGCTCTGGTGGCCGATCGTGCACGGCCGCCACTCGCCCGGCTTCAAGGCCGGCTACCTCTTCGCGGCGTTCGCACTCGCGAGCCCGATCGGCCTGCTGCTCGCTCTGATCCCGGAGCCGATCTACGACTTCTACGCGGATGCACCGAAGGAGCTGTGGGGCCTGGAGCCGCTCGTCGACCAGCAGATCGCGGGCGTGACGATGTCACTCGAGCAGGCGACGATCTTCTTTGCCGCCTTCGCCCTCTTCTTCGCCCGCTTCCTGCGAGAAGAGGACACGGTGAAGGACGAGTGACTCTTCCTCCCGGAAGCGAGCTGCATCCACAGCCCGGAGTCCACCGACGTTTGACAGGCGTCGTCCAGCGTTCGTGCGGAAGCTCAACGGCTGTTGAGCAATCGTTGCAGATTCGTAACAGGGGTCTGGCCCTCCGCTGGCGGCGGAACCGCTCGCTCAAGCGGTTCCGGCACGAAGCGCCGGGTCTGACCCGGCCGTTCGCCCACGCTCCGCGGAGGAGTCACCTGGCTCGTCCCACACCCCAAACCGACCACGGAACGGAACCTCGCCGCTTCCAGTTCGTCCGGACGCTGACTGCATCGCGCAGAGCCGGGCTTCGCGCAGAGACCTAACTTCCCGCGCTCCGGTCACCTGCGGGCGGTGACCGCCCGCAGGGCCAGCTCGCAGGGCTAGCACTGCCGAGCCATCTGCTTGTGGCTCCCCCGCTTCGGTGCACCGCCGACGAGCGGCCAGGACTCCGCGACGGCGATCGCCCGCTGCCCCATCGTCAGCATCTTCCGGCGCTTCACGTTCGCCGAGATCACCGTCGCGAGCGGATCATCACCGTTCACGCTCTCGAACCGCGGCTCGACACCGGCCGCCTCGCACGCCTTCAGGCGATTCCGGCCGTCGAGGAGCAGTTCCTTGTCTTGCACCACGACGATCTTGATCGCCTCGCGGAGTCCGTTATCGCGGATGTCGTCCGCGAGCCCTTGCAGTTCTTCGTCGTTCATCATCGGCAACAAGTTCGCCGCTGGATGCACTTCCATTTCCTACTCCTCTCCGAGCGCGGCGACGAGCCGCGCCATCGCCTCACCAGGCACGCGCCACTCGCCTCCCTCGCGGTGCGCGCTCTCCCCACGCGAAGTTTAGGATCGTGCGGGAACGACCGAGAAAGCGTCCGATCGCCTCCCACCGCTCGAACGGGAGTGTCTCGTCGAGGAGCCGGAGCCCGGTCGGGGTGAGAGCCCCCCGACCGTTCCAGCTCCGGTCTACGACCCGAAGCTGCACTCGTGGGGGTGCGCTTCGAGGTCGACGGGGAGACGTTCGCGATCCCTGAGCGAAGCGCCACCATCTTCGCCGAGAACCTCAGGCGCAAGGCCGCTGGTCAGCTCGGCACTGAGGGCGTCGAGGTGCGCGCGACCTCGCCGACATGATCGAGGACGTGCTGGTCGGGCGCAGCGAGGAGCCCATCCCGGTGGAGGGGCTGGCAGCGGTCGACGCGGCCTACTACGTCCTCGACGTGACGATGCACTGGTCGATGGCCGAGCCGTCGAAGTACCCGCAGGACGCGGCCTTGTTCGGGCGATCATCGAGCTCCACAAGGAGCAGAGGACAGGCGACTAGCCGCCAACGCGCCCATAGGCCCGTCTTCGCCCGCTCGTAGGTGCGGCCCGACAAAGAGGCTCCACTGGCCGCCGATCCTGGACAGGGCCGCCGCGCTCGAGCACGCGACGCTGGCGCCGGAGCACCTCAGGCTGACACTACGCGGCCTCCACTACCGGCTCGTCAGCGACGAACTCGGCTCAGGCAGTTTTGGTGAACGAGCTGCACGGGCGGCTGGTGGTTCAGCCGCCCGTTAATGCGGTCACGGAGTTCTTAGTTGACGGGGCAGCCAGGGTTCGGCATGTCGATCCGGAGCGGTTCACCCGCAGGGACGATGTACGTCACGTAGACGACGACCGGCACGGTTCCTTCGTTACGCACATAGGTGCCCCCACCACCAAGCGAGAACCCACGACGACGCGACCCTTCACTGATCCCTCTGGTCTCGTGAAAGGTCTGTCCTGCACTAATTTCCTCGCTACTGCAGTCCGCGTTGTAGTGCGTGAGCGTTCCCGATTGGACTGTCACGAGGATCACTCCGGGATGGGTGTGCCATCCGCTCGAAGCCCCGGGCGCGAAGGTGATCGTCTGGACTGCGTGGTCGGTTGTCTCGTCCGCGATCAGCGTGACGCCGCCGTCAAACGCGTCGACCGGCTCGACGAGCGTCCCCCGCGCGAACACGATCGAGGTGAGCGTCCCGAGCGCGGGTGTTGCGAGAGCCGCGGTGACGCCGACCCCCGCAACCAGGATCGCGACGCAAATGGTGACGAATCTTCTACTCATGTGCATCCCCCTTCTGAAAGCTTCGATGGTAGCGCGAGAATCCACCTTTGTGACAAACAAGTCAAGGCCACCCTCGGCAGGGTCTACGCCATCGTGCTGATGATCGTTGGCATCGGCTCTATCGGCATCCTCACCGGCGCGATCGCGTGAGTCAGGGCGCGACTCGATCGGTTGGAGACGCGGCTCCGCGCCGAGCGCTTCCTGGCGGCGCAGGTGGAGGAGGCCGTGGAGGTGGCGGAGACGGAGCCGACCGAGATCGAGCTTCTGGATGAGCTGCCTGACCAGGGGCAACAAGGGGGCAACAGGGGACAACCAGTTGCCCCGAGCGCCTCGGGGAGGTTCCGCTCGTGCTCCTCACACTCCTGCCGGGCGTAGCGGTTCCCGTAGTGCGAACGGCTCGAACCGACCGCCGCTCCTGAGGAAGTTCGGAGAAGGCAAGTCGCTGTTACTGACTGGCGGCTGCGCGGGGGCGACGACGGGTGTCGCTCGGGAAGCAGCGCAACCTCTGCGCGGATCTCGCACGGCGCCCAAACGGCCGCGGCTCATCAGTATCGGAAGAAGCAAAAAGCCCCGCAGAGCAGGGCTTTCGCCGATCGGGACGGCCGGATTCGAACCGGCGACTTCTCGCTCCCAAAGCGAGCGCGCTACCAGGCTGCGCCACGTCCCGCGGGATCAGTCTAGTGCCCCGCAGCGCGCGGGACGCTCGCAGCAAGGACCCCCCAATCGAGGGGTGGGAAGAGCCTGAAGGGATTGACAGGCTGGAGCGGGGTGTCGAAGAAAGCGTTCCTTTGCGCGCTCTTTTGCGTGCTCTCGTCGTTTCTGGTGGCGGCCGGCGAGGCTCGGGCTGCGATCCTCACCGCACGCGAGTCGGCCCTCCTGCAGCGCATCAACGCCGTGCGCTCCCAGCATCTGCTCCCGCGGCTCGCGGTGGATCGCACGCTCGTGAGGGCCGCCCGTGCCCATTCCCGCGCGATGCTGCAGCAGGACGTCTTCGCGCACGGCGACTTCGCCGGCCGGATGCGGGCGCATGGCGTCCAGTTCCCCCGCCTCGCGGAGAACCTCGCCTGGGGTACCGGGTCTTTCGCGACGGCACGCTGGATGGTGACCTCGTGGCTCGCCAGCCCTGGGCACCGCGCGAACCTCCTCGATCCACGACTCCGGGCGATCGGTATCGGCGCGCCCGTCGGCATCTTCAGTGGCTATCCCGGCACGGCGATGGTCACGACCGACTTCGGCGGCTGAAGCCACGGGAGCTAGGCCTCGGTCATCAGCGAGCGCAGCTCGGTCAGCTTCTCGCCGCGCAGCTCGTCACGCTCGCCACGCTCGATGCGGTCGAGCAGGCCACGGACGAGCGGCGCGAGCTCGACTGGATTGAACGGCTTCGTAATGTAGTCGACGCCGCCGATCTCGAGCCCGCGCGCACGGTCGCGGAACTCCGCTCGCGCGGTCAGAAAGATAATCGGGATCCCGGCCGTGTCGTGTCGCTCCAGCAGCTGCTCCGCGACGCCCCAGCCGTCGAGCCCCGGCATCATCACGTCAAGGAGCACAAGGTCCGGCCGCTCCTCGCGCGCCCGCTCGAGCCCGCTCGGCCCGTCGCCGGCTTCGAGGACAGACATGCCTTCAGCCTCCAGGTTGACGCGGCAGAGGAGGCGGATGGGCGCCTCGTCGTCGATCACCAGTATCGTCGTCGTTGTCATGGTGGGACCGGGGCTCTACCCGTCCCGCCCAACTCTCACTCGCCGCCGTTGCGTTCACCCGGGAGCGCAAGGGTGAAGACGGATCCGCTCCCCTCGTCCGAGTCGACCCAGATGCGCCCGCCCATGGCATCGACGAGCCCTTCGGCGAGGAAGAGACCAAGGCCGGTCTCGCCCGAGCCGATCGCCTTGGCCGCCGACTCGCCGCGGTAGAACTTCCGGAAGATGCGCTGCTGCTCGGCGCGCGAGATGCCGACACCCTCGTCCTCGACCCGCACCTCGATCATCGCGTCCGCGCGGCGCGCCCCAACCGTTACCACCCCGCCTGCCGGCGAGTACCGGACTGCGTTGTCGAGGAGGTGCGCGAGCACCTGACACAGCTTCTCGCGGTCGGCGGCGGCTGTGAGCGGCTCGTCCTCGAGGACGACCCGGAACGAGTGCCCGTTCGCCCCCGGAGCCGCCTCGGCGGAGTTCACGGCCTCGATCACCACCTTGCCGATATCCGTCCTGGAGATGTGGACGTTCATCCCGCCCGCATCGAGCTGCGCCACGGAGAGCAGGCTGTCCACGATCGCCGTCAGCCGCTCGGATTCGGAGGCGATGTAGCGGAGGAACGTCTCCCGCTCGGCATCCCCGAAGAGCACGTCTTGGCGCAGCAGGGTCTCGGCGAAGCCATAGATCGACGTGAGCGGCGTCCGGAGCTCGTGAGAGACGGTCGAGACGAAGTCCGACTTCATCTGCTCCACCGCCCGCTCGTCCGAGATGTCGCGGAACGCGTAGATCCGTCCGGCCACGGCTCCCGCGGGATCCGTCATCAGCGCTTCGCTGAGCGAGAGCCAGACCTCCTCGGCTCCACGCCGGATCGGGACGAGCCGGCTGCGGCCGGCCGCCAGCCCGGCGGCGACGAGCGGTCGCCCCAGCACCTGGGCCGGCGTTCGGCCGAGCGCGTCGCTGGCGGGAACACCGGTGATCTGCTCGGCGGCCTGGTTCCAGAGCACGACATCGCCGTCCCGGTCGACGGCAACGATGCCATCGGCGACGTTGCCGAGGATGGCCTCGCTCCGTTGCTGCTCGTGCTTCACCCCCTGGTACAGCTCCGCGGTCGTGCGCGCGGCGGCTGCACCGCCGGCGAGCGCAAGTAGCGCTTCCGACTCCTCCTCTCTCCACTCGCGCGGCTTGAGCGAGTAGACGGCCAAGACGCCGTGGATCGAGCCGTCCGGCCCGACCATCGGTACGCCGAGGTAGGCGGCGTGCGCCGTGGCCAGCATCGGGTCGGCCTCGGCGATTCGCGCATCACCGCCTGCGTCCGCGATCGCCCTCGTCGAGCGGGACTGGACGATGTCCCCTACGAGCCAGCTCGTGGAGGGGGCGCGCATCCCGGAGGCGGCCCGGGCACCGGCACCGTGCGCCGAGCGCACGACGAGCTCGTCGTCCTCGAGCAACCGGACGGAGGCGCCGTCGGCGGCGAGCAGCTCGACGGCGTGCTGCGCCGCCCCATCGAGCACGTCCTCAGGATCGAGCTCGCCCGCGAGCTCTCGGCTTGCCTTCGCCAGGCGCTGGGCGAGCGAACGCGAACGCCGCTCGAACTCGTACAGCTCGCTTCGCTCGAGCGCGCCGCGGGTCGCCCCCGCGACGTGCTCGGCGAGCTCGAGCTGCTCGTCGGTGAAGGCACGCTCGCCACGGAAGAACACGAGTACAAGCCCGTTCGCAGCGGCTCGCGGCTGGGGAAGCGGCACAGCGAGCAACGCTCCGAAGCCGGCAGCCAGCACCGCCTCCGCAAGCCCGTTCTCGAACCTCGTGTCGCGGGCGAGCGCGCGCGCCGCCAGCACCTTGCCCGCTCGCGCGCAGGCTTGCAGCACGTCTTCTGCGCCGGCAACGAGCGACGATGCGAGCTCGACCGGAAGCTCGTACGAGGCGGCCAGCTCGAGCGAATCACCCGCGGGACGGAGGACGGCCGCGGCGTCGCCTTCCAGCGTCTCACAGGCTGCTTGGGCGATCGTCGCGAGTGTGGCTTCGGCCGAGACGGGCTCGCTCAACATCGAGGCAATGCGGTAGAAACCGCGCTCGGAGCGAGCCTGCCGCTGCCCGGCCTGCAGCAAGGCATTCTGCTCGGCGAGGCGTTGCTCGCTCTCACGCAGGACACGCCCGGCCTCGATCGCGGCCGCCGCCTCGCCCGCGACCGCCTCGACGAGGGCGATCTCGGCGGCACTCCAGGCGGAGGGTTCGGCGCGATGCAGGCCTAGCACACCGAGTACGCGTTCGCCCGCCAGGAGCGGGGTCGCGAGCGCGGCACGAACGTCCCGGTCGAGCAGAGCCTGAAGGTCGCCCAGACTCGGATCCCGCAGCTCCGGTGCGTGCAGGACGTCGCTGACGGCAACGGTGTGCCGCTCGCGCGCCGCGAGGTTGACCGCAGGGAGCTGCGTCGCGTTGTCGAGTGGCGCGGCATCTGGCGCGTCCCACTCGACGACGGTCGTCGTCGCTCCGAGCTCGCCGAGGCGGATGAAGCAGCGCGTGCCGCCGATCGCTCGTGCCGTCTCCTCGACCGTCACCCGGAGCAGCTCGTCCAGGTCGTGCCGCGAACGCACTTCGCGCAAGATTCGCGAGATGAGCCGCTCGCGCTCGAGCGCGGCTACTAGCTCGACCGCGGACGCCGCCCGGGCGAGCGCGGGACCGGCCCGCGAGGCGAAAGCTTGCATCGCAGCGAGCTCGTCGGTCTCGAAGACGCGCAGCTCACGTGTCCCTAGAACGAGCACCCCGACCGCCCGCGCCGCCGCGAAGACGGGGACGTAGGCGCAGCTCTTGACGCCGGTACCTTCGACCTCCGGCGCGACGCCCGCGGTCGAAGCATCGAAGATCGCGACCGGTGCCTCGTCGCGGAGCGCGCTCGCGATTCCGCTCCCCCGACCCTCCAGGTCGAGCGCATGACCGCGGAGCGCGTCCAGCTCTCCCTCACGCTCCCGTGCCGCAACGAGGCGCGCCGTGCGTCCCTCGGGGCCGATGAGAGCGAGCGCGGCCACGTCGACGGCGAAGAGCGCAAGCGACTCGTCGGCGACGAGCCTGCCGATCGCCTCCGCGTCGGCCGCTTGCGCAAGCTCGCGAGAGAACCGGTCGGAGAGGCCTGCCTGGGGGCCGGTTCGGCCGTCACGGGACGAACCGCTGCCGGTGACGACGAGGTCGTCCTCGCCCCGGCTCACGAGCAGGAGCACTGCCGGGATAGCTCCGACGAGGATCGCGACGAGCGAGAACCAGACGTGCCCGGCAAGCGGTTCCTGCTCCGCGAGCACCTCGACACCGAGGATCCCTGCGGCGATACCCACGGCCGGAAAGACGAGCGCGAAGGCAAGCCGAGGATCACGTCGCCGAACGCGCTCGCGCCTCAACGCAGGCAGTAGCCACGCGGTCGCCACGAGATACAGCGCCGCCAGGAGGAGCAACGGCACCGCGTTGAACAGCACCGCCTGCGAGTCAGCGTCCACTTGGCTCCAGGATGATAAAGCGATGCGAGGTGGCGGGCCCGAATTCTCGAGGCAACGCCCTGGGGCTACGATTCGACCGTGGTCACCCGCGTCCTCCTCGCATCACCCCGTGGCTACTGCGCCGGCGTCGAGCGGGCCGTCGAGACGGTGGAGCTGGCGCTCGAGCACTACGGTCCGCCGGTGTACGTCCGGAAGCAGATCGTGCACAACATCCACGTCGTGCGGGACCTCGAGGCTCGCGGGGCGATTTTCGTGGAGGCGGAGGAGGAAGCCCCTGCGGGCGCGACGATCGTGTTCTCCGCGCATGGCGTCGCGCCGTCGGTTCACGCGACTTCGGCCGGGCTCGCCCACAATGTGATCGACGCCACGTGCCCGCTCGTGACGAAGGTGCACGTCCAGGCTCGGCGCTACGCCGCCGCCGGCTACACCGTCGTGCTGATCGGCCACGCGGGACATGAGGAGGTGGTCGGCACGATGGGCGAAGCCCCCGAAGCGACGCTGCTCGTGCAGGACGTGGCGGAGGCAGAGGCTCTCGCTCTACCCTCCCACGCGAAGGTTGCATACATCACGCAGACGACGCTCTCCGTCGACGAGACCTCAGAGATCATCGGCGTCCTCCGACGGCGCTTCCCCGACATCCACGCGCCGAAGAAGGAGGACATCTGCTACGCGACCTCCAACCGGCAGTGGGCCGTCAAAGAGATGCTCGCCGAGGTCGACCTGCTGCTCGTGATCGGCTCGCGCAACTCATCGAACTCGAACCGGCTCGTCGACGTCGCGCGCGCGGGTGGTGTCGCCTCCTACCTGATCGACGATGCGTCGGAGATCGACGAGGCCTGGGTCGCCGGCATCGAGACGGTTGGCGTCACCTCCGGGGCCTCGGCACCCGAACGGCTCGTGAACGGGGTGTGTGACTGGTTCCGGACGCGCGGCGTCCAGCGCATCGAGCCGTTCCGGATGATGGACGAGGACGTCACATTCCGTCTCCCGGTCGAGTTGCGCCGGGAGCTCGCGCTCGCACAAACCCAGCTCGCACAAACCCAGGGCTAGAGACCGAAACGCTCGAGCAGCGAATGGTGCTGCTGAGGCCTCGACAGGAAGGCCGCGAGCCGCGCCCCCTCGGCCTCGTCGACCGAGACCGCCGCCTCCGCGGTGCCGCTCTCGTCCCACACACTGAAGCGGACGTGACCCTCCCGGGTATAGCGCGAGACGCGGAGCGCCTTGCCGCTCTCCTCGCCGGTGCCGGCGTAGAACTCGACGAGCTTCGCTCGCTGCGGCGTGGCACACCAGGGGCAGTAGCGAAACGCATCGCCGACCAATCCGCCGCAGTGTTCACACACGTGCATCGACACCTCCTCTTTGGAGGCTACTCCCTGCCGGGCGCCTGAGCAATCCAGGCGGCACGACGCCTTGCCGCGTGGCGGGTCGTCCCCATAGCTGCGCCGATGTCGACCCACGTCCATCCGTCGGTCCGCGCGGTCACGATCAACAGCCGCTCGACCTCGTCGAGTGTGCGCCGCGTCTCAGCGATCGCCGTCAGCCCGCGCAGCGGAAGATCCGGCGACCGCAGCCCGAACCATGCGAAGAGGTCAGCGCGCACGCAGCGATCATTCGCGAACGTGCGAGCCGGGACAAGTGCCGCTTCAGGACACGGCCGTGGCGCGCGCCGACGAGCAGGGACTGTCCCTGTTCTTCGGCGCGCGCTGCGGACGTGGCCGCGGCCGCCACGTCTTGCCGCGTCGCGTCAGGCCTTCGCGATCCGAGGCTCCGCGCGGAACCCGTCGGTCACGATCGAGACGGCGAGCACCTCCGCCTTGATCCAGTCGGCGTAGCCCAGCAGGTCGGCGGCTCCGGCCGGGAGCGTCACCGCGATCCGGTCCGTCAGCTCCAGCCCTTGCTCTTTCCGCATCCCGTTGAGCGTGTGGATCAGCTCGTAGACCCGGCGCTCGAGCTCGAGCTCGTCATCAAGCCGCGTGTCGAGCGCAACCGTGACGCCATCCTCGGAGGTGACAGCCCAGCCTTCCTTGCCGGAGCGCTCCACGAGAACCTCATCGGGGCCGAGCTCGTGGCCGGCGGCGCGGAACCTCCCGCCGGGAAGCTCCTCGAACTCGCCCGCCGCCAGCGCAGCGCGCAGCGCGCCCAGCGCCTTGCCGAGCTTCGGCCCGAGCGCGGGCAGGTGCGGCTTCACGTGGAGCTCCGTCGCGTCGACCGGCCCGAACTCGACCGTCTTGACGCGCAACTCGTCCCTGATCTGATCAGCATGTGCCTCCGACAGCGAGGCACCTTCCACCACAAGGCGGCGGAGCGGCTGGCGCAGCTTCAGCTGCGAGGCGGCGCGGGCGGCATGCCCTAGACCGACGACCCGTCGCACCTCCGCAACCTCGTCGAGCAGCGCCTGATCGGCTCCCCCGACCTCTGGCCAGCCCGCGAGATGGACGGACACCGGCGGCTCGCCCAGGGACGGCTCGCGCACCAGGCGCTGCCAGAGGTGCTCCGCCAGGAAAGGCATCACCGGAGCGATCACGCGGATCGCCTGCACGAGCGCAGACCAGAGCGTCTCGAGCGCAGCCGCGTCCCCGTCCCAGAAGCGGCGCCGAGACCGGCGGATGTACCAGTTCGAGACGTCGTCGACGAAGTCCTCAAACGCCCGGATGACATCGACGGTCAGAAAGGCCTCGTACCCTGCGGTCGCGTCGTCGACTAGCTGCGCCGTACGTTCGACGAGCCAGCGGTCGAGCGGCTGCAGGTCCGTCCGGGGCTGGCTCGGCGCGTTGTACTCGGGCCGGAAGCTCTCGATGTTCGCGTAAGGGATGAAGAAGCCGCCGATCGAGTACCAGAGCGTGAGCAGCTTGCGCTTGATCTCGTGACCGGGGCCGAAGCCGAAGAGGAGGTTCTGGTTCGGCGGCTGCGCGCAGTACTGCCAGCGCATCACGTCGGCACCCATGCGAGCGAAGGCATCCTCAGCCTCGATCATGTTCCCCCACGAGCCGTGCATCTCGCGCCCCGTCTCGTCGAGCATCTTCTCGTACCCGAGCACGCGCCGGTACGGCGCCTGCCCCGTCAGCACGACCGACATGAAGTGCTGCGAGTAGAACCAGAGCCTGATCTGCTCCCGCATCTCCGACACCCAGTCGGCCGGGAACCACTCCTCCCAGTAGGCGTGATCCGGCAGGTCGGCGGTCGTCAGCCCTTTCGCGGCCCCGGTCGCATAACCCTCGGAGACGTACTCCTGGCTCTGCCACCCGAGCGTCGAGAACGGAACGATGCCTGCGTCGAGCCAGACGTCCCCCACCTCGAGGACGCGGCGCACCTCGTCCCCGCACGACTCGCACCGGATCGGTACCTCGTCGACCCAGGGCCGGCGCAGCTCCTCCAGCTGCGCGACACCCCCCGTCGCACGCTCGAGCAGCTCCGCTTTCGAGCCGACGACGTTCAGGTGCCCGCAGCCGCACGGGTAGAAGGGCAGCGGCAACCCGTAGTAGCGGCGCCGGGAGATGTTCCAGTCACCCATGTTCCGCAGCCAGTCGTCCATGCGCTTACCCATGTAGGCGGGCGTCCACTCGACCTCGGCGTTGGCGCTCAGGAGTCTCGGGCGGAGCTCGTCGACGGAGATCAGCCAGTCGTCGGTGACGCGCCAGATGAGCGGCGTGTCGCAGCGCCAGCAGTGGGGGTACCGATGCTCGTGAAGCCCGGCCGCGAGGAGGACGCCGCGTTCACCCAGGTAGCCGATGATCTGGTCGGCCGCCTCGGAGGTCGAGAGCCCGTGCAGCCAGCCGTACTCATCGAGGAAGCGGCCGGCCTCGTCCACGGGCATCAGCACCGGCAGGTCGTGAATCCGACCGAGCTCGAAATCCTCCTGCCCCGCGCCGGGCGCGATGTGGACGATTCCCGTTCCCTCCTCCAACGAGACCTGCTCCCAGGGGATCACCCGGTGCTCGACCCCTGCACCCGGCTCGAGCTCGTCGAACGGGCCCCGGTACCTCCAGCCCACCAGCTCGCCGCCCTGCAGCCGCTCGGCGAACGCCTCCTCGGGGTAGCGCGCGACCGCGACCCACTCGCCGTTCTCGCGCCTGCCGTAGAACGCATCCGGCTGCACCGCCGCCGCGACATTCGCGGGGAGTGTCCAGGGTGTGGTCGTCCAGATCACGAGAGACTCCTGCGGGCGCTCGAGGAGCGGCAGGCGCACATAGAGCGAGGGATCGGCGCGGTCGGAATAGCTTCCGTGCAGCTCGTGCGCCGAGATCGACGTCCCGCACCGTGGGCACCACTCCGTCGAGCGATGGCCTAGGGAGAGCCAGCCCTGTTCGTGGACGCGCTTGAGAAACCGCCAGACGTACTCGATGTTCGTGTCGCTGAAGGTGAAGTAGTCGTTTCCCCAGTCCATCCACTGACCGAGCCGCTTCGAGCCCCGCGTCAGGTCCTCCGAGTAGCCGATGACGAACTCGCGACATTGCCGTGCGAACTCGGCGAGGCCGTACTCCTCGATCTCGCGCTTCGAGTTGAGCCCGAGCGAGCGCTCGACCCCGACCTCGATCCAAAGTCCCTGGCAGTCGAAGCCGTTCTGGTAGCGCTGGTCGAACCCCCGCGACGCCTTGTACCGCTGGAAGACATCCTTCAGCGTGCGGCCCCACGCCGTATGCACCGCGAGCTTCTTGTTCGCCGTCACCGGCCCATCGACGAAGCTCCACTTCGGGCCACCGCGGTTCTGCTTGCGGAGCTGCTCGAAGGTGCCCTCCCGCTCCCAGAGCTCCAGGATCTCCAGCTCGAGGGCGGGGTGGTCGGGCTTGTCCTCGAACGGCTTGAACACGACCTCCTCGATTCTAGGGAACAGTCCGTCTGCCCCTGTCGTTTTCATTGTCGGAGGGCGGGTACTTTCCCCCGCTCGATTCAGCAACTCCAGCGAAGGGACCAACTTCCATGTCAACCGCAGTCACCGAGTCGACCTTCGAGCAGGAGGTCACGAAGAGCGAGACGCCCGTGATCGTCGACTTCTGGGCGGAATGGTGCGGCCCCTGCCACGCCGTCGCGCCGGTACTCGACAAGATCGTCGAGGAGCGCAATGGCGAGTTGAAGCTCGTGAAGGTGAACATCGACGAGGAACGCGCGCTTGCCGAGCGCTACGGGATCGCATCGATCCCGACGATGATCCTCTTCCGCGACGGTGAGCCGGCCGCCTCCGCGATGGGCGCTCAACCCAAGGGTTCCCTCGAGCGCCAACTCGGCCTCGCCCCCGACTCGTAAACACCGACTCGTCGGCAAAGCCCGGCGGCGGCTAGTTCTCGGCGGCTAGTTCTCGGCAGCCTCTTTCTCTGCGTGGGGAACCGGCGACACCGCACGGTGCGTCGGTTCCTCGACGAGATTCAGTACGCGCATGCCGTGGACGAAGACGATCGCGCCCCCGAGCCATCCGCCGAGCGTGAGCAGGCCGAAGGCGATCAGGGTCAGGATCAGGGATCCCGAGCCGACGACCCCGTCCATCCCGTCGGAGTAACCGACGATCGCGGCGATCAGGAAAAAGGCGGTTGCTGCGAGCATGGCGAAGAGATGTGAGGTGGCCGTCCGCTTCAGGGGCGTCCCCCCCGAGATCTGCAGCCAGTCGATGAGGCCCGTCGCCGAGGTCGCCGCCGAGACGATGAGCCCGATCACGAGGGCGAGCGCCCAGCCCTTGGCGGCCGCGTCCTCCGCGATTCCGAGCGCAGAGAGAACGGCGGCGATGGTCGCAAACGTGTAGATGCCGACCGTCGCGTCCGTGAGCGGCGGGTGCACGGGATGGCCAGGCATCCCGCGGAGGAGGTACTCCGGCTTCACCCTCGCTCACTACCCGCGGAGGAAGCAACGGCAAACGCAGGGGAGCTACTCCCTGGACGAAGCCAAGCCGTTCTCCCCTCCTCGACTGCTACTCCTCGCGTGCTACTACCCGCCCGCTACTCCTCAACCGTGTCGAGGTAGCCGCGGAAGGCGGCGTGGTTCGCGAGCAGTGCCTCGAGCTCACGAACACCGACTGCAGCCCAGTCCTCGATCCAGCTCTCTCCGAGATCCTCGTCGATATAGTGGAAGCCGCGATCGTTCATTTCAGACCGGATGATCGGCTCTGGGCCTGGTGGGGACATGGGCCGAACGGCCCATCTTGCGGGCGCGCAGATCTCATCCCTCGACATGACTGGATTCCTGATCCTGAACCCGCGCTCCGGGAGCGAGTCCCCGAGCCCGGACGAGCTCCGCGCAGAGGCGGAGCGGCGGGGCATCCGCGTGCACGTGCTCGAGGAGAGCGACGACCTGGAGGCGCTCGCACGGGAGGCGGACGCCGATATCCTCGGGATGGCGGGCGGGGACGGGTCGCTGGCGGTAGTCGCCGGCGTGGCGATCGAACGAGACCTCCCGTTCGCCTGCATCCCGTTCGGAACGCGCAATCACTTCGCACGCGACCTCGGGCTCGACCGTGACGACCCGCTCCGGGCGCTCGACGCCTTCGTCGGCGAGGAGCGGCGTGTCGACGTCGGCCGCGTCGGAGAACGCCTGTTTCTCAACAACGTCTCCCTCGGGCTGTACGCGCTCCTCGTGCACCGCCGCGAGCATCATCGGCGCCGCCGTGACGCGCTCGCGCGACTACGCGCGATCCTGCTGACGCTGAAGGACCGGCGCCGCCGGCAGCGGTTCACGATCGACGGGGAGCGGGTGCGGGCACGCCTCGTGCTCGTCGGGAACAACCACTACAGCCTGGAGCTGCTCTCGCTCGGTGAGCGCGAGCGCCTCGACGAGGGGCTGCTGCACCTCTACATCCCGCACGGCTTCCGGCGAATCACGTGGGAGGAGCGCAGCTGCACCGAGCTGGAGATCGGCTCGGGGCAGCCTCGTCTGCGTGCCGCCGTGGACGGCGAGCCCGAGCAACTGGAGACACCGCTGCGGTTTCGGCTCGACCCGCAGGCACTACGCGTCCTCGTCCCGCGCGCGCCAGAGTGACAGAATCTCGACGAAGGTCGAGAATGCAAGCTCGACCGGCGCCGGCAGGTCGTCGCGGCCGAACCAGTGCAGCTCGGTCAGGTCGTCGCCCGCGCGCTCGGTGCCGCGCACGGGGTGCGCCAGCCAGGTGAGGCAGAGGACGTTTCGGTCGTCGTAGGGCTGCATCCAGATGCCGAGGAACTCCGTCGGCTCGATCGCGAGGCCCGTCTCCTCTCGAAGCTCTCGCTCGAGCGCCTCGAGCGGATGCTCGTGTTCGTCCACGAAGCCACCGGGCAGGTCCCAGAGCCCGGCGGAGGGATCGGAGCGGCGCCGGCCGAGCAGCACCCGGCCGTCCCGCTCGACGACCGCCTGGGCCCCCGGCACAGGATTCGACCAACCGACCCAGCCGCAGGACGTGCAGTTCACCGACGAGAGGCGCCGCGTGAGCGGCGACGCGCAGCGGGGACAAAAGCTCCAGCCGTCGAGGATGCCCACGGGCCGACGATACTGCGGGGCGACCACAGCGAGAGGAGCGCGATGCAGGACGATCCCCGTCCAAGTCACGACGAGCAGACGCCCGAGCGTCTCGAGGAGGAAGAGGACATGCGCGGCTCGCTCGAGCCGGACGCCGAGACCCCTGGCACCGAAGGGGACAACGACGAATGAGGCACGTTCCCGCCACGGTTCACGAGCTGTCGCGGATCGGCCTCCTGTCCGGCCTTCCGGGTGAGCAGCTGCACCGCCTGGCGGGAAAGATGGCTCGGGAGGAGGTTCCGGCCGGCTCGCCGGTGGTGACACAGGGCGACGCGGGTGAGCGCTTCTACGTTCTCCTCGCCGGGATGCTCAATGTGTCCCAGGAGGGCCTGGGCGAACGCCGAGTGCTCCGGCCCGGCGAGTACTTCGGCGAGGTGGCGCTCGCGATGAACATCCCGCGAACGGCGACGGTGCGAGCAATCACCCCCGCGGTCGTCGCGAGCTGCGACCGGGAGACGTTCGACGAGCACCTGCGGCCGCTCTTCGCAGAGGACGCATGAGCGACGTCGTCCTCGTCCACGCAGGCATCGCCGACTCGCGGATGTGGGAGCCGCAGCTCGAGAGCTTCTCGACCGAGCACCGCGTCCACACGTTCGACCTCCCCGGCTTCGGCGAGGAGCCGCTCGTGCCCGGCGGCCTGTCGTACGTCGACTGGGTGGCGGAACGGACGCCGCCAGGCTCGACCGTCGTCGGCGCGTCGTTCGGCGGCAGGATCGCGCTCGACCTGGCGCTGTCCCGGCCCGACCTCGTCGCCAGGCTCGTCCTCGTCGCGCCCGGGCTGGGCGGCTGGGACTGGGCCGAGGGTGCGCGGGCGGGATTCGCCGAGGAGGAGGCGGCGATCGAGAAGGGTGACCTCGCCGGAGCGGCGGAGGCGCAGGCCCGGATGTGGCTCGCCGACGACGCCGACGACGAGGTCGCGGTGCTCGTCCGGGACATGACCATCCGCACCTACGAGCTGCAGCTGCCGGTGGAGGACGAGGTCGACGTCGATTGGGCCGAGCCGCCGGCGCGGGAGCGGCTGGGCGAGGTGGCCGTGCCCACGCTGCTGGTCATCGGAGCTAGAGACGTGCCCGACATGCTCGAGATGGTCGCGCTCCTGGAGCGCCGGATCCTCGGAGCACGAAAGGTCGTGATCGAGGGTGCCGGCCACCTACCGAACCTCGAGCGACCGGCGGCGTTCAATCAAGCTGTGCTGCCGTTCTTCCGCGGCTAGAGGCTAGACCACGCCGGTCGGCGGCTGATCCGCCTCCGCGAGCACCGCGTCGGAGAGCATTGGCCACGCTTCCCGCGCCCAGTCTCCGAAATCGACGTCTGAGAGGGCGGCGCACGCGAGCTCCGCCTCACGGTCCACCCAGAGGAAGGTGGCCGAGCCGGGTTTCGAGCCAAAATGGCCGAACGTGCCCGGTGAGTTGCGGCTGCCCGTCCAGTGGGGCGACTTCGCGCTCTTCAGCTCGAACCCGATCCCCCAGTCATTCGGATCCTGGCGCCCGTACCCCGGGAGGACGCCCTTGAGGCCGGGGAACTGGACGCTCGTCGCTCGGTCCAGCGTCTCGCGGGCGACGAGCGTCGGGGAGAGCAGCTCACGGCCGAAGCGGAGCAGGTCGTTCAGCGAGCCGATCACGCCACCGGCCGGATAGCCGTGCAGCTCGGCGCCCAGGTCGAGCGGGAGCAGGACGGCCTCGACGAGATAGTCCGAGAAGGCCATCTCGGCGCTCGCGCCGAGCTCCCGGGCGAGGACGTTGATGCCGTTGTTCGAGTAGATCCGCGTCCGTCCCGGCGCGGAGAGGAGCTCCCCGTCGGGGCCGAGGCCGGAAGCGTGCGCAAGGAGGTGGCGAATCGTCGACCCCTCCGGCCCGGCCGGATCGTCCAACGACAGCGTTCCCTCCTCGGCGGCGACGAGGGTTGCGTAGCCGACGAGGAGCTTGCTCACCGACGCCCACGCGAAGACGCGATCGGCCTGGCCCGCCGTCGCCAGCACTCTTTCGGCGGTCGCGACGCCCGCTGCCTTGTGCTCCGCCGGCCAGCCACCGATCTGACGCAGAGCGTCCACCGGCGGCGATACTAGTCGCGTGGAGCGCCGCCGCATCTCCGGCTACTCGCCGCACGAGCAGGTCGTCGGGTATTCGCGCGCCGTGGTGGTCGGCCGCGAGGTGCGCGTGGCCGGAACCGCGCCCATTCCACGTGAGGGCGAGCCGCCCGCCGACGCCTACGGGCAGACGAGGCTCTGCCTCGAGATCATCGGAGGCGCGCTCGAGCAGGCAGGGTCGAGCTTCGAGGACGTCGTGCGGACGCGCCTCTATCTCATCGACGCCGGTGACTACGACGGGGTCGCCCGCGCCCACGGCGAGATCTTCTCGGAGATCCGGCCCGCCTCGACCGCGATCGTCGTCAAAGCCCTGCTCGACCCTCGCTGGCGGATCGAGATCGAGGCGGACGCCGTCCTCCCCTGATGCGCCTTGCCATCCTCACAGGCATCTACGTCGGCGTCGTCTGCTCCGCGCAGATCGGCGCGCAGAAGATCGTCGAGCTGCCGTGGACCGGTGACGCGGCACCCGGGGGCGCCGTTCTGATCGGCATTTCGCTCGCCCTGATCGAGGTCGCGCACCGAACGGCGCCCACCCGACGGGAGGGCTGGATCAACGCGCAGGTGATGATCGGGGCCGGTTTCGCCGCCTCCGCCCTGCTCGCGGGGTGGATCGCGGTCGTCGATGCCTGGAGTCCGGCCTTTCCGGGACAGGGGTTCGGCGAGCTCGCCGACACCTGGCGGATCGTCGCCGGGAGTCTCGCTGCGTTCGCCGTCTCCGAAACGATCGACAACGCCTTCGGGGCTCGCCTACGCGACCTCGTCGCCGACCCGCTGCGCGTGCTCGTGACGAACGCGGTGAGCGCACCGCTCGACACCCTTGTCTTTCTCCTGGTCGCCTTCGGCTCGCTCGAGTTCTTCTGGGGCCAGATCGAGGCGAAGCTGGCCGCCACCGTCGTCCTCGGGATCCCGCTCGTGCTCGCGCTTCGGCGTGCCCTCGATCGCCCCCTCCCGGTCGCCGCGACGTGAAGCAGATCTACCCGGGATCGATCACCGGCAAGGGCGCTCTGCACGGAGGCAGCGTCCTCGACCACAAGTTCGGGCAGTCCGACCCGTACACACTCGGGGTCGAGGAGGAGTACATGCTCCTCGACGGCGAGACGTTCGACCTCGTCCAGCACATCGACACCGTGCTCGGGGCGATCAGCGGCCACGAGCTCGAGCCGCGCATCAACGCCGAGCTGATGCAGTCGGTGCTCGAGATCGCGACGCCCGTCTGCCGGAACGCAGGTGACGTTGCGCGCGAGCTCGTGAAGCTGCGCACGTACGTCACCCAGATCGGCCGAGAAAAGGGAATGCGTGTGGGCTCGGCCGGCACCCATCCGTTCTCGCTGTTCGAGCGGCAGCGGATCACGGCCAAAGACCGCTACCGCAACCTCGTCGACCAGCTCCAATACATCGCACGGCGGGAGCTGATCTTCGGGATGCACGTGCACGTTGCGGTCGACGACCCCGAGAAGGCGATCCAGGTCGTGAACGGCCTCCTACCCCAGCTCGGCCCGTTACTCGCACTCTCCGCCAGCTCGCCCTTCTGGCGCGGCGAGCCGACGGGCCTTTCGTCCTCGCGGCAGATGGTGTTCGCCGCGTTCCCGCGCTCGGGCCCACCACCCCGCTTCCGCGACTACGCTGATTACGCGGAGGTCGTCGGGCAACTCGAGCGCACCGGCTGCATCGCCGACTACACGCACATCTGGTGGGACATCCGCCTGCACCCGCGACTCGGCACCGTCGAGATCCGGATCTGCGACGCGGTGACGCGGGTGGAGGACGCGACGGCGCTCGCCGCCTACTGCCAGGGGCTCGTCAAGCTGCTGTCGGAGCAGTTCGACCGCGGCGAGAAGATCCCGTCCTTCCACCGCATCCTTACGACCGAGAACAAGTGGCTCGCGGCTCGATACGGTCTAGAGGCGCCCGTGATGGACCTCGTTACCGGCAGGCGCAACCGCGTCCCGGTAGCGCAGCTGATCCGGCGGACGCTGAAGGAGATCGAGCCGCACGCGCGCGAGCTGGGCTCCGACCGCGAGCTCGAAGGGATCGCGGAGATCCTCTCCCGCGGCAACGGCGCCGACCGCCAGCTGCGCGTCTTCAACGCGAACCGCGACATCGCCGAGGTCGTCGAGGAGATCGCGAAGGCGACCGAGGCGGTTCGGGCGGCGTCGGCCTGAACGAGCCGCAACGCCGCGGCTTCGATGTGGCATCGTCGCCCGCGGCCGTGTCCCAGGCTCTAAGCCTCGACACGGCTCGGAGCGACATCAGTCCTACAGTTGTTCGCCCGTCGCTGCGTCGAAGCTGAGCATGCGGCCGTCGGCGCGCAGGGCGTGCACGCGCCGGTCGCCAAGGCCGAAGCCGAAACCGCTCAGGCGACCCCGCGTCGCGTACGGGCCGCGGACGACGCCGTACGCCGCGTCGTAGGCGAAGAGGTCGCGGCCGCCGCTGAAGTACAGCATCCGGCCGGACCGCGAGATCGTCCCGCTCATCGTCGGCGCATTGCCCCCCCGGACGGCGCGAGTGAACCGTGCGGTGCGTACCACCCTCCGCGCCGCCAGATCGACTTCCGAGAGGACGCCGAGCGCCGTGTTCGCGGCGTAGAGCTTCCGTCCGTCCGGCGACAGAGTCAGCGAGTAGCCCTCTAAGCTCGAGGAGGAGCCGCGGCCGGGGAGGAAGATGCACGTCGGCTTGCTCGTGACGAGGTCGAGCGCGTGCACGAAAGCGAGCTTTCGCTCCGAGTTCAGGTAGAGCGTCAGGAGCCAGCGGCCGTCCGGCGAGCCGACCCCGCTCCACGCGTAACCGGCCATCACGCTCGGTTCGCCCTTGCCGCGCAGCGGCTTCGTCGTCAGGCGGTTACCGGAGAGGTCGAACAGGCGAACGAGGTATTTCGTCTTCGAGGCGAGGCGCTCGATCAGGAAGAGCCGCTGCCCGTCGTTGGAGATCGTCTCGACCTCGAAATCGCCGGGGAGGTCGAGCCTGTGCACGACGCGGTCTCGCGTGAGATCGATGATCGTCACGTCGGTCGCGCGCCGGTCCCGCGCCTGCCGGGCGAGCGCGGCGAAGCGTCCGTTCGGCGCCACGCCGGCGAGCTGCCAGCGACCGTCGACGAGTACCGATCCTGCGACAGTCGCGTTCCCGACGCGCAGCCGCGAGACGACTGTGCCGAACCCGTACTCCTTCGCCGTCACGTGCGAGCGACCGTTGGCGGACGTAATACCGGCGGGCAGCGAGAACATCCGTCCCCCCGAGGTCGTGTCGTAGGCGTGCACAGGGCCGCCGACTCCCGCCGGCTGGACGTACAGGAGCTGCGTTCCTTCAGGACTGGAGATCTGACCGCTGCACGGTGTCGGGCAGCCGTTCGCTGAGGCAACCCCTGGGACGACGACTAGAGCGAGGAGCGGGATCAGGCGGCGCATGAGTTCCTCCTTGTTGTGTCGTATCTGTACGCCTGTCACGCTCATCCGGGTCCCGGACCTAGCGGGGCCGCTCGCTCGTAGAGCAATCGTGGACCTGCTGCGACTCCCCAGCCGTAGAGTCGTTCCGGGATGCGCATCCCCAGTAACGAGCGCAGGGACGAGCGCGCCCTCGTGCGCGGGGCGCAGCGAGGCTCGGCCTCCGACCTCGAGGCGCTCTTCCGCCTGCATTGGCCGCGCGCGTTCCGCGCCGCCTACCTCGTCGTCCATGACGCGCCCGCTGCCGAGGACATCGCCCAGGAGTCGTTTCTCGCCGCGATCCGCGCACTTGATCGCTTCGATCGCGGACGGCCGTTCGGGCCGTGGCTGCATCGGATCGTGGTGAACCGCGCGATCGATTGGTCGCGCGCCCGGCAACTTCGGGCGGAGGCCGAGCTCGGCGAGTCGCTGGCGGCGCCCGAGGACGCGCCGCCGCTCGACGGGACGCTGCTGGCGGCGATGGGAGAGCTCGGCCCGGAGCAGCGGGCGGTCGTCGTCCTTCGCCATCTGCTCGGCTACACGCCGGGCGAGATCGCCGAGCTGCTCTCCCTGCCGCGCGGGACGGTCAACTCCCGCCTGCGGCGCGGTCTCGACGCGCTGAAGGAGAAGGCATGAAGCGCAGGCTCGAATGGATCGAGATTCCCGGTGAGCACGAGGCACGCGAGCGCGCCTGGCGGGTTGTGAGCGCGGCGTTCGCGGAGCGCGAGCCGGCGCAGGCGCAAGTTCATTGGAAGCCGATTGCCGCAATAGCGCTCACGCTCGTGGTCATCGCCGGCTTGCTGAGCCCGCCGGGGCGCGCTGTGCTCGACGAGGTGCGCGAGGTGGTCGGGGTCGAGAAAGCGCAGCCGGCGCTCTTTTCGCTGCCGTCGCCGGGGCGAATCCTCGTCACCTCTGATGCGGGCGCGTGGATAGTTCAGCCGGACGGCTCGAAGCGACTTCTCGGCGACTACCGCGAGGCGGCATGGTCTCCTTTCGGGAGGTTTGTCGTCGCGACGAGGCGCGACGAGCTCGTCGCTCTCGAGCCGGACGGAAAGATCCGCTGGTCGCTCGCTCGACCGCGCGTACGTTTCCCGCGCTGGGGCGGGACGCGAACCGACACGCGGATCGCCTATCTGTCGCGCAGCGCCATGCGCGTGGTCGGCGGCGACGGCGAGAACGACCGCCTTCTCGACCCCAAGGCGGCAGCCGCAGCGGCCGCCTGGCGTCCCGGCTCGGTGCACGTGCTGACGTATGGCCGCCGCAACGGATTCGTCCGGGTGGTCGACGCCGACCGCGGGACGATCATCGCTCGGGATGAGGCTCGGGACGTCGTTCGTCTCGACTGGGCGGCGGACCGACGCCTGTTGGTCACGGCAGGCAGGAGCTCCCTCTTCGACAGCCGCAGCCAGAACGTGCTGCGGACGGAAGGCCGCTTCACCGGCGCGGCCCTCTCGCCGCGCGCGCGACGACTCGCGCTCGTCAGCGCACGCGCGGGGTCGAGTGTCGTCGAGCTGATCTCACGGTCGGGCCAGACGCGCCAGCTCTTCTCGGGTCGCGGCGGCTTCGAGAACCCGGTCTGGTCGCCAGACGGCCGCTGGCTCGTTATCGGCTGGCCCGAGGCCGATCAGCTCGTCTTCATCCGCGTCGCCGGACGGCAGCAGATACGCGCGATTTCGAACATCTCTGCTCAGTTCCGTTCGCGAATGTTTCCGCGCCTCGAGGGCTGGTGCTGCACGGGCTGATCCTCGCCGCGCTCGCCGTCGTCTGCCTGGGGTGGACGAGCGCGAGCGATCCTCCCTCGCGCTCGCTGGGCGTCCACTGGGACGGACAGCTCGTGAACGGGGTGCAGCTTCCCGCCGAGGGACGCACGTTCTTCACCTGGGATCCCATCCGGCGGCAGACGCCGAACCGCGACTGGAGGCGGGTCGGCAGCGACCGCCTCGTGAGGGTGGTGCTCCGCGTGCTCGACGACTTCGCTGCCGAACATCCGGAGGCGCCGCGGGTCGGGATCGGCGACCTCAGCCGGCCCGGCGGCGGCGACTTCGGCGCCCGCTTCGGCGGGCTCGGTCATGTCTCCCACCAGAACGGTCTCGACGTCGACGTCCTCTACCCGCGCCACGACCGGCGAGAGCGGGGCGCGCGCACCGCTGCGCAGGTCGACCGCCGGCTCGCACAGGATCTCGTCGACCGCTTCGTCCAGGCGGGAGCCCAGCGCGTCTTCGTCGGCCCGACCGTCGGCCTGCGCGGCCCGAGCCCGATCGTGCAACGCCTCCGAAACCACGACAACCACCTGCACGTCCGGTTGGCGCTTGCGCCGACGCGCCGCTGGGAGAACAAGATCTACGGGCACGAGCTGCTGCTGCCGGCCGGCTGGAGCGCGCTGGCGCACCCGGACGACGGCTCCACGCACGTTTCCGCCGCACGCCTGCGCCTGTGGCTCTACGACTATGGGACGCTGCGCAAGCGGTTCGTCCAGAGCGAGCAGGCACCGCTCGAGCTCGGACCGCGGCGGCTGTACAAGGGCTTCGGAGCGGCCCACGGAGTCACATTCCGCATGGACGGGCGCGTCTTCCAGGCGTTCGTCAAGCTCGATCGCGCCCATACGGAGCGGGTGCGGGAACAGGCGGTGGCACTGCTCGAGAGCACGCGCGTGACGGCCTACGGCCGCTCGGCCAGGAACCGTCACTCGTCGGGTTTACTCGGTCGTTCTTCGGAGGGCCGGCCGATCCGCGCTGCACGCTTCGGCAATCCACGGTCGCGGGCGAGAGTTCTCGTCGTCGGCTGTATCCACGGGAACGAGTGCGCGGGAATGGCGGTGACCGAGCGGCTCGTCAACCTGCTCCGTCCGATCGCGCTCGACCTCTGGGTGATCCAGAACCTCAACCCGGACGGGCTCGCGGCAGGGACGCGCGGGAATGCACGCGGCGCTGACCTCAACCGCGACTTCGACGCCTTCTCCCAGCCGGAGACGCAAATCGCACGCGACCTCATCCGGCGCATCCGGCCCGACGCGACCGTCTGGTTCCATCAGCCGCAGGCGGTCGTGCGGGCCTGGGGTGAGAGCCGGGCGGCAGCCACGCGCTACGCGCGCCTGACCGGAGAGCGATACCGCGCGCTGGCTTGGCCGGACGGCGCCGCAACCCGCTGGCAGAACGGCCTCGGCCAGACCGCGTTCGTCGTCGAGCTGCCCGCAGGAGAGCTGTCGCCCGCCCGCGCACGGCGGCATGCGGACGCGATCCTGCGGCTGGTGAAGCCGTGACCAGACGCGCGGTTACGGCGCTCGTGCTGTGCGCTCTGGTAGGTGCCGGCGCAGCGGGCGGCGCTCACACGGGCGGCACGCCGGTCGCCTTCGTCGCGATTCCGGCCGCTTCCGAGCTCGCAGTCGTCCTCCTCGGCACCGGACGTGTCCTCGCACGTGTGCGCGTCCCGCGTGGCCCGCAGGAGCTCGCGGCCTACCACGAGCCCGGAGGTCGCAACTTCGTGCTCGTCACGAGCCCCGCCGCCGGCGCGGTGACGATGATCGACGCCCGCACGCGCCGAATCGTGAAGGTCTGGCGCGGGTTCGGGCGGCCGAGCGGGATCGTCGTCGACGCGCTACGCGCCTACGTGACCGACACGAGCCGCGGGCAGCTCGTCGTGCTCGACCTGCGCAGCCGGCGGATCGTGGCGCGGATCGAGGTCGGCGGCCGGCCGCGTGCGCTCGCGGTCGGCGACCTGGCCGTGATCGCCGACGAGCGCTTGCCGTCCCTCGCACTCGTTGCCGTCCGGCAACAACGCGTGCTCGCGCGAATACAGGTCGGCGGCGTCGTGCGGTCGGTCTCAGAGCGACCCGACACCGCGGACGTGCTCGTCTCATACGGGGACAGCGGCTCGATCGCCCGCATCGACTGGGGACGGCGCCGCGTCGCCTTTCGGCGCGACGTCGCAGGGCGCACCGGCGACATCCTCGTCAACTTCTACACGGGAGACCGGGTCTGGGTAGCCGACGAGGTCGAAGGTCGTGTGCGGGTCGCGGCGTTGCGCGACGGTCGGATCCTCCAGTCCGCGGAAGGCTGTCCTGGCGCCCGCGCCCTCGCGACAGTCCACAGGTGGCGGGTCGTCGCGACCTGCCCCGGCAGCGCCTCACTCATCGACTGGGACACCTCGAGCGGACAGCTGCGCCGCACCCGACTGGGCGGGAGTCCTGCAGGCGTCGCCTTCATCCTCCTCCCGTAGGCTCCCCTGCGTGATCTGGCGCGACAGCGGCGAGGCCATCGAGCTCGAGGCGTTGCTCGAGGCAGGCCCCGTCCTGCTCCTCTTCTACCTCTTCGACTGGTCACCCACCTGAACCCAGGAGCTGCGCCTCCTGCGTGACAGAGAGGCCGAGTTCGCCGCCGCAGGCATCCGGGTCTTCGGCGTCTCGCGCGACTCGCCCTGGTCGCACCGCGCGTGGAAGCAGGCGCTCGGGATCGAGACACCGCTTCTCTCGGACTGGAACGGCGCCCTGGCCGGAGGGTATGCGGCCACGCGAACGTTCCGGGGGATGGAAGGCGTGCCGGAGCGATCGGCGGTTCTCGTCCGCGAGGACGGTACGGTCAGCGCATCGTGGCGGTACGCGGACTCGGAGGTGCCCGACTTCGACGCGCTGCTCACGGCCGCCCGGGCTTTGTAAGAACGCGCCTTGTAACGACAGGCCCCGTCCTCCTCGCCTTCGCGCTCTACCTCTGCGCAGGCGCGATCTCCACCTGGCCGGCACTGCACCACGCGGACGAGAGCTTCCTGGCTGAGGGCCTGCCGGGACACGGTGAGGCGGCGCCAGGGGACCACCTGCAAGCCGCTTACCAGCTCTGGCTGCCCGGGCACCAGCTTGAGCGCGGCGCCGCGCCGTGGCTCGACCCGTACAGCTTCCGGCCCGCCGCCGAGCCTCGAGCCAACTTCGCCGCCTGGCCGTTCGGGCTCGCCTTCTGGCCGCTCGAGCGCCTCTTCGGCCTCGTCGGCGGCTGGAATGCCTTCCTGTTGCTCTCGTATCCGGCAGCGGGGGTGCTGACGTTCCTCTGGCTCGGGTCGCTTGGCCTACCGCGGCCGGCGGCGCTCGTCGGCGGGCTCGTGTTCGCACTCGCTCCCTACCGCGCCGCGCAGGCCTCGGCGGGTCACCTGCTCGCACCGGTCTCGATGCTGTTGCCGCTCGCGCTCTGGGCGCTCGAACGGCGCCTGACGCTCGTCGCTGCTGCCGCTCTCGCATCGATCCCGCTCTCCGGGCAGGTGCACCTCGCGCTCGGCGCGATCCCGTTCGTCGTCGTGTACGCGGCACTCCGGGGCCGTGGGGGGCTCCGCGCGCTCCTGCTCGGCGCACCCGCGATCGCCGCCGGCCTCCTCGTATACATGGTCTCGATCCGCGGCTCGACCGGCGCGGGCGGGCGCTCCTTCGCACAGGTCGAGCGCTACTCCGCAGAACTGGCGGACTTCGTCGCTCGCGATGGCCGGCACGGGATCGAAAGCTTCGTCTTCCTGGGCTGGTTGACGCCGCTCCTGGCCGCCGCCGGTCTCGCTGTGCTGGTGCACGCACAGCAGCGGCTGGCGGTTGGGCTTGGGGTCGGAGCACTCGTTCCGGTGCTGCTCGCGCTCGGCGGCAACCTGCCGTTCTACGAGGAGTTGTGGCGGAACCTGCCCGGGCTGCGCGAGACGCGGGTGCCGGAGCGGTTCCTGCCGATCGCCTGCCTCTGCCTTGCCGGCCTCGTCGCCTCTGCGCTCGCCCGGGCGCCGCGACCCGCGGCGCTCGCGGCACTGACGCTCGTTGCGCTCGACCTACGTGCGGGAGTCGAGCTCTTCCGTCCCACTGCCGCGGATCCGTCCAACCGCGCCTACGCCGCCCGGGCAGACGACGTTCCGCTGCTCGAGTTGCCAGTCTTCCTGCCCGACCGCCAGGAGGCGAGCGTCTACGGCTACTACGCGACCCAGGCGCCGGGCCTCCGGTACAGCGGCTACTCGACGGTAGCCCCGACCGAGGCGGCCGAGGCGCTGCAGGCCTTGGAGCCGCTCACGTGCGGCGACCGCCTCGCCGAGCTTCCCCGGACGGTGCTTCTCCATCGCGGGCTCTATCACGGCCGCAGCCGCTGCCTCGACCGGGTCCTCGACGCGCTGACCGCGCGCGGGTACGTGGAGACAGCGCGTGACGGTGAGCTAACGCTCCACCGCCTCGAGCAGGTCAGTCCTTTGCCTCGCGGATGAGCGCGATCACCCACCACCGCCAGGCGGTGAGCGCGAAGAAGGCGCCCGCAACGACGACCGCGACGGGGACGCTGAAGACGAGGTCGGTGACGAGGAACAGCACGCCCGTGAACGCGAGCGCGATCGCGACCGTCCCTGCGATCGCCTCGCGATTCCCTTTCTGCAGCATCACCTCCTTGTCGCCCTCGCGAAAGCGGATGCGGTGGAACGCTGCAGGCGCAAGCAGCATCACGAGCGCAACCGCGGTGCTGAGGAGCGTTCCGTAGTAGACGTAGCGCTGCGTGTCGGTGAGGTCTGCGAACTGCCCAGTGAAGCGGATCGCGAGCAGGAAACCGAACAGCACCTCCGCGCCGGGGATCAGGGAGCGCAGCTCCTCGAGCAGCTCAGAGTGCTCGCGCTCGAGCTGCTCCTTCTTGTCCTCGGCGGCCTGCTCTTCCTCGAGTTGATCTTGTGCCGCGTCGACGTTCACCACTCGTTCACCACGCCGAGTGTACGGCAGCGTGCCGGCCGCGTTACATACCCATCGAGTGATACCCAGAGTCGACGTAGAGCGTTGTCCCCGTCACGTTCTTGGCGTCGTCTGAGAGCAGGTAGGCGGCGCCCGCGGCGACGTCGTCGGCGTCGATGTGCCGCCTCATCGGAGCACGCTCCTCGAACACTCGCTCCATCTCGGTGAAGCCCGAGATCGAGCGCGCCGCCAGCGTTCGAACAGGGCCCGCGGAGACTGCATTGACCCGGATCGACTTGGCGCCGAGATCCCAGGCCAGGTACTTGACGGAGGCATCGAGCGTCGCCTTCGCCACCCCCATCACGTTGTAGTGCGGAACGGCACGCTCGCCGCCGAGGTACGTCATCGTCACGATCGCGCCGCCACCGCGGCGCTCCATCAGCGGCTCGGCCGCCCGCGCCGTCGCCACGAGCGAGTAGGCGCTGATGTCGACGGCCAGCCAGAACCGGTCGCGCGGCGTGTCCGTGAAACGACCCTCCAGATCCTCGGCGGCCGCGAAGGCGACGGAGTGGATGAGCACGTCGAAGCCCTCGGGCCAGAGCTCGGCGACCTCCCGGAAGACGCGCTCGATGTCCTCGTCGGAGCGCACGTCGCACAACGTGACGAGCGGCGAGGACACCGATCCCGCGAGCTGCCGCACGTTTCCCTCGATGCGCTCGCCCTGAAAGGTGAACGCGAGCTCGGCGCCCTCATCCGCCAGCCTGTGGGCGATCGCCCACGCAATCGAGCGTTTGTTCGCGACACCCAGGACGAGCGCTCGCTTGCCGTCGAAGCGGGACATCGCGCGAGTCTATTCCGCCCGTTCCTGGCACGCCGCGTGGCTCAGCAGACAGCACGCTGCGTGCCGCCCCGGGAGGCGGCCGGCCGGCGCGCAGGCGGCGGACGTCCTGGTCTTGGGCTACCCTGATCGTCTTGCGCCGTTCGATGGCACCTTTCGCGCTCGGCGCTGCGCTCCTATCGGGCGCACTTCTCTCTGGTGGTTCCGCCTCCGCGGCGTTCCAGCCCATCGACCGCCAACGGGGCGAGGTCGAGGTCCCCCGCGTCAGGGCGGGAAAGATCGTCGTCCCCTCCAGCCATCGCAAGGGCCGGACGACCGTGATCGTCACCCTCGAGCAGCCGCCGCTCGCGGTCTACGGGCGCGCGCTCTCGAGCAGCGGAGCGGTGCGCCGGCTGAACGTGTCGAGTACCTCGTCGCGCACGTACATCGCGACGCTGCTCCGCGCTCAGCAGCGTGCTGCGGCGACGCTGAGGCGTGCGATCCCGACGGCGAAGGTGCACCGCAACTACGCCGTGCTCCTGAACGGCATGGCGGTCGAGCTCCCGGTGAAGAAGCTTCCCGCGGCGGCGCGGCTCTCGTTCGCGCACAAGGTCTATCCGAACCTCCGCTACTCGCTCTCGCTGAACCGCAGCCCCGGCTTGATCGGCGCGGACGCGATCGCAGCTGCCGGCGGCGGCACCGGGGAGGGGATCAAGATCGCGGTCGTCGACGACGGGATCGACTCCCGCAACCGGTTCTTCTCACCCGCCGGGTTCTCGTACCCACCCGGGTTCCCCAAGGGCGGGACGAAGTGGACGACGCCGAAGGTCATCGTCGCGCGGTCGTTCGTGGGCGCCGGTGCCGACGACCGCACCCGGCTCGCCGTCGATCCCGAGGTGTCCTTCCACGGCACGCACGTCGCGGGGATCGCCGCCGGCAACGCAGCCACGATCGCGCCCGCCGGGCGCGACCATCCACGAACCGTCGGCCTCCACGGAGTGGCTCCGCGGGCGCAGGTCGGCAACTACCGCGTCTTCAACGTGCCGACGCCGATCGGCCACGTGGGCAACACCGCCGAGATCATCGCCGCGTTCGAGTCGGCAGTCCTCGACGGGATGGACGTGATCAACTTCTCGGGCGGCGGCCCCCAGACCGACCCGCAGACCGACGCGCTCGTCGAGGCCGTGCGGAACGTCGCCGCCTCGGGGGTCGTACCTGTCATCTCGGCGGGCAACGACCGCGACCAGTACGGGCTCGGCTCGGCCGGCTCGCCGGGCGCCGCACCCGAGGCGATCTCCGTCGCCGCCCTCTCGAACTCCCAGGTCTTCTCGCCTTCATTGCGCCTGGTCGCCGCCGACGCACCTGCAAGTCTCCGGCGCGTTCCCTTCGTCGGGGAGGCTCCGAAGTCCTGGGCGACCCGTGACTTCCAACTCGTCGACATTGGCACGATCGTGGGGGTGGACGGTTCGCCCGTCCCGCGCAAGCTCTGCGGCCCGCCCGGAAACATCGACGGCGGCCGGACGCCGCTGCCGGCGGGCTCGCTGCGCGGTGCAATCGCACTCGTCCTGCGCGGTGACTGCACGTTCGCGCTCAAGGCAACTCGCGTCCAGGCCGCCGGTGGAGTCGGGATCGTGGTCGTCGACAACCGCCCGGGGGAGGCAAACGGTATCCCGATCGACCTACCGGTGCCGGGTGGGATGATCGCCGACCTCGACGGTGTCCACCTCCGCGGCTACCTGGCATCGCGCGGCGGCCGCGCGCCGATCCGGATCGGCAACAAGCCGCTCGACCTCGCCACCGGTCGCAGTAACGTCGTCACGAGCTTCTCGTCGGGCGGCCTCACCGCGTTCGGGCACCGGTTGAAGCCGGACGTGGGCGCGCCGGGCGGCCAGATCCTCTCGGCGACTCTGCCGTCCGCAGGCGGACCTTTCGCGGTCTTCGACGGGACGAGCATGGCCGCTCCGCACATCGCGGGAGCTGCGGCGCTCCTGCTCCAGCGGCACCCGAACTGGTCGCCACATCAGGTCAAGTCTGCACTGGTGGCGACCGCGGGCACCGCCTGGGAAGACACCGCCCGCACGGTCGAGGCGCCCGTGCTCCTCTCGGGCTCGGGCGTCGCCGACGTGGTCGCCGCCAACGACCCGAAGATCTTCACCGATCCCGTCTCGCTCTCCTACGGCGATCTCAACGTCACGCGTGGCGGCATCTCGAGCTCGCTCCTCCTCGGCCTCTTCGACGCGGGTGACGGCGCCGGCACGTGGACGGCCGAGGTGCGGCCACAGGCCAACCCGCGCGGGGTGGCGATCGAGGTTCCCGGAACGATCACGATCACTCCGGGCGGCGAAGTGCGTGTTCCCGTGACGGTCCGCGCGGCGGGCGACGCCGCAGTGGGCGAGGCGTACGGCTTTCTGCAGCTGCGCCGCGGCGACATCGTGCGGAAGGTGCCGTATGCGCTGCTCGTGACGAGGCCGGGCCTCGCCCGCGCACCGGTGCTCCCGCTCCGCTTCCTTCAGAGCGGCGACACACGAAAAGGCCTTTCCCGGGCGAAGACCTACCGCTATCCCGCCGCCGCTTTCGGCCCCGCACCGAGTTACACAGGCCCCCCGGTCAACGAGGTGGGCGCGGAAAAGCTCTACCGCATCCGCATCGACGATCTCGTCGTCAACCTCGGCGCGGCCGTCGTTGTCTCGTCCCCCGGCTCGCTGATTCATCCCTGGGTGCTGGGTTCGCCGGACGAGAACGACGTCCAGGGATACGCAGGGACGCCGGTCAACGTCAACAACCTGACGATCGACTACCCGCTGGACATCGGCGCCGCCGCCTCCGTCTTCCCGCGCACGAAGAGCTACTACGTATCGGTCGACTCGGGCGTCAACCCGTTCACTGGCCGCTCACTCGCCGGCTCGTACGTGCTTCGGTCGTGGGTCAACGACGTCGAGCCGCCGTCGCTCGGCCTGATCACGAGCCGTGTGTCGGCAGGTCGGCCGTTGCTCGCACTCCGCGTCGTCGACGCGGGTGCCGGTGTCGACCCGTACTCGCTCGTGATCGGCTACGGGCAGGCGCTCGTCGGTGCTGCCGCCTATGACCCGGCATCCGGGATCGCGCTCTTCCCCTTGGCCGGTCGCGCCCCGGCGCTGAAAGCGGGCAAGCGTCAGGTGACCGCGTCGGCCGCTGACTTCCAGGAGGCGAAGAACGTGGACTCGGTCGGCGACGAACTGCTGCCGAACACGGCTTTCGCTGCGGGGTCGGTTCGCGTCGTCAACGGCCCGACCGTCACGTGGCTCAGCCCGGAGATCCGCCAGTGCGTTCCCGCGCGCGCCCAGCTCGTCGTTGCCGCAGCGTCGACCACCGCGATCCGATCTGTGCGCTTCCTCGACGGCGGGCGAAGCGTCGCAACGATCAAACGCCGCAGCGGAGGTCTCTTCGGGACGATCTGGAGGAATGGCCAGGCGCGGAAGGGCAGGCACATGCTCCGGGCGGTCGTCACCGACGCCAAGGGGCGCAAGGCCGAAGCCCAGCGCGCCGTTCGCGTCTGCAAGTAAGCGTCTCGAGCCGGGTGCGCGTCGCGGTCGTCACCGGAGCATCCAGCGGCATCGGGGAAGCGACGGCGAGAGCGTTGGCTCGGGACGGTTGGCACTGCATCCTGCTCGCCAGGCGGCGGGAGCGGCTCGAGCCGCTGGCGCTCGAGCTCGGCGGCGAGTACGAGCTCTGCGATGTCGCCGACCGCGCGCAGGTCGACGAGGTCTCAGGCCGCCTGCTCGAGCGGCACCCACGGATCGGCCTGCTCGTCCTGAACGCCGGCATCCCCGGGCGCGGCGACTTCTTCAGCCTGGAGCCGGAGCGAATCGAGGCGGTCCTGAGGACGAACTACCTCGGCGCGGTGTGGTGCGCTCGTGCGTTCGAACGTGGTCTCGGACGAGGCTCACACGTCGTCAGCGTCGTCTCCGTCGCGGGAACGGTTGCGTTCGCGCCCGCGGGACCGTATGCGGCGTCGAAGCATGCGCAGCTCGCATTCTCACGTTCGCTCACCGCCCTCCTGGCGCCTCGCGGGATCAAGGTGCACACGGTGCTGCCTGGCTTCGTCGAAACCGAGGGTTTTCCGCAGCGGTCGGTGCTCGCCAGCGCCTTCTTCCGGCGGATGGTGATCGGCCCCGACGAGGTGGCGGCCAGGATCCTGCGCACGGTTGAAGAGGGAACCCGCGAGGCGTTTGTCCCTAGCTGGTACCGCGGCTTCGCCCTTGCGCAAGCCCTCGCTCCTGGTCTCGTGGCGCGCCTGGTCGCGCGCTCCGGCTACCGCCGCTAGCGCGCGGCCGGCTGCCTGGCTTCCAGCCCTCCAAGCGAGCCGATCCTGGAGCGGCCACTAGCGCCGCGCGTTCGCTCGCGCTAGCCGTGGCGCGCGGCAGCGCCGCCGAATAGCCGATCGCTCGAGTGCGGCAACGAGGGCCGCGGGATCGGCCTTGGCCGGATCGAACGAGACCCTCGCCCGTTCCGTGGCGTCGTTCACCGATGCCTCGACGCCGCTGAGCTTGTTCAGCCGGCGCTCGATCCGGCCGGCGCAGACCGCGCACACCCGCTTCGTGTCGAGGTCAACAGCGACGAAACTCGACCCCGGTGACTCCCTAGAGCCCCTCTCGACGGCCGCCTTGCAGTGGCCGCAGCTCATGCCGGGCACTGATGTACGTGTGCTCCATCCAGGTCCCATCATACCCCCTAAGGGTATAACGTCAAGCGAGGCCGAGCCGCCTCGCAAGCTCGAGCGCCTCCTCCTTGGTCGAGAGCGTGCCCGCCGCCCGCTCCTCGGCAATCGCCTCGAGCGCGCGGCCGATCTGGGGTCCCGGCGGCAGGCCGAGCTCGTCGCCACGGACGAGCGGCGCGGTCGGGTCGCGCGCCCGCGCGGCCTCGACCGCCTCCTCGAGGCGCGAGAAGCCGAGAAAGGCGAGAGCATCGAGCGCCCACGGCTCGGTCTCTCGCCGGAAGCGGTGCACGGCGCGCCGCGAGGTGTCCCGCGGCGGTTCCGCACGCAGGAGCGTGCGCGCATATCGGCGCAACTGGTTCGAGATCGGCAGCCACTCCAGTCGCTCTCCGAGAACGACAACGAGGCGAAAGCCGGGGTCGTCGATCGCGTCGAGCGGTCCCCCGAGCGATCCCCCGAGCGGCGCGAGCAGGCCGAGCTCGCAGAGACGGCGCAAGCCGCCGACGTCGAGGCGCACGAGCTCGCCGAGGATGCGCTCGCCGGCAGGATCTCCGACACGCGCGGCCGACTCCCGCAGCAGGGCTTCCGTTCGAGCATCAAGGCGAAAGCCCAGCTCGCGCTCGAGCCGAACCGCCCGGAGAAGCCGCAGCGGGTCGTCGGCAAAGATCCCGTCCCCGACGGCACGGATCGCGCGCTGCTCCAGGTCGTCGCGTCCGCCATACGGGTCGTGCGGCTCGCCACCGGCGAGCGGCACGGCGATAGCGTTGAGTCCGAAGTCGCGGGTCGCGAGATCGGCGTCAATGCTGCCACGAAGCGGCGTGAAGTCCAAGGTACGCCCGTCCTGACAGGTGACGCGCCAGGCGCCGTGCCGCTCGGAAAGCGGGAACGGAGCCCCGCCTGAGCGGCGCGCATGGGCACGCGCGGCTCGTTGGGGCTCGGCGCAAGCTATGTCCACGTCGAGAACGGGCCGACCGAGCAGCTCGTCCCGCACGGCACCGCCCACGATCCACGCCTCCTCGTCCGCGAGGATCTGGCGTGCAAGGTCCAGAACCTCAAGCATCGCGGAAGGTGCGCCGCGTGCGCGCTGCCGAACGATTGATGCCGGTCACGAGCTCGTAGGAGATCGTGCCCGCGACACGCGCATGAGCCTCGGCGAGGACCCCGGGCCCGAGCAACGTCACGGGCGTTCCCACCGGCAGCCGGCTCTCGAGCTCGACGGCGAAGGCGTCCATCGAGACCGTGCCGACCACCCGCCCCGCCTGCCCGCCGACGTGCACCGTGGTGCCCGTGAGGTCGCGGCGGAAGCCATCCGCATAGCCGACCGGGACGATTCCGATCCAGGTCGGCCGCCGCGCGACGTAGCGGCGCCCGTACCCGGTCGACTCGCCGGGCTCGAGACGCTTCACCTGCGCGAGCTGCGACCGCCAACGCAGCGCCGGCTCGAGGCCGTCAGCAGCAGGATCCCCGCCGAATGGCGACAGCCCGTAGAGCGCGATCCCGCAGCGGGCTGCATCGAAGCGCGACATGGGAAAGCGGAGCGCACCGGCGCTGTTCGCCAGATGGCGCGTGAGCTGAGAGAAGGGCTCGGTGGCCTGCGCGAAGCGGTCGATCTGGTGCGTCGTGAACGTCGGATCGCAATCGGCCGAGGCCAGGTGGCTCATCAGTCCGACGACCTCGCGCCCCGGCGCCGTCAGCTCGGACAGGCCCCAGCGCCCCATCCCCGTATCGAGCTTGAGGTGAACCCGAATTCCCTCGGGAACCTCGCCGTCGATCACGACGAGCTCGAGGCCGGCATCACGGGCCTCCGCGATCTCGCCGCTCGCGCTCGGCCCCAACACAAGGATCCGCGCGTTGCCGAGCTCCGTACGCAGCGCCAGTCCTTCCGGCACGGTGGCGACGCAGAGAGTGGCAGCGCCCTCGGCGAGGGCCGCGCCGCCCACCTCCGCCGCTCCGTGCCCGTACCCGTCCGCCTTCACGACCGCCCACAGCTCGGCGCGCCCGAGGGCACGACGCAGCGTGCGTACGTTTCGGCGGATCGCACCGAGGTCGATCACCAGCTCCGAGCGGGTCATCAGACGTGATCGTAGGGCCGAAAGTTGCGCGCGAGCTCCGACACGTAGCCTCGGCCGAGTGTCTCGCCGGAGGCGGCCACCCAGGAGCGGAAGCTGTCCGTGCCGCAGGGTGGCTCGCGTGAGGTGAGCAGGCTCGCCTGCAGGCCCGCAAGCTCGTCGGCGGTCAGCATCACGTCGCGGCGTGCGAGCCCGACGGCCCGTGCCAAGGCGAGCACCAGGCGAGGCGGCGCGTGGACGACCCGCACGTCGCGGCCAACGGCAGCCGCAACGAGCCGGACGAGCTCCTCGAAAGCGAGCGTCTCCGGTCCGGCAGCGTCGCGAACGACCTCGTCCTCCCGCACCGCCAGGTCGACGCAAAGCGACGCCACGTCGGCGACGGAGACCGGCTGCACGAGATAGCTCCCGTCGTCCGCCACGGGGAAGATGGGGACACGGCGCAGACTCCAGGCGATGTTGTTGACGAGGATGTCCCGCGGGCCGAAGACGAGCGTCGGCCGGACGATCGCGTACGAGATCCCTGACTCTGCAAGGTCCTGCTCGACCAGCGCCTTGCCGCGGAAGTACGGAAGCGGCGAGCTCTCCGCGGGGTTCGTGACGCTCACGTGCACCACGCGGCGGATCCCGGCCGCGCACGCGACCCTCAACAGGAGACGCGTGTTTGCCACCGCCCGCTCGTAGGTCGATTCCGCGCGCGGGAAGCGGATCCAGTAGGTGTTGTAGAGGACGTCGACGCCGCTGAGTGCCGCCCGGAGCGCCGCCATGTCACGGAACTGCAGCTCGGCACGCTCGATGCGCGCCGCAAGCGGGTCGCGGGGCGCATCGCGCCGTATCAGCGTTCGCACCTCTCTGCCGCGCCCAAGGAGCTCCTCGGCGATCGCGCGGCCAGTGTAGGAGAACGCCCCGGTGACAACGTCCATGCCTAGAGCTTCTAACACGATGAGGCCTCGTGGGCGGGGTGCGATGGTGATGCGAGGCGAGGACGCAGGGAGCGTCCAGATGGGACATCTGGACGCGACCGAGGACGCTGCATCGCGCCGGCCAGCGTGCACCGCCGGACTCAGAGCCTCATGGTGTTCGAGGCTCTCAGTCTCGCGGGAGCACCCGCGGCAGGGCCGCGATCACATCGCTCGCGACGATGCCACTCAGAGCCGAGATGCTCCGGACCGCTTTCGCGAGCGCGACCGCCGCCGCCGCTGCCGCCAGGACAGGCTCTAGGCCCTTGGCCAGGTAGCAGGCGACGATTCCGGTGAGCACGTCGCCGGTGCCCGCGGTTGCGAGGGCGGGCGCCTCGGCGTGACAGACGAGGACACGGCCACCCGGCTCGGCGACGATCGTGTCGGCGCCCTTGAGGAGGCAGACGGCGTCGAAGCGCTGGGCGCCGCGGCGGGCGGCTTCGAGCCGGTGGGCATCCACCCACGCGGTTTCCTCCTGGAGCAGCCGCGCGAGCTCCCCCGCGTGTGGGGTGAGAACGACCGGGGCCAGCCATCGCATCGGCTCGAGCTCGTGCAGGGCGTCGGCGTCCAGCACAACCGGCCGGTCGAGCTCCGCCAGCAGGCGATCGCGCAGGCGCTTCGCCTCCTCCGTGCGGCCGAGCCCCGGCCCGAGCGCGACGGCCGTGGCCTTTGCGACGCCGTCCGCAACGTGCTCCCACGTGAGCTTCACCGGCTCGAGCAGCTTCGTCTCGACGACCGGCAGCGACGCCTCCGGCACAGCGACGGCGACGTAGCCGGCGTCGGCTCGAAACGCCGCCTCGGCGGCGAGGCAGATGGCCCCCGTGAGCCCCGGCGCCCCGCCGACGACGAGCACCGAACCGGCCGAGTATTTGTTGTCCTCGGGGCGCTTCGTCGGGACGAGCCCAAGGATGTGCTCCGTCACGAGCCGGTGCTCCGTCCCGACGTCCTCGAGTCCGATGTCGACGCGAACGACCTCGCCCGCGCGGAAGCGGCCGGGAGCAACGGCGAGGCCGACCTTCGGAGCGTGAAACGTGACGGTCACGTCCGCCTGTACAGCGACACCGGCGCTCTCGCCCGTCGAGCCGTCGATGCCAGACGGAAGGTCGACAGCGACGACCGGCACGCCTGCGGCGTTGATCCGCTCGATCAGCGCGGAGGCCTCCTGCCTCGGCTCGCCTCGGAACCCGGTCCCGAACAGGGCGTCCACGATCACGTCCGCCTGCTCGACCGCGTGCGTCTCGACGGCGTCGCGCCCCTGCTCCCGAAGGACACGAGCGGCGATGCGACCATCGCCGCCGTTCGAGCCGCCACCGCACACGACCGCGAAGCGCCGCGCATCCGGGAAGCGCTCCAGCGCAACACGAGCAACCGCCGCGCCCGCGCGCTCCATCAGCTCCGGCGCCGTGCTCGGGAAGCCCGGGTAGCGCCGCTCCGCGGTGCGCATCTCCTCGGCCGTGTAGAGAGGCTCGAGGAACGACGCTTCAGGCATCCGCTGCGATGGCGACGGCCGACGCGAGCTCACGGGAATGGGTCATCGAGAGGTCGACGGCGCCGGTTCCCCTCCGCTCGGCCCAGTCGGCCAGCCGGCCGGAGAGCCGCACCGAAGGCTTGGGGCGTCCAACGATCTCGACGTCCTTCCATGCGAACGCTCGCGCGACGCCGAAGCCCAGCGCCTTGCCCACGGCCTCCTTGCCAGCGAAGCGGCCCGCGTAGCTCTCGGCCGGGTTGCGCCTCGCGTCGCAGTACGCCTGCTCGGCAGGCGTGAAGCACCGATTCTTGAAGCCTGGGTAACGCTCGAGCGCCTGCCGGATGCGCGCGATCTCGATCAGGTCGATCCCGACCGAGACCATCATCTGCTACCGCGGTCGATCCAGTCCGGCACCTGCGCGATCGAGCTGAGGACCGCGTCCGGCACCGCGGTCGAGCGCTCGAGCGTCTCCGGCCGGAACTTCCCCGTCCGCAGCAGCACGGTCTTCATCCCGAAGAGCTGTGCGCCCGGCACGTCCTGCTCGATGTCGTCGGTGACGATCCAGGTGAGCTCGGGCTCGGCATCGAGAGCGGCGAGCGCGGCCGCGAAGCACGCGGCGCTCGGTTTTCCGACGACCGTCGCCTCCACGCCGGTCGCGTACTCGAGCCCGGCGACGAACGCACCTCCATCCAACATCGGGCCTCGGGCCGTCTGCCACCACGGGTTCTTGTGCAGGCAGAAGAGGTCGGCGCCTGCCCCGATCTCGGTGTACGCGCGGGCGAGGTTCATGTAGGTGAAGACCTGATTCGGCTCGAGCGACTCGTCGCACCCGCCGACCAGCACCGCATCCGCGCCGTCGCCGACGAGGTCGATTCCGGCCAGGTCCGGCACGATGGCCGACATCACGAGCGCGAAGACGCGGCGGCCGCCAAGCCTCTGCGCGGCAGCGATCGGCGTCGTCTGCAGCTCCTCGTCCTCGAGCTCGAAGCCCTGGTCGCGGAGCTCCTGTGCCAGCGCCGCGCGGGACAGGGTCGAGTTGTTGGTGACGAACCGGAGCCGGTGTCCTTCGCTGCGGAGCCGACTCACCGCCTCAACGGCGCCGGGAATCGGCTGGCCGGAAACGTGGAGGACGCCGTCGACGTCCAGCAAAATAGCGGCCATGGACGGTCATTCTATTCGGGTCACCCGGTCGGTCCTCCTGCCGCCGGCCGAGATCGAGTTGCGCTTCTCCCGCTCCAGCGGGCCTGGGGGGCAGCACGCGAACACCTCCGAGACGCGCGTCGAGGCCCGCTTCGACGTCGAGGCCTCCCAGACGCTGACGGACACGCAGAAGCGGCGCATCCTCCAAAGGACGGGGCCGGTGCTGCGGGCGGTGGCGCAGGACGAGCGGAGCCAGTTGCGCAACCGTGAGCTCGCCGTCAATCGGGTCGTCGAGCAGCTTCGCGAAGCGCTGAAGGTGGAGCGCCGGCGCGTCGCGACGAAACCGACGAAGGCTGGCCGGGAGCGGCGCCTCGAGCAGAAGAAGCGGCGGGGTCAGACGAAGAGGCTTCGCCGGCCACCAGCCGACTGACCTCGAGTCGTAGACTCGAAGGGTGGACGTACTTCGCCTGGTGAGCGTGCTCGAGACGCTGCCCACCGACCGTACTCGCCTGCTCGACAATCTCGGCCGCCTGCGGCGGGAGGTGGGGCCGATCGGGCCGGAGCTCTCCGATACCCTCGCCGATCACATGTCGATCCGCCGCGGCGAGGTGCACGAGGTCGTCTCGTTCTACTCGTTCCTGCAGGTACCCGTTGACGCCGTTCGGGTGTGCACCGGACCAATTTGCGACTGCGCCGGCTCGCGCGAGCTCCTGCTCGAGGGCTGCGTCGAGGTGCCGTGCCTCGGTCACTGCGACCTGGCGCCCGTCGTCCTGGACGGGGACGACGTCCGCGGCGGCGTCACGTACTCGACGAACGACGGCCCCTCCACCGGCCTCGCGACGCGCGACGACACGCTGGGCGACTACGAGCGCCGTGGCGGCCTGAGCCTGCTCCGCGACCTGCCGCCGCTCGAGCGGATCATCGAGGAGCTGAAGACTTCGGGCCTCGCGGGGTACGGCGGCGCCGGCTTCCCCACCGGCCTCAAGTGGGAGGCGGTCGCGCGGGAGATGGGCCGCCCGTACGTGATCGTGAACGCCGACGAGGGCGAGCCGGGGACGATCAAGGATCGCTACGTGATGGAGCTGCGGCCTCACCTGCTGCTCGAGGGGACGCTCATCGCGGCACGCTCCCTCGGCGCGACCGAGGTCTACGTCTACCTGCGTGAGGAGTACGCGGGCTCGCGGGCGAGACTCGCAGCGGCGATCGCGGAGTTCGGGACGGCCGGGCTTCTGAACGGCTTGTCGGTGGAGCTCGTGATCGGCGCCGGCGCTTACATCTGCGGCGAGGAGACGGCGATGCTGGAGTCGATGGAAGGCCGGCGCGGAATGCCGCGGTTGCGGCCGCCGTATCCCGCTCAGGTCGGCTACCTCGGCCGTCCGACGCTGATCCAGAACGTCGAGACCCTCGCGCACGTGCCGGCGATCCTGCGCAACGGGGGCGCCCAGTGGCGGGAACTTGGGCGAGGGCTCGGGGACGGCGTGCGGCTGTGGTCGGTGAGCGGCGCGGTCCTACGGCCAGGCTGCTACGAGGCGCCTAACGGGATCACGGCGCGCGCCCTCGTCGAGGAGCACGCCGGCGGCTTCACCGGGGAGCCGGGCGCGTTCGTCCCCGGAGGTGCGGCGAGCGGGATCCTGCCGCCGGCGGCGCTCGACGTGCCACTCACGCGCGATGCGCTGACGGACTGGGGCGCGGGCGTCGGGTCGGCCGCCCTGCAGATCTTCCCGCGCTCGTACTCCCCGCTCCGCCTGCTCGCCGAGACGGTGCGCTTCTTCGCCGAGGAGTCGTGCCAGAAGTGCACACCGTGCAGGATCGGCAACCGCGCGCTCCACCACGTTTTCGAGGAGCTCCAGCACGACCGCACGCCGATGCCCCGGCACCAGATCGAAGAATGGCTCGACGCGATGCACCTGACCTCGATCTGCGGGCTGGGCCAGGCGGCGCCCTACCCGGTCCGCAACGCCTTTCGCCACTGGCCCGAGCTCTTCGAGTCGCTCGATCGGCCGCATACCCCCGCCGAGTAGGATCGAGCCGTGGTCGAATTCACCCTCGACGGCCGGAACGCCACCGCCCGTGACGGCGAGCTGCTCGTGCACGCGGCGGCGCGCAACGGCGTCTTCATTCCGACGCTCTGCCACGACGACAAGCTCGATCCGTACGGGGGCTGCCGTATCTGCGTCGTTGGCGTCGAGGGCGCGTCGAGGCCGTTGCCGGCCTGCGCGACAGCCGTGCGGGAGGGCATGGCGGTTTCGACGAACTCGAACGTCCCCCAGCTACGGAAGACGCTCGCGGAGATGCTCCTTTCGGAGCACTTGAACGCGAACCCGGCGGGGCGGCCGAACGAGCTGGCGGAGATGGCCCGCGATCTGGGCGCCGAGGCGCCATTCATCCTCCCGGATGCAAAGCGCGAGCCCTACGAAGACCGAAATCGGCTCATGGGCTACGAGCCGGATACGTGCATCCTCTGCAACCGCTGCGTGCGCTACACGCAGGAGGTGATGCAGTGCTCGGCGTTGTCGCTCGAGGGCCGCGGCCCCGAGGCGCGGATCGTCCCCACCTGGGGTCGTTCCTGGCTTGACACGGAGTGCGAGCTCTGCGGCGGCTGCCTCTCGACGTGTCCCACGGGCGCGATCTACGAGAAGTTCATGGAGGGCTCGGGAATCGAGGAGCGGACGCTCGAGCAGACGAAGACGACCTGCACCTTCTGCGGCGTCGGCTGCCAGATCGACCTGAACGTCGACTCCGAGACGAAGCGGATCGTGAAGGTCACGTCCAAGCCCGAGTACGTCTCGAACGAGGGAGATCTCTGCGTCAAAGGCCGCTTCGCCTTCAACTTCGTCCACCACCAGGACCGCCTCACCGAGCCGCTCGTGCGCGGCGAGGACGGCGGGCTGCACCCGACGAGCTGGGAGCACGCGCTGAGTGTCGCGGCCGACGGCCTCAAGGGGGTGATGGAGCGCCACTCGCCTCAGGCCGTCGGCGTGCTCGCCTCCGCGCGGCTGACGAATGAGGAGAACTACCTGATCCAGAAGCTCGCCCGGACGGGGCTCAGGACGAACTCCGTCCACTCCTGCGAAGCCACCTGACACGCTCCGACCCTCTACGGCCTGGTCAGGTCGTTCGGCAGAGGAGCTTCCACCAACTCGATCCCGGAGATCGAGAACGCGCGCTTCCTGCTCGTGATCGGGTCGAACACGACCGAGGCGCATCCGGTGCTCGCGCTGCGGATCAAGAAGGCGGTGCGAAAAGGCGCGACGCTCGTCGTCGCCGACCCGCGTGCGATTTGGCTGACGAAGATCGCGAAGCGCCACCTGCAGTTGCGGCCGGGCTCCGACGTCTGGCTCCTGAACGCGATCATGCACACGATCCTCGAGGAGGGACTCGAGGCCGAGGACTACATCCGCGACCAGACCGAGGACTTTGAGGCGGTACGCGAAGTGGTCGCCCGGTACACACCCGAGGAGGCGGAGCGCTGGACGGGGGTGCCGGCCGAGGCGATCCGCGCCACCGCGCGGGAATATGCGAGCGAGCGCCACGCGGCCATCTTCTACACGCTCGGAATCACCGAGCACGCTTGCGGAGTCGACAACATCTGGTCGCTAGCCAACCTCGTCCTGATGACGGGCCACCTCGGCTACGAATCGACTGGTCTCAACGCCCTCCGGGGACAGAACAACGTCCAGGGCCTGAACGACTCGGGGGCGAATCCGAGCTACCTCCCGGGTTATCAGCCGGTCGAGGACCCGCAGGTGCGGGCAAAGTTCTCAGAGGCGTGGGGCGTTGAGGTACCGGAGCGAGCCGGCTTCCGGCTCGACCAGATGATGTCCGGGCTCCACGACGGACGGGTCAAGGCGCTCCTCCTGATCGGGGAGAACCCGGCACAGACCGAGCCCAACCTGCATCACGTCGAGGAGGGTCTGGCGAAGCTCGAGTTCCTCGTCTCGCAGGACATCTTCCTGAACGAGACGGCGCAGAAGTACGCGAACGTCGTCCTGCCCGCGTCGAGCTTCGCCGAGAAGGACGGCACGTTCACGAACACGGAGCGGCGCGTCAACCGCGTTCGGGCAGCTGTGCCATGTCCGGGAAACGCGCGCGTCGACCGTGAGATCGTGATCGAGCTCGCGCGCGCGCTCGGCTGCAACTGGCCGGAGTACCCGGACGCGGAGTCGGTATGGAACGAGCTCGCCGACCTCTGCCCGAACTGGTTCGGGATCCGCTACTTCCGTCTGCAGGACGAGGGCTTGCAATGGCCCGTCGCGACGGTCGAGGACGCGGGGTCTCGGTTCCTGCACGAGAAGACGACGGCGCGGCCGTCAGGGCGCGGCAAGTTCCACCCCGTCGAGTACCAGCCGCCGATCGAGGAGCCGGACAGCGAGTACCCGTTCGTGCTCTCCACCGGCCGAACGCTCTACCACTACAACTCCGCCGGGATGACGATGCGCGAGGCCGGCATCACCGACAAGCAGGTCGATCCCTTCGTGGAGCTCTCCGCCGAGGACGCGTCGGCACTCGGCGTCGGCGAGGGTGATTGGCTGCGGCTCGTCTCGCGACGCGGCGACCTGCAGGCCCGAGCGCGGATCAGCGACCGAGTCTTCCCCGGCCTCGTCTGGATGGCCCTGCATTTCGCCGAGGCGAAGGTCAACCGGCTCACCCACGACGTCGGCGACCCGCTGATCGGCACCCCGGAGTACAAGGTGTCGGCCGTCAGGCTCGAGCGCCCCTGAAGAACAGCTCCACCATCGGGAGCCCGCGCCGGCACGAGCCCGAGTGCGAGTCGACGCAGCTCTTGCTCGGCCCCGGCGACCCGGAAGGCGCGATCGCAACGACGGATCACCAGACGGCCGGTCGCGGGCGGCTGGGGCGGCGCTGGGTCGAGGCCCCGGGCACGGCCGTGCTCGTCTCGGTGCTGCTGCGGCCACCTGCCGGTCGGAGCGCTCCGGAGCTCTCACTCGTTGCGGCGCTCGCGACGGCGCTGACGGTGGAGGACGTGGCCGACCTGTCCGCTCAGATCAAGTGGCCGAACGACGTCATGCTCAACCGGCGGAAGGTCGCCGGGATCCTCGCCGAGCTCAAGGGTGACGCCGTCGTCCTCGGTATCGGTGTGAACGTGAACCAAACGCGGGAGCAGCTGCCGCCGGAGACGGAGACGAAGGTCGCGCCTGGTTCCCTGCGCACGATCGACGGCCGCGTGCGCGACCGCAAGGAGGTGCTCGAGACGCTGCTGGGGCGGCTCGACCGAGCGTACCGGGAGTGGCGCACCGACGGGCTGGAAGGGCTCTACGACGACATCGGCTCGCGTGACTTCCTGCGCGGGCGGCGCGTCACCGTCGACGGCGCGCAGGGAACCGCCGACCGCATCGAGCGCGACGGCGGACTGGCCGTCGCGACGGCCTCAGGCCGGCTCCTAGTCACGAGCGGCGAGGTCCTGTTCGAACGCTGACCTCAAGAGCTGGTTGGGCGGACGTCCGCGATCCGGGTAGCGCGCCAACGGATACGTCTCTGAGACCGTCAGCGCCGCCGCTGGAGCCGCCGCGACGCGTCCTCGAGCGCCGCCAGCTCGGCGGGCGTGTTCGCGTTCGCGAGGAGTCGCTCGTCCACCTGGAGCACCCGCGGGTTGACGCCTCGCAGCGAGAGCTCGCCGCCCGCGAGCCGCCGCTCCAGGAGCGGCAGGTCTGCCTTCGCGTACGCACCCGGTAGCGGCCCCGACTGCGGCACCGCCCTCGCCTCGCCGAGCGCGCGCAGGAGCCGAGACGTCACGAGCGGGCAGTCGACCGGCAGGAACACGGCAATCTCGTGCGTCGCCTCGCGCAATCCTGCGATCACGCCGGCGATCGGTGCCCGGAGCTCGACGCCATCGTCGAGCACGTCGAAGGGCAGCTCGAGCTCGCCCTTGCCGACGGCGAGCCGCTCCTCGCAGGCCTCACCGAGCACCCGCCAAGCCCGCTCCGCAAGCGTCTCCTCGCCGAGCCGCGCGAGCGCTTTGGGTGAGCCGAAGCGGCTGGACGCACCCCCGACGAGCAGCACGCCCGTGAGCGCATTCAACACGATGGAGCCTCGTCGACTGGGCTCAATGAGTGGTGCGGGGCAAGAGACACAGCGAGCGGCCACATCGGTTAAGAGTGGCCGAGACTGATGACCCCCTAGCGACTCGCGGTTGCCCCGACGACTCATAGCGCCGTTGTGTCGAGCCTCGGGCTCTCCTCGACCCGCCACTGCTCGGTGTAGACGTTGATCGAACGGCCGCGAACGAACCCGCAGAGCGTGATCCGGCGGTCAGCGGCCAGCTCGATCGCAAGCGAGGAGGGGGCCCCGACAGCGACGACGATGGGACAGCCGGCAACCGCCGCCTTCTGGACGAGCTCGAAGGAGATGCGGCCGCTGAGGCAGAGCAGCGAGCGCTCGAGCGGCAGCATGCCCTCGCCGAAAGCCCACCCCATCACCTTGTCGAGCGCGTTGTGGCGACCGACATCCTCGCGTGCGCAGAGCAGCTCGCCGTCGGCGGCGAAGAGACCCGCAGCGTGGAGGCCGCCCGTGGCATCGAACGCCGCCTGCGACGCCCGGAGCCTCGCCGGCAACATGCGCACGAGCTCCGCGGAGACGCGTAGATCGCCGGCGACCCGCGGCGCCTCGACGGCGACGGCCTCGAGCGCGCCCTTGCCGCAGACGCCGCAGGAAGACGAGGTGTAGAAGCTCCTCGCAAGACGCGAGGGGTCGAACCCGGGCGCGTCGACCTCCACGGTGTTCGCCGCCAGATCGAGCGGCAACCGTGCGCCCGCCGGCACGAGGCCCTCCGACAAGCAGAAGCCGATGGCCAGCTCCTCGTCATGACCCGGCGTTCGCATTGTGATGGCCACCGGCCGGTCGCCGATCCTGATCTCGAGCGGCTCCTCGACCGCGACCGCGTCCTCTGCCGGGCCGCCCGGCAACCGCGCGAGCCGGACACGCGCCGTCGAAAGCGGCGGCGTCAAGCTCCTACTCGACGGTGACGGTCTTCGCGAGGTTGCGCGGCTGGTCGACGTTCAGCGAGCGCAGCCGCGCGATGCGGTAGGCGAGGAGCTGCAGCGGTAGGATCGCGAGCGCGGCCTGCAGGAACGCGGGGCTCTCGGGCACGTAGATCACGTCGTTTGCATGGTGCTGGATGTCTTCGTTGCCGTCTGTAGCGACGGCGATCACGTGCGCACCCCGGGCTCGGACCTCTTGGATGTTCGAGACGATCTTCTCGTAGACGTGGCTGTTCGTTGCGACGACGACGACGGGGGTCTCGGACTCGAGGAGCGCGATCGGCCCATGCTTCATCTCGCCGGCGGAGTACGCCTCCGTCGGGATGTAGCTGATCTCCTTCAACTTCAGTGCCCCCTCGAGCGCGACGGGCAGGCCGATGTGGCGGCCCAGGTAGAGGAAGAAGGGCTGGTCGTAGACGCGCTGTGCGATCTCCTCCACCGGGTGATTTCCGTCGAGAAAGCGCTCGAACTTCGCCGGCAGGTCGTAGACCTCGTCGAGGATGAACTCGCGCTCCTCGGGCGGCAGCGTCCCGCGCACCTCCGCGAGCTTGAGCGCGACGAGGTAGAGGAGAGCGACCTGCGCAGTGAAGGTTTTGGAGGCCGCGACGCCCACCTCGAGGCCGCCACGGGTGTAGAGGACGGAGTCGACCTCGCGCGTGATCTGCGAGCCCATCATGTTGGTGATCGCGACTGTGCGGGCGCCCTTCTCGCGTGCAAGCTGCATCGCCTGGATCGTGTCGCGCGTCTCGCCGGACTGGGAGATCCCGATCACGAGCGTGTCGTCGTCGAGCACCGGGTTCCGGTAGATCCACTCCGAGGCGATGTCGGGCTCGACCGGGACGCGCGCCCACTCCTCGATCACGTAGCGGGCCACGACAGCCGCGTGATAGGACGTGCCTGCCGAGAGGATGACGATGCGGCGGAGGTCGCGGACCTCCGCCTCGTCCAGGCCGAGCCCGTCGAGCACGAGCCGCCCGTGCCGCACGCGGTCGCCGATCGTCTCCGCGACAGCCTCCGGCTGCTCGTAGATCTCCTTCAGCATGAACGTCTCGTAGCCACCCTTCTCGGCGCCTTCGTCGTCCCAGTCGAGCTCGATTCGGTCATGTTCGACCCGTGTGCCGTCGGGGCGCACGAACGTCGCCCCCGAGGGCGTGACGGTGACGATGTCCCCGTCGTCGGGGAACTGGACGAGCTTCGTCTCGCGTAGGAATGCGGCAGCATTAGAGGCGACGAACATCTCGTCCTCTCCGATCCCGATCACCATCGGCGTCTGGTGACGGGCGCCCACGAGAAGGTCTGGGTGATCCCGGTGGATCGCGACGAAGGTGAAGTGACCTTCGAGGTGTCCGTACACCTTGCGCACGGCTTCGCTCAGGTTGCCCTCGTACTCCTCCTCGATCAGGTGACACACGGTTTCGGCGTCGGTCTCGGAGATGAACGTGTGACCCGCTGCGAGGAGACGCTCACGCAACTCGCGGTAGTTCTCGACGATCCCGTTGAGAACAATCGCAAGCTGTGAGCCGTCGCAGCCGGCAAGCGGATGCGCATTCGCCTCGGTGACGCTGCCGTGGGTTGCCCAGCGCGTGTGGCCGAGACCATGTGTCGAACGCGACCCGTTCGGTCCCGCTGCGTCTTTCAGGTTTTGGAGGTTGCCGACCGCGCGCACATAGTCGAGCCCGTCGTGCTCCAGCAGCGCGATCCCCGCGGAGTCGTATCCGCGGTACTCGAGGCGCTCGAGCCCCTGCAGGAGGAGCGGCTTGCATTCCCTTGGCCCAACGTACCCGATGATCCCGCACACCCTGAAGCTCCTTTGTTCGTCCTCTTCCGGGTGAAGCGCCACCCACGATCGCTGGCATGATCGTTCCTGAACGTCTCTCAAAAAGCAATAAGAGCCCGAGCCTGAGCCCGTGCGTCGCGCCGCTCAGTCGAGCTCTCTCCGAACGAGAGCGGCGATCGTACCACACAGCGATTCGGCCTCCTCGACCGTCTCTGCCTCGCCGAGCACGCGGATCATCGGCTCCGTGCCGGAGGCGCGCACGAGCACGCGGCCTCGGCCGCCGAGAGCGACGTTCAGCCGCTCGGCCTCGGCGAGCGCTCTCTCCGGCACCTGGCGGCGAGTCACTCTGACGTTCTCCTTCGCCTGCGGGTACAGCGGCATCACCGCTGCCGCTTCCGCAAGCGATCTTCCCCGGATCGCCCCACACAGCAGGAGAGCCGCTGCCAGCCCGTCGCCGGTGACGTGACCGTCGAGGTACATGATGTGCCCCGACTGCTCTCCGCCGAGTAGGCCTCGCTCCCGACGGAGGGCCTCGAGCACGTACCGGTCACCCACGTCGGTGGTGACGACGCGGATCCCCCGCTCCTCCATCAACCGGTGAAAGCCAAGGTTCGTCATAGTCGTGACGGCGACCAGTTCGACTCCCAGGTGAAGCGCCAGGATCGCGAGAATCTGGTCGCCGTCGACGATCCGGCCCGCGTGATCCACTGCGAGGATCCGATCCCCGTCGCCGTCGAATGCGACGCCGAGGCTGTAGCCCTCGTCGACGACGGTGGCCTGCAGCAACGCCGGGTTCGTCGCGCCACAGCCGACGTTGATGTTCTCGCCGTCGGGTGCGTCACCGATCGAGCGAACGAGCGCGCCGACCTCCTCGAGCGCGGCGGCGGCGAGTCCCGAGTAGGCGCCATTTGCGCAATCCACGACCACGCCGAGGTCGATCGGTGAGCCGAACCGCTCGACGATGTGCCTGAGGTAGCTCTCGGGCGCGATCTCGACCCGGTCGACCCTGCCGCCGCCGCGCGCCGGCTCGTCGAGCAGCGCCTCGATCTCCTCCTCGGCGGCGTCGGTCAGCTTGCTGCCGTGGCGATCGAAGAACTTGACGCCGTTGTACTCGGGCGGGTTGTGCGACGCCGAGATGACGACCCCGAGGTCGAGCGCGAGCAGCGCGACGGCGGGGGTCGGCAGGACACCCCCCAGCACTGCGTTGCCGCCCGCGGAGACGACGCCGCGGGCGAACGCCTCCTCGAGCGACGGGCCAGAGCCTCTCGTGTCTCGCCCGATGAAGACGCCGCCGGCGCCCGACCAGAGCGTCGAGGCCTTCCCCAGACGCTCGACGAGCTCGACCGTCAGATCCCCCCCGACGACTCCTCGCACCCCGTCGGTTCCGAAGTGGCGGCGCGGCACCGGCGCAGCCTACTGCTACAAGTGCAGCGATGGCCGCTCCGCGCGACAGCCTCGAACGGCTCTGGAGCACAACTGGAATCCTCTTGCAGGCTGTGCTCCTGGTCGGTGTCCTCGCCGCTGTCGGCGATCGGCGAGTAGGGGCGTGGCTGCTACTCGCAGCGGTGACGGGGCTGGTGCTGACCCATCTCGCGATCAGCTTCGTTGCCTATCGCAGAGTCATGCGCAGAGCATGGCCCCAGGTCCAACCTCTCGACGACTGGGACGATTAGGCCCAACGCTTGCCGCAGGTAAAGCGCGCTATCGCTCGGAGAACTCTATCGCTTTGAGAATTGGGGTGCCTTGCGCGCCTTGTGCAGGCCGGCCTTCTTGCGCTCGACCTCGCGGGCGTCTCGAGTTAGAAAGCCCTCTCGCTTCAACGGGATGCGAAGCTCGGGGTCGGCTTCGACGAGGGCGCGGGCGATACCGTGGCGCACGGCTCCGGCCTGCCCGGACGGCCCGCCGCCGTGGACGCGCACGCGCAGGTCGTAGGTGCCTTCGACACCCGCTACCTTGAGCGGCGCGAGCGCTGACGCTCGGTGCGTGAGGCGTGGGAAGTAGTCCTCGATCGTGCGACCGTTGAACCAGGTCGTCCCGTCTCCCGGGCGGAGGATGACGCGGGCGACCGAGGTCTTGCGCTTGCCCGTGCCCTGGTACTGAGCCTGCTCTGCCACTTACCTGACCTCCAGCACTGTCGGACATTCAACCACTACCGGACTTCCAATCTAAATGGCTTCGGCGCCTGCGCCTCGTGCGGATGCTCCGGGCCGGCGTAGATCTTCAGCTTCGTGATCTGGGCACGCGCGAGCTTGTTCCGGGGCAGCATCCCCTTCACCGCCTTGCGCAGCACCTCCGTCGGCCGTCGCTCCAGCTGTGTCCGCAGGGTTCGCGTGCGGAGGCCGCCGGGATAGCCGGAATGCCGGTGGTAGAGCTTCTGGTCGAGTTTCTGCCCCGTGACGTGGATCTTGTCCGCGTTCACGACCACGACGAAGTCGCCCGTGTCGACGTGCGGCGTGTAGGCCGCCTTCCTCTTCCCACGCAGCGTGTCCGCGATCTGCGTCGCGAGCCGCCCGAGCGTCTGCCCTTCGGCGTCGACGAGATACCAGTCACGCTGGATCTCGCCCGGCTTTGCAGAGTAGGTCTTCATTTCACAGAAAGAGGGCGCACGTCGGGTGCGCCGGCGGCCGATTGTAGCAGGATCCAAGCGGCCGGCAGGCCCACGAAAGCCGCTGCGGCGAAGGCGAGCGCCTCGACTCCGACCTCGCTGTAGACGATGCCGCCGAGGAGCACGAGCGCCGCCCCGGTGAAGCTCGAGAGCTGGTCGGTGAGGCCGATCAGCTTTCCGCGCTCTGCCGGCAGCGCCCGGTCTGCGAGCTCGGTGACTGCGGCCACATAGGAGAGGTTCCAGCCGAGCCCGAGCCCGAAGAGCGACACTGACATCCACGGGACGCTCGTGAACCAAGCGAGACCCAGGGTCGAGAGCGCCATCAGCAGGAGCCCCGCGACCTGCCCCGGGCGGCGGCCGAGCTTGTCCACCAGCTGGCCGATCACCAGCACGAGGGCGTACATGCCGACGATGTGCAGGCTGATCACGGTGAAGACGTCGGCTTGATGGTGCCCGTGGTCGATCACGAGATAGCCGGTCAGGTTCATCACCGACACCATCCCGGCGAAGCTCGCCACCGCCGCGACGAGGGCGGTGACGACGCCGGGACGACGGATGATCTCGCGGAGCGGCGCGGGTTCGGCTGCCTCGGCGCCTCCCCCGTCGAAGTGGAGCCGCTGAGCGATCGTGCGCGGATCGGGCCGGACAAGCAGGACGAGGACGAGCCCGACCACCATGATCCCGGCCGCTGCGATCCACGGCAGGACGAGCGCCTCGGTGTCGAGCTCCTTGCCGGCGAAGAGCGGGCGGAAGACGAGCGGTCCCAGCGCGGCGCCGAAGAGGGCGCCGAAGAGCACGTAGGAGATCCCGCGCGCGCGACGCTCCGGCGGGTACATGTCCGCCGCGGCCGCTCGAGCGAGGAGAATTGTCCCTTGCGCAACGCCGACGAGCGCGAACCCTGCCACAACGACAGGAGCGGATTCGAGCTCGCAGCCGAGAGCCGTCGTCAGTGAGCCGGCGATCCCTGCGACACAGCCGCCGGCGAGGACGGGAATGCGACCATGCCGATCCATCAGCCGCCCTGCCGGCAGTGCCGCGAGGGCACCCGCAGTGAGGAAGATCGCAGGACCCAGTCCGAGGATGCCCTCGATGCCGGTCACGAGGACGAGCGTGATCGTCCCCACCGCAACGGCGAGCTGCACCATGCCGGAGAGCGAGGTCAGCGTCGCCGCGAGCAGGAAGGTGTTGCGCCGGATCGGAAAGTCGTGCACCACCGCCGACACTACCCGAGCATTTCGAGGAGACCCGAACGGAAGGGGCCGCGCTGCACACAAGCGACAAGGGGCGGTGATGATCCGCCGCCGTGTCGTCGTTCGCGGTCACGTGCAGGGTGTCTTCTTCCGCGAGTCGGTGAGGCGCCGAGCAGAGGCTGCGGGCGCAGCCGGCTGGGTTCGGAACTCGAGCGACGGGTCGGTGGAGGCGGTCTTCGAAGGCGAGCGCGATGCGGTCGAGCGGCTCGTCGACTTCTGCCGCGAGGGCCCGCGCGGCGCGCGCGTCGACTGGCTGGATGTGAGCGCCGAGGAGCCGGAGGACCTATCCGGGTTTCAGGTGCGCTAGCCCAATCGGATTGCCGCTCAGCTCATGTCCCGATGGCTACGGACGCCTCAACGCTCGCGCGTGCAGACGTTGTGCGCCGCGCCCACGAGCCGGTCGAAGAGGGTGTTGAACCCAGCGTCGGAGACCGGATCGTACCGCTGTAGTTCTCCGCCCTCCAACTGGACGATCGGCGTTACGCAGACGCTTACTCCCGGCGCTTACTCCCACTCGATCGTCGAGGGCGGCTTCGAACTGATGTCCAGCACGACGCGGTTGACGCCGGGGATCTCGTTGATGATCCTGCTCGAGACCTGCTCGAGCAGGTCGTAGGGCAGTCGCGCCCAGTCTGCGGTCATCGCGTCCTCCGAGGTCACCGCGCGAATCACAATCGGGTACGCATACGTCCGCTCGTCGCCCTGCACACCCACCGACTTGATCGCCGGCAGCACCGCGAAGCTCTGCCAGAGCTCGCGATAGAGCCCGGCACGGCGAACCTCCTCCTGCAGGATCGAATCGGCCGCTCGGAGGATCTCCAGGCGCTCGCGGGTGACCTCGCCGATGATCCGGATCGCGAGGCCCGGGCCTGGGAACGGCTGGCGCCAGACCATCCGCTCCGGGAGGCCCAGCTCCTCGCCCACGCGGCGCACCTCGTCTTTGAAGAGCTGTCGCAGGGGCTCGACGAGCTCCATGCGCATGTCGGCCGGTAGCCCGCCGACGTTGTGATGCGACTTGATCGTCGCGGCGACGCCCTCGTTGGAACCCCCGGACTCGATCACGTCCGAGTACAGCGTCCCCTGCACGAGGAAGCGGACCTCCCCAGCCCGTTCGTCTGAGAGCTTGCGCGCTTCCTCCTCGAAGACGCGGATGAACTCCTCGCCAACGATCTTTCGCTTCTCTTCCGGATCGCTCACCCCCTCGAGCCGAGTCAGGAACCGATCCTGCGCCGCGACGTGCACGAGCGGGACGTGGAAGTGGCCGGCGAAGGTGTCCACCACCTGCCCTGCCTCGTTCTCGCGCAGCAGGCCGTGGTCGACGAAGACACAGGTGAGCTGATCGCCCACCGCCTTGTAGACGAGCAGCGCGGCGACCGCTGAGTCGACGCCGCCGGAGAGACCGCAGATGACACGCTCAGTGCCGATCTGGCCGCGGATCCGCTCTACCTGTTCCTCGATCACCGCAGCGGCCGTCCAGGCTGGAGGGACGCCTGCGAGCTTGTAGAGAAAATTCTCGAGCACGTCCTGTCCGTGCGGGGTGTGCCGCACCTCGGGATGGAACTGGACGCCGTAGAGGCGCCGTTCGGAATCCTCGAAAGCCGCGATCGGCGTCGAGGGCGAGCCGGCAACGACACGCGCTCCGACGGGCGGGGCGACAACCGAGTCGCGGTGGCTCATCCAGACGGTCTGCTCGGCGGCCAGGCCCTCGAACAACCCGCCGGGAGTGGCCTCGAGCGCCGTCCTGCCGAACTCGGACACGCCGGTACGGTCGACCGACCCGCCCAAATCCATGGCCATCAACTGCATCCCGTAGCAGATGCCCAGGGTGGGGATGCCGAGCCCGAAGATCTCCGGGTCGATGGTGGGTGCACCCTCGGCGTAGACGGATGCGGGGCCGCCGGAGAGGATCAGCGCGAGGGGGTTGCGAGCGCGCACCTCCGCGGCCGAGAGACGGTGCGGCACGAGCTCCGAGTAGACGCGGGCCTCGCGCACCCGCCGCGCGATCAGCTGCGAGTACTGGCCGCCGAGGTCGAGCACGAGCACGGGCCGCTCCTCTGCGACCGGCTCGCAGACGGGGAGCGGATGCACGGTTGCCACCGCTACTGCCGCCGGTAGTTCGGCGCGTCCTTCGTAATCGTGACGTCATGCGGGTGACTCTCGCGCAGGCCGGCACCGGTGATCCGCACGAAGCGCGAGTCGAGCTTCAGCGCCTCGATCGTCGGCGACCCCGTGTAGCCCATCGCCTGCCGCAGGCCGCCGACCAGCTGGTAGAGGATCTGCTGCACGGGCCCCTTGTAGGGCACGCGGCCCTCGATCCCCTCGGGCACGAGCTTGTCGACGTCCTCGACGTCACCCTGGAAGTAGCGGTCCTTCGAGAACGAGCGCGCCTTCATCGCGCCGAGCGAGCCCATGGCGCGGTACTCCTTGAATCGCTCCCCTTGCACGAGGATCACGTCGCCGGGGCTCTCGTCGGTGCCGGCGAGCATCGAGCCGAGCATCACCGTGTCCGCGCACGCGGCGATCGCCTTCGCGATGTCGCCGGAGGATGTCATGCCGCCGTCCGCGACCACGGGCACGCCGTGTCGCATCGCGAGCTCGGCGCACTCGAAGACGGCGGTGATCTGCGGCACGCCGACCCCGGCGACGACGCGTGTCGTGCAGATCGAGCCCGGGCCGATGCCGACCTTGATCGCATCGGCGCCCGCGTCGATCAGCGACTCCGCCGCCTCGGTGGTGGCGATGTTCCCCGCGATCACCGGCACGTCCCACTCGTCCTTGATCCGCCGCACCATCTCGAGGACGGCGGTCGAGTGGCCGTGCGCGGTGTCGACGACGAGCACGTCGGCCTCGGCGGCAACGAGCGCGCTCGCGCGCTCGAAGGCGTCGGTGCCCACGCCGACGGCGGCGCCCACACGCAGCCGTCCCTGCTCATCCTTCGTCGCCAGCGGGAACTGAATCCGCTTCTGGATGTCCTTGACGGTGATCAGGCCCTTCAGCCGGCCGGCCGCATCGACGACCGGGAGCTTCTCGATCTTGTGCCGGTGCAGGATCTCGTTCGCCTCGTCGAGCGACGTGCCGACCGGCACCGTGACCAGGTCGCGCGAGGTCATCAGCGCCGAGACGGGCTGGCGGACGTTCGACTCGAAGCGGAGGTCGCGGTTCGTCAGGATCCCGACGAGCACGCCCGTCTCGTCGGTGATCGGCACGCCGGAGACGCGGTAGCGCTCCATCAGCTCGATCGCCTCGGCGACCGAATCGCCGGGCCTGAGCGTCACCGGCTCGACGATCATCCCCGACTCCGAGCGCTTCACCTTGTCGACCTCGGCGGCCTGATCGGCGATCGACAGGTTGCGGTGCAGGATCCCGATCCCGCCCTCGCGGGCCAGCGCGATCGCCAGCCGAGCCTCGGTGACGGTGTCCATCGCCGCGGAGACGATCGGGATCTCAAGCGCGATCGTCCGTGTCAGGCGCGTGGTTGTACGCACGTCGCGCGGCAACACCGACGATTCCGCCGGCACAAGCAGGACGTCGTCGAAGGTGAGCCCTTCTTTGCCGAACTTCGAGTCCCGGCCCAGCATGTCACTGTCGAGCTCGAAGTTCACGATCTCATCAACCTCGGTACTGCCCTCAACTGGCCAGCGACTCTACCAACGCGTGCCGACGGAGCCTCACCGGGCTGCGAGCGGTTGCAACTCTTGTACCTCGACGCCGGCGGTCAGGCGGCCGATGTCGCGAGGCTCGAAGCGACCTGCTCCCACCTCGAGGGTCGAGGCCGCGCCGGCAGCGACCGCGATCCGGAGCGCCTCCTCCGCTGTCTTCCCCGCGAGCTGCGCGACGAGGAACTGAGCGAGCAGGACGTCGCCGGCACCGACGACCGAGATCGGCTCGAGCACCGGCGCAAGCGCGCGGTAGCGACGCACCTGTCGCTCCTCGCGGAAGAGACCGAAGCAGCCGGACTCGAGGGTGATGTGCACGTTGCGCGCGCCGAGCTCGGCGATTCGGTCCAGCGCCATCAGGAAGTCCTCTTCGTCCTCGAGCTCCTGCCCGACGACGTGCTCGGCCTCGCGCTGGTTCGGCGAGACGAGGTACGGCTCCGCCTC
>JBBJOI010000077.1:0-6480 GCA_037721555.1 Gaiellaceae bacterium | reverse complement strand
TCTTCTTCTTCTTCTTCTTCTTCTTCTTCTTCCTGTGCTGCTGATCGCGGCCTTGCTGCTCGGGATCTCCGGCTCGGCTGTCCTTCGCTACGTCGCTGCATCGTTCTTCGTCGTCGCCTACGTGCGAGTCGACCTCGCTGTGCAGGTAGGCGACGCCGAGCGTGTATCGCGCTGGTGGGGGTCCTCCTTGATGACCGAGTACGGCGGGTATTCACCGCCTTCGCCGTCGCGGTCGCTGCCTGACTCGTAGCTGTTCGCACGTACCGGCGGCAGGTCGCGGCACCCTAGGCGAGCCACCAGGCAACGAGAGCGATGAGTGCAATCGCGAGCGCAAGCGCGAGCAGGAGTGCGTTCACGCCGAAGAACAGGAGGAAGGGCGTCCGATCTTCTCTGCCCTCCGCAAGCGTTTGCAGCTCTTCCTGGAGAACATTCGCATGTGGCTCCCCGTCCTCGCGTTCAGCTTCGTGCTGGGATCCGGTCTCGCCTCTACGTCCGAGCGAATCGCCGGAGGTCATTCAGCCCGGTGCTCCGTGCGGGTCGCGGCCGGCTCGGAGATCTTGCGCACCGCGTCAGCGAACTGCGTCGGCGTGCTCAGGGCGGCGAGATCCGCCTGGGCGATGATCCCGACGAGTCTCCCGTCGTCGACGACCGGCAGCCGCCGCAGCTGCTCGGCCTGCATCAAGGCAAGGGCATCGTCCAGCTCATGCGCCTGCCGGACCGTGGTGACCTCGCGGGTCATCACCTGCTCGACGGGCGTCTCGGCCGCGAGCCCCTCGGCGAGCGCGCGTACCACGAGGTCACGATCGGTGACGATCCCGAGCAGGCGCTGCTCCTCGGAAACGACAGGTAGCGCCCCGACCGCTCCATCTCGCATCACCGCCGAGGCTTGCTCGAGCGTTGCATCCGGCGCAACAACCAGTAGGTCCCTCGTCATGACGTCCTTGATCAACACGGCTCAGCCTCCATCCAAGACGCTCACTTGTCCCGAGGTTACCCGGCTTGGACTCCCTCGAAACCGAGAATCTGAAGGGGGTGGAAGCGGGGCCGAAGCCCCGCTTCCGTCCATAGCTTTACCTCGGCAGAGCTTCGGAATACGTGGACTTCCTGCGGGCGGAATACCTCTCGGACTTCGTCAAGAGCGGCGGCTCGGCAGTGAAGTTCGCCGTCGCGGACGATGGCGCCGAGGTTCGCGCGCTGCTGAGGAACGGCGTGCTTGCGGAGGGCTACGCCGTGGCGCCGGTCGACGCGGGCGACGTTCGAGCGCACATGATCGACAAGTTCTTTCACGATGTTGCGCGGCAGATCGACTGGGATGCGGGCGCGGTCGTCTTCGCGACCCGCGCCTTTCGTAGCCTCGGCTTCTCGGCTCCCGAACGCGAGCGATCCTGAGCCTCGAGCGAATCGCGGCGCTGAATGAATTCGACCAGAACGAGCTGCGGCTCGAGTTCTCGAGAACGCTTCAAGCCGAGATCCTGCGCGATTTTGAGATGGCCAGGAGTTTCGGCGCGCGATGCTCCGGCTTTGCCTGGCGCAAGTCGACCGGAGCGACCCTGCTCAGGCAGACCGGGAGGCTGGTCTGGAGTTACCCCGTTTCCGTTGACACCTTGATCTGACCCCGATTCCGTGGAGTCGGGTTTCTAGAGTCCTTCAGCAGCAAGGAGGATTCAGATGCCCCGCAGATACCCACCCGAGATCCGTCGCCAGGTCGTCGAACTCGCCCGCTCCGGCACGAAGGTCGCCCAGCTCGTCGCGACCTTCGGGATGAGTGAGGCCACGATCTACAACTGGTTGCGCCAGGAGCAGATCGACCGGGGCGAGATCTCGGGCACGAGCACCGACATGGCGCTTGATCTCGCCGCAGCCAAGCGCCGCATCCGCCAGCTCGAGACCGAGCTTGCTGTCTCGCGCAAGGTCAACGAGGTCTTCCTCGAGCAGGGCTTGCCCCCAAAAGGCTCTACCCGGTGATCGCGTCCTTGACCGGGCAGGGAAACAACGTGCGCCACGCCTGCCGCTTCCTCGGTGTCACCGAGTCCGGCTACTACGCCTGGCGCAGCCGCCCGACTTCGCCGAGGGCGCTTCGGCGGATCTTCCTCGCCGGCGAGATCGTCGATGTCCATCGCGCCTCGGCCGGCATCTACGGCGCGCTCCGTATCACCGCCGAGCTTCGCTTCGGACGCCAGATCGTCGTCGGCCACAACGCGGTGGCCTCGATCATGAACGAGCTCGGCATCAAGGGCCTGCCCAAGCGGCGGATGCTACGCAGCGCCCGCGTCGGCAGGGTCGGCGGCCCTGACCTAGTGCGGCGCGAGTTCCGCCGCGAAGCGCCCGACGAGCTGTGGATGACCGACATCACCGAGCACCACACGCGCGAGGGCAAGATCTACTGCTGTGTCGTCCTCGACGCGTTCTCGCGCCGGGTGGTCGGATGGTCGATCGACTCGACCCAGACCACGGTGCTGGTGACAAACGCCCTCGGGATGGCGCCACACGCCGGCGAGACCCGGCCGGGGGCCTCGTGATCCACTCCGACCGCGGCGTTCAATTTACGTCCTGGGCGTTCAGCCAGAAAGTACGCGAGGCCGGCCTTGCCCCGTCGATCGGGGCAATCGGATGCCCGTACGACAACGCCGTTATCGAATCATTCTGGGGCCGCATGCAGGTCGAGCTGCTCAACCGCAAATCCTGGAAGACCCGCATCGAGCTGGCCTCCGCGATCCACGACTACATCGAGCTCTTCCACAACAGCCGACGCCGCCACTCGGCCCTTGGCATGCTCACCCCAACCGAGTACGAGGACCGCCACTTCCGCACCCACAACGCTGCCTGACTCCAGAACCCGGACTCCAGAAACTCGGGGGCAGATCACCTGATGGTTAGGCCGCGATGGCCTGTGGGGTGTCAGCGCCCACTGCAGGAATCGCACGCACTCGTCGTCGGTCATCGTCCGCGCCTCGGGGCCACAACTGCAACACTTCAGGATGAGGCGAGAGTCGTCCAGGGAGGTCTCGACGTGAACAGGTATTTCCGCAGGATGCTGCACTTCAAGAAGAGCTTCTCGGCACGACGCAGCAAGGGCGAGATGGTGAACACGGAGGCCGAGATCTTCTCCGCAAGCACCCCGCCGGATGTGACGAGCGTCCGCGCGAAGAGCAGCCGCCACGGCAAGTCGACCGCCGACAAGTGGAATCAGTAGCGGCCGGGGCCTACGGGTCGCGTCCCAGCTGAAGGATCGCGCAGGCCGCCCCGCCCGGACAGCCGCTTCCGCGCGTGCGCGAGCTCGAGGCGGATGAGCGCAGCCTCGAGGTCGCGGACGTCGAGCCCTGCGACGGCGGCGAGCCGCCGGAGGCGGGCGGGGGGCTCCGTGCGGTCGCCCGGGGAGAGCAGGCCGAGGTGCTCCGCGCCCGCCAGGGCTCGGTCGTCCACCCGCAGCTCGGCGCCCGGCCAGAGCCCGCGTAGCTCGCGCAGGAAGACGCGGACGGTCATCGGCCCCCAGCCGGGCAACGCGTCGAGCGCCGCCTCGAGCTCCGCCGGGTCCCGGAGGGCTTCCCGGAGCGAGGCGACGCGGCCGCGACGTCAGCGCCGAATGAGGCGCGACGGTCTGGTGCACGCCCTCACGCTATCCGCTCGTTCCAGCGTTCGTACCGTTCGCCGACGGCGGCGCGCGGCAACGAGAGGGCGAGGACGACAACGGCGACGAGCAATGTCGTCACGGCGTAGCCGACGTCCCGCTCGCCGATGAGGAAGGGCGCGATCCCCGCGGCGAGTGCGAGGAGCACGTTCACGAACCGCAGCGGCCGGACGACGTCGGCCATCGCGGTCACGGCGAAGGTGACGATCAGTGGCCAAAGAGCCAGTTCGCCTCGGCCGCGCCGGCCTCGACGCCGAACAATGGCGGCAGGAACATGAGCGCGATCCCAAGCGCGGCCGACGCCAGCAGCGCCGGCGCGAAGTTCACCCCGCGCCGCGCCGCGCGTGCGACCTCGGCGAGCGGCGCCGGCAGCGTTGCCTCGTCGCGCGCCCCCTCCCCTTCGAGCGTCCCGCCGCGCCAGAAGTTCGTCCAGACGGAGTCGCCGCGCCGGCGAACATTGGCGAGGAACTGAGCCATCGCGACGACCTCGTCGACGGCGAAGGGAATCATCACGAGCATCAGCATTGCCGTCACCAGACAGGGCGTGCAGAAAGTGCCGACGGCGAGCGCTGGAGGATGACGAGGACGATCGAGACGATGCCGAGCGGGACGACGAGGATGAAGAACATCAGCACCATCCACGGCATCGTCCGCCAACGGTTGGTACCGCCCATGAAGCCGGAGAGCGCCGCGACAGCCGCGGCGTGCTCGACGCCGGTGGTGGCGCGCAAACAGCGTTCGGGACGCGAAGTCCAGACCGGCCTCTGCCCACGTCTAATCGGATAGAAGCGAAATCGGCAAGTTTGCAGGTACTTCGAGAGACGGGAGCGACGGGACTCGAGCCCGCGACCTCCGGCGTGACAGGCCCGAGTTGGGGGCGGCGACGGTCGGTGACGAGCCGCTTCGAACCCCCTCATTTGCTGGTCTTTTTCGCGGCGGGGTCGACCCATGCCGCATGGTTCCGTGGATCCGTCAGACGGACGTTTGGGCCACGAGTGGGCCACGAGACCGCTGTCTGTTAAGACGACAAAGGGCTCTTAGCCGGCTGAAGGCTGCGCATCCGCCGCACGACCCGGAGACGCTGGCGCGGAGACGCGAATGCCTCTGCTCGTCACGGCGATGAACCCCTGGGCGTACGCTCTGGTAGACCACCTAGCCTCCGCCGGGATCCCGATTAGCTCGGAGGAGCTTGGCTGGTACCGCCGCGGCTCTACCCTCCGGCGATGGACGTCGCGCTGCGGATCGTTCCCGCGGCCGTCGTCCAACCTCGCGAACTGCGCTCACGGAGAGGTCTAGAATCGGCGGGCGATGCCAGGGCGCGGGCGAGGAAGGTGAGGCAGAGGTGGGAAAGGTTCTCTGTGTGCTGTACGAGGATCCTGTGGACGGGTATCCGAGGTCGTACGCTCGAGACGCGATTCCCAGGATCGAGCGCTACTACGACGGTCAGGCGGCGCCGACCCCCGAGCGGATCGATTTCGAGCCGGGTGAGCTTCTGGGCAGTGTTTCCGGGGAGCTTGGGCTGCGGCGGTTCCTCGAGGAACGCGGCCACGCGTTTGTTGTCACGTCGGACAAGGACGGGCCGGACTCGGTCTTCGAGCGAGAGCTTCCGGAGGCTGAGATCGTCATCTCCCAGCCGTTCTGGCCTGCCTACCTGACGGCTGAGAGAATCGCGAAGGCGCCGGGGCTGAAGCTGGCTGTCACGGCGGGGATCGGCTCGGACCACGTTGATCTGGAAGCGGCGATCGGGCGTGGGATCACCGTCGCCGAGATCACCTATTCCAACAGCATCAGCGTGTCCGAGCATGTGGTGATGATGATCCTGTCGCTGGTGCGCAACTACATTCCGTCGTATCAGTGGGTCGTCAAAGGCGGCTGGAACATCGCCGACTGCGTCGCCAGGTCATACGACCTCGAAGGAATGCAAGTCGGGACAGTCGCCGCCGGCCGGATCGGTTCCGCTGTACTCAGGCGACTGAAGCCGTTTGAGGTGGGACTGCACTACACCGATCGACACCGACTCCCAGAGGAGGTCGAGCGCGAGCTCGGCGTGACCTACCACCCGGACGCCGAGTCGCTGGTGCGTGTCTGCGACGTGGTCACGATCAACGCCCCCCTCCATCCAGAGACCGAACACCTCTTCGACGACACCCTGATCGCCAAGATGAAGCGCGGCGCGTACATCATCAACACCGCCCGGGGCAAGATCTGCGACCGCGATGCGATCGCGCGGGCCCTCGAAAGCGGCCAGCTGGCCGGGTATGCCGGAGACGTCTGGTTCCCGCAGCCGGCTCCCAGGGATCATCCCTGGCGGTCGATGCCCCACCACGGGATGACGCCACACGTGTCGGGGTCGTCTCTGTCCGCGCAAGCCCGCTATGCGGCCGGAGTGCGCGAGATCCTGGAGTGCTGGTTTGATGGTCGTCCGATCCGCGAGGAATACCTGATCGTCGATCGCGGCACGCTAGCTGGCGCCGGCGCTCATTCGTACAGCGCCGGCGACGCCACCGGCGGCTCTGACGAAGCAGCACGCTTCAAGGATCGCCAGCCCAACGAGCGGTAGCGCGCCCACTCTCCCACTCGGTTGAGCGCAGCAGCACCCGCGCACGGAACGCGCGAAGACCCATCGAGGAAGGACGAGGTGAAGTAGCGGATGCGGTTGATCCGATCCTTGGGCAGCAGACGAGCGCAGAAGGCGCCGAGGTCGAGCCAGCGGTACGGCGTCCCTTTCCGGCTGCCGTAGTAGAGGCTGAAGGCGTCGACGTAGACGTTGGTGGCCATGCTCGGCCGTACGCTACTCGGAGCGGAACGAGCGGCCGGTCGGCGTTACAGCTCGAGCCCCGCGCCCCCCGGAA
>JBBJOI010000044.1:0-22385 GCA_037721555.1 Gaiellaceae bacterium | reverse complement strand
GCAGTGACAGCGAGCGCGATGCCGAACGCGAGGAGGAGTCCCTTCCAGGGCTCCTCCTCGAACGTCTTGCCGCCGAAGTAGCCGAGCAGAACGGTGTAGGCGCCCCAGATCACGCACGCGATTGCATCGAAGAAGAGAAAGCGGCGCCAAGGGAGGGTCTCCACGAAGCCGGCCGTGAAGGTCGTCGCCGTGCGTCCGCCGGGTATGAAGCGGGCCACCACGATCAGGTAGCCGCCCCGCTGATCGAGCATCCGCGCGGCCCAGGCAAGCCGCTTCTGCGCCTTCTCGCCCTTGAAGAACCGGTTCACGAGCCGGTGGCCGAGGAAGTGGCCCAGTCCGAAGGAGATGTTGTCGCCGAGGAACGCGCCGAGCGCGGCCGCGGGAATCAGGAGCTCGAGCCGCAGCTCGCCGGCGCCGGCGACGACGCCCGCCGCGATCGCGGTCGCCTCGCTCGGCACGAGGGGAAAGAACGCGTCGAGCGCAGCGATCACGAGAACGATCACGTAGCTCCAGTTGGAGCCGGAGACGGCATCGACGATCGACTCGAACACGGCCGCTCATGGTCGCAGAGATGGTCGGGCTCGGAGCGGCGACGCCGTCAGCAGTCCGGCGAGTGCCGACAGCGCGCGGCAGAGCTCGCCGCGTCGCATCTCGGCGAGCCGGCCCATCCGCTGGGTGAGAAACGAGCGTCGGATCGGCTGCAGGTTGTCGAAAACGGCCGCGCACGGCTCCGGCAGCCCCTCGTCGGGGCCGAGAGCCACCTCCGTCGGAATCTCCCTCACCGTCCGGGTCACGGGTGCGACGAGAATCCAGGTGAGGACTTGCACCGCCTCGCTGCGCGTCACGACCAGCACCGGCCGGCGCTTGTCCTCCGCCTCCGCCCACCAGACCTCGCCCTGCGCGGGCATGGTCACCAGGCCTCTTCGGCGATCATCCTGGCCGTGGCCTCGTCCGCCCAGCCAAAGATGATTCGGCCGTGAGTTGTCAGCCGCTGCGGAACATGACGGTCGTCGATGTGACCACGTCGATCGCCGGCCCCTACTGCGCCCAGATCCTGAGCGCGCTCGGCGCGGAGGTGGTCAAGGTCGAGCGCCCGGGCACGGGCGACGACGCCCGCGCGTGGGGACCGCCCTTCTGGGAGGGCGAGAGCCCGATGTTCCTCTCCGCGAATGCCGGCAAGCGCTCGCTCGCCTGCTCGCTGAGCGACCCGGCCGGTCTCGAGATCGTCCTCCGCCTCGCAGACCGGGCGGACGTCTTCCTGCAGAGCCTCCGACCCGGCCTTGCCGAACGGTCTGGACTCGGCGCGAGCACGCTCCGGGAACGGAACCCGCGGCTCGTCTACTGCTCCGTCGGCGCGTACGGTCAGACCGGTCCGCTCCAGGAGCAGCCCGGGTACGACGCCCTGATGCAGGCAGCCGGCGGCCTGATCTCTGTCACCGGGGAGCCCGGCCGCCGCGGCGTCCGCGTCGGCTTGTCGCTCATCGATCAGGGCACCGCGACCTGGGCCGCCGTCGGCACCCTCGCGGCTCTGCTCGAGCGCACCGACACCGGCGCAGGCCGCGTCGTCGACGTCTCGCTCTACGAGACGGCGGTCGGCTACCTCGGCTACCACCTCGCCGGCTACCTCGCCGACGGCACGATTCCGCGAGGCGAGGGCACGCGCTTTCCGATGGTCGCGCCGTATCAGGTGTTGCGAACGCGCGACGGCGAGCTGATGGTCGCCGCGGGCAACGACCGGCTGTTCGGGGCGCTCTGCCGCGCGACGAGCCTCGAGCGCCTGATCGATGACCCGCGCTTCCGCACGAACCCCGAGCGCGTCGCGCATCGAGACGAGCTCGTCGAGATCCTGGAGCGTTCGCTTGCAGAGGCCGACACCTCGTCCTGGCTCGAGCTGCTCACGGGCGCCGGCGTTCCGGCGGCACCGGTCGCCGACGTGGCCGACGTGGCGCGCTCGGCGCAGACGGAAGCGCTCGGACTGCTGCAACCGCTCCCCCACGCCGTGGTCTCCGACCTGCGGCTGCCCGCGCTCCCTCTCTCCCTCGACGGCGAGCGGCTCGTGCATCGCAACGCTCCCCCGCTGCTCGGCGAGCACACGTCCCAGATCCTGCGCGAACTCGGGTACTCGAAACCCGAGATCGACGCGCTGGACGCCGCAGGCGTCGTGGAACGCCACGAGCTCTCCTCCTAGACTTCGCCCCATGTCGGCGCGCAAGGAGCGGAAGGTCGTGACCGTGGTCTTCGCCGACCTCGTCGGCTTCACCGCCCGGGCCGAAACGCTCGATCCCGAGGACGTCGAGGCGATTCTTTCGCCCTACCACGCCCGCCTTCGCAGCGAGCTCGAGCGTTTCGGCGGGACCGTCGAGAAGTTCATCGGCGACGCGGTGATGGCAGTCTTCGGCGCGCCGGTGGCGCGCGAGGACGATCCGGAGCGGGCGGTGCGGGCGGCGATCGCGATCCGAGACTGGGCGACCGAGGGGGACGACCTCGACGTGCGGATTGCTGTTGCCACCGGCGAGGCGCTCGTCTCGCTTGACGCTCGCCCCGAGAGCGGCGAGGCAATGGTGGCGGGCGATGTCGTCAACACCGCAGCGCGGCTTCAGTCGGCTGCGCCGGTGAACGGCATCCTCGTCGGGGAAGCGACCAGGCGAGCCACCTCGACGGCGATCGACTACGTCGGGCGCGAGCCGGTCTCGGCGAAAGGGAAGACCCAGCCGATACCCGTGTGGGAGGCCGTGGCTGCCCGCGCCCGCTTCGGGATCGATCCGGGGTAGCGCGGCGGTGGCACGCTCACCGGCCGCGACGAGGAGCTCAGCCTCCTCGTCGAAGCGCTCGGCCGCGCTCGTCGGGAGCGCTCGCCCCAGCTCCTCACCTTGATCGGCGTGCCGGGCATCGGCAAAAGCCGGCTCGTCTACGAGCTCTTCAAGCAGGTCGAGCGGGGAAACGAACTCACCTACTGGCGCCAGGGACGCGCGCTGCCCTACGGCGAGGGCGTCACTCTCTGGGCACTGTCGGAAATCGTCAAGGCACACACGGGCGTCCTCGAGACGGACGGAGCCGCGGTGGCCGAGCAGAAGCTCCGGCGCGCGCTCGCAGAGTCGCTGGAGGAGGGCTCGGAGCGCGACTGGGTCGAACGGCACCTGCGCCCGCTGCTGGGTCTCGCCGCGGAGGGCGAGCTTCGCGGCGATCGCCGGAGTGAGGCATTCGCGGCGTGGCGGCGCTTCTTCGAGGCGCTCGCAGAGCACCGTCCCCTCGTGCTCGTGTTCGAGGACCTGCACTGGGCCGACGACGGTGTGCTCGACTTCATCGACCACCTCGTCGAGTGGGCGAGCGGCGTGCCGATTCTCGTGGTCTGCACTGCGCGCCCGGAGCTCCTCGACCGCCGATCCGGTTGGGGCGGCGGGAAGCGGGCAAGCGCGACGGTCTCGCTCTCGCCGCTCTCGGACGACGACACCGCGAGGCTCGTCCACGAGCTGCTGTCGCAGTCGGTTCTCCTCGCCGAGACGCAATCGGCGCTCCTCGCCCGCGCCGGCGGCAATCCGTTGTACGCAGAAGAGTTCGTGCGGATGCTCGACGAGCGGGGTGATGCCGGAGGAGCGCTGCCCGAGTCGGTGCAGGGAATCATCGCAGCCCGGCTCGATCTGCTCGCGGTGGACGAAAAGGAGCTGCTGCAGGACGCCGCCGTCGTCGGCAAGGTCTTCTGGCTCGGCGCCGTCGCCTCGCTCGGAGACGGCCGCGAGCGCTGGCTCGTGGAGCAGGCGCTCCACGGACTCGAGCGCCGGGAGCTCGTGGTTCGCGAGCGGCGCTCCTCGGTCGCCGGCGAGAGCGAATACGCGTTCCGCCACGTCCTCGTCCGCGATGTCGCCTACGGTCAGATCCCGCGAGCCGCGCGCGGCACGAAGCACGTCGCGGCGGCAGGCTGGATCGAAGGTCTCTCGCCCGAGCGCCGAGATGCTGGCCCATCACTATCTCTCCGCGCTCGACCTCGCTCGCGCGACTGGCTCGAGTCTCGCCGCCATCGAGGATCGCGTTCGGCTCGCGCTGCGCGTTGCCGGCGACCGCTCACTCTCGCTGAGTGCGTTCACGGGGGCCGCGAGGCACTACGCCGCGGCGATCGAGCTCTGGCCGCCGGAGGATGCCGAGCGGCCACGACTGCTGCTCGACCTCGGCCGTGCACGCTGGCACGGCGAGGAGAGCGGCGAGACCGAGCTCACCGGCGCCCGCGACGCCTTCGCGGACGCGGGCGACGTCGAGGGGGAAGCCGAGGCAGAGGGCCTCCTGGCACAGGTCGCCTGGATCCGCGGCGACAACACCCGGGTCGCCACCCACCTCGACCGGATCGCCGAGCTCGTGCCGCGGCTCCCTGACGGGCGGGCGAAGGCGTACGTGCTCAGTTACGCCGCCCGCCTGCATGCGCTCGGCTTCGAGCTGGAACGGGCAAACGCCCTCGGTGAGGAGGCCCTCGCAATCGCGAGCCGGCTCGGACTCAAGGAGCTTCAGGCATTCACGCTCAACAACCTGTCGGTCGCAAGTACCTACGGCGGCAACCTCGCGAGGTCGGTGGAGCTGCTCGAGGAGGCGGCGTCGATCGCCCGTGAGGAGCACTCACCGGAGCTCTTGCGCGTTCTCAACAATCTCTTGGTGACCTACCAACGGCTCGGCTGGCTCCAGCGCCACGACGATACTCTGGAGGAGTTCGAACGAGTCGCGACCGAGTTCGGCGACGTCGTCATCATCCGGTTCACGCGCGGTAGCGCCATTCCCTCCACCCATATGATCCGGGGCCGCTGGGACGAGGCCGTACGCACCTCGACCGAGTTCATCGATGAGGCAGAGGCCGGCGAGGGACACCGGTTACTTGCCAGCTGCTACATGTACCGAGCTCTGATCCGACATGCTCGCGGCGATGTCGACGGCGCGCGCCGCGACTGCGACCGATCCGCGACGCTCGCCGACGAGACCGATCCGGCCGGTGGGTTCGCGCTCGCGATGCGGGGAAGGATCCTGCTCGAGTCCGGCCGACGAGCTGAGGCGATCGCGTTGGCAGACAAGGCGCTCGAGCTCGCACGCAGCAGACCATTCACGGTGTTCGATCCGACCCTGACCCTGCTTCTTCACGCGCTCGGCAAAGGCAACGAGCTCCTGGAGGTGATGCCGGAAGCGTCGGACATGCCGATCGCAAGGGCAACCCGCCTCTGGGCGAGTGGGAACATTCGCGCCGCCGCCGAGGTCTTCGCGGCGATGGAGCTCGCACCGTTCGGCGAGTCGTTCGCCCGCCTCGCAGCCGGCCGGCAGCTCGTGTCGGACGGCCGGCAGGCGGAAGCCGATGTGGAGCTCCGGCGCGCAATCGAGCTCCTGGAGCCGATGGGCGCCCGCCGATACGTCGGAGAGGCGAAGGCGCTCCTCTCCGCCGCTGAACCTACAGCGAAGCAGGGCTGAGCCGAGTCACGACGAGCGACTCGGCCGCCGCCCGGCTCTGGGCATGGCCGGTGACCGCGCCAAGAAACGTCTCGCGCTCGAGCGCCTGCAACGTCACGTCCGTGAGCGCGGTCACGGTGGCCGTTCGCGGCACCGATCGCAGGAGCGCGATCTCACCGAAGCTCTCCCCCGGCCCGAGCTCGGCGACCTGCTCGCCGTCGTGCACGACGCCGACGCGGCCGGTCGCGACGAGATAGAAATCGCCTCCGGGATCGCCCTGCGCGAAGACGACGTCGCCGGCCCGTAGCTGCCGGGGCTCCAGGCGGGCGGCCAGCGCCTCCAATGCCGGCGGCGAGAGCGGCGCGAAGATGGGCGAGCCGAGGAGGAGCTCGAGGTTGGCCGGAATGGCCGCCTCGGCGTCGAAGGCGGCCAGGCGGCGCCAGGAGAGCACGGCCAGGGCCGGCAGGAACACACCCGCCGCGATCAGCGCTCCGCGAACGCCGATCGTCTCTGCCAGCAGCGGTGCGCAGAGCGACCCGACGGCGAGAGCCACCAGCAGGATGCCGTCGACGGCGCCGAAGACGCGAGCCAGGAGCGCCGGCGGCGCCGCTCGCTGCAGCAGGGTGTCTCCAGCGACGGCCACGATCGTCCCGCCGGCGCCGACGACGGCCAAAAGGACGAGGGCGAGACCCTGCTCCGGCCAGACGCCGATGAGGATCAGCGGCAACCCCCACAGGACGATCCCCACGCCGAGGCTCGATGCGAGTCGCCCCCCGGAGGCGATCCCGCCCACGACGACGGCGGCGGCGATGCCTCCGACTCCCGCAGCCGAGTTGAGGAAGCCGAGGCCGGCGGCACCGGTGTCGAGCAACTCGAGGGCGAGCAGGACGATGAGCACGTCGAGGGCGCCGTCGATGACGGTCTGTGCTGCGACGAGGCCGACGATGAGGCGCAGGCGCGGTGTGGCGACGAGCGTGGTGAAGCCCGCAAGAGCCGCGCGCAGACCACCCGTGTCGCCCTCGTCCTCTTCGCGCTCGAGCTGCTCGCGGTGACCGATGCTCCAGACGACCACGGCCGACGAGAGATACAGCGCCGCTGCCGTCGCGAAGACGGCCTCGACATTCGCGACCGCCACCAATAGCCCCCCCAGGGCAGGCCCGACGAACGAGCCGATGTTGTCTACGGCGCCAGTGCTCGCATTCGCGGCCGAGAGCTCGGCAGGCGAGCGCGCGAGCTGCGGTAAGAGCGCGGCCTGGGCAGGCCCGAACGGGGTGGCGGAGAGCGTCGCGACGACCGCCAGGGCGTAGACGACGAACGGCGGCGCACCAGCCAGCACGGCAAGCGCCATCGCGGCGAGCGTCGCGGTACGGACGAGATCCGAGGCGATCATCACCCTCGCCCGCGGGTAACGGTCGCCGATCACTCCCGCGAGCGGAGCCGCGAGTCCGCCGGAAAACCAGCGCGCGGTCGCGAGCAAGCCCACCGCGTACGCGCCATCCTCGCGGTAAGCGTAGACCGCCAGCGCGACCACATAGGCCCAACCCCCCACGATCGAGGTCGTGTTCGCGACCTGAAGCCGGCGGAGCGCGCGGTTCGCGAAGACCGCCCCGAACGCACCCATCGACTCGCGCACCGCCGTCCAGACTCGTGCGCTCATCGTGCGAGCATTGCAATTTCGATTACGAGTGGGAAGATGGAGGGAAGAAAACCGTCACCCGCGCCGTCTACTGGGAGACACTGAAGGACAACCAGCCGAAAGGAGCACCCGTGTCGGAGCAGGAGAACATCAGCAAAGAGGACGAGGACGTCGAGGCGCACAAGAAGAAGAACGTCATGGCGTCAGACGAGCCGCGCGACGAGACCGAGAGCGACGACGACGTCGAGCTGCACGGCAAGAATAAGCACAAGGCCCTCTAGCACCGCCGCTTCACGAGGCTGGAGTCGAGGCGGCGCGAGCCGCCTCGCTTCGTTGCAGGACTACTTTAGGTGGCCAGAACCCGTTCGAGCGCTTCGAGCAGCGCGAGACCGGCTTGCTGCCGCTCGGGCGGCAGTGTCTCCAACCTCGCCGCAAGCCGGGCGATCGGCGCGAGCGAGGCGTCGCCGTCGGCGGCCTTGCGAGCGCGGCGAGCGCGACCGAGCAGATGGAGCGCGATCGCGGCCTGGTTTGCGAAGAGTCCGAGCAGCTCCATCTCGGCGAGGCTGAAGCGGGAGCTCTTGCGATCGAGCACCTGCAGGACTCCGAGGGCCTCGTCGCCGTGTAGCAGCGGTACCGCCATCATTCCGCTCGGCACGTAACCGGTCGCCTCCGCGACGTCTTTCGCGAACCGTGGGTCGCCGCCGACGTCGTCGAGGACGAGCGGCTGCCGCGCGATCAGCACCCAACCTGCGATGCCGGTGTCAGAGGGCATCCGGCGCCCCAGCAGACTCTTAGAGCCCTCACCCGAGACCGCCTCGAAGACGAGCTCGTCACGCTCCTCGTCGAGCAGAAAGATGGAAGACGCCCGGGCCGAGAAGATCGCCCGCGCCGTGTCCACGATCGACCGCAGCAGATCGCGGTGCGCCTCCTCGACCCCGAGGACACCGGCGGCGACGGCCGCGCGCAGGTCAGCGTCAGCCATCGGGCGCTCCGACGTTGGCCGCGGTCGCGTGCAGCACGCTCTTGAGCTGGAACGGCGTCAGCTCGGGATGCTTTGCCATCACGAGCGCGCAGATTCCCGTCATGTGTGGTGTTGCGAAGCTGTTCCCGCTCGTTCGCATCGTTGCTCCCCCGAGCCAGGCCACCTCGACGTCGACCCCGTGCGCGAAGAACTCGACGGGCGGCGAGGGGTTGTAGAAGAAGGTCATCGGCTCGGGAAGCTCGTGGCTGCCGATCGACGTCACGGACGAAAACCGCCACGGATAGCTCTCCACGGGCATGTTGTGCGCCGACGCGATCAACATCGTGCCACGAAAATACGCGCGATCGGCAAGCTCGTGCAAGGTTGGCGCATGCTCGCGCTTGGTCGTCGAGAGGCTCATGTTGATCACGTCGAAGCCCTGCTCGATCGCCCACCCGAGCCCCGCCAGGAGGATGGCGCCGCTGCCGGTGAAGCCGCTGCCGATCACCCGGACGCTGAAGAGCGAGCAATCGGGCGCGAGCGACCGCACGATGCCGGCGCACGCCGTGCCATGGCCGCACTCATCTCCCACCGTGTCCTCGACGACGACTGCCTCACCGTCCGGGCCGACGGAGACGGCAAAGGCACCCTCGAGCGCGCCCACGCGCGGATGGCCGGCTTCGACGCCGCTATCGAGAATGCACACGCGCGCACCGGCTCCGTTCGATCCGCCCCAGGCCCAATCTCGGGTGACGCGCTCGGGGAGCGCCGCGGGAAGCGAGATCCCACCGAGCGCGGAGGTGGGCAGGCTCCAGGCCTGGAGCTCCTCCTCCTCCTCGTGCTGGTCGTCCGCGGCGCTCACGGGTGAGACCGTCCCGATCGTTGCGCGAACGGCCCTGCCTTCGAGACCCTGCCCGGTACCTCGCGCCCCAGCACCTGCTCGAGCCAGCGAACCGTCCCGATCACCGCATCGAGATCGACACCCGTGTCGACCCCCTCCCGCTCGAGGAGGTAGAGCACGTCCTCCGTGGCGACGTTGCCCGTCGATTCCGGAGCGAACGGACACCCACCGAGCCCGCCGACCGAGGCATCGAGGATCGTTGCGCCCGCCTCCAGCGCGGCCCAGGCGTTCGCGACGCCCGTGTTGCGCGTGTCGTGGAAGTGACCGCCGACAGCGGCACTTGTGCTCGTGGCGTGCAGGCTCTTGACCAGCTTGCGAACGCGGCCCGGGGTCGCCACGCCGATCGTGTCGGCGAGCACCACCTCACCTGCCCCTGCCTCCGCAAGCCGCTCCGCGAGCTCGAGTACGGCACCCGGATCCACCTCGCCCTCGAACGGGCAGCCGAACGAGCAGCTGACCGTCGCCGTCGCGGGTCGTCTGGACCTGCCCAGGATCTCCTCGACACGCCTCGCCGCCTCGGCGAGCGACGCGTTGCCGTTGCGCCGGTTGAAGGTCTCCGTGGCCGCAAGGGTCACGTTCACGCGCTCGAGGGCGGTCGCGGCCAGCCGCTCGTACCCTCGCTCGTTCAGGACGAGCCCCGAGAGCTCGGCCGCCACCGCGCCGACGGCGCCGACGACCTCCTCCGCGCCGTCCATCTGCGGCACCCGAGCGGGATGCACGAAGCTGACTGCCTCGATCCGTGGCAGTCCGGCCGCCGAGAGACGTCGCACGAGCTCCGCGCGTACCTCGATCGCCAGCGTCTCCGGCTCATTCTGGAGGCCGTCCCGCGGACCGACGTCACATACGGTGAGACGCATCGTCGCACTATCGCTGACGGCACGACGCCGAGCCGCGACAGGCAGACGCTCGCGGGCATCGGAGCGGGCTTCAGCGGCGCGACAGAACCGAGCTGTCTCGCCCGTCGTTAGGCGGTCGGCTGACGAAACAGCTTGAGGAAGCCGATCACGGCCAGTGCGATGCCGATCGCAGCGATCGCGAAGAAGGCTGCTGAAAAACGACTGTCGACCAGCAAAACGAGCGCAACCACCAGGTCGATTGCGGCGAGAATCAGCAGCGGCACGGCGGAGAGACGCTGGTCGGGCCCGCGGGCGTCCATCGCCGCGGAGCCTACTCGTACTGGAGTGCCTTCAGCGGGTCGAGACGCGCCGCGCGGCGGGCGGGGAAGATGGCGGCGAGGATGCCGACGACGACGGTCATGATCGCGAAGATGACGATCTGGACCGTGGGCAGCGAGAACTCGATGAACTCGACGCGCGCGACGAGCAGCCCGCCGAGGACGATGCCGAGCACGATCCCGAGCGCGCCGCCGATCAACGCCGTGATCACGCTCTCATGCCGAATCATCCGCCGCACCTGACGGCGCGTCATCCCGATCGCGCGCAGCATCCCGATCTCCCGTGTGCGCTCGAAGACGGTGAGCACGAGCGTGTTGACGATGCCGAAGAGACTCACGATCACGGATAGCGCCAGCAGCACGTAGAGAATGTTGAGGATCGAGCTGAGCGCGCTGATCTGGTTGTCGACGAACTGCTTGCGCGTCTGCGCCTTTGCGTTCGGGAAGTCTGTGAGTGCGGCGGTGAGGGCAGCGGTGTTCTCCTCGTTGACGTCGCCCTCCATCTCGATGAACGAGTAGAGGTTTCGCGGCGATTCGTAGAGATCGTCGAAGGTGTCGCTCGAGAAGGAGACGACCCCGAACGGGGAGCCGCCGGTCGGAGGATCGAAGATGCCCTTCACCTCGAGCTCGAGCTTCTCCCCCGAGGGCGTCAGGACCGGGATCGGCGAGCCGACCGCGAGGTCGTTGTCCTTGGCGTAGTCCTCGTCGACAAAGGCGCCGTTCCGCCCCAGATCCCCGAGGACTGCCTGTGACCCCTCCTTCCACTCGAGCGTGATGGCGTCCTCGGCCGCTGGGTCGACGGCGGTGACGAACTCGTTCGAGTCGAAGATGCGCGCCTCGGCCGTACGGACGCTCGCGACCGCCTCGACGCCCGGCGCGTCCGCGGCGGCGTCGGCAGCTGCGGTCGGGATCGGCGAGAAGTTGTTCTGCGCCGTGATCGCGTAGTCGGACGTGAAGATCTCCTTCACTGAATTCGTGAACGTGGACGTGATCCCCTGTGCGAGCACGGCGACGAGCGTCACGAGCGCGAGCCCGATCATCAGCGCCGAGGCGGTGGACGCGGTGCGCTGCGGATTGCGCCGGGCGTTGTCGCGCGCGAGGCGTCCCGCAGCTCCGCCCATCTGCGTCGCCGGCCAACCGAGCGCGGCGGCGGCCGGGCGTACGATCCGCGCCGCGAAGAGCGCGACGCCGATGAAGATCAACAGGGCGCCGAGCCCCATCCACGTCAGCAGCTGCGTCGTGCCGAGCCCGTCGGCGAAGAGCCCGTACGCCAGGGAGCCGAAACCGAGGGCGGTCAGCGCGAGCGACCCGACGGTCCGGAAGCGGGCGAAGCGGGACTCGGGCAGTGTCGCACCCTCGCGGACAGCCGCGATCGGCGGCACGCGTGTTGCCCGGATCGCCGGCCGCAGGCTGGCGGCAAGGGTGACGAGGATGCCGACGACCAGGGAGACGACGATGGTGCGCGTCTCGAACAGCAGGCCGCTGTTCGGCAACGTGAAGCCGACTGCCGAGAAGAGCTTGAAGAGCAGCTTCGCGAGCCCGAGGCCGAGAAAGAGGCCCACGACCGACGCAAGCGTGCCAACGACGAGCGCCTCGATGATGATCGAGCCGAGGACTTGCCGGCGCGAGCCGCCGAGCGTCCTGATCGTCGCGAACTCCCGCGTCCGCTGCGCAATCGTGATCGAGAGCGAATTCGCGATTACGAAGCTGCCGACGAAGAGCGCGATTCCGGCAAAGGCGAGCAGGAAGCCCTGGAGGAAGGTGATGAACTCGTTCGTGTCGGCCGCGTCCTCCTCGGCCTGCTGGTCGGCGGCGATGACGCGCGTGTTCGGAGGCAGGACTGGTCGGATCTGCCCGATCAGCTGCTCGTTCGAGACGCCCGCGCGCGCGGCGACGGCGATCTCGTCCAGCTCGCCTCTCTTGTCGAACAGGCGCTGCGCCGTCGCCAGGTCGAACCCCGCGAGGGTCGCCCCGCCGAGCGAAGAGGCGGCGCCGAAGTGGACGATCCCGGCGATGCGCAGCCGCTCCACCGGACCTGCGGCCTGGAGGCCGACCTGCTCGCCGACCTCAAAGCTCTCCTTGTCCGCTGTCGCCTCGTCGATGACCACCTCGTCGGCGCCGGGCCAGCGCCCCTCGACCAGGGTGAGCGGGTTGAACTGCGAGTCGCCGTTGGCGATGCTGAAGCCGAGATTCGGCGCTCCGCCGTAGACGATCGCCTTACGGTCGTCTCCGATCAGTTGCGCGCTCTCGCTGTCGACGCTGCCCTCGGCAGCCTGGACGCCCTCGACCTCGCGAATGTCCGCGAGTACCGACTCGTCGAAGGTCGGCGCGCTCGCGCCGCTGCCGTCCGAGAGGTCGAAGGCCGACCTGCCGCTGATGACGACGTTCGAGCCCGCGCGAACGTCGGTGAAGATCGAGTCGAACGCCTGGTCGATCGAGTCGGTGAGCACGTAGGTGCCGCTCACCATCGTCACGCCGAGGACGATCGCGATCGCCGTCAGGGCGGTGCGGAGCTTCCTGCCCAGAAGCCCCCTGAGGGCGAACTTCGTCACGCCTCGCGCACGTCGCCGGCGACGCCCGATGCAGGCGAGAGATCCGGCGTCAGCTCGCTGATCGCGGCGAGGATGTCGCCCTGGCTCGAGCGCGGCATGTCCTTCACGATCAGGCCGTCCGCGAGGAAGAGCACGCGATCCGCGATCGCCGCGGCGCGGGCGTCGTGCGTCACGATCACCATCGTCTGGCCGTAGGTGTCGGCCGAGTCGCGCAGGAGGTCGAGGATCCCGGCGCTCGTCGTCGAGTCCAGGTTGCCCGTCGGCTCGTCCGCGAACAGTACGGTCGGGCGCGAGACGAGCGCGCGTGCGATCGCGACGCGCTGCTGCTGGCCACCGGAGAGCTCCGCTGGCCGGTGCGTGAGCCGGTTGGCGAGGCCGACCTTGCCGATCAGATCGTCGAAGAACTCCCGGTCGGGCTTCTCACCCGCGATCGACAGCGGCAGCGTGATGTTCTCCTCCGCCGTCAGCATCGGCAGCAGGTTGAAGAACTGGAACACGAAACCGATGTGCTCGCGCCGGAGCTTCGTCAAGTCGGAGTCCTTCAGCCTCGTGATCTCGGTGCCGGCGATCGAGACAGACCCTTCGGTCGGCTTATCGAGGCCGGCGAGGATGTGCATCAGCGTCGACTTGCCGGAGCCGGAGGCGCCCATCACCGCGGTCAGCTGACCTCGCCCGATCTCGAGCGAGACCCCGCGGAGCGCGTCGACGGCCGTGTCGCCCTGGCCGTACCGCCTGGTGACGTCATGGGCGACGACGACGACGCCCGCATTCCCGTTCTGCATGTGGCCTCCTAGAGTGCCCAGGTCGTTTCGAGCCTACCCTGCCATCAGCCGGGTCATGGTGCCGGTGCGGTTAACCACACTCCTTCCGTACCTCCTTCGGTGCGGTGCGGCGGTCGACGATCGCAATCAGCGTGCGTAGTGCCGCGACCTCGGAGGCGAATGCCTTCCGGCCGGCCTTCGTGGCTGCGACCCAGGTCCGCGGGCGCCGCCCTTCTAACGTCTTCTCGATCTGCACGTAGCCGGAGGTCTCGAGCACCTGGAGGTGGCGGGAAAGACTTCCGTCCGTCAGGTCGAGTGCGTCGCGCAGGTACACGAAGTCCGCGCGTCGCGACTCGGTGAGCACGGCGAGGATGCCGAGCCGCACGCGCTGGTGGACGACGTCGTCCAGCTCGACTGCCGGATGGCTCACACGCTCCTCTGCTCGACGGCGCGCAGACAGAGGCCAGGCCGACGCGGCGGGGGGCCCCGGCAAGGACGTCGCCGAGGAGGCCCGCGATCTCGTCGAACTCCGCCCGGCCGGCCATCAGGGGCGGGAGATCTGCACGACCGGGTCGCCGCGTTCGTCGGCGCGGCAGATGAGACCGCAGGAGGAGAGCTCGCTCGAGACGAAGCCGCGCAGGAGCGTCTCGGACTCCTCGGCCACGGTCGCGAGCCTAATCGATCCCGTACGGCTCGACGCGCTGCGGCTCGACCTTCACGAGGATCCGCTGCTCGCCGGGCTTGAAGTTGTACGAGTCGCGGCCGAAGTAGACGCCGGCCTGCTTGACGATGTGCTCCGCCGCTCCCTCCTCGGTGATCTCGACGACCTCGCCGTCGATGCCGATCCAGCGGTAGGGATCGTTGCGGTCGAGCACGAGCACCGAGACGTGGGGGTCGCGGCGCAGGTACTCGAGCTTCGCCCGCCACGTGTTCAGGTTCAGCAGCACGTGCTCGCCGTCCCAGTCCACCCAGACGACGGTCTGGTGCGGCGGGCCCTCGTCGCGCAGGACGGCGACGACGGCGTAGTTCGGTTCCTGCAGGAACGTGCCCTGCGCCTCGCTCAGCTTTGCCATGGGATCCCCCTCCGATAGGCTCGATCTGTGGGTGTGCAATTGCTCGTGGGAACGAGAAAAGGGCTGTTCGTCGTCCGCGGCGACGATGACCGGCGCTCCTTCGACGTCGATGGACCCTTCCTCACCGGCTGGGAGATCAACCACGCGATCGCCGACCCGCGCGACGGCGCGCTCCTTGCATGCACGAACAACTGGGTCTATGGGGGCACGGTGCACCGCTCCGGGGACGGTGGGCAGACGTGGGAGCGCGCAGAGGGGCTCGGCTTGCCCGAGGACTCGGAGCTGAAGCTTGCCTCCACCTGGCACCTCGAGCCCGGCCATCCCTCGCAGCCCGAGACGCTCTGGCTGGGCGGGGAGCCGGGCGTCCTCTTCCGCTCCGACGACTCCGGCGCCACGTGGGAGGCGAATCGCGGCGTCCTCGAGCATGCGACGCGCGATCGCTGGCACCCGGGCGCAGGCGGACTGATCTGCCACTCGATCGCGCTCGACCCGACCGACGCCGACCGACTCTGGATCGGGATCTCGGCTGCTGGTGTCTTCCGCACCGAGGACGGGGGTGCAACCTGGCAGCCGGCGAACACGGGCACCGAGGCCTGTTTTCTGCCCGATGATCCGTTCCCGGAGGTCGGGCAGTGCGTCCACAAGCTGCTCGCCCATCCCGGGCGCCCCGGCAGGTTGTGGCAGCAGAACCATTGCGGGATCTACCGATCCGACGACGGCGGCGAGGCCTGGGAACGGCTGGACGAGAACGGCGTGCCGTCACCGTTCGGCTTCGGGCTCGCGCTCGACCCGAGCGATCCCGACGCTGCCTGGGTGATTCCCGAGGAGAGTTCGGAGAACCGCGTCACCTGCGACGGCCGGATCGGCATCTACAGCACGCGTGACGCAGGGGCGAGTTGGAAGCTCCACGTTGCGCAGGAGCCGGCGTGGGCAGCGGTTCTGCGCGAGGGGATGGGCTGGGACGACAAGGCCGTCTACGCGGGAACCCAGAGCGGCTTCGTCTACGCCCTCAGCGACGGCGAGGTCGTCGAGGCGGCGCGACACCTCCCGCCCGTCCTCTCGGTCGAGGCAGCCCCGCTCCCCTAGATGTTGATGTGAAACTCGGGCGTGCGCGGGGATGGGCCAGACGGAGCGGTTTGGGCCGGGTCGGCGGCGCGTAGCGGCGCTACGGGCAAGCCCGAGCCGGCCAAACCGCGCCGTGTCTGGCACACCAGCCGTGCGTGCCTAAGTTTCACATCAGGTCTCTAGGCGATGGCGGTCGTCTTCCTCCCCGGCCTCCTCGCCGCCGAGGCCGGCGGGCAGAAGCGCTTCGAGGTCGAGGCGGTGTCGCTCCGCGATGCGCTCGCCGGGCTCCCGGTCGCCGACCTCGTGCTCGACGAGCGCGGTGAGGTGCGCTCGCTCGTCCACGTCTATGTGGACGGCGAGCGGGTCAAGGATCTCGCCGAGCCCCTCGCCCCCGCGGCCGAGGTGCGAATCGTCGCCGCGATCGCGGGCGGCTGAACCCTGGCGGTGAGGGCACGTCCGAGGCTTTGAGCCTGGGACATGGCCCGCCGGGAAGGTTCCGGTAGGCACCAGGGTCGATGGTCGGTCAGGAAGGACGTTGTCCGCGGCAGACCAGGGTGCTTAACCCGCCGTCACCTCTGTCGGAATTCCGGCAATCTCCCCCTCCGCGATCTGCTGCTCGATCCTCTCGACCTCGTCCACGTCCGCCTCGGGCACCTTCGCGCTCACCCTGCCGAGCCCGACGCCCTCCTCCTTGAGGCCGAAGGTCGAGTTGCCGCCACCCTCGAAGCTTCCGTCCAGAAGCCGCTGGATCGTGAGGAAGACGGCGGCGTCGACGCCCTTCTGGGCGCTCGTGAGGATGTGGGCCCCGAGGTGAGACTGGTCGGCATCGACGCCGATGCCCCAGCGCTTCCGCTCACCGGCGGCGTTGAGGGCACCGAGGCCACACCCGCCCGCGACCTGGAAGACGACGCCCGAGCCGCGGGCGATCTGGTTCAGAGCAAGCTCCTTGCACTTGGCCTGGTCGTCCCAGTCCTGCGAGTAGTCGAGCAGTAGCTTCACCTTGGGTGCGGCCTTCTCGGCGCCCGCGCGGTAACCGGCGATGAAGCGGTCGACAGGGGGCTCCTTCATGCCGCCCACGGCGCTGATCACGTCTGGGCCCACACGGCGCTTCTCCGCCAGCCCCGCCAGATAGCCGACGAGGTAACCCACCTCCTCCTCGCGGAAGAGCAGCCCCTGCACGTTGTCCGGCTTGCCCGGGACGAACGCCTGGTCGACGTCGATGATCGCGAAGCTCACCTCTGGGAAACGCCGCGCCACCTTACCGATCGCGTCACCTTGCGAGAAGCCGACGCCGATGATCAGGTCGTAGCCCTTGCGGGCGAGCGAGGTCATGTTCGGGACATAGTCGGCAGCCGAAGCGGATTCGATCACCCGTCCCTCGACCCCCAGTTCCTTCTCCGCCCGCGTGAGCCCTTTGAAGGCGAGCTCGTTGAAGCCGTCGTCGTCGAGCTGGCCGAGATCTGTGATCAGGCCGACCTTGAGCTTCTCCTCCGCCGCGTCGGTCCCGGCCGTCGTAGGGGGTGCGGCCGCTTCGTCGGCGTCGGAGCCGCAGCCGGCGGCCGCCGCTGCCATGAGTACGAGCAGCGCGAGCAGCAGGAGGCGAGACGTGTACCCAAGCATCGGGAAGAGCCTTTCGCTAAGTTTTAGCCTGAGAGTCGAAAACCATGGAAGATCCTACCACAGCCCCCCGCCATGCCGTTCTCGCTGTCGTCCTGCAGGTCCGTGAGGGCAAGCTGCGGGTCCTGCTCTGGCAGCGTGCGCGCAAGCCATTCAAAGGCGTGTGGGCCCTTCCCGGAGGCACGCTGGAGGCCCGTGAACCGCTCGACACGTCGATCCGTCGCCACCTCGCGGCGAAGGTGGACGTCTCCGAGCTCACGCATGCCGAGCAGCTCGGCACCTGGAGCGACCCTGACCGCGATCCATCACGCTGGGAGCTCGCCACCGCCTACCTCGGCCTCGTGCCGGCTGACGCCGATCCGCGGCTGCCGGCCGACACCTCGTGGCATGCCGTCGATGCGCTGCCGCCGCTTGCGTTCGACCACGGCGAGATCGTGCTCGCCGGGCGTGGCCGGCTGCGGGGGAAGCTCTCGTACACGAACGTCGGCTTCGCCCTCGCACCACCTCTCTTCACGCTGCCGGAGCTGCGCGAGCTCTACGTGGCCGCGCTCGGGCACGAGGTTTCGGCCACCAACCTGAAGCGCGTGCTCCTGCGGCGCGCGGTGCTCGAGCCCGCGGGAGGCCGGCGCGATCCGGGCCGCGCGGGCGGCCGACCGGCGGCGCTCTTCCGCTTCCGGGCCCGGCGTCTGGAAGTCACGGATCAGTTCGCCGCTCTGCGCCCGCCCGTTTGAGAAACCGGCTTAGACTGACGCTTCGTCGGCGGGGCGAGCGAGTCGCTCAGGGCCGTTCCGGCGACACAAGGCTTCCGTTTCATTCGGGCTCTGATCGCGGCTCGAATCAGCGTCCCGCTCGCTCTGCGATGTCCTACGTCAGCAGTCGCACGACGGCCGCCGTCGCCGCCGCCGCGACCATCACCGCGATGAGTGGCGCTCGCAGCCGCAGCGCGATCACTGCGGCCGCAAGTCCCAGCAGGCGCTCGTCGAAGACGAGTTGCCTATCGGCACCCACGGCCTGCGTGACGACGAGCGCCGCCAGCATCGCGGGAGCGAGCACCTCCACGAGCGAGAGCAGGCGCGGCGGCAGCGGGCGACGGCCGATGAAGACTGGACCGGCCGCCTTGAAGAGCACGGTCACGGCTCCCACGATCAGGACGACGACCCACCCTGTGCTCACCTCCACAACCTTGTGTTCACCGGCGCAACTCGGTGCTCATCGCCGCAACCCCAGCAGGCAGAAGACGCCGGCGGCGACGATGGGAACTCCCGGCGGCGTGAACGGGATGAGCACGAAGGTGATCGACGCCGCCAGCAGCGCCGCCGCTAGAGCGCGCCGCGAGCGAAGGTAGGGAGCCAGCAGCGCCAGGAAGAGCGCCGGAAAGGCGGCGTCGAGGCCGATCGCGTTCGGTTCGAGGAGATCGCCCGCCACCGTACCCAGAGCCGTGCCGGCCACCCAGAGCACATAGAAGAGAAGTCTCGCACCGACGAGGACGTGGTAGTCGAAGCGGCCGCCGCGTCCGGAGAGGGCCTACGACTCGTCGACGATCAACTGCGACTCGACGAGACGACGACGACGCGAACCCGGGAAGATGGACGCGACTGACACGCTCAATGGGACGTAGCGGGCGTTCAGGAGCAGTGCCGCGACGATGGCGGCAGCCGCGCCGCCGCCCGAATCGAGGATCGAGGCCGCGGCAAACTGCGCCGATCCGGCGAACGTCGTCGCAGACATCAGGATCGCGCCTGCCCAGCCGAGCCCGGCGTCGCCGGCGAGCAGGCCGAAGGAGGCGCCGAAGAGGATCGGCGCCAGGGCGAGTGGCGCTGCGGCGCGGAGGCCGTCGCGAAGACGAGAAGGCTCCATGCGCCGAAGCTACCGGTGAGCGGGGGCGGCGAGCCGCCCCCGCTCACCGTTGTTACGGCAGCCGGGTGATGCGGACGAGCGGTGGCGGCGCGATCGGCGAGTGCTTCTCGAAGTAGCGGACGAGTGCATCGAGGTCGACCTCACCGCCCAGCTGGTTCGTGCACTGGGTGAAGACGGTGAATCCGTCGCCGCCGTCGGCGAGGAAGCTGTTCATCGTCACTCGATACGCGGACGTGGGCACCACTGTGGCACCGTCGATCTTGATCGACGCCGGGTCGATCTTGTTGCCGACGGGTGCGCTGGCGCTGTAGCTGTAGCGGAAGCTGTTCGACACCTGCAGGATGCGGTTCACGACGAACTGCTGCTCGAGCAGCGCCTCGATCTGCGCACCCGTGCACGTCTTGACGACCAACGTGTTCGAGAACGGCTGAACCGTGAACAGCTCTCCGTAGGTGACCGGCTGCGGTTGGCCGTCGGTGCGGGTGTAGATCAGGCTGCCGCGGATGCCGCCGGGATTCATGAACGCGACGACAGCGCCGCCGAAGTCCGCCGGCTTCGTCGCCTCGAGCTGTGCGTCTGCGATTACGTCGCCCATCGTCGACTCTCCGGCCGCGTTGTCGCCGCCGTCCCTGCCGGCGAGCAGGCTGCCCGTGATCGAGCCGACGACCCGGCTGGCGATCGGGTCCGCGAATCCCTTGTAGTGCGCGAGCAATTGGGACGCCGCCGGATCCTTCGCCACGGTCTGGGTGACCACGTTGTTCTTCGCGCTCGTGGAGACAACGTCGCCGGAGCGCGCGTTGATCGAGAGCTCGACCGAGGTGATCAGGCGGCCGAAGGAGGACGCGCCCGTCACGAGCCGTCCGTTGATCCTGCAGACGTACGCCGCGTGTGTGTGCCCGCTCACGACGGCGTCGATCTCCGGGTCGAGCCGATTGACAACGTCGACCAGCTCAGGCCCTCTGAAGTTCTCGCACGCGTTCACGTCCTGGAAGCCGCGGGAGTACGGAGCGTTCTGGAAGCCGCCCTGATGCAGCAGCAGCACGATCGTCTTCACCCGCTGCGCCCGGAGCTCCGGGATGAGGGCGTTCGCGGTGTCGGCCTCGTCGAGAAAGTCGAGCCCCGCGACGCCCGAGGGCGTCACGATCAGCGGCGTGTTCTCCAACGTCTCGCCGATGAAGGCGATCTTGCCGGCCGAGGTCTCGAAGATCTCGTACGACGGAAGCAGCGGGTTCTTCGTGCCTTCGAGGACCACGTTAGCGGCGAGATAGCCGAACATCGAGCCGAAGAACGGCGTCCCGTCCTGGCAGCCGTCGGCAGGGTGACAGCCGTCGCCGCCGAGCTGGTTGCCGAACTGCATGCGCAGGAGCTCGTCCTTGCCCTCGTCGAACTCGTGGTTCCCGACGCCGACGCTGTCGGTGCCGATCAGGTTCAGGAACTCGATCGTGGGCTCGTCATGGAAGAGCCCTGACAGCAGCGGCGTGGCGCCGATCATGTCCCCGGCGGCGACGACGAACGTGTCCCTGTCCTCGGAGCCGAGAGCCTTCATGTGCGTGGCGAAGTACTCAGCGCCTCCGGCCGGTACGCTCGCGCCGGTGACTGGGTCGTTGATCCGCCCCGGCGTGTTGGCCTCGAGATGACCGTGAAAGTCGTTGAACGAGAGCAGCTTGACGACCGTCGGCTTGCCCTGCCTCGGGGTGAATTGCGCCGACGCCGTCGGCACGGCCGCGACGGCCGCCAGCGCGACCGCTACGAGCACGAGCATCGTCCTCTTCATCTGAACTCCCCTGTCTCAGATCGCTTGTGGTCTGGTTCACTGTCTCAGATCGCTTGTGGTCTGGTTCGAATCGCTTGCTGTCGGAGGCGTCGGGGCACCGACCACGAATGCAACAAGGAGGGCTCGGAGTCGAGACTCGGGTCGCAGTCGCTCGGCAGGTTGAGACACAACGCCTCTTTCCCCCTCGTTCGTGCTTCGGCTCGCCTGAGCACACGCGGTCGGCCAGGGCTCGAGCCCGGCGGCACTCTACCCCCTACCCCGACGAACACCAAACGCCACTCGACCTCGACACCGGTTCTAGGCATACTGGAGACATCCCGGCGACGAAGGAGGTCGAACATGATCGAGCTTGCCCCCTTCGCCACTAGTGCCCAGCGGCGCTAGAGGCTCGTCGGTCGTAACCTCCGCGAGTCCCTACCGCAAGACGCTGGGCGCGACGCGCCGTCGTCGAGGCGCGCCCTCCCGCCCCTTTTGCTCAAGGAGACTCGCTTGAACGCACTGCAAGAACTCGGCTGGTCAGACCAGCTGACAAACGATTTCGAACCCCACGCTGCGGCGGGCCTCGTCCCGGCGCGTGTCGCCGTGCAACATCGCGGCGCCTACGTCCTTCTCTCGGGCGGAGGGGAGTTGCGCGCGACGGTGGCCGGACGGCTCGAGCACGAAGCCTCCGGGTCCGGCGACCTCCCAGCGGTCGGCGACTGGGTCGCAGTCGCACATCGGCCTGACGAGGGTACCGCGACGATCCAGGCCGTCCTGCCGCGGCGCACGAAGTTCTCGCGCAAGGTGGCGCACCTCGCCGCCGCAGAACAGGTTCTCGCGGCCAACGTGAACACGGTGTTTCTCGTGTCGTCGCTGAACGAAGACCTCAACCTCCGCCGGCTCGAGCGCTACCTCGCGCTGGCCTGGGAGAGCGGCGCTGAGCCCGTGATCGTGCTGACGAAGACCGACCTGTCGACCACGGTGGCTCGTCAGGTGCTCGACGTCGAAGCCATCGCCTTCGGCGTGCCCGTGCATCCGATCTCGAACCTGACCGGCGACGGCCTGGAGCTCATCCGCTCCTATCTCCGGCCCGGCCGAACAGCTGCGCTCCTCGGTTCGTCGGGCGTGGGCAAGTCCAGCCTCGTGAACGCGCTTGCCGGCGAGGAGTTGCTCGCGGTCAACACGATCCGGGAGTCCGACGGCGAGGGCCGGCACACGACGGTTGCCCGCCAGCTCGTCCTGCTTCCGCAAGGCGGCCTGATCCTGGACACGCCCGGGATGCGCGAGCTTCAGTTGTGGGAGTCGGCGGACGGCCTCGGTGAGGTGTTCGGTGACGTCGAGGAGCTGGCGTCCCAGTGCCGCTTCTCGGACTGCGCCCACCGCACGGAGCCCGGCTGTGCGGTTCGGGCGGCGCTCGAGGCAGGGACCCTCGACTTCGGTCGCTGGGACAGCTACAGGAAGCTCCAGCGCGAGCTCGCCCACCTCGAGCGCCGGCTCGACAAGCGGCTGCAGGCGGAGGAGCGGAAACGTTGGGCCAAAGCAGGGGCCGAGGGACGAGCCAACATGCAGCTGAAAGGTCGCCGCTAGGCACGAAACGGTCAGCGGCAGGCTGCGGGCAAG
>JBBJOI010000043.1:0-22846 GCA_037721555.1 Gaiellaceae bacterium | reverse complement strand
CCTAGCGCTGCCGTGTCGGCGATGTGCTGGTCGACGCCCGTGTCCTTACAGATGCCGAGCCCGATCCTCCAGCCGTCGACCTCGATCGCAACCGGGCCGCTGCCCGGGATGAAGCGAGCCAACTCATCGCCGCCCAAGTACGACTTGCCATACACCACCTCGGTGCCTGCGGAGGTGACCTGCAACGTCCCGATCTGGGCTCCTCCGCGCTCGCTTTCGACGGGTGCGCCGATCAGGGCCACGGTTCCCGTCTCCGCGCAGGCGTCCGCGATCACCGTCAGAGCATCATGCTCGAGCGGCACCGCATCGGCGTCCAGCTCGTAGCCGGTCAACGACAGCTCGGGGAAGACGACGACGCGCGCCCGCGCTGCACGAATGGTGTCGGCGTGCTCGAACGCGTTCCTCCGCACGTCCTTCGCCGCACAGGTCGGCTGAACAGCTGCGATCGTCAGCGGCGCTCGCATCTCGTCAACGATAACGCCCTGCGGAACAAGCCTGAACCGGCCGGTGGCACTGGCTCGAACTCGAAAATCGGCGACCACCGATTCCTGCTACCTAGATCTCATGGCGGTCACGAGGGCCGAGCATGACCAGAGTCGCGGCCGGCGCGCCGAGGAGTACCGGGCAATCACCCCGACCAGTGGTTGATCGTTCGCTGCCCGCTTGCGTGGAGATGCTCCGAATCGACTAGAATGGCAATAGCGTTTCCCCAGAGGCGATACTTTGTCCTTCTTGCTGCCGTGCCCGAACTGTGGGCCCCGTGACGTCAACGAGTTCGTCTACGCGGGCGAGACTTCCGTGCGGCCAGTGTCACCGAGTCCGGAGGGTTCGCCGTCGCTCGGAGAGCTGGCTGCCTACGTCTACCTGCGCCGTAACGTCGCCGGCAGCCAGCGCGAGTGGTGGTTTCACCGGTTCGGCTGCGAGCTGTGGTTTCAGGCCGAGCGTGACACCCGGACGAACGAGGTCCTGACCACCGAGGTAGTCGGGGCGAACCGTGAGGCCCCGGCCGCTCCCGAGGCAACGGCGACGCCGGACACACCCGCAGCCTAGTGCGCCGTTCCACGACTGCCTTGAACTCTGCGGGTGCCCAGCCGCGCCTGCCGCCGCAACCGCACGAGCGCCTGAACCGCGACCGCAGCCTCGCGTTCTCCTTCGAAGGTGAGCGAATCCCGGCGTTCGAGGGCGACACGATCGCTTCCGCGCTCTTCGCCTCCGGGCGGCGTGTCTTCTCGCGCAGCTTCAAGTACCACCGCCCCCGCGGCCTGCTCTGCTGCTCTGGGCAGTGCCCCAACTGCCTGATGCAGGTCGACGGCGTACCGAGTGTCCGCGCATGTGTCGAGCCTGCCCGGGAGGGCGCGCAGGTGCGGGCACAGAATGTCCTCGGCTCGCTCGACCGTGACCTGATGTCGATCGTCGACAAGATCGGGGGGCCGTTCCTTCCCGTCGGGTTCTACTACCGGACGATGATGCGGCCTCGGCGGGCGTGGCCGATCTACGAGCGCTTCCTGCGGCACGCGGCCGGGCTCGGACGAATCGACAAGCACGGCAGGCGCACTCACCGGTTCGACACCGAGCACCGGCGCGTCGAGGTGCTCGTGATCGGAGGCGGTGCGTCCGGGATCGCGGCGGCGCGGGAGGCAGCGGGGGCAGGCCGCCAGGTCGTGCTCGTCGACGAGGGACTCGGCGAGGTGGAACGAATCGGGGCAGCACCCTTTGAGGTGCTGTCGCCGGCCCAGGCGATCGGTATCTACGAGGGCGGGCTCGTCCCGGTGGCTGCGAGAAACGTGCTCTTCCGCTTCCGAGCCGAGCGGATTATTGTCGCGACCGGCTCGATCGAGCAACCGCTGCTCTTCCCAGGGAACGACCTCGTCGGCGTGATGCTGCCAGTGGGCAGTCGCCGCCTGGTTCGCGATTGGGCGCTCAAGCCGGGTGAGCGAGCGGTCGTTCTCGCTCCCGACGCTCAGGCCATCGCCGCGGAGCTGCGCGAGGCCGGGACCGAGGTGTCACGCGTCATCGACCTGGCCGAGCACTCACCCAGGACGATCGTGGCGCAGGGCAGGAAGGGTCGCGTCAACGCGGTCACGGTTGACGGCGCCACTGTCGAATGCGACCTGCTCGTGGTGTCCGGTGGTCGCCAGCCCGCCTACTCGCTGCTCGCGCAGGCGGGCGCGCGGATCGAGTACGACGCCGGCGCCGGCATCTTCGTCCCGCACGACCTCCCGCCCAACGTCGAGGCGGTCGGCTCGGTGACCGGGGCGCGGAGCACGCGCGCCAACCCTCGTCCGGCATACGCCGGAAAAGGGCGCTGCTTCGTCTGCATCTGCGAGGACGTGACGCGGAAGGACGTGAAGCGCGCGCTCGCCGAGGGCTTCGACTCGATCGAGCTCGCGAAGCGCTACACGGCCGTGACGATGGGACCGTGCCAGGGACGGCTGTGCCACCTCCCGTCGATCCGGCTCTTCGCGGCCGAGACGGGGATCGCCGAGCCAGCGCTAGGGACGACGACGGCGCGCCCGCCCTGGGCGCCCGTGTCGCTCGGGCTGCTGGCCGGCCGCGGTCACGAGCCGACGAGGCGAACCTCCATCCACCACCGTCATGAGCAGCTCGGCGGCCGGATGATGTGGACGGGCGAGTGGCGGCGCGTCCACTCCTACGGCGATCCGCCCGGCGAAGTGCGTGCAGTGCACGAGACGGTCGGCGTGATCGACGTCTCGACGCTCGGCAAGCTGCTCGTCCGCGGTCCTGAGGCGATCCCGTTCCTCGAACGCCTCTACCCCAACCGCTTCGCCGACCTCCGCGTCGGCCGTGTCCGCTACGGGGTGCTCGGCACCGACGCGGGCCGGATCATGGACGACGGCACGATCGGGCGGTTGGCCGAGAACGACTTCTACGTCACGACGACCTCGACCGGCGCCGGCGTCGTGCTCGAGTGGTTCCGGTGGTGGAACGCGGTCTGGGGCTTCGACGTCGAAGTGGTGAACCTGACCGGCGCTCTCGCCGCCGTGAACGTCGCCGGGCCTCGCGCCCGCGACCTCCTTGGCCGGTTGACGCCGCTCGACTGCTCGGCCGAGGCGTTCACGTACCTCGACGCCAAGCGCGCGCACGTGGCCGGAGTGCCGTGCCTGCTCCTGCGGATCGGCTTCGTCGGCGAGCTCGGCTACGAGCTCCACTTCCCGAGCTCGTACGGGGAGTACCTCTGGGACACGCTGCTCGCACGGGGAGCCGACCTCGGGATCCGGCCCTTCGGACTCGAGGCGCAGCGGATCCTGCGGCTCGAGAAGCAGCACGTGATCGTCGGCCAGGACACCGACTCGGAGTCGAACACGCTCGACGCGAACATGGCCTGGCTCGTCAAGTTCGACAAGGACGACTTCGTCGGGAAGTGGGCACTCGAGCACATGCGCGATCGCGGCGCCCGCGAGCGGCTCGTGGGCTTCGAGATGGACGACGGCATCGTGCCGGCCGAGGGCGGACAGATCGTCGTCGGCGAGCGGCCGGTGGGCCGGGTGACGAGCGCCCGCCGCAGTGAGCAGCTCGGAAAGGCGATCGGCCTCGCCTGGGTGCCGCCCGAGCTCGCGGAGGAGGGCTCACGGCTCGAGATCCGCATCGAAGGCCGGCTCGCACAGGCGTCCGTCCGGCTGCATCCGTTCTACGACCCCGAGGGAGCGAGGCAGCGCTCGTGAATGGGCTCGAGTTCCTCAGCCCCGCCCTCGCGCGCGCCGAGGCCGACTTCGAGCCTGTCCAGCGTTCGCCGCTCGAGCGGGCTCTGCGGCAAGCGCCGCCGGGTGTGCGCGACCTCTCCTTGACGGGCAAGCTCGAGGTTGGTGGCGATGTCGGTGAGCTCGACCTCGATGACGCCGAGATCGTCCGCATCTCCCCGGATCGCGCGCTCGTGCTCTGTCCCCCTGAGGAGGCCCGGCGGCACATCGAGCAGCTGAGCACCCGCGGACGCTCAGTCGTCGATGTGACGGGCGCGCTGGCGGGCATCGAGGTCACGGGCGAGCAGCTGCTGCGTCGTCTGACCGACCTCGACCTGGATGCCCTGCCGGCGACGGGAATGGTCGCGCGCGTGCCGGCGACCGTGCTCCGGCACGATGAAACGTTCCGGATCTTCTTCCCGCAGGAGTACGCCGACTACGTGGCGCAGGTCGTGCTCGACATTGCAGCAGGGCTACCGTGAGAGACCTCTTCCGGGAGCGGCGGATGTGGCGTCCGCGCGGCGAGCTCAAGCAGAGCTATGACGTCGTGATCGTCGGCGGCGGCTCGCACGGCCTGGCAACCGCGTACTACCTCGCCAGCGAGCACGGCATCACGAACGTCGCGGTGCTCGAGCAGAGCTACATCGGCTCGGGTGCCGCCGGTCGCAACACGACCATCATCCGCTCGAACTACCGTACACCGGAGGGAGCCGCCTTTTACCAGGCAAGCGTGAAGCTGTACGAGCGCCTCTCGCTCGAGCTCGACTTCAACCTCCTCTTCTCGCAGCAGGGCCACCTCACGCTCGCGCACTCGGACCGCGCGCTGATCACCGCCACCGAGCGGGCCGAGGTGAACCAACTGCTCGGGATCGACAGCCGCGTCGTCTCGACCGACGAGATCGCGCGCCTCTGCCCCGAGCTCGACCTCTCTGAGAACGTCACCTGGCCGATAGTGGGCGCGCTCTACCACCCACGGGGCGGGATCATCCGACACGACGCCGTCGTCTGGGGGTACGCGCGCGGCGCCGACCGGCAGGGCGTCGAGATCCATCCCTACACGCAGGTGACGGGCATCGAGCGCGAGAACGGCCGGGTCACCGGCGTCCAGACGAACCGCGGCACGATCGCGTGCGGAACCGTCGTCAGCGCCACGGCGGGCTGGTCGACGCTCGTCGCCGACCTCGCGGAGGTACGGCTGCCGATCACCACGCACATCCTCCAGGCATTCGTCACCGAGCCGCTGAAGCCGTTCCTCGACGTGATCATCGTCTCGTCGCAGATGCACGTGTACGTCTCACAGACCGATCGCGGCGAGCTGCTCGTCGGCGCGGAGATCGAGCCGTACACGACCTATCGCGGCACGAGCACGTTCCCCTTCCTCGAGTTCTCGGCCCGGCACGTGCTCGAGCTGTTTCCCCAACTCGAGCAGGTCTCCGTGCTGCGCCAGTGGACCGGGCTGTGCGACATCAGCCCGGACTTCAGCCCGATTCTCGGCGTCACCGAGGTCGACGGCTTTCTCGTCAGCTGCGGCTGGGGCACGTACGGCTTCAAGGCAGCGCCGATCGTCGGCACAACGCTCGCCGAGCTCGTCGCCACCGGCAAGACGCCCGGTCTGATCGCGCCGTTCGCACTCGAGCGCTTCGCGACGGACACGCTCGTGTCCGAGCTCGCGGCGGCTGCCGTATCGCACTGAATAGTCGGCGCAAGATGAGCATCCGCTGGAAGCGGACGCTCATCGCGCAAAGATCCCTAAAGGGGCCGCCCGCGGCCCAAGACCAGTGGCAAGTATCGGGGCTGGCTTAGGCGGGGAAGACGTCGTCTGTCGGATTCGAGAAAGCCTCTCCACGAACGGCGACCACGACAAGCGAGCAGTTCTCCACGGTCACCAGGTGACGCCGCGCCGCCCGCTGATCGAATCCTTCTACGTGGGCCTGAACCGCGCGTATGGGCCCGCCGCTTGTGACGATAAGGACACGCCCATCGTCGCTGTGCTCGCCCGCGATCTCTACGACGGCGCGGATCACGCGCTGGGCCATCGCGGCGTCTGATTCTCCTCCGGTTGGCTCTGCGAGTTCTAGCGCGTCCCACCGTGCGAAGGCACCAGCGAATCGCTCGTTGATTTCCTGGCGCGTTAGCCTTCCCACTCCCCGAAGTTCACTTCGCGAAGCCGCTGATCGGTCGTTACGGGCAGACTCAGACTCTCGGCGATGATCGCGGCTGTTTCGTGCGCCCGAATCGTGTCGCTGCTGTAGATGGCATCGATGTTTTGGAGTTGCGCCGCGAGTTCAGCCGCTTGGCAGCGCCCGGTCTCGTTCAGAGGAGGTCCGGTGAAACCCTGCCACCGGTGATCGCGGTTCCAGTCAGTCTCACCGTGCCGGACGAACACGAGCGTTGCCACGGCATGACGGTATACACCGCGAGACTGCCCGAGCCTTCGGATTCGCCGACGAATGGAGAGCCCAAGAGCTTGTATTACGTGGACAACGGAGAGGGGGTCCGATGGAGCAAGGCAAGCGGACGAAGTCGTTCTCGGCGCGATTCTCGGTCGAGGTGCTCGACAAGCTGACGGAGCACGGCCGGCGAGCCGGCCAGTCGAGCGCCCGTATCGCCGAGCGGTTGATTGACGAGGGCCTGCAGATGGAGGATTTTCCCGGCGTCGTCTTCCGCACCGGTCCGACCGGACGGCGCGCTGGCGTGGCGGGCGGACCGGATGTGTGGGAGCTCGTGCGCTCTCAAGGGCGCCGTGCACGCGGGCGCGGAGGATCCGATCGAGGCGGTCAGCCGATCGACCGGGATCGACCGCAACCGAGTCGAGCTCGCCGCGGCTATTACGCCGCCTATCCCGACGCAGTCGACGACCGAATCCGCTTCAGCAACGAGGCGGCCGAACGCTTGCGGCGCGCGCTGGACGCGGCCGCCCTCGCTTAGCGGAGGATCGCGAACGAGTCGCTCGCGCCATAGCGCTCCGGGAGCTGCAAGGTCTTCAGCGCGAGGCGGCGCTCGCCGGGACCCCAGACGGCGACGACGTCCTTCCCGTTATCCTCGCCAAGCAGCACGAGGCGCCCGTCGTCCGTCCACGCCATACTCGTGCGCTTGAGCGCGACGAACGCCGGCATGCCCGGCAACTGAATGAGCTTCCCCGTCTGGGTGTCGATCAGCCAGACGTCGAGAGCCTGTCCGCCGAGGCCCCACGCGGGGTCCGCGAACGCGAGTGCAACGAAGCGGCCGCGCGGGTCGATCGCGGGCGCGTCGCGCCAGCCGAGAGTGCTCGGCCACGGCAGCCGTCGCTGGACGCCGGTCTTGCCATCGAGCAGCGTGAACGACTTGCCCGGTCCCGCGAGCACGAGCTTCGTTCCGGCTGCGGCCAGGACGCCCCAGCGCGTCCTCAGAACGAGGCGACCGGTGTCCGGGTCGAGCACCCGGGTGCGCCGGGAGACAAGCCCCAGCGAGCCGCCGACCGGGTCGCTGCCCGTGCCGCACGGAAACCGCCGGGGAGCGCGGAGCTGCCTCCCATCCAGACCCATCCGGCGCAGCGCGCAGCGGGAGCGGGAGGCGACGCTCTGGATCCAGACCGCGTGGCCGTCGGCGGCAGGCGAGACGTTCGTCCCAGTCCCGAGCCGCGACACCCGTGCTTCACGGCCGCGAACCGCATAGATGTCCGCGCGCTGCCAGCGTGAGCGAGCGACGACAACCGCAGCCCGGCCGCCGACCCCGAGGATCCGCAGCGTCCCGCGGCGCTGCGCCGGGAGGCCGGACGGGATCACCGTGCCGCTGTCGACGTCGAGGACGAAGGGAGGATTCTCGGGCACGAGCAGCCGCAGGCCGGTGTTGCCCTGAAGCGGCGCACCACGCAGCGGCTCGGGAACGCGGCCGCCCTCCAGAACGGACGGGGCCGCCCGGGCCGTCAGGCCGATGCTCGCGGCGAGGCCGAGAACGACGATCGACGCCGCGATCCGCAGACGGCTCATCAACCTGTTCTACACCTCTGGGAGTCTCGGCGTTCCCGCTCGCGGAGTCGTCTCCGCGAGCTCGTAGTAGTCGCCTGCGTCGGCCGTGAAGATGTGCCGGCCGGGACTGAGCCCGGTCGGCTCGTCCAGCGTGCCGGCAGAGATGCTGATCGTGGGGCTCTCCCCGCGCTGCCAGAAGACGCTCGCCCCGCACTCGGCGCAAAAACCGCGCCGGCGCTCATCGCTCTCGTACCAGCGCAGTCCGCGCGCCTCGACCAGCTCGAGGTCGCCGCGGGCGCAGGCCGAGTACGCGGCGACGTGGCCATGCGTCCTCCGGCAGCGGCTGCAGTGACAGAACACGACGTCGCGCAGCGGTCCGGTGACGCGATACCGGATCGCGCCGCACAGGCAGCCGCCCGCGGCGCGGGCGGCCACTACGACCAGGGATAGGGCGAGTGGGAGACCGGGTGCAGGTCGCCCGAGGCGAACCGGTCGAAGCGGAACGGATACAGCAGGCTCGAGTGGTCGCCCGCCAGCACCTTCGCCACCTCGCGTCCGACGCCGATCATCTTGTAGCCGTGGTTCGAGTCGAGGATCGCGTACACGTTCGGGCGGACGTGGTCGAAGACCGGGAAGTTGTCGACCGTGAACGCGCCCACACCGCCCGAGCGCGCGTTCCGGTAGCTCGCGCGGCAGCCCTCGAAGCGGCTCATCGAGTGCGAGAGCGCCGCGCACCACATGTCCGCGAAGGCGGAGTCGACGTTCGTGGTCGACGGATAGGGATCGAGCTCGACGTCGCCCTCGACGACGAGCGGCGACGCACCGCCCTGGACGCCGTGGCGGTCGCGCTTGAAGTAGATCCCCCAGAGCTCGTCGGTGACGAGGTCGCCGTCGTCGGTGCGAAGCGGCGCGTCGGTGTCGAGGTGGATCACCGGCGGCGGTCCGCCGTCCGCGGTCGCATGGAGGGTCGGATCGACCGCGATCTCACCCTCCTGCAGGTTCCAGTAGGTCCACATCGGCTGGTCCTCGACGAGCTCGCCCGCGGGCGTGCGCACGTCGATGCGCTCGGGGAGCCCGAGCAGTCGCCAGAAGTGCGGTGCCCAGGGACCGGGTGCGAGGACGAGCTGCTCGCCAACCTCGATGCTGCCCCGATCCGTGACGACGGCCCGGACGGAGTCGTCCGACGCGAACGTGAAGTCCGTGACCGTGACGCCGGTCTCCACCCGGACGCCTTCGGCCTCCGCCTTCCCGAGCAGGCCGTCGACCGAGTCCTGGTTGAACGCGAAGCCGCCCTGGTGCTCGTGCAGGCATGCGGTGACACCCTGCGCGCGCCAGTCGGGGAAGAGCCTCTTCATGTGCGCGTCGACCTCGTTGGCGCCGGTGACCAGGGTCGAGCGGTAGCCGATCCGTTCCTGCCGCTCATAGATCTCGATCAGGTCCGGCTCCTGAACAGGAGGCCCGAGCGCGATGTAGCCGACCGGGTTGTAGTGATAGGCCTCGGGGTCGGACTCCCACACCTCGACGCAGGCCTGCATCAGCTCGCTCATCGCGGGCTGGAAGTAGTTGTTGCGGACGACGCCGCATGCGATTCCTGACGCGCCGGCGCCCGGCCGCGACTTCTCGAGCACGACCACGTCGGCGCCCGAACCGAGGCCGCGTGTCCGCAGCTCTCGTGCGAGATGGAGGGCGGTGGAGAGGCCGTGGATACCGGCCCCCACGATCACGTAGGGAGAGGAGGAAGAGATCATCGACCACACAGCCGAACTCAATTGCCCAGGGGGCAACAATGTGTCAAAATCGCCGTGAGCTTACCATGGCCCGCACCGGTACTCCAGCCACGCGCCGAGTCGCATCGGTCGCCCGCGCGCTTGCGGTACTCGACGCGCTAGCCGACGGCGTCGCCGAGCTCGGCACCAACGACATCGCCCGCCGCACGCGGATCAACGCGAGCACGGTCTCCCGGCTGCTGGCGACGCTCGCCGACGCCCGCCTCGTCGAGCACGTCCCCGCGACCGGCCGCTACCGGCTGGGCCTGCGGCTCGTACAGCTCGGCAACGCGGTCGTCGAGCGGCTGGACTTGCGCGACCTCGCCCGCGAGCAGCTGGAGGGGCTCGTCGCCGCGACCGGCGAGACGGCGACGCTCTCCGCGCCCGGCGAGGGAGTCGCGATCACGATCGACTTCGTGCCCGGCCCGTCCTCGGTGCAGGGGGTCGCGCAGATCGGCCGGCCGAGCGTCGCGCACGCTACGGCGACCGGCAAGGTGATGCTCGCCTTCACCGAGAGCGGCGTGCCGTCAGGGCTGCTCACCGCCTACACCGCGCGCACGATCACGGATCCGGCTGCGCTGCAGCGCGAGCTCGAGCGCGTGCGCGAACGCGGCTGGGCGGAGTCGCTCGAGGAGCGCGAGGACGACCTGAACGCGATCGCCGCTCCGATCCACGACGACCGTGGCGCGCTGGCGGCGATCATGGGGCTCCAGGGACCCGCGTTTCGCTTCGACCCGCCCGCGATGAGAACGGCGCTCGAGCCGCTCCTGGAGGGCGCTGCGGCGGTGTCCACCAAGCTAGGCTGGCACCCTTGAGTGCGATGGGCGGAGGATCCGAGGCAGAACGCCGCCCCGCGTTGATCGTCATCGACGTGCAGCGGGCATTCGACAATCCCGCCTGGGGCGCGCGCTAAATCCGGCTGCAGAACGTCGGATCGCAGCGCTGCTCTCGGCCTGGCGCGCCGCAGGCGCTCCCGTACTTCACGTCCGCCACGAGAGCGTCTCACCGAACGGCATCTTCCGTCGCGGAACTCCCGCCTTCGACTTCAAGCCGGAAGCTCAACCGGCAGACGGGGAGCCGGTCATCGACAAGCGGGTGAACAGCGCCTTCATCGGCACCGATCTGGAGAAGCGCCTCCGGGCGGAAGGAATCAGCGCGCTCGTCATTGCCGGACTCACCACCGACCACTGCTGCTCGACGACTGCGTGCATGGCGGGAAACCTCGGTTTCGAGACGTGGTTCGTCTCCGACGCGACTGCGACGTTCGACCGCACAGGGCCTGATGGCGAGCGGATCCCGACCGAGACGATGCACCGCACCGCGCTCGCGAGCCTCGACGGCGAGTTCGCGGAGGTCGTGACGAGCGAAGAGGCCATCCTGCGGATCCGGGCGAAGGGCGCCAAACCCTCCTAGAGACTGCCGAGCTCTCCGGAGCGCACGAGCTCGCGCAGCGGCTCGATGCTCGCCGGGATCGGGTCCTCCTCGCGCTTGAAGGGCAACCGCGCCCGCACGAGCTCGTAGGCCCGTTGCGTGCCGGCGCCGAGGCGGTTCCCGCGCAGGTCGATCGCCTGGCAGGCGACGAGCAGCTCGATCGCCACGATCCGCTCGCCGAGCGACGTCATCTCCGCGAGCCGACGGGCCGCGAGCGGCGCCATCGTCGCGCGATCCTCGATCCCCTCGGCGTGTGCGGAGCTTGCGAGCTCGAAGGAGACCGGCTGGGCGAGGAGACGCGCCTCGGCGGTGAGCGCCTGCCCGGCCGGGCCGAACTCGCTGAGGGAGTCCTCGGCGCTCCCCGGCCGTTGCGAGAGCCCCTCCGGCAGACCGCTGAGCGGAGCCTGCAGGAGCTTCACCAGCCGCTCGTTCGCGCTCGTGAGTACGGGCGCGAGCGCGATGCGGAGGAAGTCGAGCGCGGCAGCCAGCGGGAGCGAGTCGAAGTTGCCCACCGAGAGGATCCGCCGGCTCGCGACGTCCACGAGGGGATTGGCCTGAGCCGCATTCAGCTCGATCTCGAGCTGCGACCGGCCGAACGCCGACGCGTCCAGGGCGGCTCCGTGCACCTGGGGCAGGCAGCGGAACGTGAGCGGGTCCTGCAGGTTCCGAGAGACGCCGCGCTCGAAGAGCGCGCTGCCGGCGAGCAGCTCTCGCAACCGTGCCAACGCCGTGGCGAGTCCCTTGTACGGCCGCTCGCGGGCAGCGGCAGGATCGAGCGGAGTCAGGTTGGCTGCGAACGCCTCCAGGTCGAGCGCCCCCGCCACGAGCGACGCGCGCAAGAGCCGTTCGAGGTCGGCGACCGCAAGCGCGGCGAGGCCGGTGGCGAACGCGTTGTTGTTCAGCAGCGCGAGCCCCTCCCCCGGCTCGAGCCGTCCGTCCGGGCCGAGCAGGCCGTGAGCCAGATCCGCCATCGGAGCGAGGTCAGCCTGCCCGAGCGAGCCGAGCATCCGCACGGGGGGATGCCGCCGCTCGTTTAGGGCCGCCACGACCCGCTCGGTGAGAGCCGGCCCGGCAAGCCCGGCGCCGCGGGCGAAGCCGTTCGCGAGCACGAGCAGGGTCGCGCGCACGGCGTCCTCGGGCGCCAGCTCGCCCTGAGCGACGAGGTGGTTCTGGATCAGGCGCGTGTTGAAGGCCGCCTGCTCGTCGACGCCGACGCCTGCCCGCTTGCGAACGCCGACGCCGGTCGAGAGCCCGTAGACCGTCTCGCCGCGCGCGAGCGAGCCCTCAGCGACCAGCCGCGCCTTCCCCATCCGGTCGAGAGCGCCTGCGGCGAGGGACACGGTCGCACCGTTCCGGGCAACCGCGACCACGTCTTCGACCGTCAGCGTCGAGCCTGTGAGAACGACGGTCAGCTCGAGTGCTCCGTCCTAGGCCGATGCCATCTCGTCGGCGTACGTGATCGAGCTCCGCCGCAACCCGCCCTCGCCCGGCTCGTAATAGCCCATGCGCCAGAGGGCCGGGGAGTAGGCGTGGATCGACGTCGCCGGCGGTCCTTCCGCATGACGCAGCCCGTGGATCCAGGAGCCGTCGAAGTCGAAGACGCTACCCACAGACCGCTCGCGCGTCCGCACGTCGATCCAGCCGCCGGCGTCGCGGTAGAAGTAGTCCTCGCAGAGGTTCCCCTCGACAACGTGGACTGCTCCGGAGGAGAGATCGTGGTCGTGGTAGCCGGTGTCCTGCGCGTCGAGCCAGCAGATCAGCCAGACGTCGAGGTTGACGTCCCGATAGAGGTGGTTGAAGTAGCGCGTCTCTGGATCGTGCCGGACGAGCTGGCCCCAGAACGCACTCTCGGATCCCAGCTCGATCGCGAGCGCCGAGAGTTGCGGCCGAGTGAGGTTCTCGCCGGCCGGGGCGCGCTCGTGGATCCAGTCTCGCAGCTCGGTCATTGCAGAAGCCGCGCCGGGTTGTCTCGGCAGACGACGTCGGTGACAGCCTGCCCGAAACTCCGGATGGAGCGCAAGGTCGGCTCCGAGTCGATCACCGGCGCGTCGCTGCCGTACACGAGCTGTGCGACCCCGTAGGTCGCGAGCGATAGCTCCAGCGCCCGCGGGCCATAGGAAGCTGTGTCGAGGTACACGTTCGGGCGTACGACGCTCCGGGCGTCGATCCCCCGGGAGGCGAGCCGCTCGAGCTGGAACGGGGCGCCGCCCGCGAGAATCGCGAAGACGACGCTCAGGTCGGGCCAGCGGTCGGCGTAGTGGGCGATCCAGGCGGCGTAGGCAGCCTGCATCTGCGACGTGTAGTCGACGACGGCGACCCACCAGCTGGGCGTATCCGCGGGCACGGGCGCCGGCGCCGGATGCACGAAGAGCAGCGCTCCTCGCCGCTCCAGCTCGTCGAGGAGAGGCTCGAGCCCCGTCAGAGTCGCGAGGTTCCAGGCCGGGACGCAGGCGCCCGCGAAGCCGTCACGAGCCGAGCCGCTGGCCAATGCGAGCAAGCGGCCGTTCGACGCGGCGGCAACCTCGGTGATGCCGTCGTGGTATGCCTCCTCGAGCTCCTCGTCGAGCTCGAGGGTCGGGGGGCAGGAGATGACAGCGACATCGATCTCGTCCCGGTCGAGCAGGTCGAGCCGGGCCTCGAGCGTGTGGGCGTCGAGGTCGACGGTCCAATCGCCGGAGGGAAGCTCGAGCACGCTGCCCCGCAGCCGCGGCCGCTCCGGTCGCGCACGCAGCCGCTCGATCAGCGCCTCGGGCCACAGGTGCTGGTGCACGTCGTAGCTGAGCATGAGAGCAGTATCGTCGCGACGATGTCCTCTGCGAGCAACGCCCCTCTCCCGAGCGGCCCCGGTGACGAGCGGCCGGTCACGAGCGCCCTCGTCACGAGCCGCAACCCGGCAACGGGAGCAGTGGTCGCCGAGACACCTAGCTCGGCGCCCGCGGAGGTCGCAGACATCGTCCTGAGAGCGGAGGCCGCCTTCGGCCGGTGGTCGAGACTGCCGGGGCAGGAGCGCGCGAGGGTGCTCGTCCGCTTCGCCGACCTCGTCGAGCGGCACCGGGGGCGCCTCGCCGAAACGATCGTCGCCGAGATGGGAAAGCTGCGGGCGGAGGCAGAGGGCGAGGTCGAGTGGACTGCCGTCTCCGCCCGCTGGTACGCGGACAATCCTCCCGCAATCGAGCACCGTGGACGAGCGACGGTCGTGCGGCGCCCGCTTGGCGTCGTCGCTGCGATCACGCCCTGGAACGCGCCCCTGATCACCCCCGCGTGGAAGTGGCTGCCGGCGCTTGCCGCCGGCAACTCCGTCGTCTGGAAGCCCTCTGAGCTCTCAACGGGGATCGCGCTCGCCACGTCCGATCTCTGGCGCGAGGCAGGGCTTCCCGACGGCGTGCTCGGGCTCGTCGTGGGCGGAGCGGACACGGGCAGGGAGCTCTGCATGCAGGCGAGCGTCGACGTCGTCCACTTCACCGGCTCGACCGAGACGGGTCGCACCGTGGCCGGGCTCGCCGCGGAACGCTCGGCCCGCTGCGTGCTCGAACTCGGCGGCCTCAACTCGGCGATCGTCTTCGCCGACGCCGACCTGGAGCTCGCTGTGGACTGCATCGTCTCCGCTGCGACTGCGGTCAACGGGCAGAAGTGCACCTGCGCGCGGCGCGTGCTCGTCGAGCGTCCGCTCGAAGGGGAACTGTTGGCGGCGCTGAAAACGCGCATCGAAGCGCTGCACCTCGGTGATCCCGCTGACCCCACGACGACTCTCGGGCCCCTGATCACGCCCGGCGCCCGCGCGCGAGCCGAAGCCGAGGTCGAGCGCGCCGTCGGCGCAGGAGCGGAGGTCGTCGCCCGTGCGCCGGCCCTCGACAAGCCGGAACTCGACGAGGCCGCGTTCTTTCCGGCGACACTCGTTCGCGGACTTCAGGTGAACGATCCGCTTCGGCACCGAGAGCTCTTCGCTCCGGTGCTCACGGTCGAGAGCTTCGACCGTGACGACGAGGCCTGGGAGATCGCGAACGACACGCCGTACGGGCTCGCGGCAGCGGTCTACACACCGTCGGCGGCGCGGATCGAGGCTGCGCAGGAGCGGCTCGAGGTGGGCGTCCTGGCGGTAAATCAGCGGTGCGACTCCGCCGAGCTCGAGGCGCCCTTCGGTGGCGCGAAGTGCTCCGGCAACGGCTTCCCGGAAGGCGGTTCGTACGCCTACAGCGGCGTCACGATGCTCAAAGCGGTCTACGGGAGCTGAAATGACCCTCCAGGTGATCCAGATCGTCTTCGCCATCGGGATCGTTGCGGCGTTCGCCGCGCTGCAACTCGGGCGCGTCCACGCGCAAGACCCCCGCTACCTGGTGACGAACCTCGTCGCGTCGGCGGGACTCGCGGTCACGGCAGTGCTGACCGTCCAACTCGGGTTCGTGATCACGAACGCCATTGGGTGCTCGTGTCGGCGGCCGGACTGCTGGCGGTGCTACGGCGGCGCCGTGAGCCGGCACGTCGCAACCACTGAGCTCGGTGACAGCGTGACGGCGCTCCCCGTCTCCGCCGACCGAAAGAGCGCCTCGATCGTGCGCGCCTGGCCGAACGCGTCGTCGCGCCCGAGCAGAGGCGGGCGCTCGCCTCGGATGGCAGCCGCAAAGTCCTCGAGCTCGAGCCGGTAGGAGTTTGCCTCCGGAACGTCCAGGATCTCGACCTCCTCGCCACGCGCCAGCGACACCGTGAAACCCCAGTCCGGCCGCCAGGGAGCATCGAGCACGAGCGTCCCCTCTTCGCCCACCGCCTCGAGCCGCTGCCTGTGGGGGAGCGAATAGGACGCGTCGAACTGGGCCACGACGTCGTCGGGAAAGCGCAGCGTGCCGTGGAAGTCGAGATCGACGCCGGTCGGAGCGACTACCTGCTCGGCAAGCGCCCGCTCGGGCTCGCCGCCGAGCAGCCGCGAGCCGTTGACGCAGTAGCAGCCGAGGTCGAGCAACGCGCCGCCGCCGAGCTCCGGCTGCATCCGGTGGTCACCGAGGTCGAGCAGGCGGAAGCTGAACGACGTGCGGATCAGCCGCAGCCGGCCGATCGCACCCTCTTCGACGAGCTCCTTCGCGCGGCGCATCTGCGGGTGGTGGCGGTACATGAACGCCTCCGCGACCACGAGCCGCCGCTGCGCCGCTGCGTCCCAGGCTGCTTCGACCTCGTCCGGCCGGCCCGAGTACGACTTCTCGCACAGCACGTGCTTGCCCGCCGCAAGAGCCTTCAGCGTCCACTCGTGATGGAGGCCGTTCGGGAGCGAGACGTAGACGGCGTCGACGTCCGGGTCGGCGAGCAGAGCTTCGTAGCTTCCGTGCGAGCGCTCGATCCCATGCCCGTGCGCGTAGGCCTTCGCCCGTGCGTCATCCCGGCTCGCGACGGCGACGATCTCGACGGACTCTGGCACTCCGGCGAGGATGAGCTCGTTGATCTTCGCCGTCGAGAGCAGCCCGAGCCGCAGTGGCGGCGTCACCACGCCGCGGTCACACGCTGGGGAGCGCGTCACGACAAGCGCCGAGACAGCGCCGCACGTGCTCCTCGCCGACGACGAGGGGCGGGGAGAGCCGGATCGAGCTGCTGTCGGGCCCACAGGTCGAGACGATCACGTATCGGTCGAGCAGCTCGGCTCGGAGCCGGGTGGCGACGTCGGCGGAGGCGAGCCCGACGCCCACCATGAGACCGCGGCCGCGGACCTCGACGACGAGCTGGGGGTGCTCGGCGGCGAGCTGCCGTAGGCCCTCGAGCAGCTGCGCCCCTCGCGCCGCTGCGTTCTCGACCAGGCCCTCGTCCTCGATGACGTCGAGCGTTGCCTCGGCCGCCGCGCAGGCAAGTGGGCCGCCGCCGAACGTCGATCCGTGCGCTCCGGGCGCCCAGGCGTCCATCAGCTCCGGGCGGCCAATCAGCGCCCCCATCGGAAACCCTGAGGCGATACCCTTCCCGACCGTCATCAGGTCGGGAGCAACGCCTGTGTGCTGGCAGGCGAAGAGCTGTCCGGTGCGGCCGAAGCCCGACTGCACCTCGTCCACGATCAGGGCGATCCCAAAGTCGTCGCTAATCCGGCGGAGAGCGGGCAGGAAGTCGTCGGGCGGGACGACGTAGCCCCCCTCCCCCAGCACGGGCTCGACGATGAAGGCAGCCACCCGCTCCGGCTCGACCTGCTCGAGGAAGAGGCGCGAGAGCGCCTCCAGCGTCGAGGAGAGCGCGGCTCGTGGGTACGGCACGACGTAGACGCCGCCGCCCAGCGGCTCGTGCCTCGTCCGGAACGCGGCCTTCGACGTGCTGACGGAGAGCGATCCGAGCGTGCGGCCGTGGAAGCCGCCGGCAAAGGCGACGACGTTCGGCCGTCCGCTCGCGTAGCGAACGAGCTTCAGCGCCGCCTCGACCGCTTCCGTACCGCTGTTCGTGAAGAAGAGCTTGGCGTCCGCGATCGGCGCCACCCGGCAGAGCCGTTCGGCGTACCTGAGCGCGGGCTCGGTGGAGCCCACCGTCGAGACGTGGATCAGCTTCGATGCCTGCTCCTGGATCGCCGCGACGACACGGGGGTGGCAGTGGCCCGTGTTGACGACGCCGTAACCGGAGATGAAGTCGAGGTAGCGCGCACCGTCGGCTGCGACGAGCTCGACCCCGGCGCCCGCGGCGAACTCGAGACCGGTCGTCAGCGCCACGGCCCGAGACAGGCGGGAGACCGGAACCGTCGGCGGCTTCATCTCGCTAGAGAACACGCAGCTGCTGGCCGACACCGACGCTGCGCGCCCGCTCGAGGACGGCGTGGCCGAGCGCCACGTCGCTCGTGCTGAGACCGCGATGCCAGAAGAGGATCCTCTCCTCGTCCGACTCACGTCCGGGCCGCTCGCCGGCCACGATCTCGCAGAGCTCGCCGTAGAGCGTGTCCTCGCTCAACCGGCCCGAGTCGACGTGAGCCCGCAGCGCGCCGAGGCTGCCCGCCCGGGCCTGTCCCCAATCGTCGACGACGACCTTGTCCATCACGTCCGTGAGCGAGAGCTCGACCGCACTCATCGTCCCGTAGGGCACGACGAGGCACCCCGGCTCGACCCACGCCGTGCGGAGATGCGGCTCGGGCCGCTCGAGCCGCGACGCCTCGACCATGACATCCGCGCCGCGCAGGCACTCCTCCCAGCCCTCGGCGGCAGCGACGGGCTTACCGAGCTCCGTCGCCAACCGATCCGCGAACGCCCGACGGCTCTCCGGCCGGCGCGAGTGGATCCGGATCTCCGCGAAGTCGAAGAGGTGGTCGAGCAGACGCACGTTCCAATAGGCGGTGCCGCGCGCACCAACGTGCCCGAGGACCCGCGCCTCGGAACGGGCGAGATGACGGGCGCCGAGCGCCGTCAGCGCGCCCGTCCGCATCTCGGTGATCGCTGCCGCGGCAAGCACGGCCACGGGAGCGCCGGTGCTCGCGTCGAAGAGGCAGAGCAGACCAAGCTCGGACGGTAGCCCGCGCCGGTAGTTCTCGACGTAGTCGCCGACGACCTTGACCCCGGCGAGCCCGAGGGGCGCCACATAGGCGCGAAGGACGTTGAAGTGTCCCTTCAGCGAAGGGTCGGGATCCAGGTGGACGCGGGGCTCGATCACCGTCTCGCCCGCAGCCTGCGCGAGGAGGCCGGCCTCGACTGCGGCGAGAATCTCGTCGTCTGTGAGGCCGACCTGCTCGACGTCAGCCTCGCTGAGCCAGGTAAGGTCGAGCCGTTCCACCCAGCGCGTATACCACACACGGACAAGAGCTTGCCCCTGGAAACCGAGAGTCCGCTCGAGCTGACAGGCCACGGGCTGACGCTCGAGACGATCGTGAGTGTGGCGCGCGATCGGGCCTTCGTCGCACTCCATTCGGACGCGCTCGGGCGCATCGAGGCCGGGCGGGCGGTAGTCGAGCACTATCTGGTCGAAGGACGCGAGGCCTATGGGCTGACGACCGGCCTCGGGGCCAGGGTCGAAGTTCGCGTCTCCGAGGACGCGCTCGCCGACTTCTCGTTGCACACGATCCGCGGCCGCGCGAACGCGGTCGGCCCCCGACTGCCGAGCGATGCGGTGCGCGCGGCGATGCTCGTGCGAGCGAACGGGATCGCATGCGGCGGCTCGGGCGCGCGGCCTGAGGTCGCCGAGGCCCTTGTGGCGGCGCTGAATGCGCGCGTCGAGCCTGTTGTGCCGGAAATAGGGTCGACCGGTGCTGGGGACCTCTGTGTGCTGGCGCACATCGGACTCGCGCTCATCGGCGAGGGCGAGGCCCAGATCGGCGAGACCCAGGCGGGCAGGGCAGTGCTCCCCGCCCGCGAGGCGCTCGCGCGGGCGGGGCTCGCTCCGCTCGCGCTTGCGCCAAAGGATGGGCTCGCGCTGATCAACGCGACCGCTGCCTCCGCCGCCTGCGGTGCGCTCGCGCTGCACGACGCGCGCGCGCTCCTGGAAGCCGCCCAGGTCGCTGCGGCGCTCGCGTTCGAAGGCTTCCGGGCCAATCTGACCTCGATCGATCCGCGGGTGGCCGCGGCGCGGCCGGCACCCGGCCAGGCTGCCTGCGCAGCCGGACTCCGGGCGCTTCTTGCCGACGGAGCCCTCACCCGTCCGGGAACGTCGCGGCGCCTGCAGGATCCGCTCTCGTTCCGCTGCACCAGCCAGGTGCACGGCAGCTTGGCTGCGGCTCTCGATCTCCTAGCGGCCGCGCTCGAGCCCGAGCTGAACGGAGCCGGTGACAACCCGCTCGTGCTCTCGGAGGACGGGGAGATCGTCTCGACGGGCAACTTCCACACACCCGCCCTCGCGCTCGCGGCCGATGCGGTAGCCCTCGGGCTCGCCCAGGTCGGCAATCTCGCGGTCGCTCGTTCGGGCCGCCTCCTCGTCGAGCCGCTGACGGGGCTCTCCGCCAACCTGGCCGCACCCGGAACGAGCGGGGCGGGCATGGCGCCGCTGCTCAAGGTCGCCGACGCGCTGACGCACGCGGCTGCACCGATCTGCCTCCATGCACGCGGTGGCTCGGACGCGGTGGAGGACGACTCGACCGGCAGCCTGCTGGCTGTCCGCCGGCTCGCCACGATGCTCGACCGGCTGCGGCTGCTCGTCGCGCTACACCTCGTCGTGGCGGCGAGAGCGGTGGAGCTTGCCCGACCCGAGCCGCTCGGCGGTGGCACTGCGGCGGCCTACGCGGTCGTGAGCGAGCTCGTAGAGCCGCTCTCGGCGGATCGGCCCCTCGGCGTCGACGTCGAGCGTGTGGCCGGCGAGGGGTTGGCTTCGGGTCGGCTGCTCGCGGCGGTGGACGCAGGACTCCTGCATGCCCCGAGCCAGAGTGGAACGAGAGCCTCGCACGCAAGCTTGACCAGTGGTTCCTTGCGTGACATAAAAGGCCGGTAATCACCATGAGACACCGGTCCACCCACACGAAGGTGCGTCGCAGATCATCGCACATCGCAACTTCGCGCCGTAACTCACGTCCAACAGGGTGCGAATCACTATTCCGCTGCGAAGGGAGAGGGGTTTGATGGATCGCGACATGATGAGGCGGCTCGACGAGTTCCGCCACGACGATGCAGGCCCGCTCGAGAATGCACTGTTCGACGATCTCGCCAGCGGGGAGATGGATCGTCAGGAGTTCATCCGCCGCGCGAGCGTGCTCGGCTTGTCGCTTACAGCGATCAGCGTGGCGCTCGGGGCGTTCGGCAGGACGCCGCTTGCGTTCGGCAGCACAGGCGAGGCTGCGGGCGGCACCGGCGGCCGGCTGCGGGTCGGTATCGTCCCGCCCCCGGTTGCGGCGGGGCTCGATCCCCACCTCTACAACCAGATCGGCGATCTCCAGACGGGCGGCATCGCCGGCGAGTTCCTCACCCGGGCGACGCCGAGCCTGACGCTGCTTCCCGAGCTGGCGACAAGCTGGAAGCCGAATCGGAACGCGACCATGTGGACGTACAAGCTCCGGCGGGGAGTCAAGTTCCAGAGCGGGCAGAACTTCAACGCAGACTCCGTCGTGGCGACGTTCAAGCGCCTCACGGACCCGAAGTCGGGCTCGCAGGCGCTGTCCGCGTTCAAGGGCGTGCTCTCGCCCGGAGGCATCAGGAAGATCGACGACCTCACTGTCCAGTTCCGGCTAGACGCGCCAACGGCGAGCTTCCCCTATCTCACAAGCTCGACCACGTACCAGTCGATCCTGCTGCCGGCCGACTACAAGCTCGGCACCTTCGAGAAGGAGCCGCAGACGACGGGTGCGTTCCGGCTCGTCTCGTACAACCCGGGCGTCGGAGCGAAGTTCGAACGGAACCCGAGCTGGTGGGGCGGCCGGACACGGCTCGACGGCGTCGACGCCACGTTCTACTCGGACGACGCCGCGGTGGTCTCCGGACTGCTCGGGAGGCAGATCGACCTGGTCGGCCAGGTCAACTTCGCGACCGGCCGAGCCCTCTTCACCAGCCCGAACGTGCAGATCTTCAACGCGCGCGGCTCCACGCATCGCCAGGTGCCGATGCGGGTCGACGCAGGGAACCCGCTGAAGGACGCACGCGTCCGCCGGGCGATCGCGCTCACCCTCGACCGGCCGGGAATCGCCAAAACGCTCTTCGGCACCTACGCCGGCGTCGGCAACGACTCACCGTTCGCGCCGGTCTACCCATCCACGGACCGGTCGGTGCCGCAGCGCAAGAAGGACCTCAAGCAGGCAAAGCAGCTGATGGCGCAGGCCGGCTTCCCGCGCGGGTTCAAGGTCACGCTGACGACGCAGAGGCTCGGGGAGATCCCGCAGCTGGCGCAGATCATCCAGCGCTCGGTGCGGGCGATCGGGATCGACATGCAGCTCAACATCCTGACGCCGACCGCATACTTCGCCGGCTCGCAGGAGGGTCCGCCGAAGGGCTGGGGGACGACCCCGTGGTTGAACGCCCCGGTGAGCATCACCAACTGGGGTCACCGGGCGGTGCCGAACGTGCTGATCACCGCCGCCTTCCGGTCAAAGGGGATCTGGAACGCCGCACACTGGTCGAACAAGCGCTTCGACGCGGCGGCGAAATCCTTCCTCGGCGCGATCGCGCTCAAGGATCAGCGGCGGTACGAGAAGCAGATGCAGCAGCTGCTGCTCCAGGAGACCCCGGTGCTCATCCCGTACTTCTACGACTACCTCGGGGCGGGCTCGAAGAACGTGCGGGGCTACAAGGCCGACGCCCAGGCCACGATCTACCTCAGCCGCACCTCGCTCGCCTAGAGGCTGGCGACTCGCCGGGCCGTCGCGCACGCTCGCGGCGGCCCGGCAACCTTTGACGGAGGACAGTCATCGCCCGATTCCTGCTCAACCGCCTCGCGCTCTCGATCGTCACGCTCGTCCTCCTGAGCGTGCTCGTCTTTGCGGCGTCCCAGCTCCTGCCGGGCGATGTCGGCCGGAACGTCCTGGGCAATCTGGCGAGCGAGGCGGACGTCGCGAGGTTCAACCATGAGGTCGGCGTCGACCGGCCGATCTGGACCCAATACTGGGACTGGATCAGCCACTTCGTCCGCGGCGACCTCGGCAGTTCGCTGCAATACAGAGTTCCCGTCAGCGAGCTCCTCGGCCCGTCGCTCGTGAACTCGCTTCAGCTCGCGGCCCTCGCGTTCGTGCTCGTCGTCCCGCTCAGCCTGCTGGGCGGCATCGTCTCCGCGCTGCGACGAAACCGGCTGACCGACCGCGCGATCACGGTCACGGGCCTGTCGTTGACGTCGATTCCCGAGTTCGTCACCGCGATCGTCCTGATCGTCATCTTCGGGGTCGTGCTCGACTGGCTCCCGGTGAACGCGAGCGCTCCCCCCGGAGCAGGCTTCTTCACTCAGGTCGAGTTCCTGCTGTTGCCGGCCCTAGCGCTCGTCGCAGTTCTGTTCGGCTACATCGCACGCATCACACGGGCCGGCGTGATCGAGGCGATCGACGCCGATTACACACGCACGGCCTACCTGAAGGGCTTGTCCCCCCGGCAAGTGATGGGACGGCACGTACTCCGCAACTCCCTGCTGCCGACGATCGCGGTCGTGGCGACGCAGGTCGGCTATC
>JBBJOI010000042.1:0-23068 GCA_037721555.1 Gaiellaceae bacterium | reverse complement strand
CGTTCGGCGTCCGGGAGGAACTGGAGGCCCAGGGCATGCCGCTGCTCCGCGACCATAAAGGTCATCCGAGCATTCGCGGGCTTGTCGCCGACGGCTACGAGGTGATCACCTTCTGACGCTCCGCCTTGCGAGGTTGGCGAGCTCGCGGGCTGCACCGCTGCAGGACGGACGGGCGCCAGGTCGTTTCACATATCATCCTTTCGTGATACGAGACAAGGGGCTTCGGTGACGAGACAGCGATTCGAGATCACGGGCATGACCTGCGACCACTGCGCGGTCAAGGTCGAGGCAGTTCTGGAGGATGCGGGCGCGCAAGGGGTGTTCGTCGACTACCGGCGCGGCTTCGCGGAGTTCGAGGCCGCGGGTGTCGACTTCGCGCAGGCACGTGCGGTTCTGCGCGACACGAGTTACGAGCTCGGGGAGCCGCTCCCGATCGAGGGCGACGGCAGCCCGAAGCCGCTCGAGGCGCTCACGGGCGAGGAGTCGGGCGAGTTCGAGTACGACCTGGCGATCGTCGGGGCGGGTGCGGCGGCGTTCGCGGCGGCGATTCAGGCGTTCGAGCGGGGCGCCAGGGTGGCGATTGTCGAGCAGGGCACCGTCGGCGGCACCTGCGTGAACATCGGCTGCGTCCCCTCGAAAGCGATGCTTCGCGCCGGCGAGACCTACAGTTCGGCTCGTCACAACCCCCACCGAGGCGCGCCGACCTCGGCCGGCCCCGTCGACCTGGCGACGCTTGTCGCCCAGAAGGACGCGCTCGTCGAGACGATGCGCAGGGAAAAATACTGCGACCTGATCGACGAGTACGGCTGGGATCTCGTCAAGGGGCACGCAGAGTTCGCCGACGCCGAGAGGCTGCTCGTCGAGGGCAAGCCGCTGCGGGCGCGGCGCTACCTGGTCGCTAGCGGCGCCCGCCCGGCGATCCCGCCGATCGACGGTCTCGAGGAGGCCGGCTATGTCACCTCTACCGGTGGGCTCGAGCTGAAGCAGCTGCCCAAGCGGCTGCTGGTGGTCGGCGGCAACTACATCGGGCTCGAGCTGGGGCAGCTGTACGCGCACCTCGGCTCGGAAGTGGTGCTGTTCGAGCTGCTCGAACGGATCTCGCCGCTCGAGGAGCCCGAGGTCGCCGAGACGCTGACTGAGATCCTCGAGGCAGACGGGATCCAGCTCGTGACCGGGGCCAGAGTCGTCCGCGCCGGTCGCGACGGCGGGCAGAAGACCCTGACCGTGATGGTGGACGGCGAGGAGCAGGTCTTCCGCGGCGACGAGATCCTGATCGCCGCCGGCCGCCGGCCGAACACCGACAAGCTCGGGGTCGACCGTGCCGGCGTCGAGCTCGATGAGCGCGGCGCGATCCGCACCGACGACACGCAGCGGACGTCGAACCCGCGCGTGTACGCCGCCGGCGACTGCACCGCCTCGCCCCAGTTCGTCTACGTCGCCGCCGCGCAGGGCGCGACCGCCGCACGGAACGCCCTCACCGACGGCGACGAGCGGCTCGACTACACGGCGCTGCCGCGCGTCACGTTCACGCATCCCCAGGTCGCGGCCGTCGGGCTGACCGAGGCGCAGGCCGCAGAGCAAGGGATCGAGGTCGAGGTACGCACGCTGCCGCTCGAGGCTGTCCCTCGGGCCGCTGTGAACCTCGACACGCGCGGCTTCGTCAAGATCGTGGCCGAGCGGGAGGGCGGCCGGATCGTCGGCGCGACCGCGGTCGCCGAGAACGGCGGCGACCTGATCCTCGCGGCCGTGTACGCGGTGCAGTTCAAGCTCACCACCGACGACGTCGCCAAGACCTGGGCGCCGTACCTGATGATGAGCGAGGGCTTCAAGCTCGCCGCGCAGATCTTCACGCGCGACGTCTCGAAGCTGTCGTGCTGCGCGGCATGAGCGGCGAGCGCTACGACGCCGTCGTCCTCGGCGCGGGCCCGGCCGGGGAGGTCGCGACCGGGATTCTGGCCGGCGCCGGACGGAAGGTCGCGCTTGTCGAGCGCGAGCTGGTCGGCGGCGAGTGCGGTTACTGGGCCTGTATTCCCTCGAAGACGTTGCTGCGGCCGCCGGAGGTCCGGCACGAGAGCAGCGCTACCGCGGGTGTCTCGACGCCGGAGCTCGACTGGGCTCGGGTCGCCGCCTACCGCGACTGGATGATCCGCCATCTCGACGACTCGGGCGCCGTCTCCGGCTACCAGGAGCAGGGCGTCACCGTCTTCAAGTCGGCCGGGAAGCTCGCCGGCCAGGGCCGGGTCGAGGTGGACGGGCAGGTGCTCGAGACAGAGCACGTGATCGTCGCGACCGGCTCCGAGCCGCAGATCCCCCCGATCGAGGGCCTCGCCGAGGCCGGCTACTGGACGAACCGCGAGGCGACGACGCTGAAGGAGATCCCGCGCAGCGCCGTCTTCATCGGCGGCGGCGCCGTCGGGGTCGAGCTCGGCCAGATGCTCGCCCGCTTCGGCTCGCAGGTGACGGTCGTGCACAGTGCCGACCGGCTGCTCAACCGCGAAGACCCGGAGGTCGGGCGTCTGATCGGGGAGGAGCTCCAGTCCGACGGAATTCAGGTAGCCCTTGGCCGCCGTGCGACACGTGTGCGGCTCGACGGCGCCGAACGCGTCGTCGAGCTCGACGACGGCAGCGAAGTCCGCGGCGAAGTGCTCGTCATCTCCGCTGGGCGCCGGCCGCGCGTCCAAGATCTCGGCTTCGAAACCGTCGGGATCGACGTCGGCACGCATGGGATCCCGGTCGACGAGCGCTGCCGCGCCGCCGAGGGCGTCTGGGGGATCGGCGATGCAACCGGCGTCTCGCTCTTCACCCATGTCGGCAAGTACCAGGCGCGGGTGGCGACGGCGAACATCCTCGGCGAGGACGCGGTCGCCGACTACCGCGCCGTCCCTCGCGTCGTCTTCTCCGACCCCGAGGTGGCCGCGGTCGGGCTAACGGCCGCCCAGGCACAGGAGCGGGGGCGCGTCGTCTCTGAAGTGACGCTCGATCTCCCGAACGCGATCGCGCGGCCCTACACCTACGAGCAGAACCCGCGCGGCTCGTTCGGCCTCGTCGTCGACCGCGAGCGCGACGTGCTCGTCGGCGCCTGGGCCGTCGCACCCCTCGCCGGCGAGTGGATCCACCAGGCGGTGCTCGCGATCCGCGCCGAGATCCCGGTCGCGGTGCTCAAGGACACGATCGCCCAGTTTCCGACCTTCAGCGAGGCGTACGTGAGCGCCCTGCGCAAACTGAACGTTACGGAGACGCCGCGATGACTCAACTCGAAGCCCCGTTCCGGCTTCCCGAAGCACCCGTACGCGGCGACCTGGTCGCAAAGTACTTCCGCGGGCTCGGCGACCCCACCCGCATTCGCATCCTCGAGTTGTTGCGCGACGAGGGCGAGCTGTCGGTGGGAGAGCTGGTCGAGCGGCTCCGGGTGCCGCAGCCGAAGGTGTCGAACCATCTCGCCTGCCTGCGCTGGTGCGGCTTCATCGAGGCGCGGCGCGAGCATCGCGTCGTCTACAACCGGATCGCCGACGAGCGAGTGGTGAGGATGGTCGACCTCGCACACGCGCTGCTGGACGACAACGCGGAGCACGTCGCCGCCTGCTGCCGGATCGACGAGCGGTGAGAAAGGTGCGCAAAGACCTCGGCCTCGGCGGGATCGGCCTGCTCTCGATCGCCTGCTGCGTCGGCCTGCCGCTGATCTTCGCAGCCGGCTTCAGCGTCGCGGTATTCGCCTGGGTCGGCGGCATCGCGATCGGCGCGATTGCGCTCGCCGCCGCGCTCACCCTATTCGCCGTCCGGATCCGGACGCGCCGCTCTTGCAAGGTCTTTGCCCCTCCAACGCCAAGGAGCCCTCTGGACCGACTATCAGTGCTGCACCCCGGGGGCGTGGCGCGGCGAGGAGACGATGGGTGACGCTGCCACCACCTTGCCGCTTGTAGAGATCCTCTACTTCGACGGCTGTCCCAATCACCATCCGCGGTCGCGCTCGTCGAGCGCATCAGTGGTGAGCTCGGCCTCGAGCCTGAGATCCGGCTCGTGGCCGTGACTGACGCCGAGGCCGCGAAGCAGCCGCGCTTTCTCGGCTCGCCGACGATCCGCGTCGGCGGCCGCGACGTCGACCCGCACACGAGAGATCGCGACCACTACGCGCTCTCCTGCCGCGTCTTCCGGACCGATGCGGGGATCGTCGGGCGGCCGGACGAGTGTTGGGTGCGAGACGCACTTGTGCGCGAAGCCGGAGTTCTCGCCTGAGCGGCAGCACCGTCACCTTCGCTTTCGTCGCCGGCACGGTTGCGACGGTGAACCCGTGCGGCTTCGCGCTGCTGCCGGCCTATCTCGCACGCCGGATCGGCACCGAAGACGGCGCGGGTCGCGGCGCGGACGCGGTCGCGCGAGCGCTGCTGGTCGGCGCGGTCACGACGGTGGGCTTCATGGTCGTCTTCGGCACGATCGGCACGGCGATCGGACTCGGCGCCCGTGAGCTGATCCACGCGCTGCCCTGGGCCGGGCTGACGATCGGCGCAGCGCTCATGGTCGCAGGTGCGGCAGTGCTGAGCGGGAGGCACATCGGTCTCAGGTTGCCGGGCGTGCGGCAAGGCGTCGGCCGCGGAGTGCGCGGTGATCTCCTCTTCGGACTGGGCTACGGGACGGCGTCGCTCTCCTGCACGCTGCCGATCTTCCTCGCCGCCACCGGAACGGCGGTGACGGGAAGCGTCGCCGAGAGTCTGTTCAGCTTCCTCGCCTACGCCGCCGGGATGGGCACGATCCTGACCGCGCTTGCCGTTGCGGCCGCGCTCTCGCAGAAGGGCCTCGCGCTCGCCTTGCGCCGCGTCGTTCCCTATGTCAACCGCGCGAGCGGAGCGCTGCTTCTGCTGGCTGGCGCCTACGTCGTCTACTACTGGGCCTTCTTCCTGCTACCCGGCGCCGACTCGCGCACGAGCGGCCGCTCGGTAATCGACCGCGGCGCACTCGTCTCTAGCCGGATTGCGACCTGGCTCACCTCGTCCAACGGCAAGGTCGCGGCGGCTGTATTGCTGGCAGGGATAGTCGCGCTCGTCATCTGGGCCCTCTGGCGGCGGCTGTTCGGAACGACCGGCGAGCCTGCAGGTATGGAAGTCGTCTCCGCGCAGTCGCGCGAATCGAGCAACTCAGAAGAAAGGAATCCACATGAGCAAGCGTCTAGCAAAGCGTGAGCGCCAGGGGCGACCGCCCGGATCACGGGGATCGCAGCAGGACCGGCCCCGCTGGATGAAGTTCGCTTTTGCCGCGGCCGTCCTCGTAGTGGTCGGCGCGGCCGCCGCGGCCGTCGTCCTCAGTCGGAGCGGCAGTGGCTCGAGCGCGACCGCGCCGGCCTCCGCCGGTTCGCCAGTGGCGAAGTCGAGCGGCTCGGCGTTAGAGCTGCGCGGCACAGACCCGGTGACCGGTAAGCAGGTCAGCCTCGCGTCCTACGCCGGCAAGCCGGTCGTGCTCAACATGTGGGCCTCCTGGTGCACGGGCTGCGCCGCCGAAGCGCGAGCGCTCGCCAGCTTCGCGCGCGCCCATCCCGACGTGCAGGTTGTCGGGATCGACGTCCAGGACACGAAGAGCGGCGCGAGGGACTTCTACCGTCGCTTCGGCTGGCGGCACCCGAGCATCTTCGACCCGAGCGGGAGCCTCGCCGCCCAGCTCGGTCTGCAGGCGCTGCCGACCACGGTCTTCCTGGACCGCACGCACCGAGTCGTGGGGCGGATCGCCGGTGAAACCGACCTCGCCGGCTTCACCGCCGGCCTGCAGCGGGCGACGACATCAGCGGGTACGCCGTAAAAAACTAGGGCGTTGTCTCGTCGACGAGGCCTCGCGGGACACACGACGGACAGTTCAGAAACGAGCTCGTCCTGTTGACGACTCGGCCGCGCTTTCACCGGCCTCTCGATCGAGGAATCGGTCCCGGTACGGTACGCAGCCAACCGGCCAGACGCGTCCAACAGGAGGTTCCATGGCTACGAGAGCTCGAGCGCACGGCGATACCGAGACCACGCGCGGCGGCGAACGGCTCGCGGAGGTCTCCGCAGCGATCGCCGACATCTTCACGCGGGGATCGGTCGCGGGCTTCGTCGGCGGCGTCGGCTTCCTGATCGCGACGATGGCTTTCGTGACGACGAAGGGTTTGCCGGCGGTGGCGCCCTTGATCGACATCTCGACGATCTTCCACGGGCAGGACACGCCGACGCCAAGCCCGGAGAACATGCTCGTCGGCCTCGTCACGCACACCGGCCTGTCGATCCTCTTCGGGATCGGCTTCGCGCTGCTCCTGACAGCCGTGCCGACCCTCCGGCGATTACCCCTCCTCGTGGTGGCCGCCATCGCCTACGGCCTGCTCCTCTACGTCGTCAACTTCCAGATCCTCGGCCGGACGGCGTTCCCTTGGTTCACGAACCCGAAGGGGCCGAACCAGGGCTTCGAGATCTTCATCCACGCCGTCTACGGACTGATGCTCGTCCCGTTCTTCCTGACGCCGTGGCGGCCGCCAGAGGCGGTGACCTCGACGCGGGATGGAGCCCGTCGTTGAGATCCTCTACTTCGAAGGGTGCGCCGACGTCCCGGCCAGCGGACGCGATGTCTGAGGTGTAGCAGCGCATTCGTTCCTCCGGCTTGAGACATGCATCGTCATCAATGGCGAAGGTGTGGTGCTAGGGCGCGGGTGCCTGGGCCGGAAGGCGCTTTCAGAGGCAAGCGCGGGCCCGGTGGAGGAGGTGATGACGGTAGGACCGAGCACGATGCGGCCCCTCGTTCCCGCGTTGGGTGCCGCGCAACGTCTGAGGGAGAAAGGTCTGGGGTCCGCTCTTGTGACCACGTCGGATGGCCGCCTCGTGGGGTTGCTTCTCGTCGAAGACGTGTCGAGCTGAGCCTCTGCGGTGAGCCCGAAGTGCGTGATTTTGCAGGCTCGTCCGCGGTAACAATCACACCGCGTGCGGCCGTCCTTCCTGGCGGCCCGTGTGAGCAACGGATGGCACGATCCGGAGGCCAGTCGCAGGAGGGGGTTCAAAACCCCCCCGCCTTTGGACCCCGCAACCGCTCTGTCCAGGCTTCGACGACCGCGGCGAGCACGGGTACAAAACGGGTACGCGGGCGCGGGCACTGGCGGGCATGGTCTCGCCGTTCCGGCTCGCGTGCCTGAACGGGATGATGCTCCCGCTCGAGGGCGCCGCGCGCACGTGGAAGGCGCGCCACACCGCGAACCTGGACGCCCGACTCACCGACGCGCGGCGCACGCTCCGGATCGCCTGGCGGTACTACGACGAGTTGGAGGAGATCGGCGCACGCCTGCTCCGCGAGCCGATGAGCGCCGCCGACTTCGAACGCTTCCTCGGACGGCTCGTCCCGCTGCCCGAGCCGCACCCCGACCGGACGAACGGCGGACGCGCAGTGCGGAACGTCGAGCGCGTCCGCGAGGCGATCGCGACCGCCTACCGCGCGGCGCCCGATCTCGCGAACATCACCGGCACCGGCTGGGGCGCGTTGCAAGCAGTGACCGCGAGATCGACTCGGCGGACTGATCCACGAATACGGCCTCGCAGCGTGAAACCGGATTTGCGCACCCTTCAGGCTCAGTTCGTCTCGAGCTCCAGCGTGATCTCGACCTGCTCGCCGATCGAGCGGTAGACCGGGCACTTCGGCGGGTGGAGTTCGAAGGCGCGCTGCACCTTGCCGCGGTCGGCGTCCTCGTCGAGGCGGAGGCGGTAGGTGACGTGGATCCGGCGGAGGACCAGCACACCGTCGTCCGACTCGACCTCGCCGCTCGCCTCGGCGACCAGTCTGCCCTCGCTCGCGTTCACTCCGCGCGCCTCCAGCGCGCCCCCGAAGGTGCCGGCCAGTCAGCCGGCGGCGGCTGCCGTGAGGTAGTCGAGCGTCGTCGCGCGCTCGGCATCGCCGCCGCGCGGGACGCCGTAGTGATCGGCGATCTCGTCGTGGACGCCGAACTCGATCTCGGCGTGCGGCAGCTCGGCACGCCGGAGCGGGCCCTTGACCCGCTCGACGCGGACCCGGGAGGTGTAGACGACCTCACCCATTCGTGATCACGATCTTAGCATTCGGGCTCTGCTGCTGCCGCTCCCACGCATCCCCGATCCGGTCGAGCGGATACGGCTCGATCTCGATCGCGATCCGGCCTGCGGCGGCGTGCCCGACGAGCTCGAGGTAGCCCTGGCGGAAGACGTCGGGCGGGACGAAGAAGAGCGAGAAGCCGTAGATCTCGGCGAGCTTGCCGCGCACCCAGTTCGACTCGAGCGTCGCCTCGGGCCCGGCGGATTGCCCGATCTGGACGACGCGGACCCCGCGCGGGGCCGCCTTCATCGCCGCCTCGAGCGGCTTTCCCCAGAGCGCGTCGAGGATCAGCGTCGCCTCCGGCAGATCGTCCGAGAGCGCGACGGGCTCGACCATCGCGGAGGTCCGGAGCCGTTCGAGCGCCTCCTCGTTGCGGCCCGCGGCGAACACGCGCTTCGCGCCGAGGAGCTTCGCCGCCTGCGCCGCAACCGAGCCCACGACCCCGGTCGCGCCGAGCACGAGGACGGTGTCGTCGGGTCGCACCGGCGCGCGCCACGACGCCGCGAGCCAGCCCGTCAGCCCGGCGATGCCGCAGGCGGCCCCGATCTCTTCGGAGACCGAGTCGGGCAGCGGGATCGCGCCGGCCTCGTCGATCACGGTGCGCTCGGCGAAGGTCGCCGCGCCGCGGAAGTAGACCCGTGTCCCGGCGCCGAGCGACGCGCCCTCGAGCACGCGGCCGACCGCTTCCGACCCGGGCGTGTAGGGCGTGTCCGGCGAGCCTCCGTAGAACTTGCCGGAGCCGATCGAGATGTCGACGGGGTTCAGCCCCGCCGCGAGCACCTCGACGAGCGCCTCGCCCTCGCCGAAGCGAGGCTGGTCGACGTCGGCGAGCTCCGGCGGGCTCCCGAGCTTCGTGATCTGCGCGGCTCTCATGTGTGCAGTTTGACGTAGATGAACCTAGCCTCGTCGGATGCGGCCGGTGCTGAACCCGGGCGAGCTCGCCCGCTATGCGGACATGATCGTGACAGGCTGCCTCGACTTCCGGCGCGGTGAGGACCTCGTGATCCGCGCCGAGCCGGAGCACCGGGAGGCCGGCAGCGGCGCGCCAGCCCCACGTGCTCGCGCACCGTGCGCGCCGGCTCGCTGCAGTCATCCTCCACGAGCAGCCGCGGCCTACGACGGGGCGATCCGCTACGTCGACACCGGTGACTTCCTCCAGGCCGGCGCGCAGATCGCGACCGTCGAGGCACGCCACGCTGCCTACTTCAACCTGATCAACCGCGCATCGCCGTTCCCGGACGCATTCGAAACCGGCAAGAAGCCGTCCGACATCGTCACGGCCGTGCTCGCAACGGGCTTTGTCAAGAGCTGTCCGCAGGTGGTGCTCGACCTGTTCGCCCGGCTCAAGGCGGCCGGCGCGTAGCTCGACGATCGGTGCGGGTGGGCGGCGGCTGGCCCACCCACCCGCACCCGTTCGTCACGCCGCGGCCTAGACGGCGACGGCCTGCGCGGCCTCCCAGGCGGCCTTCGCCTCGGGCGTCGTCGGGTCGTAGTCGCCGGCGGAAGAGGTCCTGGAGGTCGAGCCAGAGCTGGTACGCCGACGGGCGACCCCAGTACCAGTAGCCGACGTAGATCTTGTCGACGACGAGGCCCGGCGCGAGCAGGAGCGTGTTTGGCACGGTGGCCGCGTGATGGGTGTCCGCGACGCCGCGCTCGGTCGCGACGGCGGCGGCCGCCTCGGCGACGCGGCGGCGTCCTCGTGGGCGAGCGCCGGAACCTCGACGGTCGAGAACGCGGCCGCGCCTCCGGCGAGCGAGATCGCCTCGTCCTCGTCCGCGGTCTCGCCGCTCGTCCCGATCGCGCTGACGACCTGGCCTCCGCGACGAGCGTCGTGGGTCTTCCCGGCTTCATGACCTGTCGCGTCGGTCGTTGGAGCGCAATCCCTGACGAAGCGGTCTGGCGCTGCAGACGGTCTCCCGGTCCTACGACGCGGTTCTACCGATGGCGTGCGATAGCGGGTTCACGGCGGGTTCAAGCCCGCCGGGGACGCAGTCAAAGCCGACTGTGCAGGGATTTGTCGGCGTGATTGCCATCACTCGTAATGAAGGGGTCGGGAGTTCGAGTCTCCCCGTCGGCTTCTCAGCTCGACGAAATCCCTGCTTAACGGGATTTCTCGTTGTTTCGGCAGGCGCGGAGAGCACATCACTTGGAACTATGTGCTGTCACCATCTGTCACACACGCGTCGGCTTCTACCGATCGACGATATCCCTGCAGGACGGGCGATTCCGCGGCTTCAGAGAAACCGAGATCGCAACCTCGAATTGTCCATCTGGAGGATGCATCGGCGGGTTGGTGGCCTCTACCGGCAGGATCGCGATGTTCACGCTCGTTAGCGCTGCGCCGTCTTCGGTCGACGTTGCGGAGACGGCGCTCGCGGGTAGGAGGACGATGAAGCTGAGGCAGATCGTCGCCCGGAGAAGCGCGCGTGGCGCGTGGCTGGTAGCGGTCATGGTGTGGCTTCCTTCGCTGCGATCACGTCATGGATCTGGTTGCGTACCGCGAGAAACTGCGGCGAGCTCCGGGTTGTCGTCTGCGCTCGCGGCCGCGCGATCCCGACCTCGATCGAGCCGACGACACGCCCGGGCGCGGCGCCGAGGACGAGCACCCGGTCGGCGAGGTAGACGGCCTCGTCGATGTCGTGGGTCACGTGGACGATCGTCACGCGGCCGTGCTCGATGCCGCCGTGGACCCGCAGTAGGAGATCCTGAAGCTCGGCGCGGGTGAGGGCGTCGACCGAGGCGAACGGCTCGTCGAGCAACAGGACATCCGGGCGGGAGACCAGAGCGCGCGCGATGGCCACGCGTTGCTGCATCTCGCCGGAAAGCTGCCATGGGTAGGTTCGCGCGACGCCGTGGAGCCCGACCTCGGCGAGCACGCCCTCCGCGCGCGCGATCCTCTCCGCCCGCACGAGGCCCGCGCCGCGGAGCGGGTCGAAGTCGGGCGGATGCGGCCTCTGCCCGTGGTTCGGTCGAACCGTCCCGCGTAGACGACGTGGGCCTCGGCTGCCGGCTGCCTGACGCTCCCCCATGAACAACGAGAGTGGATTCGGGACCTCGAACTCGGGCTTCCGCATCGGCTGCCAATGACGCCGATGACGGCATCGCCGCCACCCTTGAAACCACTTCAGATTGGAGCCGCTGACGACCTTGCCGTCGACCGCGAGCACCTCGTACCAATGGGTTGGTGTCTCCAGCCGAACGAGAAAACTCGAGCTGCTCCGCGTGCGACGCCTTCTGCTTCATCCGGGCCACAACCGGAACGTGGAGCGGGTTGAAGATCTGGATCATGGCGCTCGGTCTCGTCATGAGCCACCACTACCAGGAGCATGCGAAGAACAGAAACGACTGCGTGTCGTCGCCTTCGCCTTCCTGACACCGTTCTTCTTCATCAAGGGCGGCCTCAACTTCTCCCTCCTGTTCGCCGAGATGGCACCGATCACCCGAGCGCGTCCACGGGCCGGAGGCGCCCGATCGTAAGGCGTTGACGACGCTTAAGGCCGGTTGATCCCGAGCATGCAACTTGCCTGGATGGGTGGGACTGTCCGTTCGTGCTGTTCGACCGTTAGGAGAGACCACCTTGTCCAATCAGCACTTACCGCTGCTCGAGGAAATCGATCGTGACGGCGCCATTCAGGAGACGGCTGCGGCCGTCGATCCGCAGACTCGCGCGTCGTTCCTGAAGAGGGCCGGGGTCGGTGTCGGCACGCTCGCCATCGGCAGCGCCTTCGCCGGCGCGGTCCCGAGCATCGCTCGCGCAGTCCCGGCCAGCGACGTCGCGATCCTCAACTTCGCGTTGACGCTCGAGTACCTCGAGGCCGAGTTCTACGCCCAGGCGAACCGCAACAAGATCTTCGGCTCGAGCAAGGAGCTCTTTCGCTTCTCGCAGGTCGTCGCGCAGCACGAGGCAACACACGTCGCCTTTCTGAAGAAGACGCTCGGAGCGAAGGCGGTCGCGAAGCCGAAGTTCGACTTCAAGGACACGGTCACGGACCCCGCCAAGTTCGCGGCGACCGCGCAAGTCCTCGAGGACACCGGCGTGCATGCCTACCTCGGCCAGGTCGGGAACATCAAGACGAAGGCCGTCCTGATCGGCGCCGGCCGGATCCTCCCCGTCGAGGCACGCCACGCCTCCTGGATCCGCGACCTCCGCTTCTCCGGCGGCACGACATCGCCGACTACGCCGGCACCAGCCGCATTCGAGGACGGCTTCACCAAGGCAAAGATCCTCGCCGCCGTGAAGGCCACCGGCTTCATCGTGGGGTAGGGGAAAACGGGTAGGGGACGAGACGCTCCGGGTGGGACTGTCCGTTAGGACAGGTGGAGCGCCTCGTCCTCACCCTTGTCGAACCGCTCTTCGTATCGGTTCAAAGTTGTAAACAACTGATGGGACCCGACGCATGAAGACGGCGTATCGCGCCGTTCGCGCCGCGGTGAGGAAGCCGGCGCGACAGCTGGTAGGCGACGCTGAGCGATACAGTCGCGGGCGTCTTAGTTGAGCAGGAGGTGGTGGTGGTGAACGGAGCAGTCGAGAAGGCGATCCTCGCCGGTGGGTGTTTCTGGAGGATGCAGGATCTGATTTGCAAACGACAGGGCGTGCTCTCGACGAGGGTGGGTTACACGGGAGGCGACATTTCGAATGCGACCTACCGGAACCACGGGACGCATGCCGAGGCGATCGAGATCGTCTTCGACCCGGAGCGAATCTCGTACCGCGATCTGCTCGAGTTGTTCTTCCAGATCCACGATCCGACGACGCTGAACCGCCAGGGCAACGACATCGGGACGAGCTATCGCTCGGCGATCTTCTACCTCGACGACGAGCAGCGACACGTCGCCGAGGACACGATTGCCGATGTCGAAGCGTCAGGCCTCTGGCCTGGGAAGGTCGTCACCGAGGTGACGCCGGCAGGGCCGTTCTGGGAGGCGGAGCCCGAGCACCAGGACTACCTCGAGCGGTACCCGAACGGTTACACGTGCCACTTCCCGCGTCCGAACTGGGTCCTGCCGCGCCGCACCGAATCTGTCGCCCGTTAGGCATCGGCGTTCGCAGCGTCGGCTGACGAGCACGGCTCCCGAAGAGGCCACTGGCCTTGGGTGTCGCTGACCCTCAATCGCCGAGGTCGCGCTCGTCCACGTACATGAGCGGCCCGTCGGCGCACTCGCGTGGCGACGACGGCGTCGGCGCCACGTCCATCGTGTCTCGCCACGATCCGAGCCTCTCGAATTGCAGCTTGGTTTCTCCGGTCGATGACGCATTTAGCCCATCTTGCGCCCCCCGAAGGCTTGCCGCCTGAACCCGCCTCGACGTTCTCCGGCGTCCGGAGAGCTGTCACTGGGACGCCCCAAGTCAACGCGTCGGGAGTTCGTGGCCCTGACCGTTCGAGGCTAGGAGCTGGGATCCTCGGTCGGCTTGGGTGCAGCCACGTTGCAGGGCAGGCGGGCTCAGCTGGCAACCAGCTGCCAATCAGACGCCGCTTTAGCAAGTGGTTGCCAGGGTACGTCTCTCGAACTGGTGTCTAACGGGAGGTTGAGTCGGCGTGGAAGGAGAATCTGCAGCGGATGTCGTCAAGGGCTGGCCGGAGGAATCGCGGGAGCCCGCCCAGTTGGTGCTCGACAAGTACGGGGAACCGGACGAGGTCACGGAGACAGCGCTGACCTGGCACAAAGTGGGGCCGTGGAAGCGGATCGTCGCGCAGAAAGCCTGGTGGCAGCATGACTTCCCGGCGCCGCACATGGACTCCGTGGAGTCGTTTCTCGACTACAAGGTTGCGCCGGAGCACTTCACGCCGCTGGCGGAATACGACGGCAGCGTCATGGTCGAGCGCACAACCGGTGAGGTGTCCGCCCGCTGTCACGACGAAGAGGCGAACACGCTCGCCCTCAACCTGATGCACGACATCGTCACAGGCCAGAAAACCGTGGAGGAGGCGAGGCAGTACTACGCCCAGGAGTTCCTGGACGCCAGGCGCAAGAAGCCAACTCCGTACATGGACGAGCTCCGCTTCCACCAGGGATCTGATGCGCCCGACCCGGACACGCGCCTCCTCTCCGACGAGGAACTCGAACGCGCCGTCGAGGAGGGGAAACAGGCCGCGGAAACCGGTTCGACGGCGTAGAGCATGTGACTCACGAAGTGGCGTAGGAGCCTTTGCAGCCGACAGGAGCCACCCAACGCGACGGCGGGCGGCGCACTGCGACTGCACAACGTGAACGGGCGGCCGGCGTGCGCCGCCGACGAGTGCCCGCGTGCTCTTGCGCGGCGTAAGCAGCGGCTCAACCACAAACCGGCCAGCCCCACCGGGCGGCGACATTGTTTTCTGGTGGATCAAGCCGCACCCGTCCCAGACCTGTGACGATCGCCGAATCGGGGTCGAGAATGGCGCCGTAAGCAGCAGAGTCAGCGTCGCGCGTTTCAGTTCAGCTCCGCTCGACCTGCGCTTGTCTTCGGCGCGGGCATGTTGCGGCTCGGTGTGGTTTCCGATTGCCGGCTCCATGGCGTGGAGCGGATCATCTGCGTCGACCTCTCGGAGGAGCGGCTCGAGCTCCCGAGAGGACAAGGTGCGAGCGAGCCGATGCTCAGCGGGCCCGAACCAGACGAGCGGCAGGCCTGGACGGGATCCGCAGCGTGGTCTCCTTCGACTTAAGGGATTAGCGGCCGACCCGTCTGGAAACGCTGAGTCGGGTGACGCGCCTGAACAACCCGCTCTGGCTCGCCGCGGCCGAAACTGCGTACCCACGGCTGTCCGGGCCGCTCGAGGTGGACGTCGCCGTCGTCGGCGCGGGGATAACGGGCGCGACCGCCGCATATCTCCTCAAGGCCGCCGGAAAGACGGTGGCACTGCTCGAGTCGGATCGAGTCTGCGCAGGCGCCACCGGTTACACGACCGCGAAGCTGACTGTCGGGCACAGCCTCGTCTACCGTCAGCTGATCGACTCCGTCGGCGTCGAAGCCGCGCGTGGGTACGCCAGCTCGAACCAGGAGGCGATCGATCAGGTCGCGCGCCTTGTTGAGCAGCACGGCATCGATTGCGACTTCGAGCGCGCGAGCAACTTCGTCTACGTCGAGTCAGCCAAGGCCGTTTCCGGCCTCGAGCGGGAGCTGGCGTGCGTAGAGCGGGCCGGAATCGCAGCCGAGCTGACGACGGAAACCGATCTTCCCTACGAGGTCGCCGCCGCGATCCGGATCGACGGGCAGGCACAGTTCCACCCCTGGAAGTACGTCGCCGCGCTGGCGCGGCTCGTCGACGGGGACGGGAGCCATGTGCTCGAGCAAACGCGGGCGACCAAAGTGCATGCGGGCGAGCCATGCGTCGTCGGGGCCGGTGGCGGGGCTGTGCGCGCGCGACACGTGGTGATTGCCACTCAGCTCCCGTTCGTCGACCGTGGTCTGTTCTTCGCCAAGGCCCACCCGATGAAGTCTTACGCAATCGCGGCCACCGTCGACGCGGGCGCGGCCCCGCGTGGCATGTACATCAGCGCCGACCAGCCGACGAGGTCGGTTCGCTCGACGGCGGGCGCGGACGGCCGTCGAATCCTGATCGTGGGCGGAGAGGGTCACAGGCCCGGAGAGGCTCCCGACGCCGACGCGCGCTATCGCAAGCTCGAGCGCTTCATGCAGGACCGATTCGGCGTCGCGCAGGTGGAGTACCACTGGTCGACGCACGACTACGCGCCCCTCGACAAGCTGCCGTACATCGGGCGGCTGCGTCGCGGCGACGACCGGGTGCTCGTGGCGACCGGCTTCGCGAAGTGGGGGATGACGAAGGGCACGCTCGCGGCGGCGATGCTCACCGATGCCATCCTGGGCCGACCGAACGAATACGCGGGGCTCTACGACGCGAAACGGCTCGACGTCCGGCACTCGGCCACGACCTTCGCGAAGGAAAACGGCCGCGTCGGCCTGACGTTCTTTCGCGACCGTGTCCGGCCGCGAGACGGGCGCGCCGAGATCGACGCGCTCCCTCCGGGCGAGGGAACGGTCGCGCGCGTCGGGCGCAAGCAGTATGCGGCCTATCGCGACGAGAGGGGTGAGCTGCACACGTTCTCGGCGCGGTGCACGCACCTCGGCTGCATCGTCGGCTGGAATCCGGCCGACCGCGCCTGGGAGTGCCCCTGCCATGGCTCGCGCTTCGCCGCCGACGGTGCGCTCGTCCAGGGGCCCGCGACTGCCGACCTCGACACCGACCCGCTCCCGGACTAGTTTGCGGGCAATAGCGGGTTCATGGCGGGTTCACGCCCACGCGCGTCGGCGGTCATAGCCCGATTTGCAGGGATCTTCCAGCGTCGACGTCATCACTCGTAATGAAGGGGTCCGCGGTTCGAGTCCGCGCGTCGGCTTTTCGGGTCGAGGAAATCCCTGCATAACGGCTTTTGTGTTGTCTCAGAAGGCGCGGAGAGCACATCACCGGGAATGAAGGGGTCCGCGGTTCGAATCTACGCGGTCGGCCTTTTCGTCGATCTAGATCCCCCAGTAAAGGGCTATTTTTGGTGCTTCAGAGGCCGTCGACACGAGCCCGCCAGAGTGCCCATGAAGGGCGCACGGCGGGTTCAGGCGGGTTCAGCCCAGGCTGGTGACGCAGGAAGACCCGAGTTCCGCAGTTGATGGGCACGCAGTAGCGTCAGAAACCGCGTAGGAGCAGGGCTTTTCGGGGAGGATCGGATTCGGAGGCGTGTGCCCACGCCTGCGAGCCGGTGCTGAGGCTGTCAGGCGGGGTCGAGGGCGGTGATCGGCGGCGGCGGCTCGACCTCGAGGGCGGCGAGGATCGCGCGTTGGGCGTCTGTGAGCCGTGTCGTTTGCTGGACGTTGCCGGCGTCGCCGTGGAGGGTGACGAGGTGGAGCCGTTGCAGCTCGGTCGCGATCCGCCGCCAGCTCTGGCCGCTGGTGCGTTCGGCGATCCGGATTAGCAGCAGCGCCAGCCAGCAGACGATGATGTGGGCGCGGATGCGGTGCTCGAGCCGGTGGAAGACGGGGCGTAGCTCCAACGTGGTCTTGAGGTCGCGGAAGGAGCGTTCGGCCTCGCGCAGGTTCTTGTAGCCAAGCGCGATCTCCTCGGCCGTCAGGTCGGGGTCGGAGGAGGAGAGCAGGTACTTGCCGTCCAGGCGCTCCTCGGCCGCGACCTTGCGCCGGTCGATCTGGAGCCAGCCGCTCTTGGTCTGGCGCAGGTAGCGCGACAGCGTCGGGTGGTCGCGGAGCGCGCACTCCGCCCGCGTATGCGCCGCCCTGGACGTGGCCGTGGTCGCCTTGCGCCGTGCTTTGTCGATTCGGGCGAGCTCGGCCTCGAGCCTGATCACGGTCGAGGATCATTGGGCCGAGGGCGGAATCGGCGACGCCGTCCTCGATGTCTTCGCCGAGCGCGACGAGCGGCCACGCGTGATCAAGCTCGCCGTGCGCGAGCTGCCGCGCTCCGGGAGCCCGGCGGAGCTGCTCAACGCCGCTCGAATCGATGTCGACGCGATCGTCGAAGCCGCCCGTTCGCTGGTGGATCAGGAGGCGAGCGACGAGGCGCTGGCGCGAGAACGGTATCGTGCCCCGATCCGTTCCGCACAGGGCTGAGAGGCAGAGGGCTAACTGACCCGGCGGCGCGATCCGAGTCTGCTGCTTCGCACCGCAGCGGGCTAGGACCAGACGAGATCCGATGGAGTCAGGGAATCGGCTCAGGCGGCTCGGGCGGCGGGACAGGCGTTGGCGGGGGCGGATCTCCGGGAGGTGGTCCTGGATCGGGAATCTCGACTCCACTCATCGTCTCGTTCATGCCCTCGTGCTCCGGGCGGAAACCTGGTGATCGGAGTCAGCTTGCGTCTCCCTCGTCCCGATTGGCAGTTCCCTGTTTGGCCGGATCGGAGCGGGGTAGCTGTGAAGCACACGACGAAGGGCGGATGAGATGGAAAGCTGGCGAAATCGTTTGCGGAGCAAGAGCCTCATGAGGCCCGTCGCGACTCGAGCGGAAACTGGGACCCGCGACAAAGGTCTATTTCTCACCGTCGGCGCAGCGCTCGGCGCTTTCGGCGCGTTCCTCTTCGACCGAAGCAGCGGAGCGCGCCGTCGAGCCGTCGCGGGCGATCGAGCAGTGGCATTCGTGCGTCGGCCGGCCCGCCGCAGCGGGCGGAAGGCGCGGATCGCGGGGGCGTACGCCGTCGGTTGGAGCCGGCGTCTGCGCCATCTCCGGGAGGAGCCGAAGGAGTACGACGACGTGACGCTCGCGCAGAAGGTGCAGACGGAGATCTTCCGTTCGGCAGACGCGCCGAAGGGCACGGTGAACGTCAACGTCGCGAACGGGGTCGTGCAGCTTCGCGGCGAGGTGCAGGAACCGAGCCTGATCGACGACCTGGTCGCTAAGGCACGCCACGTGCAGGGTGTGCGGGACGTGGAGAGCTTCCTCCATCTGCCGAACACGCCTGCGCCGATGGATCGGTGACGGATGTCGAGGTGAGTGCCATCTGGCCGCACCCGAAACCTCCCACCGAACCGCCCGACCCGGCTCCCGACCCGACTCCTCCGCGCCCTCCGACTCCCGACCCGACTCCTCCGCACCCTCCGACTCCCGATCGTGGGCGACCGTGTGCGCCGTTGAACGGTTTCGTTCCGATCCGATCGCGGAAGGCAGCCTGCGGCCAACTGTTCATCCGAGGAGGCGCGAGATGGCGAAGGAACATGGATCGCAGATCAAGGACGACGAGATGTACGAGGCGCTTCGTGACGAAGGGGCAAGCAAGGAAAAGGCGGCGCGAATCTCGAACGCTGCGGCAGGCTCCTCGCGTTCGGAGGTAGGAGAGCGGGGAGGCGAGAGCGCGGACTACGAGAACCGCACCAAGGAACAGCTCTACGAACGAGCTGAGGAACTCGGCATCGAGGGTCGGTCGAAGATGGGCAAGGACGAGTTGATCGACGCGCTCCGAAACCACTGACGCAGACCGCTGATGAAGCGCTTCGGCGAGGATCGGCCGATGTCGGTACGAGTCCGCGTCACCATGAAAAAGGCCGCCGACGCCGCGTTCCTGAGCGGGAGCCTCCTGGAGGGTCAGCGAGCTGAGCTCAGCTCCGATCGGCTCCGGCTGGCACGCTCCTGCGCGCGACGCGTAGCCGCTCGTTGCAGGAGAAAGCCCGACAGCTTCCGCCGAGCGCGAATCGAGGAAGAGCCGAAATCTCAGCCGCGGTCGCGCAGGTCGGAGACCCCCTCCCGCGCGGCGCAGTGCACGCAGCAGAAGATGCGGCCGTCGGACTCGACACCGTGTCCGATCACGCGACAGCCGCAGTGCGCACAGATCGGGGCAAGCGCCTGAATCGCGCACTCGAAGCTGTCGAACGTGTGAGTCTCACCCTCGGCTCGCACCTCGAAAGACTTGTCGTAGTCGTTTCCGCAGATCTCGCAAACCGCCATCTGTCGCCTCCTCGCTCGGGTTTCGCAGTGTCTTCCCCCGGCGAACCGTTTCGGAACGAGCGCGCCGGAACTCGAGGCCGTTTCCGGACGCGAGCGTCGGGTAGCCCTCGATGCATGCGGTGTGGATCGTGTGTCGAGCAGGAAACGACGAAACGACGTGGCGGAGGTGAGCGAGAGTGACTGCAAGGCAAACGGAGGCAGCAAAGCGCAACGTCAAGCGTGCGCAGGAGGCGGCGAAGCGAAAGCGCACAATCGCCAACCTGCCCGAGGCGACACGGCGCGGGCTGGCGGAGCAGGCGCGCAAGGGCCGTGAGCGCGGCGGCAGGCCGGGTCATGCGCTCGAGGATCGGAACCGTGAGCAGCTGTACGAAATCGCGAGGGAGATAGATCTTCGGGGCCGCTCGAAGATGGGAAAGTGGGAGCTGATCGACGCGATTCGCGCCGCACGCTGAGTGATCAGATCAACTCGAATGGAGCGCGGGCCGAGTTCCTCGAGACGACTCGTGGTCTCGGCTCATCTCTTCGCGGAAGCCGCGCCTGTAAGCCCGCGGAGGGCTTGGGCTCCTCTTCCGCGGGCGTCTGCGACGGCCCGAGTAGCTTGAGGCGGATCTCCTCGGTGTCGAAAGAGTAGACGGGGGAGGTGGCCGGTTTCGTGGAGGAGGTACGGCCGGTAGGAGTCGATGACGGTCTCGCCGTCGAAGATCGCGCGAATCCAATACGGCATCGGATCGACATAGAGCGCGAGGCCCGGGGTGTTCAGCTCGAAGTTGAGGCGGCAGGCAGGCGCGAAACCTGCAGGAGCCGCTCCGGCCCGGCTCTTGCTAGCTGCGGCACGGCCGCGTCCCCGCCAGGACGCCGGTCGGGGGCGGGAATCGAATCGTGGGGGCCGATCGCCTGTCCGACCGAGTTCACCGACCGCAGCGCCCGCAGTGCGCGCAGCGGCAGCCTGGATCCGCGTGCTGCCCGCGGTAGACCTTGACCTGTACGCAATCGGTGAACAGCACCGGTGCGCTATCGATCGTCCCGACCGGGGCTCCGCGCACCCGCCGCCGCTTCGAGACGGGCGCGCGGGCGACGGCCCCGAGGTGGGCGCAGAGCGGCTGGATCTGGATCTGCAGCGGCACGGCGCAGCCGCCCTCGCGTCCAGGCGGCGGCTCGCAGGTCCCGTAGCTGAACGTCACGAACTCGCCGCCGCCGCCGTCGACGCTCTCGAGGCCCAGCGCTCGAAGCGCTCGCCGACCCAGTAGAGTGGGTGGCGGTCGAACCTCCGCACCGCGTCGATGTCCGGGTCGCCTTCGCCGACCGTCCTCGTGCTGCCGCAAGCGGCGACCAACGTGGCCGCGACGACGCCTCCGATCGAGAACGTGCCGACGCTCGCTCCGAGCCTCGGCTTCACTCTTGGCGAGACGAGCCTCGGGCCGAGGTTGCGGTGGCGTTCAGCGTGGCCGAGACGAACTGTGCGCGCTACTCCTCTGGCACTGCAGGGAGTATGACCACCGGAGAGAGCGCGTGCTGGACGCAGTGCTGGCTGACCGAGCCGAGCAGGAGTCCGGCGACTGCTCCCCGGCCTCGTGATCCGAGGACGAGCAACTCGGCGTCTTCGGCGGCAGCAATCAGAATCTCCGCGGCGGATCCCTCCACGATCTTGGCATCGAGCTCGAGGAACGGCTCCTTTCGCGCCCGCTGCAGAACCTCGTCCAGCAAGCTCTGCGCCGCCCGTCGGTAGTTCGAGCGCAACTCCTCCCTCTGCTCGAGCGGGAGGCCGGCCGCCGGGAAGCCCGGTACGGCCAGGCCGGTGTCGCCGATCGGCGTCTGCCATGCATGAATCGCGCGGAGACTTGAGCTGCGCAGGCGCGCCTCGGCAAGGGCCCAATCGAGAGCTGAATCGCTGCTCGCGGATCCGTCGATACCGACAATGATCGTGCCCATCGAATCGATGCATGCCCGGTAAAGCGCAAAACGACGCTTGGCTGCTTCGGTGGAAGGCGAGCACTGCGGAGAGGTATGCGACTGACGCGCGGTCGCTCGGACGGGCTCACGTGGCGCGTGCTGTTTCCTTGGTGCTCGAACGGGTATCTCACCTGCTCCGACCTGTTCAGCGAAAAGGAGTGGAGATGGGCAAGAACGTTCGAGATGCAATGACGCCGGGTGTCACTAGCGCGAGCCCGTCGCAATCGGTCGCAGATGCCGCTCAGACGATGAAGAGCGAACACATCGGCTCCCTTCCGGTCGTGTCCGACGGGCAGCTGGTCGGCATGCTCACCGATCGCGACATCGTCATGCGCGTCGTCGCCGAGCGCGTCGATCCCGATTCGATCAACGTCGGCGACATCGTCTCCGGCGACCTCGTCACCGTCGAGCCGGATCAGGATCTCGACGAAGCGCTCGCTTTGATGGCGCGTCACCAGGTGCGTCGGCTGCCGGTCGTCGAGGGCAGCGAGCTCGTCGGCATTCTGGCCCAGGCCGATGTCGCTGTGGAGGCCAGGGAGAAGAAGGCCGGTGAGATGCTCGAGGAGGTTTCGCAACCCTCCTCGACCGAGCGCGCCTGAGGAACCTGGCGCCATCCAGCCGCGTGCGCCCGGTTGAACGGCACGGGCGCGACCGAAGACTCCGAGTGGACCTCCTACGCGGTCGGCGATGTCGTGCTGGTGCTGCTCTTGCTGCTTGCCCTGGCCGTGAATGGCGCCGCCGCACGAGAGGTTTCCGAGGCGGCGAGAAGGAGGATGACATGAAGCTCAGCTACCTCGTGAAGGGCCTGCCCGGCCATCCGCTCCACCCGCCGCTGACCGACGCCACGATCGGGATCTACACCGCCGCGTAGCGCACCTAACGAGGTTTCGGATCCCCGTTCGCGCCGAGCGCACCCATAGGGCGTCGATGCGATCGCCGGAATAGGCTACGGCGTCCGTCTCTGCACGCCGACAGCGACCGGAGCGGTGTGTACCGGTTCGCATACCAGCTGACGTCACCCAGTTCTTGAGCGGACGCGTCGCGTGAGTTGCTCCAGAACGCGGCGCGAACCGCGCTCGAGCGGGAGGCTGGATCTCGACACCGACCACCTCCTTTACGCGGCGCTCCAGGACGACGTCGTCCGGCATGTCTTGCGCCAGCTCGACGCCGTCCGGAGGCGATCGCCGCGAGGCCGAGGGGAGTCGGACCGCGCCGAGCGCATGGACGTCGCGCCGACGAGTTGATCGACCTGCTGCCAACGACGAGGACGCCAAGTGCCTGAGCCAGCAGACGTTTCTCATCGGCGAGTTCCGCGAGCGTGCCGGCTACGAGTCGCCGCCAGTTCGGCGCCGCACCGTCGTCCACGGCCACTGCCATCACAACGCGATTTTTGGGATGGGCTCCGACGAGGCCGTGCTCGCCAAGGCTCGGGCTCGACTTCGAGTTACTCGACGCCGGCTGCTGCGGAATCGCCGGCGCCTTCGGCTTCGTTAAGAAGCACTACAATGTCTCGATCGCCTGCGGCGAGCGCGTGCTGCTGCCGACCGTGCGCGCCGCCGGTGAGCCGACGGTTGATCGTGACTGACGGCTTCATCTGTCGCGAGCAGATCGGCCAGACGACCGCCTGGCGGTCACTGCACCTCGCGGAGGTGGTCGAGCTGGCGCTGAACGGGCAG
>JBBJOI010000076.1:0-6743 GCA_037721555.1 Gaiellaceae bacterium | reverse complement strand
CGGCGCAACCCGACCTGTGCCGGTCGGAGTCGCACGTCCTCGGACGTGACCTAGAGACGCGAACCCCTGGTGGCCGCTCGGTACACCGGGTCGACGTGCGACCTGTCGCGCCCGAAGCGGGAATCGTGTGATCTGACAGGATTGGCCGAGTGGCCACGATCATCTACGGTGTAAACGAACCGTTCGAGTCGCCGAGCCTCGTCGTAGAGCCGGAGGCGATCGGCTGGGTCGCGAAGCCGGAGGGTCTCTGCCGCGGCGAGTTGTGTGTGCCGTTCCCGCTCGACGATGGCCGCGTCGATCTCGCCGCCTTCGCGAAGCGGCTCGGCCAACCCGTTGCGCGCGAGGGAGACACGTGGGCGTTCGGCGAGCCGCGGCGTGCTGCGGGCTCACTCGACGCTCCCGACTTCACGCTGCCCGATCTCGACGGCCGTCTGCACTCGCTGACCGACTATCGCGGTATGAAAGTGCTACTCGTCAGCTGGGCGTCCTGGTGAGGATGCCGTCATGACCTACCCGTGTGGCAGGCACTCCACCGCGAGCTCGAGAAAGAGGCGTTCACACCGATTGCAATCGCGCTCGACGCGAGCGGTACTGAGGCAACGGCCGAGTGGATCCGCCGGGCCGAGCCGACGTACCCGTGTCTGATCGACGAGCGGCACCTCGTCGCGGAGCTGTACGGGATGGTCAACGTCCCGAGCGCCGTCTGGATCGATGAGCACGGCGCTGTTGTCCGACCTACCGAGACGGCAGGGGCGAGCGAGGCGTGGCGGACGGAGATCGACCCCGAGACACGCACGCTGACCGAGACGGGCAGCGCCGAGCGCCGGCGCACACGGGCCGCCTATCTCGATGCGATCCGTGCGTGGGTGCTTGCGGGAGAGCACGAGCTGCACCTGCCGCTGCCGGAGGCCGGTGAGAGTCTCGCTGCCGCCCACTTCCGCCTCGCCGTCTACCTCCACGACCGTGGTCTCGACGCGCACCGGCACTTTGCGGAGGCAGTGCGCCTGCGGCCGAGGAGCTGGAACTTCCGCCGTCAAGCGCTCGCGCTCGAGCGACCGACCGACGCCGCCGAGCAGTTCCGGGCGGCCGTGGAGGCGACGCCGCCGGGTGAGTACTACCCACCGCCACCCGGCTTGCCGCTCTAGACAGCTAGGTTCTCCTGAATGTGTCGCGTAGCTCGTAGAGTTCGAGGGCGGAGGGGGTATTGCCGAGGGCAGAGGCTGGAAGGTGTTCTCCTCGTCCACGGCTGCAGGCCGACGGCCCAGCAGTGACAATTAAGTACTGCACTGGTTGAGACCGCCGCTGGCACATCGCGTCTTCCAGTCAACGACGGTGGAGGGCAGCTCGATCTCGCTGAAGACGATGTCGACCATTCCGTCGGGGACTTCTTGCTTGTTGGGCACGCGGTGTTCGAGCGACAACGGTCTGCGGATCTACTTCTACAACCTCGGCGGCCGCGATCCGTGTGTCCGGCAGTACGGGCACTTCCGCAACGTCCTCATGACCGGGAAGCGGTGGCGCACTGCAAATGGCCTCCAGGTCGGCGATCCAATGCGGTCGATGCTCCGTTTACCCTCTGCCGCCAAACCAGCGTAGGTGCCTCCGTGGCGATAGGAGAGGCGCGCGTCACGAGCACCCACCAGGCTCCTGTTGCTAGCGGCTCGGCAGCCGCGTGGTGAACCGCGGCTCTGTCTCGGCGTTCTCCATCTACTTCCAGGCGGGCGGCGAGTAGCTCTGCACGGACGTTACGACGCAATCGGGCACGCCGCACGAGGACGACCCGATCGCGGAAGTCGCAATCCTTCGGGCCCCGAGAGCTACAGTCCGGCGGATGACCGTCGGTGAGTGGATCGATCGTTACGCTCACGCTTGGGAGACTGCGAATGCGGACGAGGTCGTCGGACTCTTCACGCCTGACGCGTCCTACCGCTCGAGCGTCTTTCGCGAGCCGCACGTCGGAAGCGATGCGATTCGCGCCTACTGGCAAGGAGCCGCCGGTGCCCAGAGCGAGGTCGTCGTCAGGACCGGGCGCCCGCTCGAGAGCGAAGATCGTGTTGCCGTCGAGTGGTGGACGACGATGATCGACCCCGACGAGGGCGAGCTGACGCTGCCGGGTTGCCTCCTCCTCAGCTTCACCGAAGACGGGCGCTGCGCCTCGCTCTGGGAGTACTGGCAGGTCGAGTCGGGACGCCGTGAGCCGCCGCCCGGCTGGGGCGAGTAAGCCGCGGTCGGAGGTCGCCCGGCACGCGTCTCACACGAGCTTCCGTGGAACCGTTACACGTTGACACCAGCAAAGGGAGTACCGCTTGCGTCTCTACGACTACGCCGCCTCAGGCAATTGCTACAAGGTCCGACTGCTGCTCGCCCTGCTCGACCGGCCGTATGAGCGGGTGCCGGTCGACATCTTCGCCGGCGACACACTCACCGACCGCTACGCAGACCTCAACCCTGCGCGCGAGACCCCCGTGCTCGAGCTCGACGACGGAACCCTGCTCACTCAGTCGAACGCGATCCTGTGGTACTTGGCTGAGGACACGCCCTTCCTGCCCGCGACACCGCTCGAGCGCGCGCAGGTGGCGCAGTGGCTGTTTTTCGAACAGGAGCGCGTGATGAACGGCATCGCAGGCGCGCGGTTCCGCACTCTCACCGGCCGGAACCCCGAGAAAGTTGCGGCGCGCTTCGCGCTTGGCGAGACGGCGTTGGCCATGCTCGAACAGCACTTGAGCGGGCGGGGCTACATCGTCGGCGCACGGTGCTCGATCGCCGACCTCTGCAACTTCGCCTACGTCCACGTCGCCGAGGACGCGAGCTACGCGCTGACGGACTATCCAGCCGTCAATGCCTGGCTCGGACGCGTGCGTCGGGAGCGCGGGTTCATGGACGATCTGATCCCCTATCCGGACAACGCCCGACCGAGCCTAAGCCGCTCGATCTACGACGTTTGAGCGAAGCTGTACCCATGGTCGGTCGCCCCAGTCGCCGACGTGCTCAAGCGCTCTGAACTTCTCCCTTGACACGGACCGCTGTGACTACGAAGCTGCCGACGGTATGGGGGAGGCAGACGTGAGCATGCCCGACCGTGTGATCGTTGAGGTTGCCGACCCCCAAGCCGCGACGCGGTTCGCGCTCGGGGGGTCGGAGAGCAGCACGCGGCAAGCTCTGATTCGGCGCGCGCTCATCACCGGGGGAACGCTGTCGCTCGGCGGCGTCGTCATCGGCGGGCTGCCGCACGTCGCCCGCTCGGCACCGTCGCCCGGCCAGGACGCGCGCGTGCTCAACCTCGTGCTGCTGCTCGAGTACCTCGAGGCGGCTTTCTATGCCGACGCGATGCGCCGGGGCGGCCTGACCGGGGAGCTGCGGCAGTTCGCGCGGGTGGTCGGTGGCCACGAGCGCGCCCACGTCGCGTTCATCGCGAAGGCGCTCGGACGTGCGGCGCGAAAGAAACCCAAGTTCTCCTTCGGCGACGCGACCCGCGATCCGGCGCAGTTCACCGCCGCGGCGCTCGCGCTCGAGGACCTCGTCGTCGCCGCCTACAACGGCCAGGCGACGAACCTGACGAAGCCCGCACTCGCCGCGGCTGCACGCATCGTCTCGGTCGAGGCCCGGCACGCCGCCTGGATCCGGTACATCGCAGGCGAGTCGCCTGCTCCCGGAGCTACCGACCAGCCTGCGACGCAGGCCAAGGTGACAGCCGCGATCCAGCGGACGAAGTTCGTGAGATCCTCATGACCTTGACGCTGTCAGACCTCGACCGGGACGGGGCGATCCGCGAGGCCCTCGAGGCGGTCGGCGGTGACTCCCGCGCCGATTTCCTTCGGAAGACCGCGGTCGGTGGTGCCGCGCTCGTCGGAGCAGTCGCCGCCGCACCGACCGCCGGCGCGGCAACGAGCCCTCGTGACGTCGCGATCCTCAACTACGCGCTGATGCTGGAGTACCTACAGGCGGCATTCTATACGGAAGCTGAGCGCGAGGGGGCCTTGCGCGGAAAGGCCGCGCAGGCCGTCGGGGTCGTAGGCCCGGTCGAGCGCGCACACGTGAGCGCCTTCCGCAAGGCGCTCGGGAGCGCAGCGGCAAAGCGCCCGACGTTCAACTTCCAGGGCACGACAGAGGATCAGAAGAGGTTTCTGGAGACGGCGGTCGCCTTCGAGGATCTCGCAGTCGCCGCCTACAAAGACCAGGCCCCGCGCATCCGAGCACCGGCCATCCTCGCTGTCGCCGTGTCGATCCATTCCGTCGAAGCACGCCACGCAGCGTGGATGCGACGACTCGTGGGAATCCTGCCGGCGGCGAGCCCCTTCGACGACGGGATCGACCGAGCCGAGGCCTTCCGGATCGTGGACGCGACGGGGTTTGTCACGACCTCAGCGACGACGAGGGCCAAGGGAAAGCCACGTTTCACCGGCTAGCGGCGACGTCCGTTCGAGCTCTGTGGCTGGGAGTCTTGGGTCTCGCGGCTCTCGCCCTCGTTTCGGCGGTGATCGTGACGAAGAGGTCGAATCCCGCCATGCCCGCAGTCGAGCCCGCAGCGGCTCCCAAGCCGGCTGCCGCCCTGCCTGCGGCGCCACCCCCCGCCTTCGCGATCCCGCGCCCGCTGCCGCTCGTCGGATCTACCGACGCGACGCGTTGGGCCCCCCTCCTCCGCGCGGTTGCCGTGCGCTCGGAGCCGACCGAGCAGGCGCCCGTGATCGAGACGCTAGGACTCAAGACGCCGGAAGGGACGTCGAACCTCGTTCCGGTTCTCGACCGCCACCAGGATCGCCGGGGAACGCTCTGGTTGCGGGTTCGGGCTCCCGCGTTGCCCGACAACGTCGAGGGTTGGGTACCTCGAGCGGCGCTCGGTGGGTACAACCTCGTCCACACCCGGCTCGTCGTCGACCTCGAGCAGCTACAGGCGACGCTGTTCTCGAGAGGCGAGCGCGTCTACGATGCACCGATCGGTGTCGGGAAGTCGGATTCGCCGACACCGCGAGGTGAGTTCTACATCCGGAACGAGCTCAGGGCATATGGCAGCTCCTTCTACGGGCCGATCGCGTTCGGCACCAGCGCGCGTTCCCGCGTCTTGACGGACTGGCCGGCCGGCGGCTTTGTCGGCATCCACGGCACCGATCGGCCCGACCTCCTTCCGGGACGCGTCTCGCATGGGTGCATCCGCCTGCGGAATGCCGACATCGTGCGCCTCGCCCGACTGCTGCCGATCGGGACGCCGCTGACGATCCAGTGATACCGCCGCTCTGGAGCAACAACGTGCTCGCACTCGCGTGCGTCCTCGCGATCGGCGTCGGGAGCGAGCTCGCCCCCGATGCGGCGAGGGCCGGGCAACGCGAGACGACGCCCAAGCCCGACGAGCTTCTGAAGCGCTTCCCGATCGGCACGACGCCCGTGACGCCGATTCCCATCGCCCCGTCGACCCCGACCGCGCCGGAACCGCCGCCGGTGGTAACGGAACCGCCGGCGGCGGTGATCCAGAGGTCGTCGGAAGGCGATGCAGGGCTCGGAGTCGCGCTCGGGGTCGGCGCGGGCGCGTTCGGGCTGCTCGCAGCGTTCGCAACCTGGAGGGTCAGACGGCAGAGCGGGAGCACGGGGCGAGGGAGCGATCGCGCTACCGAGCCAGTTGCTATCGCGCCAGTCCCCGTCGAGCAGCCGGGCCGATCCTCGCGCCAACTGCCGCTTGCACTGGCGCAGCAGGAGTGGGATGGTTCGAGCTCAGGCCAGGCCCCGCCAGCAAACCGTGCAGCACGAAGGAGTCGTCCAGTGAGAGAGGTATCGCAGGACCGGAACCGAGCGGAGTCGCAGCCAACCGGTCCGGCGTTGCCGCCGGTCGAAACAGCCGGCCAAGCACCCCCGAGCCGGGAGCAGGATTACGCCGGGGTGGGCGGACGCGTCGCCGGCATTCTCGAGGCCGCCGAGGCCGCCGCTGCCGAAATCCGCGCAGAGGCCGTCGCCGTTCTGGCTGGAGCACACGACCGGGCGAAGCTGGAGGCAAGCACTCAGCTACGCCAGGCAGAGCAGGACGCGGCGAAGCTGCGGAGCGAGGCGGAGGCCAGCGCGAACGAGACCCGCAGCGCCGCCGAGTCCTACGGCACACGGCAACGCCGCGAAGCCGAGGAAGAAGCGGGGAAGGTGCTCGCCGACGCCGAGGCGCAAGCGCGCGCCACACGGCAGGCCGCCGAGGGAATGGCGCGGCAGATCGAAGTCGCCGCACGCGAACGGGAGGAAGCCCTCCGCGCGCAGCTACTCCCACTCGAAGCCAAGCTACGACGCGCCCTCGACGGGTTCCGTGGCATCAGCAACCAGCTGGAGGAGCTGCTTGACGGCAAGCAGGGCGGCGGCGAGTCGCTTGTCGAGGCCCTGGGCGTCTCCGCGAGAAAGCCCGCGGCGTGGGAGGAAAAGGTCTGACCTGAAGAGGGGTCGTCCAGAAGGAGCGGGCCCTCTTCCCTTCGCACGACATCACGTCAGTGTTGCGCGTGCCAGGCTGCCCGGTTCCGATCCTGCCCGAGCGAGAGGCGTGCCATCCGGCGCCCAGATCGATGAAACGCCCGCTGTGCGCGCATATCCGGCTCCGGTCGGGCCAGCGAAGCTGGCGAACGCAACATAGGCTCCGCACGTACGGGCGAGCCTGACGCCGCGCTCCTCCTGAACGTCGAGCTCCTCGGGCAGATGCACGAGCCCGGCGAGGTAGACATCGACGCCTAGCGCTGCCGTGTCGGCGATGTGCTGGTCGACGCCCGTGTCCTTACAGATGC
>JBBJOI010000075.1:0-6817 GCA_037721555.1 Gaiellaceae bacterium | reverse complement strand
TTCCCAAGCTGAAGGTCGTGGGTTCGAGACCCATCGCCCGCTTCGAGAAAGGGTTGCCGCGCCACATCACGAATCGGGGGCTGGGCGCGCCCAGCGACCGTGCCGTCCCGAGCAGCCCGCTTCCCCTGCGGTGCTCGTGGTCGTCGATCGTTGTGGGAGGTGGGCCGCAGCTCCCCGGGCGCGCCCCTTCCTCCCTCGTCAGCTCGACCGGGCCAGCTCCTCCATCGCTGCGCTGTAGCGGCCCGCGACGGCGGCGCTGTTGCACCGCGCGCGGCGAGCGAGGAACGACTGGGCAGCCTCCACGTTCGCGGGCTTTCCCCCCCAAGCCTTCAGCGCCGGCGCCTGCAGGGCGCGCCCGTAGGAGAACGAGAGCACCCAGGGCTGCTCGCCCAACGAATTGATCGCGTTCAGGTTCTCGCTCGCAGCTTCGTCGGTCTGGCCGCCCGAGAGGAAGACGATTCCCGGGATCGCTGCCGGCACCGTCTCGCGGAAGCAGCGGATCGTCCACTCGGCCACCTCCTGCGCGCTCGCCTGGTTGCTCCAGCCCTTGCCGGAGATGACCATGTTCGGCTTCAGCAGGATCCCCTGCAGGTCGACGCGCTGGTGGTAGAGCTCGGCGAAGACCTTGTGCAGCGTTCGGCGCGTCGCTCGGTAGCACGTCTCGATGTCGTTGTCGGCATCCATCAGCACCTCGGGCTCAACGATCGGAACGAGACCCTGCTCCTGACAGAGCGCCGCGTAGCGGGCGAGCGCGTGCGCGTTCACCTGGATGCAATACGCGGTCGGCAGCCCGTCTCCGATCGTGATCACCGCCCGCCATTTCGCGAACCGCGCTCCGAGACCGCGGTACTCCTCGAGTCGGTCGCGAAGGCCGTCCAGGCCCTCGGTCACCGTCTCGCCCGGTGAGCCGGCGAGCGGTTTCGCTCCTGTGTCGACCTTGATTCCGGGGATGATCCCGCGGCTCGTCAGCAGCTCAGCGAAAGGCGTGCCGTCTGCCGAGCGCTGACGCAGGGTCTCGTCGTAGAGGATGACGCCGCTGACGGACTCCTCCAGGCCAGGCGTCGTGAACAGCATGTCGCGGTAGGCGCGGCGGTTCTCCTCGCTCGTCTCGAGCCCGATCGACCCGAGGCGCTTCTCGATCGTGCCGGAACTCTCGTCGGCGGCCAGGATGCCCCTGTCGTTCGCAACGAGCTCTCTCGCCATCGTGTGCAACTCGTTCATTCCCGTTCTCCCTTCATCAGCTTCCGAACCTTGGCCGAGGGGTGGTACGCGGCGATCCGTCGTACCGTGCCGGACCGCGAGCGCATCACAATCGATTCGGTCTCGGCGCCGGCCGAGGTCACGCGGACTCCGCGCAGGAGTGCGCCGCTCGTGACCCCGGTCGCGGCCACGAACACGTCTTCGCCGGAAACCAGGTCATCGGTCGTCAGCACCTTGTCGATGTCATAACCGCCGTCGCTGAGTGCCTGCCGCTCGCCATCGTTCCTCGGCCAGAGCTTTCCCTGGATCGCGCCGCCCATACATTTGATCGCCGCAGCGGAGATCACCCCTTCCGGGGTTCCCCCGATCCCCATGAGCAAGTCGACCCCGGTCGACGGCTGTGAGGCCGCGATCGAGGGCGCGACGTCGCCGTCCCGGATCAGGTTTACGCGCGCGCCGGACTGACGGAGCTCGCCGATCAGATCGATGTGCCGGTCACGTTCGAGCACGACCACCGTCACCTCGGTGACGTGAAGGCCCTTCGCCGCCGCCACCGCCCGCACATTTTCGGTCGGGGTGGCTTCGATGTCGATCGCACCGGCTCCCTGCGGCCCGACCGCGATCTTGTCCATGTAGAGCGCTGCGCCTGGAAAGAACATCGAGTCGCGCTCGGCGACGGCGATCACCGCGATCGCGTTCGGCTGCCCGAGCGCCGTCAGGCGCGTCCCTTCGAGCGGGTCGACGGCGACATCGACCGCAGCGCCGCTCCCGTCTCCGACCACCTCGCCGTTGTAGAGCATCGGCGCCTCGTCCTTTTCACCCTCGCCGATCACGACCACGCCGTTCATGCGCACGGTGTCCATCACGAGGCGCATCGCATCGACCGCCGCGGCGTCGGCCGACTCCTTCTCGCCCCGCCCGACCCAGCCCGAGGCGGCGAGGGCTGCAGCCTCCGTCACCCGAACGAGCTCGAGAGCCAGGTTGCGATCGGGGGCGGTAGTGCTCATGCGGCCGTGATCCTAACGCCCGCGGCCGCACCGGCCGCGCTGCCGTTCACCATCTGCGGCGAACTCGGTACGAGGCCGCGACAGTTCTGTGACGCGCAGCGTGGTAGCTCGCGCGCGGACGGTCTCTGAGACCGTTCGCGCGGCTGAGGGTCGGCCGCGCAGAGAACCGAGACGAAGCCGATGCACTTTCGCAACGCGCCCCGTGGTAGCTCCGCCGCCGGCGGTCTCTGAGACGCGGGGCAGGGCCGCGGAGAGCAAGACGCGCGCCCTGGCGCCCCTACATGCTCTCGGGAGCCCCGACGCCGACCAGGTCGAGCGAGCGCGCGATGACACCCCTCGTCGCCCTGACGAGCGCGAGGCGGAAGGGCTCCGTCGCGGAGCCCAACACCTTGTGGTGGTGGTAGAAGCGGTGGAAGTCGTCGGCGACGCGGATCGCGTAGTTTGGCAGGGCGTGCGGGGCGCGGCGCTCTGTCGCCTCGGCGACGACCGCGGGAAACTCCAGCAGCCGCTTGACGAGGTCGCGCTCCTCGGCCGCGAGTTCCGCCGGCGCCGCCGGCTCGGCCCTGGACGCAGCTGCGTTCCGCAGAATGCCCGCGATGCGCGCGTGCGCGTACTGAACGTAGTAGACCGGGTTCTTCTGGCTCTTCTCCGCGGCAAGATCGACGTCGATCTCGATCGTCTGATCATGACCGCGGTTGACGAGGTACCAGCGCGCCGCGTCGACGCCGACCTCGTCGATGAGCTCGTCGAGGGTGACGACATCGCCTGCGCGCTTCGACATCTTCGTCACGCGGCCACCCCGCGTCAGGTTGACGAGCTGGTAGAGCAGCACTTCGACGCGGGCCGGATCGCTCCCGAACGCCTGGGCGAGCGCCTTCAGCCGCGGGACGTACCCGTGGTGATCTGCACCGAGGACGTAGACCGCTCTGTCGAAGCGCTCCAGCTTGTGCCGGATATAGGCGGCGTCGGCCGCAAAGTAGGTGGGCGTGCCATTGGAGCGAATGGCAACGCGATCCTTGTCGTCGCCGAACTCGGTCGTGCGCATCCAGACGGCGCCCTCGCTTCTGTAGGTGGGCAGCGCCTCGAGCGCCAGCGGGATCTCGCTCTCGATCTCGCTCTGCCGCTCCCAGGTGTCCACGTGGATCCGGAAGCGCTCGAGCGAGGCCTCGATCTGCCGCAGCATCTCCGGGACGGGGTCTCCCGCCGCCTGGGCGAGCTCGGACACGTACGCGCCGCGGTACCCGTCCTCCGGCGGCTCCTCCCCACGCCGCGCCGCCTCCACCGAATCCCGGAAGCGATCCATCTGTGAGCCCGAATCGTTGTAGTAGTACTCCCGCTCCACCTCGTGGCCCGCAAACTCGAGCAGCCGGGCCACCGAGTCGCCGTAGGCGCCGTTGCGCGCCGCCGAGACCGGGATCGGGCCTGTTGGATTGGCGGAGACGAGCTCGACCTGGATCCGCTCCGGTTCCTTCGCTGCGCCGGCGCCGTAGCGGTCGCCTGCCGCGAGCACCTCGGCGAGCGCCTCGCCATACCAGCGGGGCGCGACCCAGAGGTTGACGAAGCCCGGCCCCGCCACCTCGGCGCGCTCGACCTCGGCCAGTTCCAGCGCCCGCGTCGCAAGCTCCTGCGCGATCGTGAGCGGCGGCTGACGCCGTACACCGGCGAGCCGGAGGGCGACGTTCGTGGCGTAGTCGCCGTGCGCAGCGCCGCCTGGACGCTCGAGTGTGACCGCGACCCCGGCGGCGTCGCCAAGTGCCGTCTCGAGCCGCGCCAGCGGGCCGACTGAGTTCGTGTCCGCCACGGTCGTTGTATCGTACGGGGGGTGGACGAGGCCGCTCCGGACCGTCAGCTGAACATCCAGATCGATGCTGACCACCTCGTGGGCGTCTACGCCAACTTCGCGAACATCTCCTTCAGCGAGTACGAGTTCACGATGACGTTCGCCCGGATCGACCACGATGTCGAGGAGGGTGAGATTCCCGGCGTCGTTGTCACTCGCGTCAACATGTCGCCCAAGTTCGCGAAGGAGCTGCTGGACGCGCTCGGCGACTCGTGGTCGAAGTACACAACGGTCAAGGGGATCCAGGAGCTGCCGGAAGCTCCGCCGCGCGAGCAGTAGCGATCCGCTCGCCGACGGTCGGATGGGTCGAGAGCAGGGTGTGCAGGAGGCGCGGCGGGTCGGGGTCGGCAAGGCTCGTGCGCACGAAGCGACGGAAGAGCGCTTCGGCCGAGGCGCGATCTCCGGTCAGGCGTAACGCCTCGAGGTCGGCCTCGGCCTCGTAGCGTCGCGAGAGGGCAGTTGCGAGCGGCAGCGTGGCGAGCTGCAGGCAGACCAGGACGAGCGCCGCGGCCGGGACGGCGGCAGGATCCTGTAGTCGGACGAGCCGGCCGAGGAGCCACGTTCCCGGCAACACAAGCAGTGCGAACCACGCCAGTCCCTTCCACGGGTGCTGCTGCGCCAGGTGCTCGAGCTCGTGCGCGGCGGCGAAGTGGATCTCGCCCCGGCCGACGTTCGGCTCGAGCAGGGTGTCCCACAGGATCACGCGCGTCGTCGGCCCAGCTCCGAAGGCCTCCGCATTGACCGCCCGCGTCCGCTCCCGCGCCTTCCGCACCTCGACCGTCGTCTCGCCGAGGCCCGCTCGGGTCGCGAGCGTCTGGATCTCCGCGGCGAGCGGGCGATCCTCGAGTGGGCGCAGTCGCGGCGCCAGTAGCGCCGGGTAGACCAGGACGTAAGCCGCGGCGACCGCGACAAAGGTGCTCCACAGACCGACGCACGCCCGACCGCCGAGCCGCCGCGAGACACCGACGAGGGCCGCCCCGGCCACGCAGGCGAGGAGCAGCTCGCCGAGCGTCGTCGACCACGGGCCGGTGAGGTATCGGAGATAGTCGAGATCGGAGACGTCGTAGCGGCGCCGCCACCAATGCCCGGCGAGCCGGAACGGCAGCTGAGCGACCCACAGCGTCGCGTACGCCGCCCCTCCGAGGAGCGCGGCGCGCACCAGCGGGTGACCGCGTAGCTGCGGACGCCGCCAGGCGAGCAGCGCGAGCCCGGTCAGCTGGCCGAGGACGCCGAGCGCCCACAGCCCTGTCAGAACCTCCCGATAGCGACCGTTGCGCGCGATCGTCTCGGCGTCGAACAGCAACCTGGGATCGAGCTCGCCGACGGCGAGATCAGGGACGTCGGTCGGCCAGAGCAGGAACGCTGCCACGGCCCAGGCGCCGGATAGGGTCGCGAGAGCCGCGATGCGCATCGCCGTCATCTCCGACATTCACGCAAATCTGCATGCACTCGAGGCTGTCTTGGCGGCGACCGAGGCCGAGGGCGTCGACGCGCGTTGGTGTCTCGGCGACGTCGTCGGCTACGGGCCACGCCCGAACAAGTGCGTCGAACTCGTGCGGGAGCGCACGGATCTCTGTCTCGCGGGGAACCACGACCTCGTCGTTCTCGGCAGGATCGAGAGCGCCGCCTTCACCGGTGAAGCGGCAGCCGCGGCGGCTTGGACGCGCCGCGTCCTCGAGCCCGACTCGAGATCCTTCCTCGCCGGGCTCGAGCCGAGCAGCCGTGTCCCCGGGGTGGCGCTCTTCCACGGCAGTCCGCTGGATCCGGTGTGGGATTACGTGCTCGACCAGCGGACCGCTGCTTCGAGCTTCCGCGCCACGACGGAGCCGCTGATCCTCGTCGGCCATAGCCACGTGGCGCTGGAGATCTCGAACGGTGAAAACCCACGCGGCAACCAGGCGACGGCGGACGCCGTCGTGCCGCTCGCCCTCGGGGGCCCGCGCCGCATCCTCAACCCGGGATCCGTGGGCCAGCCGCGTGACGGTGACCCCCGCGCGTCGTGGCTCGTGATTGACACTTCGTCGAGACGGGCAACATTCCGCAGGACCGAGTACGTAATCGGGCTGACGCAGACGGAGATGCGCGAGCGGGGACTACCGGCGTCCCTCTCGGAGCGACTCGCGCGAGGCGTCTAGCCGCGGAAAGAGGGAGCGACATGGCCGAACTGACGAATCTCGAGACCAAGCTCGGCGAGGTGATCGGGCTCGCGATGGCAGCGCAGGCCGCAATCGACCGCGTCTCGAAGCTTGCGGACGGCGAGAAGGATCTCGTCGCGCAGATGAAGACGATGCGAGCCGAGGCCGCGGACGCGGAGCGAGGCGGAACCGAGCTCGCCGGGACGTTCGACGGAAAGAAGAACAAGATCCTCACCGAGGCGCGGACGGTCAAGAAGAAGGGCGGCGAGATGCTGAAGACCTATCTCGACCGTGACTCAGACCTGCTCGACGGGATGGAGTTCATGACCATGGCCGAGGCCGGCGAGGTCGGGCACTGGTCGGTGCTTGCTCAGATGAACAAGAAGGCGAAGCACCCCGGCATCCGCGAGTTGGTGTCGAGGCAACTGCCGATCCAGAAGCGACACCTCCGCGACGTCTCGGCCGCGAGTCTCACGCTCGCTGCGAGAGAAGATCCGGACGCTGAGGCTTAGGCTTGCGAATGCCGTACTCGCGCTCCTGCTCGCCGGCTGCGGCGGTGAGCAGGAGCGCGACCGCGCTACCGCACCGACACCTCCGGCCGCACCGACACCTCCGGCCGCACCGACACCTCCGGC
>JBBJOI010000011.1:0-95894 GCA_037721555.1 Gaiellaceae bacterium | reverse complement strand
CCCGCCCCGGTTTGCGTTTCCCCCCGCGGGGGGGGGGGGGGGGGTGGGCCCGCCCCCCCCCCCCCGCGGCCGTACGGCTCCCCACTAACTGGACCCAGGCTCAGAGAGGCCGACGGGTTGTCCGTTGGCGTCGACCGCCTCGGCAGCAGGAGCGCTTCCGGCGAGCCGGCCGATCGGAGCCAGCACACGCTTACGCCTTTCGATCCCACTTCGGCGGCCAGCTGCGCGAGCTGGGCGGAGCAAGCGGGCTGGGATAGCGTTGTCTCGCGTGGAGCATGTTTGAGACGAACACCTACGCGGTGCTCGATGTGCCGGAGCCGCAGGCAGCGGCGGTCATGGCCATCCGGCCAGGCACCGCGATGAGTTCCGTGCCTCGCTGCCGGTCGAGATCACGGTCGCCGGTTCGAACGGCGTCGGCGAGTTCGAACCCGGACAGTCGGAGCGAGACGTGTTCTCGGTCCTTGACGCGAGCGCGGCTGAGACAGCGCCGATCGAGACCTCATTCGAGCATGTTGATCGCTTCCCTGGGACGGACATCTTCTTCCTGACCGTGGTCGACGAGCGACCGTTCCACGAGCTGCACGCCCGGATCGCGAACTCGCCGATCCGCTTCAGGCCGTGTCCGTTTCCGTACCAGCCTCACTGCACGCTCCGCGACCGCTCGCCCATCACCGACGACGACGTGGCTGACCTGATCTCGGTCGGGATTCCGGGTTCGTTCGTTCTCGACACGTTCAGCGTTTACGCGATGCCTCCTCCGATGCCGCTCCTCCACCGAGTCCGGCTCGGAGGCGTCGAACTGGGACAGCAGTTGCGTGAGCCATCCTCATCGCACAAGTGACGCGGTCCGCTCCGAAACTCGGCAGCAGCGGTGGTCGATCGAGACGAATCCCAGCCGTGACGCACGCCAGTGACATCAAGATTCGGCTCGTTCGGCGGCACGAAGAGGGCGAACTCAGGCACGCCCGCCTGAGCGCGCTTGCCTACTCCCCGCACCTGCGGTTCACCTTGCTGACGAAGCGGCAGCTCCTCCAGCGTTCTGGCGCGAGCGCGCGGAGCGAGCGGCTTCAGCGAAGACGATGGCGACGTTCGTCGCCGTCGAGGAGAACGGGTTCGTGGGCATTCTCGATGGCTTCCTGGCCGAAGACGGACACACGGTCGAGATCGGCGGGATGTGGGTGCACGCCGAGAGGCGCCGCACCGGCATCGGTGGAGGGCTCCTTTCGGCGATCCTGGCTGGGCGCGGGCGCGAGGAGCAACTCGGGCAGGCCTCTGGATCAGAACCTCAACCAGCCCGATCGACTCCTCTACGAGCGCCACGGCTTCAAGCCGGCCGAGACTGCAGACGCCGGATTCCGACTGGAGAAGTCGCTCTAGCCACGGCGACCACCATGACGCGAGCGGTCGACCCCGGTTCCGCCAGCCAAACCCGCCGCGGCTCAGCCCGCGGAAACGACGTGTGGGGCGCCGTGCTCTCCGATGCGCTCGCAGCAAAGCCCGCGTTCGAGATCGTCGAGCGCGACGACGGGTTCGTCATGGCCTTCGATGCGCGATATCTTCTCGCGCCGTCCCGAAATGGGACGACCCGGACGAGCGGCGAGCGATTCGGTTCGTACGCGGGCGTGTTCTCGACGTCGGTTGTGGCGGTGGGCGGGTCTGCCTCCTCCTTCAGGAGGGCGGACTCGAGGTCGTCGGGATCGACTCGTCGCCGGGCGCAATCGAGGTTTGCCGACAGCGTGGCGTCCGAGACGCTCGCCTGCTTTCGCTCGACGCCGTCGACGCGTCGCTCGGTCCGTTCGACGCGATCGTCCTGCTCGGTCAAAACTTCGGGATGCTCGGCTCGCGCGCGCGAGCTCGCCGGACCCTGACTCGCCTTGCGTCGTCACAACGTCTCGCGGCCGCATCGTCGCCGAGACCTTCGACCCGCACGACGTCGACGATCCGGCTCAACAGCGCTACCTCGACCGAAACCGCCGGCGGAAGCGCATGCCCGGACAACTACGCGTGCGCATCCGCTACCGCGATCTGTCGACGCCGTGGCTCGACTGGCTCCAGGTCTCGCCGCCGGAACTGATCGAGTTGCTCGACGACAGCGGCTGGCGGCTATCGCGAATGCTGGGCGTCGGCCCAAGCTACGTCGCGATCATCGACCGAACGTAGCCGCGAGCGCGAGACCCGCCTCGCGGTAGGCCGCTTCTGCCAGGCCATCCCCGGGCAGCAAACGGGCAGCAAACGTCCGCAATCGCTTCGCTCAACCATGCGGCCCCGACACGACCCGAAGCCGAGAAACCGCATGAAATGGGGGATCCGCGGCCCATCGTCGCTCATGTAGCGATCCCTGGAAGTGGCCTGTCACGCCGGAGGTCGCGGGTTCGAGTCCCGTCGCTCCCGTACAAAAGTCCCTGCAAAAGACATGCTTTGTTGTCACGTGTGTGCATACGATCGTGCTGCCCGGGCAGCAAACGATCAGAACGGGACGCACGCCGAGCCCCGTCAGCGTCCGAAGCCGGCGCTGACCCTGCCCCGGATCGTGACAGCTCACCGGATCCCACCGAAGGTGGCGGAGGCGTTCGTCACTTGACCTCCGGCGTGTCATCGCCCTGTCTAGCGTCCGGTTCATCACCCAGCGAAGGGAGCTAGGATCGACTGCTCCGCGAGCATAATCTGGCCGACGTGCTGCGGCGCGCGCGCTCTAGCCGCGCCGATAGGGCGTGGTCGGCGGACGCCCTGGAAACTCGCCTGACTGCCAGAACGCATCTACCAACGGTTCGGCGGAGACGCCGAGATCGTTGTCGTAGCCTTCAATCACAGCCTCCGGGAGCGAGATCGTGTCGCGATCAACGCGGTGAAGCTCGCGCGTGTGGTCGGCAAACTCCCCCGTGACGAGCAGGTAGTCGCGAACGCCGGTCGACGTCACGAAGAAAACGAGCAGAGGCTGCACGCCTACTAGCTCCAGCGCCCGGAGCGGCTCCTTTGAGGCCGTTGTCGGGGTGGTGTTCGACCACGTCCCCATGCAAGACAGGCGCTTCAAAGTGCTGGTTCCCGGTGTGCCTCAGGGAGCCGCTATCGACGCCCTCGACGATGCCATTCCTGAAGTGCTGCGAGTAGCTCCAGGCGATGTTGTCGTCACGCCGGTGTCGTAGGTCAGGAGGCGTCGATGTTCCACCTCGTATAGGAGCCGCCCGACGCCGAGAACAGCGGCCAGCCAGCAGACACCGGTCGGGTTGCACAGCCTCGAGCGAACGAGGGCGGTGTCGCTCACGGCGCTGAAGGGATCCGATGCACGATGATCCTCGCACTTGGGTTGAGGCGGATCGGCCTTCATCGGCCACCGCTTCCCGGTTGTGCGCCGGCTATCCGCAAGCGACCCGGCTGTGGCACTGGCATCGCTCGATCCTAGGCGCTGCGTCGAGCCGCGATCAAACGGCGTCCGTCCGCGAGGGTACAGGTCGCGACGTAGGGCGTCGCGGCTCTTGCGCGCTACGGTCAAGCCGTGCGTGGGTGGCAGACAATGCACGAAGCGGAACGTCGGGTCGTGGCGTTGGTCATCGCGGCGGACATTCCGGCCACCGTCGGGGTGTACGCGTTCTACCGCGACGGCCAGGCGATCTACGTCGGCAAAGCGACTCGCTGCGCTCGCGACTTCGGCGATGCCATCTCCGCACCGGTGTCTCCATGACAAACTCGGCGATTCGCCGTAACGCCGCGTCGTTGTTCGGCATCGCATCCGCAGCCGACATCAAGGCCCGCCGGTACATGCCCACGTCGGAGGATGCGGAGCGGGTGTCGTCGTGGATCAGAAGCTGTCAGATTGCTTGGATCGAGTGCGACGCGCCCGAAGCTGCGGCTGCGCTCGAGACGCAGGTCAAGCTCGAGGAGAAGCCGCCGCTCACGAAGGTCTAACCGGCGCTGCGGCTCCGCTCGAACGGTTTCGCCCTCTTCCATCGCTCATACACCCAATGTGCCTTGAAAAAGCCAAGACAGCCAATCGATCGTCGAATCCGGACAACTCGAAAGCCACAGCCTCGAGCGGCACCTTCAAAGACACAGGATTTGGGTTGCGTGAAGGAGCGCGACGGCGACCTACGCCGTGGCGGCACGCTAGTGACGCTGGCTGCCGCGTCCCGGCAGCTGACTCTTCGGGCTTCATCACTATCGCGGCGGCCAGCCACGTCGTATGCTCGCACCGTCGTGGCGTCGTCGGACCCGTCCGCTTCAGCACTGGAGCTCGTCAACCGGCTGGTCGTTGATGCTGTGACAGCGTCCACAGTTGCGGAGGGCCGGGCACAAGCTGCCCTCGAATCCGCCAGCCAGACCTTCGAGCAAGCAAGGACGAAGCCCGGTGTGGCTGAGGCCGCTAGCGCGGCCGTCGGTGCAGCACGTGAGGCGGAACGGGCTGCGAAACGTACGCAAGACATTGCAAGAGAGGCCCAGCAGCGCCTCGCCGCCATCGTCGGCACAAACGACGAGACGCAGATCTCGGCGGCCGTCGCTCAGTCAACAGCCTAAGTCGCCTCAGCCTGGCGTCACGCAGGGCGGGCAGATGACTATGCGGACGAAGCAGAGGCCGCGGCAGCGGCAGCCACGAGAGCCGCCGCGCGCGATTGGGCTCCCGAACGGTTACTGCGGCGACTCCGGAGTGCGGTCAGCATCGCTGATGTTGACCCGAACGAGGTCACGTCCAACCCCGACTATGGCTCTACAGCGGCACGTCTCGCCCAAGCGGGCGGTTTCACGCTCATCCAGGATCACATCCGCGAGCGGCACGAGACTGAGGAAGCCGCCGAGAGCACTGTCCAAAAATGGCTACGAGGCACAGCGGCCGTTGCCGCAGCGGTCCTGTTCATCGCGGCCATTGTCACCTACGCGAACGTCGAAGACACCGAAACCGCGCGCGCAGCGGCGACGGAGATCAAGGCGACCGACGACACCGACACGGGCGGCACGACGACGCCCCCGTCGACTATGGACACTGGCGGCACGACGACGCCCGCGTCGACTACGTCGAGTACTGACACCTCGCCGACGACGGACACATCGTCCAGTACCGACACATCGTCGAGGACCGACACATCGTCGAGGACGACCGACACATCGTCGACTGAGACGGCTGGTGGGTCGACGGTCCCCGCCGCGCCGGCGGCGTCTGAGGCTGATGAAGACGAGCGGCTCTCGGAGAAGACAACACACGGCACCACCGTGCCAATTGCCCTCCTAGTCGCGGGCGCGGTTCTGCTCGGGCTCGCACTCTTTGCGCCACGCGCAAGCGAGATCTCCGCCTCGAAGCAAGCGATCGCCCTGACGCTGTCCGATGACGACCCGTTCAGCAAATTCGCGGCCGCGTTCACAAAGATCACCAATCCGCCCGGAGGAGACGCAGGTGGCCCTCAGCCGGAGGTCGAGGACGGAAAGGAACAGGTCGCCCTCGCATTCCGGCAGCGCGGCAACGACGAATTCGTTCTCGCGGAGATCGAGGATGAGTCGGGGTTCGGAGAGCACCTCGCCGTAGCCGGAACTCCCTACGGACAGATACGCATGACCCGCCGAGGAAGCGGCGGTTTCCGCCCTCCCCGCACGCACGTCAGTGACGCCGCGATCGACAAGGCAATTGAAGGCCTCTCATCGATTGCCGCCGCAGAAGTCGAGCGCCAGACACGACGACCGCGCTGGCGCTTCGGCCGCAAGTAAGCCCCCGGATATGCGAGGTGCCTCGGTCACGGCGCGATGGGTACGCACCATCCCGCGACCGGCGGCTAGCTGCTGCCCGCCGTACCGAAGAATTCGCCGAACTCGCGGTCGGCGCACCTGGCGGCATAGACGGCCGTGGACGACCAGCTCGATCGGGTCGGCCGAACGCGGCCCGGCGAGACAGGCGTAATCCGCGATCAGAGTTAGAAACGTTCCGCAGCTCTCTAACGGGCCGGGCGCGTCGAGCCGGAGTATCTGTTCACTCACGACGGCGAACGACCGAACTACCGAGGCGACGACTATCTGGCCGGGATCAAGCGGCTCGAAAAGAACTTCGCCGTGATCGGTCAGCTGCGCTTGTGGGAGTTCCTGCTGACTCGGCCGCCGTCGCTACTGCGGCAAGAGCTGCCGCTCTAGTCTTCGGCCCGCTCCGCACCGTTCGCGTCCCGGTCGGAATCGACGACGCGCTCTGGCGCGGCCGCGAGCGTGGCGCTGACGAGCTTCCCGGCCAGCAGGAGCTTGCCGCATGATCGCCGACGCTCTCGACGAGCCGACCCTGGAGTTCGCTGGTGGTGCCCGGCACATCGACCCCCCCGGTTTGGCGTGGCCGAGTATGGCCCCCGCGGATCTCGAGACAGAGTCAGCGCCGCGGACAATCGAACGTTGCCCTTCTCGGTGAGCAGGACGGAAACGATGCGGCGCAGGCGTGGCTTGAAAGCTGCCGCGAACCCGGGAAAGGGCAGGAAGAGGCGTGGTCTGTCCGCGTTTGCCAGCGATCGCACGTGTGCCCCAACTTTGCGCCCCACCGCCTGTCCCGCGGACGCGTCGGGCGGGCGCGAAGTTGGGGGTGCCGGGAGGTTCGGGGGGCTGGCGTAGAAGCCCCCCGACGGCTGCTCACCAGATCCAGCCGAACCAGCGCGCAGACTCCCGGTATGGAGAGCGTGAGTGTGAGAAGGCTCCGACAGAACATCGAGGCGCTGGGCGACTTCCGCGACGCGTACACGAAGTATCTGAATGCGACGGTGCTCGCAGGGCAACATCCGTCGTCGGAGCCAGTTCTCAGACGCGAGGCGGCTCGAACGAGCGCGGGCGCGGCGCGCGCGATGTCGTTAGCGGGGACGAACGTCGGCTGGGATCTTCGGCACTCGGGTGGGCCGCTGATCAAGGGCCTCGCGAGCGTGGCGTTCCTGCACGAAACTCCGCACGGGTACTCGGACAGCATCTTCACACCCGGGCTCCCTCCGTATCAGGGCGTCCTCGACATCGTCGAGCAGACGCTGAACTACTTGGAGCACGCGGAACGCGAGGCGAGGCGACGTCGCTGGAATCCGCTGTTCTGGATCGACCGGGCTCTACGGGCGCTGCTCGGGATCCCGGCGTACCTGCTGGGTCTGCTGTTGGGGAGACCGGCCAACGAGATCAACGCTTCACCTTTCGGACTGCCGCTACGACTGCTCGCCCTCGCCGTTGAGGTCGTCGGCGTCGCAATCGCAGGGCGACAGGTCGGCTGGTGGTGAGTGGCCCGGGCGTCCTTAGCCCGGAGAGTCGAAACGTGCCCGGAGGCGCTTATGTAGGCGCTCGTCCTCGCGGCGAGACCACCAGGCGGCTGCGAACAGGAACGGGATCAGCGCGAGCGTCAGCGCAGGGCCGACGAGGAAGTCCTCGGCGTTCTCTCGCGTCAGGAATCCGGGGACGTCGCCGAACACTCTGATCACGAAGTACCCGAGGTAGACGACGCCGATCGTCGCGAGCACGACGTCGATGAACCTCAGGACAGGAGCGGGCGTAGAGGAGTCGCGCTGCGCGACGACCCGCACTCCGACGAACGAGAGCAGGAGGAACACGCCCACGACTTCGAACGCGAACGGAAGCGCGTACACGTTGACGACGAACTCGACGACGATCGTCACGGCGACCACGCGCCGCAGCACTCGGCGCAGGAAGACACGCCCATCGCGCGCGCCGTCCGTAACGGCCTCTCCGGCGAGGACCACACCGGTGCCGAGGAACCAGTAGATCGTCGCCGTGAGCGCGCTCGTATGCCACAGCCCGAGTTCGCTCGCCCCGTAGACGACGACGGCGGAGTAAAGGAGCGCCGATCCGAACAGCAGTAGAAGCTTCGGGGACATCAGCGACCGGAAGACGGCGAGGAACGACCCGCCGATACCTCGGAAGTCCTTGTAGAAGACGAAGCCGAGGATGACAATCGTCCAAAGAAGGATCGCGTCCTCGCGGCTGTTGAGGAAGTCGGGAGGCATGAAGCGAGGATAGAAGGCTCGCCGGTTGGCGAGCCGATCGCCGGCGCGCTTCCCGTTCGGCGGGGTTGGCTAGGTCCCGGGTAAGCACGCTAAGTTTGCTCGCGGGATGTGTTGCCCTCCTCGCCCGAGCTTCGTTACTGAGGAGAAGCGGAACGTCGGTGGCGTCTCTGTGTGGCGATTGCCGCGCGCGCTGTCGGCGAACTCCCGTTGAGCCGCGACGTCCAGGCATCCGCAAGGGCGCTGTATTTCAGCGACACGCCAACTGACGACCGATGCGATCCAGACTTTGTAGGTCGGAGAGCAACGGTTTCTCGCTACCGGCAAGCTCAGGTAGCGAGCTCTTCTGCCAGTGCGACCAGCTCGGCTGGTCGCACTCCGAGCCCCAACGCGAGCTTTACGACGATGGAAAAGGTGGGGTTCCTCTCACCACGGTCGACACCGCCGACGTAGTTGCGGTGAAGTCCCGTCAGCTGCCCGAGTCGCTCTTGTGAGATGCCCCGCTGCTCGCTAAGCCGTCGGAGGGCGAGGCCGAGGGCAGCACCGGTTGGGGTTGATGGACACTCCGAGACGCTCGCGTCATCCCGCCGCAGGTCTACACACTATGAGTGTGATCGAAGTACCCTGCTACACCGTGAGCGAAGACAGCATCTCACCCGTTTTCAAGGCGATCGAGGAAGCACGGACTGCTCGCGGACAACCTTCGAAGGCTCTGGCCGTCCTTCGGGAGGCCGCTCGGCACGCGCGTTCTGCTGACGAGCGAAACGCTCTGGCGTCCGCCGTCCTCGAGCTGGCGGCGCACGAGGATGCCTCGCTCTACGTGAAGACAGCGGGTCCCGAGCTCGCATACAAGCTTCGCGGGGAACCAACCGACGACCACTGGTTCACGTTGTTCTCGCTGGCACCCGTAGGGCATCCGCACCCGAGAGACGAAGCCACCGCAACGGAGTCGTCCAACGGCGCTGATTCGAATGCAGGAGGCCGCGCCGCCGCAATCTGGGCCGAGTTCTCCGGAGCCCTCGACGCCGGCCAGGTTGTCCAGAATCTATTCAGCCTGCGGATCATCCTGATTGCGTCGATCACGGCCGGCATCGTCGGCGCAGGAGCGGAGTGGATTTGAGAGCCCCTAGCCGTTCCAGTCGATCTTACCGTGCTGGGCGTGACATGGCTTCTTCTCGCCCTATCGCCTACCACGGTGTTGCCCGCATTGCAAGAAGCGGGTGAAGATCGGGGCGACGCATTGCCACCACTGCGGAACCGAGCGTCTAGCGGCGTCGGCGGTACCGTAGATTCACCCAGCAGAAAGGTGCAGAGTCAGAGGATCGGAAACACCCGCCCCGCGACGTGAAAGCGACCTGTCCGCGATGCGCCGGCAGAGTTCTGGAGATTCGCCCGCGCCTCGGCGTCGACACAATTTCCGAGACCGCTAGCGTTTGTCGTCGGATGCGTGCCGGGCGAGCTCTTGCGCAATCAAGCCGCCGAAGAGGCTCGACTTCGATACCCCGTGCGGCTGCTTCGCGTAGTGGAACAGGAGTTGCGCGACGACCTCTGGAGCGAACGCGTGGGAGCGCGCAAACTCGACGCCGTCTTCCACGAATTCAGGCAGATCCACGTTCCCGCTCGGCTCCGCCAGACGTAGCTGAATCGGCGAGGCGAGCACAGGTCGAACCCGTGGCCTAGCGTAGTCTGGCAATGCTGTGAGTTCGCGGCGACGCTTCACTAGGACGCTTTGGCCGTAGTCCAGCTGGAGCCATTGCCACGACGCTTCATCGCGCCCGCGGCTGGGGTACAACTCGCTCTCTTCCTTCCCAGGCCCCAACCCGGCGACGGCGATCCTGTCGTCGATGAGGCCGACCGCATCCGAGAGCGTACGCGGCGGTTGCCAGCGGAGCGGGTCGGGATGCGGGAAGCTCTCCGTCGTCGGCTCGGTCTTCATCCGCTCTAAGCGCAGGGCCTCGTCGCGAATTAAGTCGCGGTTGACAAGTGCGCCTTCGGGTTCATCCATGGCAGCGACGCCAATCAACGCACCCACCATCGAAGCGACGGTATCGGTGTCAGAACCGAGCAGATTCGCAGCCACACGCAGCGTTCCAGCCGCATCCTTCCCACCCGCCAAAGCAAGCCACAGCGCGAGGACTGCGCATACCGTTCCTGAGCCGCGGGTTGCCGGGTCGAGGCCGCCGATCTTCTCGGCGACCCTTGCGTAGCTCGCCGCAAGCGAACGTTCAGGCGGCGACGAGGCAGCAATCCGTAGAAGTTGCTCGCACTCCGAGACCGCCCGCTCAAACGCGACGTGCCACTCCTCACCGGCGGTACGCCCCCACTCCGGCACCCAGCGCTGCGCAAGAGTTTCGTCACTCTGCACCAACTCAGGAAGCTGCTGCAGGTATCGAGCCATCGCACGCCAGCGCGCGGGCTCCGGCACCACTCCTTGGCCGAGAGTCGCACCGAGACTGAGAGCGTGCAGTGTCGCACCCACGAGGGCACGGGGATGGCCATGCGTCGTCACGCAGTCGCAAACGACATTCAGCAAATACGACTCGGGCTTAAAGCTGGCACTCGCCCAGACGTGTGGCTGGATCCGCATCGCTGCGCCGTTCCCACCGCCGTCGACGTACCTTGATGTGCGGTCGCTGAAAAAGTTGCTGTACCAACGCACGCCACGCTTTTCGAGCGCATGCGCAGCCGCACGGGTGCCGCGCCCGACGCCGAGACCGTACGAGAGGAAGATCGGGAGTTCGATCTTCGAGAACACCTCGACGTCAAAGCGTCCGGCCGAGCGCAGGCACCGGCCGACGGCGAGCCGAAGCTGGGTGTCGTCCGAGTACGTGCCGGCGGGCAGAGGAACGCTCGGGCCCATCCTTCCGCCGATGCGGCGCGTCCACGGTTGTGTCTCCTCAGAACGCTGCGTCGCCAGCCGCCTCTGGACGTCGTTTCCATCCCGGGTCAACTCAGTCGGGAATCCGAGCGCGTCGCCCCAAGCGGCCCAGAGGGCGGAGCGTGTCGTGGGAGACACCATCGCTGCAGCCGAGCTAGTCGAATGAGCGGCGCTCACCGGCTGACCCCCGACGAGTTGGGGCGCATCGGGCGGGTGGTTCGGGGCGGGACTCGATATGCGTCGCAGCTTCTCATTGCAACCGGATGTGCCCAGAGCCCCACCTTACGAGAACGCAGCCGGGTCGATAACGATCGGGAGCGGATCACGACCGTAAATCTCGCACCATGCGTCCACCAGCCGCCGATGCTGCCGACCAGGTACGTAGAGATGCAGGAGAAACTCAAGCGAGATCTCCCCCGGGTAAAGAAGCTCTGCAGCGCGATCGGTCGGCCACGCGTCCGGATACCCGGCAGCCCGCCGGTGCACCGACCCGTAGTAGCCCCACGGAATCTCCTGCCCGAACATCGCCTCGAAGCCCGGCTCGCCCTGACCGCGCTGGCAAACGTCCTCGTAAACATTGTTCGTGGTCGTGAACCAGACGTCGTCCTCGTTTTCGAGGATCGCAGGATCGAAGCCCATCACGGCCCACCAGTACTGCGGGTGATTGGTCCTCGACCGTTCGAAGAGATCGAGGTTGATCCGGCTCACGGACAGGGAGATGTGGTCAAGCCACTCGGGATCGCGGCGCTCCCAGACTCCCTCGAAGATGAACTCCAGGTCGGGGTCTGCTTGGACGCGCTGGCGGGAAAGCAGCATCCCTTTCATTACCGTGCCCATCACTCCGCGTTCCGACGTGTAGTGAACGATCTCAGCGACGCCCCTCCCCTGCGCGCGCGTATAGGCCGTCACAGGTCGACGGCCTCGTAGGTGCCCTCTTCGAGAATGTCGATCACCGGCGACTCGGCATCGGATCGATACCCGAGAACTACGCCCTTTCGAGCGCGTCCGACAGCCATCGCGAGAAGCCGACGCTGGAGTTGAGTGCGAACGTCGTCGACTTCATCGCCATCATCAACGGTCTCGGCGTCGTACCCGAGCAGGATCACCTGATCGAACTCCAGCCCCTTCGCCGAGTGCATGGTCGAGAGCGCAACACGATCCTCCCCCTGCGGCCACTCGCTCTCGCGCGTCAGGCTGACCCACGGTACGCCGCTGGCATCTAGCTGTCGACGGAGCTCGGCGAACCAGCCGCCGCCCTTGGGATGCAAGAACGCCACCGTCTCGTCTTCTTCTACCGAACGACGCAAATAGTCGATCGCCCAAGCCGCCTGGAGCCCGTAACGCCCGCGGATGACGATGGGCTTCGGTCCGTCGCGCCGACACGACGTAAAGTCTGGGATCGCTGCGTCCTCGATGTTCTCGATTCCATCGACGAGCGGACGCGCGAAAGCTGCAATCTGCCGCGTATTCCGATAGTTGATAGCAAGGTGTCGGTTCTGCGCAACCGGAATCGCAAGGCCAACCTCGTTCCAGGCGAAGAAGTTCGGATAGATCCTCTGCGTCGTGTCACGGATGAACGTGCAAACGAAGTCATCCGCGAGATGATTGACGACGGCACGGATCTGGTTCGCCGAGAAGTCCTGCGTCTCGTCGACGATCACTACGTCGTACGGAGCCGCCATCTGTTCGGCCGCCAGGTGGGCCGCCATGTCCGACCAGTCCCAGACTTGCTGTTCCGCCTTCCAGGCGTTGTAAGGCTCGATCACTTGCCCCAGAAGACGCTCCTTAGCGGGCCGCTGCAACGCCGGCGACCCACCCCGTCCGGTGCGTTCTGTCTCGACGTACCGAAGTAGATCGTCCGGCAGGAATCGGCCGAGCACGTAGTCGACCTCGTCGGCGAGGAAGTTCGGGGGCCACGGGAAAGCGTCACCGGCGAGCTGCTGCAGCTTCGCGTCGCGCGGTGTGCGGTCGAGGACGACTCGACCGAGCAGGCTCTGTGCCCACGAACCGAACGTAGTGACTTGCAGCGCGACCTCCGGGCCAGCCTGGATCTGCTGGCGGGCAAGCTCCTCGATGTAGCCACGAAGGGTGCGGTTGAACGTGAGGACGAGCACGCGAACCGGCCCGACAAGCCCCAGATCCTCACGTCGATCCCGCCAGTAGCGGACAAGGAATTTAAGACGGAGGAGAGCTGTCGTCGTTTTCCCGCTTCCGGCAGCGCCGCGGATAAGCCAGAACCCCGGCGCATCGTTGTCAATGACCGTCGCCTGCTCAGGCGTCGGGACGACGTTCGGCAGCGTCTTCACCGGGCGAATTCTATGACCAGGGTGCCCGGTCTTCTACGAAGCACCAGCGACCGGCGTCGGCGACACCTTGACGACGGGGGAAGTGGCTCCCGTTGCCTGCGTGGAACCGCTGCGGGACCCGGCTAGCCCCGGCCTCGCGGCCGGGGTTACGCGCCTCGCGACTCCCACGGTGGGGAAGCGCCGGGAGTTGCCCTTTGGCTCTCGCCTATCGCTCACTCTACGTCACGATGCACCCGTGACTTCAATCGCAGCTTGGGTAGGCGTCGACACACATGGACCCGCGTCGCTCTACATCGCAACCGACAGCCGGATCTCCTGGGGCAGCTCGAAATGGGATTTCGGTCGCAAGGCGTTCGCTTCGCAGAGGCTGCCGTTTATATTCGGATATGTCGGGGTCGTTCTCTTCCCGTCGCTGATCTTGTCGCAGTTCGTCAGCGCTCTTGATGTCGGGGCACGCGACCCCAAAGACTTCGACGAGATGCTGGCCCAGCTCGTGGGCGTCGTGAAGCTCAGCCACCCGAAGCTGCCGCGCGCGGAGCAGGTCCCTCTTGAGATCGTCGCTTGCGGCCGCGACGGAAACGGAATGAGAGCTCAGTTCCGCGCCGTAGTCATCGGTTCCGTGACGCCTAGGAAATACACGGTTCACGAGGTGGTCTTCCCGCTGCAGTCGGATCTGGTGGTGAACGAGGGAAGCGGGCGCGCATCAGTGGAGAGTGCTCTAACTGCTTCGCGAGCCACTGCTGCGGAAGGCACTAGCCGCGCAATTTTCGCAGCGTTCGCTCAAGCAATCGCAACGGGTGCGGACCCGAACTCCGGGGGCGCGCCACAACTCGCCGGCTTGTACCGCATCGGTGGAGGCCGTACGTTCGGCGTCGTCGACCGAGGAAAGCGTTACCTCCACGGGCTCCCCGTGTCGGGGCGGCCACTTGCAGAATCGTTGGAGTGGCGCAACGAACTCTTCGAGCGTTGCGATGGCGCGACCGGGAAACGTCTCCCCGACGCACAGAAGCACTAGAGGCAACCGAGCCAACGAGCTCCGGCATCACTCGGGCGCTCAAGTCAGTCCAGAGAAGCTAAGCCCGGAGGTCGCCCCTTTCCAGTTGCGATTCGTCGGCCGGAAGGACTCCGTCTACACGCCGTTAGCAACCTCCCTCCTTGAGGTTCGGAACACGCTTTGAAGGCCGCGTCGCGTCGGACGCCTGCTGCCGCCGCGGGCTGCATTCGTTGCTCTGGCGTAGGCTCCAAAAAACAGCCTGAACACGTTCTTGTACACGACTCCCGTTTCGGTCTCCTTCGAGCCGCGCGAAGGTGTCGCGTCCTCGAGCGCCAACGTAGAGCCCGCGTCACCCGTCTCGAACCAGACAACGCTCCCGCGAGCCTCCTGCTTCAGATCGGCCTTGAATCCGGCCTCCTCGTTCGCCCACTCGAAATCCCCCTTGCTGCTCCCCACCAGCCGGTGCTTGATCTTCTGCCACCCGCGACCCTTCGCCCGGTAGTGGATCGGAACCGTCGAGAACACCGTCTCGAAGCTGCCATCCGGCTGCAGAAACGTCTCCGACTCGCGGTCCGCAACAGCGCAAGCTCTACCGGCTCCTTCGTGGCCGCGTCCGCCGCGCCGCTATCTGACGCTGCCCCAGCTGCGCCGTTGTATCCGCGACCAGCCGCGCGGCCAAGGAAACGGGGCGAGAATCCCTCTACTGAGGGAGCACATACATCTGAATCGGTGATGTGGCCTCCTCGTGCTAGTAAGAGGCTGTGCCGGAGACCTCCGATCCTCCAACTCGCTCACGTAGATCAAGACGTATGGTGGCTGCGGTCGGCTGGATTCTCGTCGGCGCGATCTTAGGTCGGGCCGGCACCGACATGTACGAATTCATGTATGAGCGCGTTTTTGCGGACCCACCGCCACTTGCAGAGCAGCTCAGTGAAATCGTCTCGCGGGCCGCGCGGGATGACTTCCGGCTAATCGAGCAACGAAGCGTGAACTTACGCGGCGTGGGGGCACCCGCACGAATCATGATCTTCAGACCGACAGAACCTTTTGGAGGCATTTCTGACGAGCTGCGCGTCTACGACACCCGAGACGGACGGTTTCGGGAGCGTCTGACATTCAGGCCCGCAGTACCCCTTGAGCTAGCCCCGGAGTCGTTGAATCCGACCATCTTCCAGGGTCGTCCGCTGGAGAACTGGTTCGAGCGGCGATCACATGGTCGTTCGTTCGTCTTCCGCTTCAAGACCGTCGACGACCTCAATGGCACCAGAGGCGATGAGGTGATTCTCGACATCGCGGAAGTGGCCATGCAACCGATCTGGCCCCGCCCCGTTTATCTGTCCTGGAACCCGAGCACGGAGCAATATCAGCTTCGGTCTCTGCTGTCTCCCCTGACAACCAATCTTCGATCGATGCGACCGATGCTGACCCGCAGCTACTCGCGACCCGGCGACTTTGCACGCTTCCTCATCGAGGAGAGCTACCGCTACGCGGATCCCATCCGTGATGCAACAGGCCACTCCCCGCCTCTCCAGCCGTTTGCTGTCGAGGCGTACGTGGTCGAGCCGTCGCAGTCCTATGACCCGCGGGGTACCCAGGGCGGCGCGATCGTGCTTCATACCGGGTACTTCGTACGCGGCCGAGCCCACGCTTCCGTAGATTTGCTGCAGCTCCTCACATGGCGAGTGAACCTGTCGGAACCAGTCATCCGGGCTCAGCACGGCTGGTCAAACCGCCTCGTTCTCATCGAGCTTAAGTGGAGCGGGCACACGCTCGATCAAATAGTGCGTCGATCCGCTAGCCGTGCCGAGGAAGCGATGCGAACCCTTCTGCCGGGCCAGGGCCCTATTCGCTTGCAGGGGTAGGCCGTCGCCCGCGTTGGCGATGATCTAGGAGGTGGGCGAGTCAAGTGGCCCTTGTGGTGTAACGCCCTTGTGCTGTAACGCCTTGTCAAGCGCCTGAACTGCCAGCCGGCCGCGGAGGGGATCGTTATCCCGCGCGGCCCGCTTCGCAACCGTGCGAGCTCGGCGGACGGTTCCGGCCGAGGCAAGCGCACCGGTTTTTCGCCTGGTAGCCGGTGCGGCGACGCGGAGCATTGCGTGGGCACGGTTGCGCCAGCGGCCAGGTCGAACGCGCGGCGGTCTCGGGCAGCAGAAGGGCAGCAAACGCTCGAAATTGAGTCTGCACAATCGTGCACAAATCAACGCGAAGGAGCCGCAGACCGGCATGAACAGAGCGATTGCGCGTCAATCGTCGCCAATCGTCGTATCGATGGAACAAGCCTGTCACGCCGGAGGTCGCGGGTTCGAGTCCCGTCGCTTCCGTAAACAAGTCCTGCAAATCGCAATGTTTTGTTGTCTTTCTTGGCGCAAACGACCGCCGGCTTCCCGCCGGCCTCCCGGGCTAGATTCCGGACGGGGATCGGTGAGGAATCGCGCGCTAAAAGCGCCGCAAACGGCTACTTTCTGTCGCCGCTTTAGGCGTCTTGCGAACCGCTGATCCTCGCTCATCCCGCGCAGATCCCGCGCGCGCATGAGCGTTCGCGAACTTGGCGGCCGGCGATGAGCGAGTGGGAGCTCGAGGCCGACGACCTCTACGCGGGAGTAATGTCACCGACTTGGCGACGCCCTCGTACCGCATGGCGCTCAGCGGAGACTTCGAGGCATTCGTGGCAGTCGACCGCGCGCCGCTCGCGGCGGTGCGCGCACTCGACAGCGACTGAAGCGCGTCCACGGCCGACGGCGCTGGACGACGTGCGGCTATGCCGCGTGCGGTGTCGCGTCCTTGCCGGCTCTGCCCAGTCAAGCAGGCGTCCGCGCAACTGTCCAGATACGTGTAGAGGCGGAAGAGCGTCTGCACGAGGTCGTCGCCGGACAGCTGCACAGGCTCCGCGCCGTGGGTGCGCCACGCGTCCGCGCTCACCCCGCACCGGCATCGACAGCAACGCCGTCGACCCTCCCTCTCGAGCTCTTTCCCGGCGAAGTAGTGGTCGACCTCGCCTCCGTTGTTCCAGAGTTCCGCCGCGACCATCAGTGCCGCCGCCCTCGCCGCTTCCGATCGGTCCGCCACTGAAGCGTCTACCCACCGAAGACGGCAACGATCCCGCCGACGACCACCCCGAGCAAAGTCCCGACCATGCAAGGAGCGTACGCGCCCGGTTTCTTTGTCGCTCCGGCGCAACCCCTGCCATCCCCCTGTTCCGCGCAAAGACTGAGGTAGGGTCTGAGCCGTGTCGGTGGACGCAGAGCGCCTCAAGCAGGAGCGAGAGAAGTTGCAGGAGGAGCTTCAGGAGCTCGCGGAGCGGGTCGTCGGCAGCGGCCACCCAGACGCACCCGGCGTCCTCGTCGACGTGCGCCCTGCCCCGGAGATGCGCGAGCTGGAGCACGCGAAACCCATCACCACGACCTACGACACCGTGGCGCGCGTACGCGTGAGCGACCCCGACCGCGAGAAGGCGGCGAGGTTCGCCCACGCGGTGGCCGAGGCGTTCGAGGCGGAGGCGGCACGGCGATACACGGGAAGCGTGCGAGTCGTTGAGGCGGGCGGGTCGGGCGCGTTCGACGCGCTGTTCGCGCTTGGCTGCTCCGAGCCAGAGTAGCCGCGCGCGCTGCTCCTCGACCTGAACCCGCCCGCAGCACCTGGCGAGGGCGATCGCGGCGTCGATCTGGGCGGCGTTCGCGCCTTGTACGAGTGGCGAACCAAGGATGGCCTTATGGAAGCCCCTGCGGGTCTCGACCATTGGATCGGAAACCCCTGTGGCAGGGTGTGGCCGTGGAACTGGACGAATTGCTCAACGCGATGGACCGCACCTCGGCCAACCTTGCGAAACTAGATGACGTCTGGCGGCGTGCCGCCTCTTTCATCCCAAATGGCCCCGCTGCGGGGTCGGCGCCGGAGTACGACGACCTCTGCCGGGCTTGGAGCGACCTGCTGTCAGGTCTGCCGCCGATTGATGGTTGGACGATTACGGGTCAGTTGCCGGATATCAATGCACTCGGACGAGCCTTCATCGACTATGCCGAGATCGGCGAACATCCCTTTGCCCTCTACGAGGACGCAGAGCAGCCGGGGAAGGACCTGGCCGAGTACCGATACCGCTTTAACCGCACGCGCCGTCGTGCCGCTCGCGAGCGCCTCCAACAGCTGGTTGCGACGATCGACATCGCGTTGCCGGGACTGCTCGACGGGATACCGCGTGACTCACAGGAACGTCTTGAGGGACCCGGCGTTGACGAGGTGACCTCCGCTGTCAGTGAGATTGAAAGGCTGATGGGTGATACAGCGCAGCGTCAAGGCCGCTGGGGCGACCTACACCGCCACCTGCACTTCGGTCAGGGACAAGACTGGCACGACATTCGTGAATTCGATTGGCCAACTGTTCGCTCCGATGTCGAGGCCGGCGCTCTCTCGGACACGGATCCTCTCCCCGTACCCAAAATCGATCTGGGCCACGCGGCCGCCAGCCGTCTCACAGGTGCGGCGACCATCGCCCTCCCGTGGGACAGGTTGGATGATGATGGCTTCGAGCGGCTGCTCTACGACCTGCTGCGTGACTTCCCTGAACACCAGAACGTCCAGTGGCTCATGCAGACACGAGCTCCTGACCGCGGTCGAGACCTTTCTCTTGATCGCTCTCTGCGAGATGGCATCGGCGGCGTCCGCAGCGAGCGCGTCATCGTCCAAGCCAAACACTGGCTCAAGCGATCCGTGGGCTCAACTGAGGTGGCAGGCACGTTGGCCGCGGTGAAGCTCTGGCAGCCGCCTGTCGTGCGGGGACTCGTGATCGCGACAAGCGGGCGTTTCTCGGCCGATGCCGTTGCGTGGGCTGAGCAGCACAACTACGACGGTGCTGCGCCCTTCATAGAACTATGGCCAGAGAGCAAACTCGAGACTCTCCTCGCTCAAAAGCCCTATCTCGCGGCGGCACACGGCCTCCGCTGACGCAGAGTGCCAGGCTGACCGTCGTGAGTAGCGCCGTATGCGGCTCATTCGCCTTGAAGCGCAGCCAGCTCTCATGCGATCACGAGCCACATTGCTTTGCATCGGCGAGGATGATTGCGACATTACGCGTCGCCAACTCAGACAATGCTCCATCCCGCGGATATCCCGCAGGACATCGCCGGAAGCTCCCGCAGACGACCGCCGATCCCCGCGAGATGGCGGACGAAAAGACCTGCTCTAGCCCCAAGTTCCCGCTCATCCCCGCCTAGCCCGGAACCACCAAGACCGGCCTGTCACGCCGGAGGTCGCGGGTTCGAGTCCCGTCGCTCCCGTAGAAAACACCCTGCAAAAGGCCGTTTTTGTGACCGGTCTGGGGCGCAATCGACCGCCGGCTTTCCAACCGGTCACGCGCTCATCCCGCCCGCGGATCCGAGACGCGTTTCGGTGACAGAAAAGCGCTGCAAATCGGCATGTTCTCTTGCGAGGCACGGCGTCAGGGTCTTTCACTCATCCCGCGCACATCCCGCAAGCGGATTACCGGTGCGGTGCAGAGGCCATGCCCGTGAAGATCAGCCGCACCTAGAGACGCCGGGCGGGTCGGTCGAGGTGCTCGAGCGCGCGACGAGCCCCGTGAGCGGGCGCCTGCCCGGTGCTCCGGCCGCCCGTACGCGGCCCCAAATCGCGAGTGCGCTGGCGAGGAGAGGGCGAGCGCGAGTGTCAGCACGCGGTTGTAGGCGTTTTAGCGCGAACCAACGGGATCGCTGTCGGCCTGCGTCGCGACCAGCAAAACCCCCGTGATCCAGGCGACTCCCGCCAGGATCGCGAGAGGCACGAGCCGTGAGCGTCGAAGCGTCTCCATCCGTGTCCTCTTCGTTGTTCACGCAGGTAGTCCGCGAACCGGCTGGCGGCAGACCTCGTGGCGCCGTCAACTACGATCGCGTCGCTATTGACGCCCCAGACGGACGCGCCAAGGACATTCGCAGCTACCAGTGGGCTTTCGACATGGCCGACGCGGGCGACCTCGACTACGCCCACAAGCTGGGCAAGGACGCGTACGACCGCGAGCAGTGACGCGCGTGCGCGTGTTCCACCCAGGTACGGCGAAGCCGACTCACGGGCCGCTGGGCCTCGTAGTCTTCCAGCCGTGTTCGACGAGACTGTCGCTGTTCTCGGCGCCGTCGGGGCGCTCGCGACCGCCATTGCGGTGTTCGTCGCCGTCTGGCAATTGAGGACTGCGAAGCAGCACGCTCGGAGCGCGTTTGAGGACGACCTTTCTCGCGAGTACCGCACGATCGTCGGGGACCTCCCGGCAAAGGCCTTCTATGCAGACAGTGGCGCTTTCACATTCGACGACGAAGCGTGGCGAGCCTTCTACCGCTATCTGGACCTATCGAACGAACAGCTGTTCCTCGCCCGGCTTGGCCGCGTCAGTGCCGCCACTGCCGAGCAGTGGAAGGACGGGATCCACGGCAACCTGGAGAGGCTCCCGACCTTCCGCGCGGCCTGGGACATCGTTGCCGGTCGCGTGCCAAATGACTTCTTCGAGGACCTGAAGACACTCGTGCCGCCGCGCGATGCGCCGGGCGCGGCCGACGTTGACGGGCCCGAGCAAGCGCCACTCGGCGCGTAACCCACTGACCCGCGGCGACCATCCACCCCGACCAAGCCCAGCCGTCATCAAACATTCCGCCACGGCCGCATGACGCCGTCTATTCGCCGCTTTCAGCTGCCGCCAAGCTGGGCATCGGAGCGGTGATCCTCGAACTCCGGCACGACCTCAACGCTAAAGAGGTGGCGTGGCCGACTCCCCACACCGCTCCACAGGACTTGAAGCAAACGGCGCGGATCGTCCTCGGACGGGAAGATACGCCGAAACTCCTCGGCCTGTCGATACGCGGTCGGTTGAGGCATTCCCCATCGTTCTGCGTATTCGGCGGTTGACGGCGAGCGTCCAAGTTCGTCGCTGCTCACGTCCCATTGTTCGATGAAAACGCGGAGTCGATCCGCCAGCCTGCGGTCGCCGCCAGTCCGATCAAGAAGGTGCTCACGGAACGGCCTCGCGCCCACGTCTCGTTCACTTGCTAGACGAAGCGGAAGTTGCGGAGGTGGAGATACCATTTGCCCCTCTCTCGTTTATGAGAGCCACTCTACCAAATGATAGTCATCCGCGTCTCCACGACTTCAACGCCGTAGAGGTTGGTTGTCCTGCGACTCCGGCGCCGGCGCCGAGAATTTCTCTTGGCGACATCTTGCTGCGGTGGCAGTGATGGCGCGGGAGGGAAAGCAGGAGCTTCGATGGGTGACGCAGTCGACGAACGGTGGGTTCAGGAGCTGTCCGACCAGATCGGCGCGCGGACGCGCATCTCGTATCTGACGCCCCCGCCACCGTTCGGCGTCATCGATCCAGTGAGCGTGACCCGCGAGGGAGCGACGTGGCTGCGCGACGCGCGGGCATTCGACGGCCGCCGCCGCACCGCCTGGCGCCAGCTTCGCGACGACCTTGAGCTGTCGCTACGCGAACTAGGCCCGGAGCTACGCGCTCATGTCGCGTCGGTCGCCTCGTCGATCGCACCAGCGCTCGACCTTGAGAAGTACGCCCCTGTGACGAAACGACATCGGGCTGTCGCCGGCCTCGAAGAGCTTCTCGCAACGCGAGATACCGGACCGGCCGTCGTCGCAGCTTGGCATGACCTGGTCGCCATCTACAGCGACCTTGCCGCGCCGCCGGAGCTCTGCGACCTGCGCGAAGCACAGTTGGCGGCACTCGCAAAACTCCGCGGCTTCGAGTGGATCTTCACGCCCGGTCGGCTTGGCAGGACTATTGACGGGCGTGGCGACCTCGTCGAGGGTCTCGGCGACAAGGTCGATCGTCCCAACGAGCGCGTTGACGACCGCCCGCTGTCGGAGCGGGTCGCGAGCTGCGACGCCTACTTGAAGAAGCCACCAGCCGAGGCCGACGCCGTTGTCTGGGTCGCGATCAGCGATGTGACCATTTGGCGGTGGGTGATCGAACGCGACCGCGTGCGCTTCTATGACGGCGGTTGGTGGAGCGCCGTCATTAAAGAGGGCGCTGGCCAGCTACCCGACGAGCTCGGCAAGCTGTCAAAGATCGAGCTCGGCTCGATCTTCTTTGGACTGCTTAAGCGCGATCCAAAGGAGCAGCCGTTCGTCGTCGCACGAGTCGAGCTCGGGCGCTGCCGCGTGCCGGCGGCGATCGAAGAAGCGAAGCGCGTCGCGCTCGGCGTGATGAACGCTGCCGGCCTCCGCGCCGGCGAGATGACTGGCATCCCGTTCGACGGCGGCGTCGTCTTCTCGGAAGGCGAGCTGATCGCTGACCGCGGCGGATTCTCGCTTGATCGCGACTTCGCTCTCGCGCGCGCTGAACGCATCAACGAAACAGCAATCGGTCAGGCGCTCCAAGACCTCGAGCCAGAGCTGATCGAAGCGCTCTTAGCAAAGGACGCCCGACTCGAAACCGCGTTGACGACGGTCGAGTGGCTCAAACAGACCAAAGGCCTAACGCCGTCGCAGCAGCTCGGGCTCAGCCTGCGGGCCATCGAGCAGATCTTTGCCGAGGTCGACGAGCGGCACTGGCGCGAGACCGTTCACGAGCACCTCGCCTATCCATGGTCGCTGTCGCAGGTAAGCGACGCTCTCCTCAACATCGGCTATCGCGCGATCATCTCGCTCGGCGGCGGGGCTCTCCGCGTCCCTACCGAACAAGAGCGTGCCGACTTCCTTGAGGTGAGCAAGGACGTCATGGGCGGCGACCGTTTCATATACCGCCGTGCGATCGAGCGACTTCCGTGGCTGCTTGAGCGCGTCGCAGCACACTCACGGCTGGCGCGCGAGCTTCGGACTTTGCAGATGCGCCTCGCCGATGGCCCCGCCGCTGCCTCCTGGCTGTCAGACCTCGAGCAGGAGTTCACGAGGAACCTGAGCCGTACCCATCGCTTGCGCAACGCCATCGTCCACGGCTACCCGCTCCAACTCGACGTCGTCGCGGCCAACAGCGCGTTCGCGCGGTCGGTCAGCGTCCACGCCGTGCATGAGCTCGTCGATGCCACGGCCGTCGGCCAGGATCTAGCGACCCATATGCGTGCGCGCCGCGATGACTATCACCAGCGGCGCGCGCTTCTCGAGGCAGGAACAGCGCCGGCCGACGCATTCGCTTGGACTGCGGGAACCTAGCCGGAGTCGTTCCGAGCCGTCAGCGAGGCTATCGGCGATCGGCCGGCATCGGCGCCCCTACACTCGGACCATGTTCACGATCGAGCAGGCTGCGGCGCGACCTGGCCGCGCTCGAGCCGAAGCGGTTCGAGCAGCTCGTCTACGACCTGGTCGTGCCCGACGATCCGGACGCCGACAAGCTCGGCGCTCCCGACGGCGGCGCCGACATCGTGGACGAGGGGCCGCCCTGCGAGGTCTTCCAGTCAAGCACTTCCCGCAGGACATCCACTGGAAGAAGTGTGAGCATTCGCTCGACCGCGCCGTCCGCGAGTTCGGGCCGAAGCGAGTGACGTTCGTCTTCCCGCGCGGGCTGACGGCACCGATGCGACGCCGCTTCATTGAGCGGCTGGTCAAGCGGCATCCGAACGTCGAGATCCGCCGCTGGACGCTGCCGCGGTTGACAGCGTTGATCAACGCACACCCCGAGATCGCCGAGCGCCACTTCGCGCGCGCGCGCCAGGACGCGCTCCGCGCTGCGCAGCGGTCGATCGCCCAGGGCGGCAAGCCCTCGAGAGCATCTTCGACCTGGTCGAGCGCGCGCAGGCGCTGTCGGAGTTAACTCAAAGCCGCGACCGAGACTTCCGCTACCAGACGCTGACCGGCGCGACGCCCCTCGAGGAGCCGAACTGGGCTCGACTGCCTTTCATGACTCTACGCGCCGACGGCGAGGATCACTCGGTCCGGGTCGACGCTTGGATCCGCGAGGGCGCCGACGTCGCCCGACCCGGCTGGAGGTTCACCGACGACGACATCGGCCGTGCCGCCAGGAAGTGGGCGCGCCTGCGCCTCGCCGCCGGACTCGAGGCCCCACTCGGGGCCGGGGTCGAGCTCCAGCTCGCGCAGCGGCCCGAGCTGTTCGACGAGGTGGTGGGCGGCGCTGAGCTGCAGGGCCGGCGATGACGCTCGTCCCCGGCGACCCAACGCCGTTGACGCTGACGATCGAGACACCCGACGGCCCACGCGCACGAACGCTCGCGTTGCGGCCCGTGCCGCCGCTTCGCGCCAGCTGCGCCGACTTCGCCTGCCTCGACGGCGCTTCTACTTCGAGCTCGAGTTCGAGCTGCGCGGAAAGACGATGGGCGTCGCCGCGCGCTTCTCGCCGCGCTACGGTCAGGAGGCGGCGGTCAACCGCGACGCGGCCCAGTTTCTGCTCGCGATGGCCGACGGCCAGCGCGCGACGATCGAGAGCGCGCGGTTGCTGCCCTCGGGCGGGCTCAGCGACGAGATGTTCGTCCGGATCAATCTCGCCGACTGCCTCCCCGACGATCCTGCGCCGCATGCTCATTCACGTCGCGTGGACGCTTGCGAGAGCGTCACCGTACACAAAGTAAAAAAGGCCTAACGCGGGGCCAGATCGTCCATTCTAAGCCATAAAAAACCCGGGCCACTAGTGCCCGGGTGGCTATGCGGCGCAGAGTAGCACAGTGCACGGACGTCGTAAAGACCCAGAGGCGCGTTACCAACTCGGCGGCTTCGCGTAAGCGCCTACGGGATCAGAAAGCTGGTGGGAGGAGAAGTCCGCGAAAGTGAGTTGTCGTTCCCACTGGCCAGCTACGTCCGTCGCTGGGTCGTGATGGAGTGCGCCAGCCGTGTAGCCACGTCCTGGGTTGACGATTCCAACCGGAAGCCGTAGGCGTATCTTGGCGACCGGCAGCTTAAGGTCGCTGTCGTTTGAAAAGACCATCGCGGCGTCCATGGTCGGGGGGGCGGCCAGCGCGTCGAGAAGAAGATGCGTGGCGACGTTTACGTCCGAGCCCTTCTCCTCGCGATCAGCCACAGTCACCATGAAGACGGCGTCGGTTACTCGCTGATCGTTAGCGTCCTTAACGAGAACGGGCGGACGCGCGGTCACGATCACCGGCTTCCTCTTTCGTCCCGTCCCACGCAGCGCCAGCGGACGCGTCTTCACCTTGTCGAGAAAGAGCCCGTACTCAACCCAGTCAACGGATCCCGACGCGAGCAACGCATTGAGAAAGCTCTCCTGTCGCAAGGGGAGGTCCGGATCCATCGGGGTCGGGTTAACTCTCGCCGTGCAGTACACGACTCGCTCGATGGAGTGGGGACCGTTAGGCCATTCAGCGGCAGCGATCGTTGCTGCCATTGCCCGAAAGTCAAGCCACTTCCATCCGACAGTCCCCGAGCCAGCAATCTCTGCGCCGCCCCTATAAACGTTGAAGCCATCGACGTAGACGTTGACTCGCACCGAGCGCAAGGCTATACGGCTTTTGCCGATTTCAAACCCTACCCGGTGGCGAGATTATCCCGCAAACAATGCGTTAGTTGTCTGTTCAGACAACCCTTCATCCCGCGTAGATCCCGCAGGAGGTCGCCGGAGGCTCCCACCGAAGCCCGCTCATCCCCGCAACACTACGGCCGAAAGGCCCTGCTCGCGGCGGGAATCCCCGCCTATTCCCGCCCAGCCCGGAGCCACCATGACCGGCCTGTCACGCCGGAGGTCGCGGGTTCGAGTCCCGTCGCTCCCGTAGAAAACATCCTGCAAGTTGGCACTTTTTGTTGGCGATTTGGACGCAGTCGACCGCCGGCTTTCCCACCGTCACGCGCTCATCCCGCACGCGAGTCCCGAGCGCGATTCGGTCACGTAAAAGGCTGCAAATCACCATCTTTGGAGGGCCGGCGCTGAACCAAACCCTCCGGTCATCCCGCGCAGATCCCGCGGGCGAATCGGCCAGCGGCAATGCGAGGAATGAGTCCGCGGCGTCTTTAAGCTCCGGCTGAGACGGCGTCGCAGCTAGTTGTCCCCCGGCAGAGGATCCGGACGAACTGCAGATCTCGGACGCTCGTGCCCGACGAGCGCACAGACGCAGCTCGCCAGCGGACTAGGCACTCTCGCCGAGCACATCGAGGTAGTTCTTGTACCGGCGCTCGGTATCGCTGACAAGCTGGGTATAGGTCCGCACCTTGAAGGTCTCCTTACGGACCTTCATCGTTTGACGTAGCTCGTCCGTCTGCTCGTGACTGACCAACATCGCCTCAAACGACGTGTGGTCGTCGTCGTACTTGTTACAGAGGACGACGTAGCGTTCGAGCTGGTTGAGGTCGTCGACGTCGAGCTTGTGCGACGGCCGCTTGATCTCGATGATGATCAGCTTCTTGTCGACCGCCCCGCAGACGAAGTCGGGCCACTTCATCTTGTACTTCGCGTCCTCTTTCTCGAGCTGCTTGGTCACGACCGTCCGCAGCTGCTTGTTGCTGTGCATCAGCCATTAGCGTTCATCGACGATCCACATCGCGCGTCCGAGCAGGCGGTGGATCGACTTGTCGCCGGTGATCTCGTAGGTGCGCTCGTCGAGCACCTGCTCGCGGAAGAGCGTGAGGAGGCCGACACGCCGCGTGACCTCGTTCGTCACCACGCGGCGATCTGGCCGACAGTCAGCTCCTCCATGAGCTCGGCCAGCTGCCGAAAGGCGAGCTCCCGTTGCTTCGGCAGCTTCTTGACCAGCTGGCGGATCGCCTGGCGGTGGCTCTCGCCGACGTTGAGCAGGATCTGGGGCGATCTCGCCGAGCGCCTCGCCAAGCTGGGGCACGCCCTCGAGCTCGGCGCCCTCGTCCTTGCGCGCCTTCAGCTCCTTCTTGACGGCGCGCCAGGAACTGCGCGAGGTCGGTATGACGATCGTCTTGACTGCCTCCCATTGGGCGGTCGTGTTGATGTTGAAGCTGGCGTTGTTGTCGGGCCACCACTTGCGCCAAGGTCAGACGTGGATCGTCGGACTCCGTCAAGGATCCCGTGTTGACACGCTCGACATCGGGACTGCGAGTGCCGGAGGACGGGACATGACGGAGCAGGCCCGACTCGCCTACCGCCGTGGGGTTACGGAGGTGACGGGGGAGGCGGCAGTCGAGCCGTCGAGTGCGCGCGCGACAGCGACGACGTGGGCGGGTTCCTTGCGGCGGTAGTGGGCCGGATCGAGGAACGCTCGGTAGGGAGGTGAGTCGTCGACTGCGAGCCTGCGCCATGCTCCGTTCGCGCGACGGACGGCGAAGGCGACGCTGATCGGCCGCCGCCCGGCGGTGGCTGTGAGTCGCACGTAGTCGGTCAGGTCGTCCGCGGCCGCCGAGACAGAGGGCGCAGTCGGTTTCGTCGCCGTCAACTTGGTGTCGGCGCGTAGGAGCAGCGAGGAGAGCGGCGGTAGGGTGATGGTTGCGCGGCCGGCAGAGTCGGTGGTGGCTGTCCTCGTCCCGAGTAACGGCGTCCACGGCGAGGACGGGGTTGCGGTCGCGATGGTGATCTTGGCGACGGTCGTCCCGGAGTTGAACGCCGTCACGTACTCGTGCCGGGCGTCGGCGTCGATCCGGCTGACCACGAGCACGTTGCGGACGGCGTGTCGGACGATCGAGGCGCCAGTAGAGAGGGCGGGATGGGCGTCCCGCAATGTCGCTAGCGTCTGCAGCCGCGCCGCGATCGGGCTCTTGGCGTCGAACGAGGAGCCCGTCCCGATCGGGGCGGATCCGACCCGGGTTTGGGTTCGCCACTCGGCGACCTGGGTCGGGAAGAGGTCTTGCCGTGCGGCCTTGTCGCCGCCGCGGCCGATGATCCCGATCTCGTCGCCGTAGAGGACGACGGGTGCGCCGCGAAGGAGGTACAGGAGGTCGTTCCCCAGCTGGACGCGCGCGAGCAGTGCTGCACCGGTTGTCCCGGATTGGGAGGCGATCTGCTGTGCCGCTCTGCCGATGTCGTGGTTGCCGAGGAAGGTCGGTGGCGTGGGTGCGATCCCGTTCGAGGTGCGGAAGTAGTCGTCGTCGGCGAGTCGAGCCGAGAGTCCGCGCGCGCCGGCGCTGCCTCCTGCGAAGCGCACGGCTGCGTCCTGGAAGGGGAAGTCGAGCACGTTCGGGAGCCCGCGGGTCCGGACGTAGCGGGAGAGGTCGATCGCGTCGGTCTGGAAGACCTCGCCGAAGAGCTCGAAGTCCGTGACTCCGGCCGCTCGGGCGGCCGCGCGGATCTTGGGCAGCCAGAGCTTGAAGAAGGCGGCGTTCACGTGTTTGGCGGTGTCGATCCGGAAGCCGTCGACCTTGTAGCGCGCGATCCAGGACGCGTAGATGTCGGCGAGTCCGTTCACGACTCGTGGTTGCTCGGTGAAGAGGTCGTCGAGCCCGAAGAAGTCGCCTTGCTCGAGGCACGTCTGGCTGCAGGAGTCGAAGGCGATGTCGCCGCGGTTGTGGTAGCGGAGCGGGTCGTTCAGCCAGCCGGGCTTCTTCGTTCCGCGGTCGGCGGCGAGGAGGACGGGGACGCGGGGCATCGAGGCCGGCCGCAGGCAGGGGAACGACTTCCGCCCGGCGTAGCGGCTCGGGTCGAAGCGCCTGCCCCGGCAGTCGCGGTAGGGCGCAGTGGAGTAGCCGGAGCCGGTGGGTGTGATCACGTCGGCTGTGTGGTTGACGACGACGTCGAGGTAGACCTTGAGCCCGAGGCGGTGCGCGCAGGCGACGAGCGCGGCGAAGTCCTGTTCGGTGCCGAGGTGCGGGTCGACGGAGGTGAAGTCTCGGATCCAGTAGCCGTGGTAGGCGGCGCTGTCGCCTTGAACTGTCTTCTGCGCGAAGGGCGGCGTCAGCCAGATGGCGGTGAAGCCGAGCGCTTTGATCCGGGCGATGCCGCGGCTCGGATCGGCGCAGTCGCCGGTCAGGCCCTTCAGGTCGCCGCCGTGGTACCAGCCGCTGGCGGTGGGGTCATAGCCCGTGACTGTGCGGGCGCCGTTCAGGCCGCCCCGGTCGTTCGCGGGGTCGCCGTTTGCGTAGCGGTCGGGCATGACCAAGTAGATGCGCTGTGACGCGATCGAGGTGCGGAGGGGCGGCTGCGAGAGAGCAGCCAGCGCCGCTCCCGAGGGCGCGGCGGGTGGCGCGTCCGAGGCCGCACCTGCGGCGCCGGCGAGGAGGGCCGGCAGCGCGAGCGCAAGGAGCGCCTTAGCGGAGCGGCTCACCCGTCTCCGGGTCGAACGCGTGCAGCTTCCCAGTGTCGAGCGCGAGCGGAACGTCGGTGTCGAGCCGGAGCGCGTATGCCGCCTCGGCCGGGACCGAGACGACGAGGTTCGGCCGCGCAGCCGTCACACCCTCGCCGTCCATCTCCTCGTCGAGCTCCTCGTCGACCCCCTCCGGTCGGATCGCCATCGCGTCGATCCGGAAGTAGGCGATCGACTCGGAGCCGAGCGCCTCGAGCATCTCGAGCCGTGCGGTCACCGTCGGAAGATTCGGGCGGTCGCTGGCGAGGTGGAGGTCGCCGGCGCGGAGGCCGACGATCACGCGCCGGCCGCTCGCCCGGCGTAGCCCTGGGTACCGCTTCAGCCCCGCGTCGGATACAGGAAGCCGCTGCGGGCCGATCACGACGATGACCGAGTCGCCTTCGACGATCACGTCGGCCTCGATCAGGTTCATCGGCGGCGTCCCGATGAAGCCGGCGACGAAGAGGTTCGCCGGTTGGTCATAGAGCCGCTGTGGCGTGTCGACCTGCTGCAGGACGCCGGCGCTCATCACGGCGACGCGGTCGCCCATCGTCATCGCCTCGACCTGATCGTGCGTGACGTAGATCGTCGTCGTGCCGAGGTCGCGCTGCAGCTTCGAGATGTCGGCGCGCATCTGGACGCGGAGCTTGGCGTCGAGGTTCGAGAGCGGCTCGTCCATCAGGAAGGCCTGGGGGTGGCGGACGATCGCCCGACCCATCGCGACCCGCTGCCGCTGCCCACCCGAAAGCTCTTTCGGTCGGCGGGCAAGGTACGGGGTCAGGTCGAGCATCTTCGCGGCCCAGGCGACGCGTTCCTCGATCACCTTCCTGGGCTCTTTGCGCAGCCGTAGACCGAACGCGATGTTGTCTGCGACGGAGAGGTGTGGGTAGAGCGCGTAGTTCTGGAAGACCATCGCGATATCGCGCTCCTTCGGCGAGAGCTTGTTCACGACCTTGCCGCCGATCGACATCGTCCCGCCCGAAATCTCCTCCAGTCCGGCCACCATTCGGAGAGCAGTCGTCTTGCCGCAACCGGAGGGGCCGACGAGGACGAGGAACTCGCCGTCGCCGACCTCCAGGTTCAGTTCCTGGACTGCGTGGACGCCGTTCGGATAGACCTTGTCGACATCGGTGAAGACGACCTCAGCCATCGCGGAGCCTCCAGACGTGGAAGGCCGGGCCGTCTCCTGGCAGCGTCGCGGTGCCGGCGGCGCAGCTTGCCTCACCGCCGTAGACAGTCTCCAGCTCGCCGGCGCCGAGCGCGGCGAGCGCGAGTCGAATCGGGGGGTGCGACGCGCGCGCTGCGAGGCAGAGGAGGCGCTCTTCTTCGGTCTCGCGGAGGTACGCGATCGCGTCCTCGCCGATCCAGGCGTGCCGGAGGCCACCCCGAGCGAGCGCCGGCGATGACCGGCGGAGCGTGAGCAGCCGACGGTAGATCTCGAGGAGGCGCTCGTCCCATTCCGCGGGGCGGTTCCAGTGGATCGTCCGGCGTGCGTCCTCGCCCCATTCGCCTTCGAGCCCGAGCTCGTCGCCTGCGAAGACCATCGGCACGCCGGGCATCGTTGTCTGGAGCCCGATCCCGACCTCGTGCCGCTCGCGCGAGCCGGCGACGGTTCTGAAGCGGGCCGTGTCGTGGCTGTCGAGGAGCGTCCACGAGTGGAGCAGCGACTGCCAAGGAACCCCCGCCCGAAACGCCTGCATCGAGGCCGCGACCGCCTCGCCGCCGAGACGTGGGAGACCGACCGGGGTGCCCCAGAAGCGGCTGCGCAGCTCCTCGGGCAGCTCGTCTCGGCGCAGCCATTGCCAGACCGGACGCAGGAAGCCGGCGTAGTTCATGGCGCCGTGCCAGCCGCCGCTGGCGAGGTCGCTGCGGAAGTCGTGCCCGTGCTCGGCAACGAGAAGCTCGTCGGGCTCCAGCTGGCTCCGAACGAGCCGTGCGACCTCGTGGGCGTGCTCGGAGTCTCCGTGCCTGCCGGTCATGTTCGCGACGTCGATCCGCCAGCCGTCGAGGCCAGCGTCGAGCCAGCGGCGAACGACGCACGTCATCCGGTCTCGCAGCTCCGGCGAGCTCCAGTTCAGCTTCGGCAGCGTCCCGACCCCGAGCCAGTCCGCGTACCCGTTCGGTAGCCCGTCGTCGAAGTAGTAGAAGGAGCGCTCGCCCAGGAACCATTCGTGCCTGTCGCCGGTGTGGTTGAGGGTTAGATCGCCGAGCACGCGGAGCCCGCGCCCGTGTGCCGCTTGCAGGAGTGAGTCGAGTGCCTCATTCCCGCCGAGCAGCGGATCGATCCGGTCGAAGGAGCTCGCGTTGTAGCGGTGAGTGCTCCCCGCCGGGAACATGGGCGTCAGGTAGAGGACGTTCGCGCTGAGCGACTCAATGTGGTCGAGCTGCTGCTCGATCCCGCGCAGGTCACCGCCGAACCACTCGTAGGGTGTCTGGGAGCCGCGCCCGGTCGGGAGCTCGCCCCATTCGCGGGGAACTGCCCAGCCCGGCACCTCGGCTTCGACTCCTCCGCGTGCGAACCGGTCTGGGAAGATCTCGTAGACGACGGACTCCAGATGCCAATCGGGGCCGCCGCGGTCGATCGGGAGAACGAAGTCGTTCGAGTCGGTGACGTCACGGCCGTACAGGCCGCGCCCGTTCGCCCAGGCGTAGCCGAGCGGCCCTCCCGAGAGCAACCAGCGGTAACAGGTGGACGGGTTGGTGACTGGGAAGCTCGCGCGCCACCACGTCTCCGTCTCGTTCTCCTCGTCGATCACCGCGCGCACCGAGTGCGGCTCGCCGTCGCGCACGGTGCGCAGGACGACCGCCTCGGGCGCGCTCGCCCTCGGCACCCGCAGCCGGACGGTCGCCTTACCGCCGAGCTCGTCGGGCCGCTCGAGCAGATAGCCGGCCGAGCCGTCGTGGTGGGGCCGGTCGAGCAGGCCGGCCGAAGCGCGCACCTCGATCGCGCTCACCCCTTCACCGAGCCCTGCGTCAGCCCCGAGACGATGAAACGCTGCAAAGACATGAAGATGACCATGATCGGAACCCCGGCGAGCAGAACCCCGGCCGCGAACGGCCCCCAGTGCTCCGTGTACTGCTTATCGATGTAGCCGCGCAACCCCAGCGGGAGCGTGAAGTTCTCGTTCGACTGCAACAGGGCGCTGGCGAGCACGTACTCGTTGAACGTACCGACGAACGAGAGGATCCCGATCACCGCGAGGATCGGCAACGCGAGCGGGAGCACGACCCCCCAGAAGACCTGGGCAGGGGTCGCGCCGTCCACGCGTGCGGACTCGTCGAGCTCGGTCGGGATCGTGTCGAAGAAGCCCTTCAGGAGCCAGGTGTTGATCCCCATCACCCCGCCGAGGTAGACGAGGATCAGGCCGGTTCTCGTGTCGAGCCCCATGAACGGGAAGACGTCACCGGTTCTGAGCAGAATCAGGTAGATCGCGACAAGCGCGAGCAGCTGCGGGAACATCTGGATCAGCAGGAGCGAGAGCAACCCCAGTCGCCGCCCGCGGAAACGGAAACGGCTGAAGGCGTAGGCGGCAAGCGCGCCGAGAAGGACGGTGAGAACGGACGTTGTGAGCGCGACGATCAGTGAGTTTCCGAGCCAACGCACGTAGTGTGAGGTCGACGATTGGAGCTGGCTCTTGGCCGGGTCGGGCGAGAGCAGCTCCCGGAAGTTCTCGAGCGTCAGGCTGCGCGGGATCAGGTTGGTGCCGCCGAGCGACTGGTCGGCGTTGAACGCCGCCGACGCCACATAGAGCACCGGGAAGACGGCGATGAAGCAGGCGGCCAGCGCGATCAGGTGCCGCCACCAGTCACCCGCGAGGCTCGGCCGCGGCAACCCGCGCCGGTCGGTTGCCCGCGGTTCCACTCGCTCGAGGGTCTGCTCGTGCGTTGTCAGCGCACGTTCTCCAGGGAGCCGGTCTTCCAGAAGGCCGCACCAGAGATCGAGGCGACGATCATGAAGATGAAGATCGAGACGGCGCACGCGAGGCCGAAGTCGTTTCCCTTCCCGGCCTCGAACGCGAGCTTGTAGGTGTAGGTGATCAGGATGTCGGTGGCGCCGGCGACGGATTGATCTTCCGCCGGCGGGCCTCCCGCGGTCAGCAGGTAGATGTTGACGAAGTTGTTGAAGTTGAGCGCAAAGGAGGCGATCATCAGCGGCGCCACCACCACGAGCAGGAGCGGCAGCGTCACCCGCCGCAGAATCGCCCCGGGGCCACCTCCGTCGACGCGCGCAGCCTCGACGAGCTCGCTCGGAATGGATTGCAGCGCGCCGAGCGAGACGAGGAGGAAGTAGGGCACGGTCAGCCAGACGCTGACGGCGATCACCGAGACCCGCGCCCACCAGGGGTCGAAGAGCCAGGGGATAGAGGTGTGGAGGGCGTTGTTGACGACCCCGAAGTCGTCGTTCAAGAGGCCGCCCCAGACGAGCACGGCGAGAAACGCCGGCAGCGCGTAAGGCACGATCAGCACCACCTGGTAGCCGCGCCGGAAGCGCAACGTCGGCTTGTTCAGGACGATCGCCAGGAAGAGCCCCAGCACGAATGAGACGAGCACGATCGAGGCCGCGAAGACAAAGGTCCAGGCGAAGACGCGCAGGAACGGCTCCCGGATCAGCGGGTCGGTGAGGACGGCGCTGAAGTTGGCCAGGCCGATGTTTGTGCGCCAGCCCGGCTCGAGCTCCTCCCCGCCCGCGGCGACGTACGCTCCCCTCCTGTTGTCCCTGAACACCGTCCCGTCCTCGGTCCTCGTGAACGTGTCCCGGACCCGGTCGTACCGGAGTGTGGGCGCTAGCTCGAGCGCCGCTTCGGTTCCTTCCGATCTGATCGCGCCGGACTCGGTCGGGACCGTGAAGCTCGAAAGCTGGGTGTCGAGCCGGAGCAGCTCGGCGCCCTTGACGAGCGTGTATCCGCTCGGCGCGGCCTCGATCGTGCCGAACTCGCCGAGCTTCAAGGTCTCCCTATCTAGCGGTTCGAGGCCGCCGTGGCTCCCGACGAACTGATCCCCGGTCGTGTCGTCGACAAGGAGGAGAACGAGGTTGCCGCCCGCGTCCCGAGCGGGCGCCATCGCATACGCCGCCCCCTCCGGGGGAGGACCGAGCGAGTTGCGCTGGATGCCTGCGATCGCCTCGCTCTTGACGAGAATGTGGCCGGTCGACCAGTTCGTGAAGCCGACATTGACGTTGTAGACGATCGGCACGATCTGGAAGGCAACAAGGAAGACCGTCCCCGGGACGAGGAACTTGAGCGGGATCGCCCGGCGCGGCGAGAGATAGATCAGGTCGATCGCGACCGTGGCTGCCACCAGGACGCCGAGCGCGAGCCACTTCTCCTCCGCGGCGAGCACGGTGCCGCCCCAGACCGCGACTCCGTTCACCGCCGCGAGCAGCGCGATCTTGATCCCTAGACCGACCGTGCCGGAGAAAACGGCCATCAGTCGCGCTGGGGCAGACCATGCGGCGGCCGACGCGGCGCCGAGCCGCGATGCGCGTGCCGGTTCGAGAGGCGAGGTCGCAGTACTCAAGCTGCCTCCGGAAAAGTCGTCGAGACGAAGAAAGGACGGCGCCCGGGTCGACTACCCGGGCGCCGCCCTACGGGTTTAGCCGATCTTGTTGGCGATGTTACGCGCGGCCGTCGCGAAAGCCGTGCGTGCCTTGGAGGCGCCGGAGCCCTTCGTCGACTTCACCCAGGCACTGGCGAGGTCACTCCAGACGCTGGACATCTGTGGAATGTTCGGCATCGGGACGCCGCCGACGCCCGCCTTGCCGAACTGCGCGAGGAGGGGATCCTTGACGGCCTTGCCTGCGACCATGTTGGCCGGGAAGCGACCGTTCGCGGCTGCAAGCGCCGCCTGCCCGTCCGGCCGCATCATGTAGCTGCCGACGAGGTCCTTGGCGGCACTCTCGAGGCCGTGCGTGGCGGCGAACTTCGTGACCATGAAGCCCTGGACGCCGAGGAACGGCACCGACTTGAACTTGTTCGCCGGCACCTGGACGATCTTGTACTTGAGCTTGCTCGTCCGGAGCGTGTCCGCCTCCCAGGGACCCGTGATCCAGAAGGCGGCCTTGCCCTTCAGGAACGACTCCTTGCCAACACCGTAATCGATCTTCGAGTTGAGGAAGCCCGACTTGTTCCAGGCATCGATCTGCGCAGCGTTCGAGAGGAACGTCTTGTTCGCCACACCGATGTCGGACGGATCGAGGTTGCCTGCCTTGTTGACGCCGAAGACGTAGCCCCCCAGCCCTGAGAAGAACGGGTACATGTGGTAGGCGTCACCGGCTGCGCCCTGCGGCACCGCGACAGCGAGATTGCCCTTCGCCTTCTTCTTGAACGCGAGCGCCGACGCTTGGAACTCGGCGAACGTGGTCGGCACCTTCGCGAGCTTGGTGTTCACCACCAGCGCGATGTTCTCCAGTGCGACCGGTGCTGCGTAGAGCCGCTTCACCGCCGTCCCGTATGAGAAGGCGCCGAGCGCGTAGCTCGGGAACTGCGCCCGGGTGGCCTTGGTCGGGAACAGCGGCAAGACGAGGCCGTCGGCCGCGAGCTGCCCGGTCCAGTCGTGCGCGCCGATGATCACATCCGGAGCGCTTTCCGGCTGAACCGTCTTCAGATCGTCGCGGATCTTGCCGAAATCCTTCTCCAGAACCTCGACTCGGAGACCCTTTGAGGCGGCCCACGCGCCGACGACCTTCTCAACCGCAGCTTTGCGGTCCTTGTCTGTCCAGACGCGAATCTGGCTCTCGGCGGCGGTGGACGGGCTGGCGATGACGAACATCGCGACGAGCAGCGCCGTCGCTGCCACAAGCACGCCGATCGTGCGCTTGCTGAGGCTCTGCATTTCCTTCTCCCCTTCCAGGCGGGCAACCCGCCACAGGATTCCGGCGGATCATCCCGCCAAGACGAAAGACTCGATCTCGTGAACGCCTGCACTCTACGAGCGCTTGTCCTCTTGCGCAAGTTCTCTGCAAAGTTGCGCAAGGACTTGTAGCATCGGCAGGGACGTGGTGCGTTTGCTCGATGTTGCCGGTCAAGCCGGGGTAAGTGAGGCGACGGTCAGCCGCGCGCTCAGCGGCAAGCCGGGCGTCTCCCAGACCACGCGCGAGAACGTGCTCGCAGCCGCCGACGCGATCGGCTACTCCAAAGCGCGATCCGCCCTCCCCCGCACCGCCCTGATCGGGATCGTCGTCCCGGAACTCGAGAACCCGGTCTTCGCCGCCTTCGCGCAGCAGATCACCTCGCTCCTTGCCCAGGCAGGGCACACGCCGATGCTCGGCACCGAAACGGCATCGGGGATCTCCGAGGACGACTGGATCGAGATGATGCTCGAGCGCGAGGCGGCCGGGATCATCTTCGTCTCCGGGATGCACGCCGACACCCACGCGAGCCCCGCCCGCTACCACCGGCTGCAGTCGCTCCGCGTCCCGATCGTCCTCGTCAACGGGCCGATGCACGGCGTCGACGCCGGCAGCATCTCCGCCGACGACGCGACCGCTGCCCGGATCGCCGTCGACCACTTGGTGACGCTCGGACACACCCGGATCGGCCTCGCGGTCGGCCCCGAACGGTATGTGCCCGTGATCCGCAAGGTCGCCGCCTTCGAGGCCGCCGTCGCCCACCACGACCTTGGCGATCCGCTCGTCGAGCACTCCCTGTTCACGCTTGAGGGCGGCCACGCGGCCGCCAGCCGCCTGCTCGACCACGGCGCGACCGCGGCCGTCTGCGCCTCCGACCTGATGGCGTTCGGCGCGATCCGCGCCTGCCGCGCCCGCGGGCTCGCCGTCCCCGCCGATGTCTCGATCGTCGGCCACGACGACTCCGCCCTCGTCGCGTTCGCGGGGCCGCCCCTGACCACGATCCGGCAGGCGGTGCCCGAGATGAGCCGGGCCGCAGTCCGCATCCTCCTCGGCGAGCTGGCCGGCACAGCCGCCCCCCGCGAGGAATACCTCTTCCAGCCCGAGCTCGTCGTGCGCTCCTCAACCGGGGCAGCACCACGCAAACGGAGGGCCGGACACCGAACTGCGGCCACAAGCCGTGCAGTGAACGTCAGACCGCGGCGCTGACGGATCACGCACGGCACCACAGAGCATCAAGAAAGGGGTACCTCGTGCAGCTCAAGTCCCATCGCCGCCGCCTCGTAGGTGTCGCGGCGGTCATCGTCCTCGCCCTTCTGCCGCTCAGCCTCACCGGCGGAAGCGTCACCCTCAACGCCGCCTCCGCCGCCACCGCAAGCGGCGCCCAAGGACCACTCACCCCCAAAGACGTCGCCTACCAGATCATCACCGACCGCTTCGTCGACGGCGACACCACCAACAACAAGCCAACCGGCTTCGACCCGACGCTCTTCGACGACCCGGACGGGAACAACATCGGCAACGGCGCCGACCTCAAGCTCTACCAAGGCGGCGACTGGCAGGGGATCATCGACAAGATCACCTATCTCAAGAACATGGGGATCACCGCCGTCTGGATCTCGGCGCCATACGCAAACCGCGACACCGCGATCCTCGACTACCAATCTGGCGGCGGCATCGACCGCTGGACCAGCTTCCACGGTTACCACGTCCGCAACTACTTCGCGACCAACAAGCACTTCGGGGCGCTGAGCAAGTTCAAGGCGCTCCGGGACGCGCTCCACGCGCAGGGAATGAAGCTCGTCATCGATTTCGTCACCAACCACACCAGCCGCTGGAAGAACCCCACGAACGGCTTCTCGGCCGAGGACGGGAAGCTTTACGAACCAGACAAGGACGGAAGCGGCAACTACTGCTTCGACGTCAACGGCGAACCGTACAACTGCTCCGGCTCGAGCGCCATCGAGAACCTCCTGGCCGACCCCCACAACGACGTGAACGGCTGGTTCCACGGCCTCGGCGACCGCGGCAGCGACAGCAGCAAGTTCGGCTTCCGACATAAGGAGCTGGGCTCACTCGCCGACTTCTCCCAGGAGAACGCGCAGGTCGTAGGCCACCTCGAGAAGGCGGCCGCCTACTGGAAGGCACTCGGCGTGGACGGGTTCAGGCATGACGCGACGCTGCACATGAACCCGGCCTTCGTGAAGGGGCTCCGAGACTCGATCGACAGCGCGGCAGGCGGGCCGCTGACTCACTTCGGCGAGTTCTTCATCGGAAGGCCCGACCCGAAGTACGACGAGTACCGCACCTTCCCCGACCGCACGGCCGTCAACAACCTCGACTTCGAGTACTTCCGTGCGAGCACCAACGCGTTCGGAAGCTTCTCCGAGACGATGACGCAGTTCGGCAGCATGCTCACCCAGACCTCCGCCGACTACATCTACGAAAACCAGGCAATCACGTTCCTCGACAACCACGACGTCACCCGGTTCCGCTACATCCAACCCAACGACAAACCCTTCCACGCCGCGATCGCGACCCTCATGACAGCCCGCGGAACGCCGAACATCTACTACGGCACCGAGCAATACATGTCGTCCGCCAACTCCAGCGACATTGCCGGACGCGGCTTCATGCAGGTCGCCGCACCATCCTTTAGCCAAACCACGACCGCCTACACCACGATCAAGAAGCTGGCCGCTCTACGGGCCTCGAACGATGCCCTCGCCTACGGCCAGACGTCGATCCTCTATTCCACCAACGACGTCCTCGTCTTCTCGCGCACGTTCTACGACAAGCAGGTCATCGTTGCTGTCAACCGCCAGCCGGCCGCCAGCTACATGGTTCCGGCGCTCTCCACGACCCTCCCTGCAGGAACCTATACCGACCAGCTGACGGGGACACTGTTCGGCGCCTCGAACACCGTCAGCGGCGGCCAACTCGCAAGCTTCTCCCTCAGCGGCGGTGAGGTCGACGTCTGGTCGTACAACCCCTCCCTCGGGACGACAATCCCGCGCGTCGGCGACGTCGTCTCCACCTCCGGCCGAGCCGGCAACATCGTCTACATCTACGGAACCGGGCTGGGCGGCACGCCGACGGTGAAGTTCGGGACCGCAACCGCGACAGTCGTCTCAGCTACCGACACGATGATCGAGACGACGGTGCCCGCAGCTGCGACACCCGGCGTGCTCGACATCACTGTCGTGAAGTCCCCGACAACCAGCAACACCTTCCGCTACGAGGTGCTCTCAGGCGACCAGGTGCAGGTCAACTTCAAGGTGAACGCGACCACGATCACGGGCCAGAACGTCTACGTCGTCGGAAGCATCCCGGAACTCGGATCGTGGGATGCGGCCAAGGCCTCAGAAGCGATGATGAATCCGAACTACCCGGAGTGGTTCCTGCCAGTGAGCGTCCCCAAAGCGACGACGTTCCAGTTCAAGTTCATCAAGAAAGACGGCTCAGGCAACGTCATCTGGGAAGGGGGCTCCAACAGGAGCTTCACCTCCCCGTCGAGTTCCACAGGCACAGTCGACACCGCCGTTCTCACCTGGCAGTAACCGCGGCAGGCTGGGGGAGAGCCCGGCTCTCCCCCAGCCTCTCGATTCGTAGGTCTTGCAAAGCAGCTGCATCGGAAAAGGTACAGACAGCGAGCTCAACCGCCTGAACGCTGTGTGGATGTGCACCAAACTCGCCTGGAACTCGTGCGGTCGCTTTGACTGACGACGCCCGCGTGATCGTTACCGCATCCCGCGGCTGATTCTCTTGGAGATAGCTCCGCTAAGCGGTTGTCTTCGGTCTCCTGCCTCGCCGTGCCTGTTTCCGACCCTTCGCGCCCATGGCCTCCGCCTCTTGTGCGGTCACGTCTAAGACGATTGTTCCGCGGCGTGAGTCGTCGAACCTGATTGCCACCGTTGCCCCTCGACCCTCGACGATCGTCTCGCCAGAAAGGTCGGAAACGATCACCTGCCTCTTCGCCATTCATCCTCCGTTCGCTTCCCAAGTGGGAGCCAAACGCTATCGACTTCGAACGCAGATCGTCGTGTGTGCCTGAGTTGGCCACGCACTGAGCCTCTTGGCAGCGGTTCGTGGCATTCACATTTGCGCTTTGGACATGAAGCGGTTCGGCAGCGGCGGCAATGGCACGCAAGGGAGAACAAGAGGTCTATCTAGGTAGGGCGCTAGCGACGGCCCCCGAAAGGAAACGCGCATCAGCCCCTTCAGACCTCCAAGCCGCCCCGAGCCGGCGGCAGACTTGCTCGATGACAGAGGCGGCCTCCTCTTAGGTATCGGCCGCGATATGTCAGTGGCGTCGTGTGAACGTGTGATCTGCGCCGGCGAGAACCCGAGCCGGGCGCGAGAACGCCGTCCTGTCCTTGAGACAACTTCATCAGAGTCGCCGGGCTACACGAGCCGGTATCGGGGCCGGTTTACGTGGCATGAAGAACACCCCTCCCTTCTTGACCTTGATCAACTCCAACTCCGAAGAGGGCATCGTTCCCGCCGTTCGTGGACTGTTACGCCTCATCACACAGCGAACCCTTGCGCTACCGCCCGGCACTGCCGATAACACACTAGTGTTTCGCCGCCATCGAGCTGGGCGCTCCTCCGGGCGGATCTTCGCTGGAATTTGGCTCGGCGCGGTCTTTGGGATGTTGCAGTGGATCTAGGATGACCCACCGCACTTCATCGAGCACTGGCGAACCGGCTGCGACGGCGAGAGGCAAACCGAAAGGCACTGCGAGCGATCGAGCGTGAGGGGTGGTCAGTCCGTCACGAACGCGCACGAGGCTGGTCTCGCTCCGCTGCCGGACTCGCCAAGCGCGCGGTTAAGTCGACGATCTCGCTGGTCGCCATCGCCTCACGGGCAGACGACGCAGACGAGCCCACCGCCAACCAAGAGTCCGATCAAAAGCCAGTGGCTCCCCGAGCCGATTCGCTCGCTGGCCGTGGTTCAGATTGAGAGTCTGCGCTCCGCCCTCGGGGGCAAGCCGCGCGATCGCCGCCACCTCGGCGAGGCGGCGACCATCGTCGTCCCCGAGGAACTGGGCTATGTCGTTGTCGCCGACGATCGCGACGCGGTGCGCCTGGCCCGGACACGCGGACTCGGCACGACGAGTACGGTCGCGATTCTCCGCGACTGTGTCCACACACCAGCCTCTTGAGCGCGACCGACGCTCACGACCTGCTCTACGCGATGATCGATGACCACGACGACCACCACCTGCCGCGAGTCGGCATCGGCGACCTGAGCGAGACGATCAGAGCAGCGGCCCTGACTCGTTGCGTGAGCGATACCTTGTATTCCTTGCCGGCCTCATGTCGTGTGCTATCGATCCGTGGTTGCTGTGGGCACCGCCTTGGCCGCAGCGACGGCCTGCCTCAGGACAGCAACGGCGCGGTCTCGCTCGGCATTGTTTGATGGATCTCGGCTCATCGTCAACATCGTCCGCGTTCTGCTCGCCCCCTTCTTGATGATTCCGAGTTCGAGTACTTCCTCCGTCTCGGTCGTGATCCGGAGTTGCGGAGGCCTGAACCAACTGGCGTTGCTAGTTGGCCGCACATCGATGACGTGGCGAAGCCAGAGTGTCTTCGCGCTCGCCGGGCCGTACAGGCTGAGGACCTTCTTAATTACGTCACCCGCACCGGGCACAAGCTTATTGGCTACGTAGGTGTCGATCTCAGCTGCGATATCGACGTTTAACGGCCCGATCAGTAATCGGCGGTTGGTGATCACATACTGCTGACCCCACTGACCGCGGCCACCGTAGAAAACGGCCACGACATCTTCCATCTCGTCAACGGGTTCGGTCTTGTAATCCGACATCGACCTCTCACTCTCGAGCTTCCACAGGATATGGCGAGCTTCCCCCGACAGTGGAGTGAGCAGCCTAAGCCTTACTTGCGCCCTGTCCGCTCTTCGCAGCCGCGGCACTGCCAGATCTCCCAATCGGCCTTCGCGTGGTCGATCATCATTTCGGCGTAGTGCTCGGGCCGGAACACCTCAGCGTGGCTCGCCTTGCGCTAATGCCAGGTGTTCCGCCCGCAGCGGTTGCAAGGATCCGTTCGCCGGTCGGCGCTGGCTCGGACACGACGACATCCTGGCACCCACGTCGACGTCGCCAAATTGCCAGTACCGCCACATCCGAGCACAGACGATCAACGACGGCAGAGCAGGCGAAACTGCTCGCCGTGGGACAGTGCATAGAGGTGTCGCGATTCATCATCGTGAAGGCTGTCGAGTCGCGCCTCGAAAGCGAGCATTCGTTGAAGCGAGCTTGGATGCGTCGCCTCCGGCGTTGACTCCACGCCTGCGAATGCGTCGCGAAACACGTTGCTCCAGAAGAAGATCCCAATCGCGGGCAGCGTTGTGTGCGGCGACGGCGCCGAAATCGGCCAAACTCCTCGCGCTCGCCCCTCGCTGCAGCAAACGCCCACGATGTATTCAGCCAGACGACCGCGAGCGCGTCCTCGGGTGCCGGAATGGCCACGATCCGCACTAGTCCCGGTCGAAACGAGCCTCCGGATCTCTTCCTTCTTCGAGCATCTGAAGCTCGAGGAGGTACTGGTCGCACGCGCGCGCAAGGTCGTCCTCTTCGATGGCGTCACGTACGCGTCGGACGGCAGAGGCAATATCAGCGCGGGCGGCGTAGTCGTCGAGCCAGCGTGGGTCAAGACGGTACCGAGCGCCGCTCGAGGTCATCCGTACAGACAACACCGACACCATGAGCGCTCCCAGTTGCTCATCGTCTTCGAGGACGTCGGCGATCCAGGTGCGAGCGGCGTTTGGATCGCCCTATCGCCGCCACTCCGCCAGGATCCAGAGGAGGCGATCGAAACCCCAAAGCCCGCCGGTAGCTGCCGCGGCAGAGATCCTCTCGACCGCGACCTGCTCAAGCTTTAACGCGCAGTCGATCGTAATCAGCGCCTGCCGTTCATCGAGCTCTTCGCGAGGGCGTAGCCTTCGTGGACGACTCAGTCGGTACGGCCAGGCTCCGCGTCAGCCGGCGTACCAGCAGTACGGGCGTCCCGACGGACTCAGCCTCCGCGATCGCAGCCCTCAACAGGTCGCAACGCTCTTCCACAGGCAGCCGCTCGAGCAGACCGCCGACCAGCCAGCCGATCCGCGACTCGTTGTCGACTCCGAAAAACTCGTCGTCGCTCGCGATCCATAGCTTGTCGCCGATGTTCGTCAAGCTCTTGATCACGCCGGGGATGTGCTCGCTCGTAAAACCGTGCTCTGCCTGAGCGTTGAGCTCATCGAGCATGACGCTCGCGCGGTTTGCGCCCGGTACGAGTCTTCTCCTGAGCCAGAGCAAGAAGCGCTTGGCCGAACGCATCCGGATCTTCAGCTGCCGTGACGAGAGCGGCGACGGTCTCGCGCGACAGCACCCGGTCGCCCAGTGCGAAACGAAAGTAGAGCGGGAAGTACTCGGTCTCCGAAACGGCGCGAGCGCGTCGCGCGTCTATCCGCCGTCGCCGGATTGCGACGCGCGCATCAAGAGTCTGCACCGTCCCGGGAAAGAGATTGGCGACGATATGTTTCGCCGCTTCGCGCTCCTCGGAACCTTCGATCGCGTTCAGCCACTGGTCGTGGAATGTCCGCTCCTCTTCGTCATGACTTTCCGCGAATACGCGCGCGAGGCCGCTCAACACTCCGAACATGTCAGGGCGCGCGCGAATCCGGTCGTACACGGCCGGCTCGAAAACACGAAATGCCTCGAGCGCAATGAAGTCTACGACGTTGACCTCGCCGCGGACCGCGCCGTAGGTCACGCGCAGCGAGTTCGTCAGCCGCACGATGTGTCGCGGCGTCTTCATCAGCGGGTCGAGACCCGAAGTTAGGAGTGCGCCAAGCTCCTCGTTATCGAGCAGGTCCGTGTCCACTTGACCTACGATCTCCTCCAAGTGCTCGAAGAAAAGGGCGCGGAGCGACTCGCGTTCGGGGAGCGGCAGCTCGAACGGAACCTGCACAATCTTTTCCAAGTAGTCGAACCCCGCCTGCGTTGTACGTCCGGACAGCGCCCTCGCGACCTCGCCGCGGTCGAACGCGAGCAGGTAGATCGTGTTTGGGAAGTCCGCGAGCGCCTTCACGACGGCAAACAGTTCTGCGACCTCGTCGTGCGTGAGTCGGTCAATGTCGTCGATCAGGATAAGCAAGCGCCTATCCTGAGCCGCGAGCGCCTCAGCGAGGTTCTTCTTCAGCTCGGGTACGTCGGCCGGTGCGCCTTCAATCAACCTCGCGGCCGCGTCGCCCGCACCAGTGCCCGTCACGGCGCCGACGACGCGGGCAAGCTGCGCCGCGTAGTCGCGCACAGTCTCGGCTCGCATCTGCGACTTCTCGAAGATCGCCCGCAGCTGATCGAAGAAAGCGGCGGCGATGTCGACCCGGCCAGAGAACCACCACGGGTTGAACCGCACGACCACGAACTCGTCTGGCTGATCCTCATGGAGGTAATGCTCGACGAAGTTGAGGACCGTAGTCTTGCCGAGCCCCCAAGCGCCGTAGATCCCGATCACGAGCCCGTCAGGCGCGCTCATCGACGCGATGCCCTTCGCAAGCGCCTTCGCGAACGGTGCGTACCCGAGTTTGTCCTCGTCCGGATCCAGCAGGGGCCGGTCGGCAGACGCGCCCGAGAGTCCCGGCACGGGATCGGAAGAGGGCGTCTCTGCGGCCTCGTTCTCGTTCTCGCTGGCGCTCATCAGCCGAACTTACCGGGAACGCCGGTGATGCTTACCGCTTCGATCATGGCTGTAGGGGCCAATCGCCATGGTGGAGCGGTTGGTCGCTCGGTGGACGTCGGTCGGTCTGCTTCCGCCGCTGAGTGCGCGGCTACTGCGCGAGCAGTAGGCTCGCCGGGTGGCGCGGCCGTTTTTCTTCGCGACAGCTAACTACCGCGTGCAGCACGTCGCCCTCTTCGACTTCGTCCACGGCACCACAGCTGCCCTCTGGCACACCCGGTGGCAGGTGCGTGGGTACATCGAGGCAGTACCGGATGCGACGGCCGCGGACCTCGAGGCGCGGTTCGTGCTCGGCAGCGGCATCCGCGGCGCCAACGTGAAACGGACGTTCTTGGAGCAGACTTGGGATGAGCAGCGCGCAGAGGTCGCCCGCATCGTCTTAATCAACAGCGTCGCCCTGTACGAGGGATGGCTTGCGTCCGTGACGCGGCGATTCTCAGGTGGTGCGTGGGCCGATGAACTGCAGTTCCACTCGAAGGGCGTTCAGGGGCGGAAAGCTCGTGGGGTTCGCGACGCGCTGGCCGGGATGACCAAGCAGAAGTCGCCGACGATGTTGAGCGACTTAACTCCGCTCCTGCGTGCTCAGCCACAGTATCGCGGGCCTGAGCTCGACGACTTGCTGCTTATATACCGGTACTTCAAGGAGGTCCGGAACGCACTCGTGCACGCCGGAGGGCTCGGGACCGCACAGCTAGTGAAAGCGCATCAAGACCTGCATGAGGTAACGACGAAGTCGGCGCGACTCAAAGAGATCCCCGAGCACTCTGCACCGGCAGCCGAGCAGCCAGTCGAGTTGTCGCTGCGCGGCGTAATCGGTCTGACCGCCGTTGTCATCCACTTAGTGATGACGATCGATGCTGAGCTCTCGCAGACGCATGTAGCCGAAAACGAGTTTCTGCAGAGATTTAGGGAACGCTATGGAACCGTCGAGTTGCCGGCAGAGCAACCGCAAAGAAGCCGCCGCGTCCGGTCGCTGACGAAGAACCTCGGCTTCCCCGAGCCGAAGTCAGTGCAGAAGATCGATGAGCTGCTCGCCGGTGAGAGCTTGACCGCGTAGAAAAAGCTAGTGCCAGTGACGGCCAGCTGTCCGGGTGGGTCCGTCCGACGACGACACTGGTACTTCAGTCGCGCGTCGTTGGTGCGCCTTCCTGAAGCTCGCGCCAGATAACCGCGGATCCCGGCGCGACCTCTTCGAGCCACGCGGGGAAAGTCTTGCCCGGTGGAGTGGGGAGCGGCGCGGTCAGCGTCGCGACGAGGGGGAACAAGAACTCCAGCGTACGGCGGAGGAGCGTGTCGGGATCGGCCGGCGGCGCCGTCGCGCGGGCTGGTGCGGGGTCGTCGCTAGCCAGGATCTCCATGATGGATCGCGGATAGTGGGCGCGCAGGAACCGCGTAGCTGCGGCGTGCGCGTCGACCTCCGTGGGGCTTTGAGTCATCACGATGCCCGGCGGCGAGGTGCCGAATCGGCGGGCGATCACGTGCTCGACAATGCTGCCGAGCTTGAGCGCCGGCGCGCCGCCGTTCTCCCACTCATGAACGTGATGGAGCTCATGGGCCAGGATCGCGCCGACACGCTCGGGCGGGCACTTCGCGAACGAAACGTGTCTCGCAAACGTGATGCGGTGCCGCTTGGGCTTGTCGTCGTTGATCCAACGATAGAACTTGTCCATGTCGCGATAGAAGGCGTACGAGTCCGCGTCGTCCTTGTCCGGCGAGATCCATTGCGCTGGCGGCTCGCCCTCAAGCTGCTCTCCGTCTCAGACGACGAGGGCAACGACGTTTGCGTCGACGCCCGAGAGGACGAGCGCCTTCCCCCACTCCTCGTCGATCACCTCGCACGGGATGTATTGGTCGGTCGTCAACACGGCGTCACCGTACTCCGTCGCTCGGGCGACCTTCACGGCCGCGCAAGCCGGTGAGGCGAAGCCGGAGCGACATCGCGGCCGCCCGCCCGTGGAACGTCGTGCGAACATTAGCGCGACCAAGCGCGTCCATGCGCGGGTCATGTGTCGTCGTCAGATTCCAAGAATTCGCGCGGCTTTCGTGCCCTTGGAGACCCGGGCGTGCCCGCGATCCCCTCCCTGCGAGAGAGGGCGTCAGACTCGCGTCCGAGGTGATGCTGCATCAGACTTTCCTCCGAGGCTGTCATGCGCCAGGTTCATTCGACGGTCGGCGATCAACGGCGGCTGCGCCTGATCTCGCGGCGTTGTAGATGGGGCGCGACCAGAGGAGCAGGAACCCCGATCCAGCGACGAGATCCGGTTGACGACCTCTCCTGTCTAGGGTTCGACGAGCAGACTGTGCTCGAGGGCGATCCGACGCACCTCGTAGAGCACGAGCGGATCGGCTAGCGGCGCCTCCCGGCCGGCAGGCAACTCGAGCGCTCTGCGTCCCCGCTCGTAGAGCGCGATCGCAGGCTCGCCGTTGTGCGCTGACGGGTAGTAGAGCCCGTCGATCTCACCGACGACCGCCGGATTCTCCCACCACCAGCGGCTCCACGGCTGCGACAGCGCATGATCGGACGCCGCGACAGCGGCGACGGTGCCGGTGCGCATCGCGTTTCGGCCGCGCAGATCGAGCAGCAGCACCTCGCGGTTGATATGCGGTCGGGCAAGCCGTTTCGTGCCAGGGGATACGATGCCGATATCGAACGCCTCGACGACAGCGCAGTCGAGCGTCTCGCCGGCGTACCAAATGCCGCGACGTTCGCGGCCTCCAGTGCCGCGGTGGTGGTCGAAGCGCGCAAACGGCCCGACGTAGCGGAACTGGCAGGCGTTCCGTGGCCCATGGGGTGAGTCGGGGTCGTAGATCCGGAACAGGTGGCTACCGGCGGGCAGCCGAACGTAGGCCGGGCTGAGGCGCCGGCGTGGATCCGGGGGCGGGCCAGGGATCGAGACCACTACGGCAGCTGGGCGGCGGCGCGCGCGGCGTCAACAACCGGTCGGTCTTCGCTCTGCCGCAATGCTTCCACCGGCGATCTGTCGTTGAGCGTCGGGTTCGGCCGCTGCAACCACAGGACCTTGGCGAACGCCGGCTGCGGCTCGAGGACATGAAGCACGTCTGGCAGCCCTTCGATCACCCCATCGGGGCCGTTCGGATCGAACTGCCAAACCGGGAACCGCATCGCTCCACGGTCGATCACTCCGAGAAGCGTGTTTTCCCTCGCCCGGTTGAGCGGCGTCTGCCTGCTGACGCCGAGTAGCTCCGCCACTTGCGGGGCAGTCAACGTCTGTTCGTCGTCGAGCAACTGCCGGCGCGTCCGGAAGAACTGCAACAGAGACCTAAACGTGGTGGCCTGCTGCTCAACAGGCGAGGGCGCCAGACGGCCGAGAACGGGATGCGGCTCCTTGGGGGGGTGCACCTCGTCAAGGACGATGATGTTGCTTGCCTTCAGGTCGCCGTGGATCGTCTTCAGCTCCCAGCGGGTGAGATGACCCACGAGCTCGCTGAACAGCTCGATCGTCTCGACCAACTCTTCGCGTTCCCGCTTCGGCAGGCTGGCCTCCGGCTCGACTCTAACCCTCACCGCCGCCATTTAGCTGCCGCTTCCAAGCATGTCAAAGTATCGTACCATGCTCCAAGAATGTCAAACCAACGAACGCGGACGACCCCTGATTCGGATAACTGAGATCGTCATACATCCCGAGGCTCGGCAAAACTGACGGGATGGCTCGCGGCAGATCCCCTCTTGAGAACCCGCGACCCCCCTCTCCGTGAAGAAGCGGTACAGGCTCAACGTTGTTCGGCCTCGTTGAGTGCTGTTTCGCGGAGGTCGGGCCGCAGAGGCGCCGACGAAGCGCCTAAGTGATCCAGCGCGGTCAATGCCAGATCAGGAGGCTGGTCCGCGCAGGTCAGTCCGCACGGTGACAATGTCGCCTTGAGGTGGCCAGATGCGCACGTACTCCTCTCCGATGTGAGAGCACGAACATGACCCTCCATGTACGCGAACACCGCGCCGAGCATGACCTGGTATGCCGGGATCGGAATCTCCGTTGGAACGCGATTCGCGACTGTCCCCTCCGCGCTCTCCGCGTTGATCGTCAGGCGCATCAGGCCATCGACGGCGCCACGCCGAAGAGCCGTAGGCCCGCCACCTCCGGAATCCCCGGGACCGTGAACGGAATCGGTGGAGCCGGCCCCGCGTGAACAGTCCAGCTCACGGGAGGCTGACGAGACACCACGAACGGCTCGATGGGTAGCAAGACGTCCATTGTTCCCCTCCTCGAGCGCGTCGAAAATCAAGGCGGCCCTGTAGGCCCACGTTCCGAAGACGGCCTGCCCGCTCGTGCCCAGCGAAACTGCGTCGTCACCACGGATGAGAGGCTTTAGAACGCTCGCGGCGGCGTTGTCGATCTGCGACAGCCATTCGTTGTTGCACCGCCGGCACGTTACCTTCGCCGTAGAGATCGCTTCTCCAGACAGGAGGCGCATCGACTGGCGCGAGACGAACGATCCGCTCAAGCCAGGGCCTGGTCGCCGCTTCCCTTCGAATGCTCGGGACACCCAATCCGCGACCACGTGTTCCTCCGTCATGTCGGAGTCGCCGCAGAAGATGCACGCGCCGAGCTCACGAACCAATGTCATGCATCGAGAGTACGCGGAGACGCCCGCAACGGATCAAATAGCGTCCCGGCATCATGGAAAGCCGGCCAACGACGGCTCCGGTCAGTCCAGGCCCCACTCGACGAGCGACTCCGGCCCCGCTCCGCCTGCCAAGGCATCGAGTTTCTGCAGTCGGACGAGCCGCTAGCGCTCCAGTTCGGCGATCAGGTCGCGCTGCTCGACGGCGCAGTAATGGACGGCGCCGATCATCCGCCCGGCGAGGTAGTCCAGCATCGGCTCGACGGTCGCGAGTACGCCGGGAACGGGGCGCGTGCCGTGGGCGACAGCGTTGCGCTGCCGTTTCGCACGGGCGAGCAAGCGCCCAAAGCGCGTGCGCGACGCGCCGAGCCAGGCGGCGAGCGCCGGTCCGTCGTTCGTCTTCTGCTCGACCTCGGCCAGCATGCGCTCCTCCATCGAGCCGGCGGGAACGTGCGGGTGCATGGTTTGCGCCAGGCGGATGACCTCATCGAGGCGCACACGGAACGAGAGACCGCGCGGGTGCTCCATGATCGCGCGGTCGAACCTGAGGAAGTCATCGCGCGCGGCAGGGTCACGCGAGACAGCGTGAACACCGTACTCGCCGGCGTCGGCGATCTGCGCCTCGACATCGTCGAAGGCGAACAGCAGCTCAAAGTAGCGCGCGCAGGCGCCATACCACGTGTCGCTGCCGGCGGCCGACGGGACGAGGACGCGCTCGAACAAGGCGACGACGAGCGCGACTCGATGTTCAGCGTCGGGCAGACGGGCGACGGCGCGTCGCCAGCGCGTGTCGGCGAGGAACGCGCTGGCCGTCGCTTCGCCGTCGGCGAGTCTCTGGAGCAGCTCGTCTTCGACGTCGGCGAGCGTGTCGGCGACGTCGAGCAGCGGATCGCCGGCACTTCGATTCGCGCGCTCGCGCGGATCGGTGAAGCCGATCGTGCCGAACCAGCCGGAGCCGGCGTGCGCGGCGGCGCCGTCCATCAGCACCCAGTCCGACTCCCAGCCGATGAGCTCGATCGCCGCCCGCGCCAGATCGCGCGCTCGCTCGCGCGCCGACTCGCTCGACGCGTGCTCGAGCGCGACGCGCGCCAAGACGAAGTTCTCGTCGGGCAGGTCTGCGAGAAAGCGCGCCGCGTCCGGGTCGGCGAGCTCGGCCGGCTGCGTCCAATCGAGGTTGCCCGGCCAGTCGCCAGCGAGCACCGCGGGCCAAACGCGGCTGTCGTAGAACTCAATCGGCCCTTTGCGCAGGTAGAAGCGCGACACGCGCGCGTTGGCGAACGCCAGCCAGACGACGACCGGCTGCGTCGACGGCGCCGCGGCGACGATCGCCTCGCAAAGGCAGAGCCGCTCGTCGACGGACAGGCCGGCGCTGTCGATGTGGTCGTGGCGTTCGCCCGCGTGCGGCGGGTCAAGCGCGCCGTGCACCCACAACAGTGCGTAGTCGTCGGCGAGCGCCTCGTGCAGGCGGCGCGCGCGCTCAGACCACTCGTGGCCGGCGGCCTCAACGACGCTCCGCAGATAGCGCAGGCGCATCTCACAGACGCCAACGAACTCACCCTCGTAGAACGCCTGGGCGCAGTCGGCGAAGGCGGCGACGCGGCTCGGTGGCGACGCGAGCTCGGTGAGCAGGACGTTCGCTGCCGCGCGGAGGACATGCGCACCGGCGACGTCGTTGAGCAGTTTGTCGAGGCGTGCGGCGAGTTGGCGAAAGTCGCCGCACGCCGTTCGGTGCAGCTCCGCCGACGCCGGTCCGAGCGCGTCGAACGAACGCAAGACGTCGTCCTTGAGCGACGCGCGGTCGTCGGGATACGGCGCGCCGTGGCCGCCGATCATCGCCCCGGTCACAGCCAGCAGCTCCTCGAGCGCTGTCACCTGCGACAGCTGCTCCGGCGGCGCCTGCGCGCCGCCAGCCTGAAGTTGTCGGACGAGCGTCGCCAGCCGGGGCGGCAGGGTGTCCTCACCGGCGAAGCTCATGTCGCTCGGGCGCATAAGGGAGAACGGTATGCCCTCGCCCGTGTACAAGAAGAGATGTCGGCCAAGATGCGGCCGGCGCTCGTGCACGCGAGGGCGCCGTCGTCGCGCAGGCGAGGTAGACATACGGGATGACGTCGATCGTCCACGACGCACAATTCGTCTTCGAGGGTCTGGCCGAGCCGGAAGAGGTTGCCGAGCGCCTCCGCGACGAGTTTCCGCAGACGCTCCTGAGCGACTGCTACCAGATGTCGCGCCGGCAGATCGCGGTTGCCGACAACACGGTCGCCATCGCCATCCGCCTGCGAGAGGATCTGCCCGCGGGGACGAGCGCGCACGCCGAGGCCTGGTCGCAGCAGCGGGCCGACGAGGCGCTTGGCTTCCTCGTAGAGAAGCTCGCGACCTGCCCGACATGGCACGACGCGCACCAGAGCGGCCGCGTCTCCGGACGCCTCGACGCCCGTCCGGGCGGAAGCGCCGAGTACCAGCCCTAAACCGAGCGTCTACGACCACGGCACCCGCTCGTTGTCGCCGACATGGCCGGCGCGGTGGCGGACGAGGTAGTCGCCGCGGTAGTTCTGAAAGCGCAAGAGGACGAGCTCGACGTACCAGAGCGCCAGCTGGCGCAGCTCGACGCGCGCCTCGACCGGGACGGCGAATATCGTTGCCGCCTTGCCGCCCGGATGCGTCAGCTTGTTGCGCAGGCGGATCAGCGCGGTCGGCCCGTCGGCCCACCCTTCGGCCGCGGCGTACTGCGTCAGCGTGGCGTGCTCGGCGGGGATCGCCAGCGGGATCTGCGCCCACCGCAGGAGAGCGCGGATGTTGTCCTCGGCGCGTGTGTCCTTGTACTGCTTGCGCCCTTCGCGCTTCGGCAAGCGCGAGAAGCAACCGGCGCACCGAAGCGTGTGATCGAGTCACAGCTGCGCGGATCCCTGTGGAACCGGAAGCTCGGGTACTAGGGCCTGCTCGTCAACGCGCGCGACCGCATCCCGTGGCCGCTCGCCGCGGTGCTGGCGACGTATCCGGTTCACCCTCGCGCCACGCCACGCGTGCTTCGTGCGATCGACCAGTGCCCGGAAGGACGCTAACGATGGGCAGTGCGCTGATCCAGTCTCCTGCCCACGCCGGCGACGACCGCTACGACGCCGCGCGGCGCGAAGACCACCGCCTGCGAGAGGCTCATGATCGGGCTACGCGCTCGACCCGGCAGGCGACCTCCGGCCGTCGCGGCCGACCATCTACCCAACGGGTATTGCCGGCAGGAACCGGCTGCCGTCGGCCATTTTTCAGAGGAGTGCAGTCAAAGTGAAGGCCCTGGCTACACGTTGTGCCCGGGTGGAACAACGCCGTTGGGGTGTCCGTCAGCTAGTCCATCCGAAGAACGTGTGTTCCGGGGTTCTGGCCCGCTCGGGCGCGGCCTCGACCACGGTGAAATTCAACGGAAACACCGTTGAGCATAGGCGCATGTTTCAGATAGCGCTACTGAAGGGGACGCCGGACGTGACTGGCAATCTGGAAGCGAAGAGGAGGGTGGGTGTGATTACGAGGGGTCTCAGCGTGGTACTCGTAGCTTTCGCGTTGGTTTTGGGCGCAGCTACTAGTGGTGCAGGAGCAGGCTCGCAGCCGTTAGTTCCCCCGGGCCAGTACACGTATGACCAAGCCGTGGCGCTTGGTATCGTCGATCCCGACGAGTTCATTCCCCCGCTCGGGATGCCGACGTGTCCGACCGCCAATGCGGCGAAGGCCGCAATTCCGGCCGGCGCACCTGCACCACCGCATGATGCACCGATCTGCTTCAGCAACCCCGCCGACATCGAGAAGATCATCGTCGGCGTACCCGCCCCTGGCTCGCCTTCGTTCGCTCCGGAGATGACGATTTCCTCCAGCAGCAGTGCACCGTCGCTCGCGGGTTTCAGGTTCTTCGGCTCTCAAGACGAGGCCTTCTCTTATTCAGGCGGCTCGATGCTGACGGAGGTGAGCGACCCCTCCGTCTGCCAGTCGTTCTGCGTATTGGAGCAGCACTTCTACAACCGGACTAGCGCTCGTACCTCCGCCGGCAACAGCATCCAGGTTGGATGGGGTGAGGCAAACCACGCGCCAGCAGACACGGGCAACGACCAGATGGTACTGACTGTCACCGCGCAGGGCGATGCCGAACAAGTGATGTTGCACTCCGCCTGGGCGCTCGTGCCCGGCAGCCAGTACGCCTTCCGCAACCAGCACTGCGGCTTCCCTGGAGAGCTCTTGGTCTGCATGGAGATCTGGAACGGCAGCTCCTGGACAGTCCTCCGCCAATGGGAAGGTGTGATGCGCTGCCTGAACGCGAATGGAACGTTCAACTGCAACGCACGCTTCTGGGACGAGGCGTTCACGCAAGATGACGCAACCTGGTTCGACTTGAACGGTGGCAGTGACGGTCTGCGGACGCAGAACATCGAGATCAAGCGAGACTGGTGGGATCTCCTCGGGAGCACGGCCGAGTACTCGCCGATTGACCGAGGCTGGTCGGAGCAGGCGCCCTACAGCATTTGCCGGCTCTTTGCCTACTATCACTTCACCGCCTTCCGGGGGCCGCCGTCCTGTTAACGGCAACGGCCACGGCGGCGTTGGCCACAGCCGCACTGCTGTCCGGCTGTGGTGGCTTCGATCCCGAGGGTCGCCCCGTCGGGGCAACGCTCGAGGTGGTTCGCACCCCTACCCCAATTGGTATCGACCCAGACACGGCGTGGCCTCAGCCGCTCGCTGTCAGGGTTGGTGACGCAGATTGGGGGGAAATCCTCCCACTCTTCCCCGCTTCCCTTCCGCGTCCGCTCGACCAGGGGAGCGAGTGCTTGTCCGGCTTCAAGGTCACGGTGCGCGTCTCGAGCGGAGAGTACATCGACTATGGCCCCTGCCGGCGGCCGCTCGAGATCGAACCCCTGCGTCGCAAACTACACCGCTTGCTGCGCAGCAGGCTCGCAGCCGAACGGCGAGCGGACGCTCCGAACGGGGCCGCGCATCATTGAGATAGTGGTCGCCGCTCCGCGCGGCGGCCGAGCGACGCGAAGGTGCGCGGTCTGTTGCTCGACGTCATTCATCGGTACCTCCTCGGTACTAGGCCGATTTTGGGCGCGGCCGGCGATTTTGCGCGCGGTATAGACGTGAATGGCAACGCCGGTGGAATACGCGGTCGCTTCGACGAGTTCGAGGTGCAGCGGGGCGGGCAGGTCCTTGAACAGGGGGAGCCCGGAGCCGAGTGCGGCCGGCTGGACCATGAGCCGGTACTCGTCGACCAGCCCGAGTCATGACAGCGCCTGGTCGAAGGTGGCGCCGCCGTAGGCGATCAGGTCGTTGCCCGGTCCGCGCTTGAGACGTCCGATCTCTTCGCTGAGGTCGCCGCGGGCGATCTGCGTCTCGGGCCAGTCGGCGTGTTGGAGCGTCTTCGAGAAGACGACCTTGGGGATCTCGTTCATCGGCCGCGCATAGTCGCTCGTCGATGTCGCCCAGTGGGCGGCCATCTCCTCGTAGGTGACCCGACCCATCAGGTGAGCGCCCGCGGCGCACACCGACTCGAGGATCCAGCGCTTGACGCCCTCGTCCTGCCTCTCGACGCCCCACGGGTGCGACTTGTCGAGTGCGGCCACGTATCCGTCGATCGAGATGCCCGTCTGGAGAATGAGCCTGCGCATGGTGCCCTCCCGTTCGGGTGTGTCCTCCTTAAACCGGTCGAGCCGCCGAAACTCATCGCCTCCCTCGATGTCCGGCCTTCAGGCGACGTCCGGCCTTCAGGCGACGGGAAAGCGGATGCCATCGAAGTCGTCTCGACGACGCAGAGGCTCTGCAGCCTGCGTTAGCCCCGACACCGACCGCGCCCCTTGGGGGTATGGAGCGTCTTGCCAATCAGTCGTCACATGAGACAACTGCGCCAGAGGCGAGTTCGCGGCGCGAGTGAACTTCGACCCGCAAAATCGGCCGCCCGCGCTTGGGGCGAACTCGCGCGACTCGGTCTCTTGAGGAGGCGATCGGTGGCTGGTGTACCAAGGGGGTCTTCTTACAGACCGCCGGACCAAGATGCGGGTAGGTGACTCGAACTCTTTTTATCGGCGCGAAGAACGGAGCGTGGTGGCCTCGTCGGACAGCACGAGTTCGTTGGTAGTTCAAGGAAAGGGTCGGCGCTCCGCGCCGCGTGCTCCGCGCGCGCCCCCCCGCGGCGAGCAAGAGCAGCCGTGACTGGGCGATGCGACCTAGCCGTGACGTCCGACACGCAGCGAAGCGATCGGCGACCCGGGGCGAGAAGACGGCCGTCGCTACTGCGACAGGTCTCGCGCCTTTGTTGCCACTGCCCAGCCAGCACCGCGGAGAGCCGATCTGCGCGGGCCGAGCTACTTGCCTGTGCGGTCGCGGTGCTTGCACCCGGGCCAGCAGCAGGGCCGGCGCTGGCCTTCCTGCAACTCCTCCTGCGTCCGCCGGATCCGGCGCGCTCGGGTGGTCTCCTGCTTGGCATCCTCGACCCAGCAGATGAACTCGTTCCGGGCCAACGGCGTGATGTCGTTCCAGGCGTCGAGCGCCGTCGCGTTGGTCCGCAGCGCCTCACGGAGATCCGTGGGCAGTTCATGCACCACCCCACCGGGAAGGCTCTGGCCGCTCATCCATACATCGTAATGACCCCACCGGGCACCTCAACCTCGCGAGCGACTTCGCGGCAGATCAAGCAGTCGACCACACGTCGTTGGCCGCTCTGAGTCTCGGTTCCTCTCGGATGCAATAAGGAGCACTAGCGCTCTGGACGTCGTGATCGACCTCGAGCTCTACGTCGAGGTCGTCGACTTCTTCGACGCCCTCGAGCACCACGAGCGGTGGATGGGCGCCGCCGAGGCGGCGTTTGCCTTCTTCGGCGACCGCCTGCCGGAACGCGACGAGCGCGACTACGTGCTGCTCGGACTATTGCGCCTCACGGGGCACCCGAAGGGCGAGGACTGGGAGAAGCACGCCCGGCGGGCCGAGCTTGACCGACAGATCTGGACCTTCCACCGCGTCTGGGTCGACCGATACGGGTGGGAGCCGACAATGCGTCTCGGCGAGGCGCGCAAGGAGTCCTGGGAGGCGGCGAGGCAGAGCCGGCGGTAGGATGGGAAGGGCGCTCGCGTTCAGCGCGCGCTGGGTACGGAGCTCGCAGTGGACGCCAAAGACGAGCTGATCGCGCTCGAGCGCGACCTCGACGAGCACGTACGCCGGCTGCCGGCGGTCACGGCGCGACCCGTCCGCGCGTTGCTGACCGCGTTCCACGTCCTCGTCAACGGGCAGCTGAACCGCAGCGACGATGTCGAGGCCGCCCAGCGCGGCATCGTGATCGCCGCGCGCCTGTCGTAGCTCGTCAATGGCCTTATCGAGCAAATGGCCGTCGAGCCGTTCGGCGCCGACGCGACCGACTGCCTCGAGGGCTACCACGAGGTCGACCCCGACGCCTCGCAGCTGCGCCTGCTCTTGAACTACGGCCACTTCAGCGAGCTCATGCCGGAGATCCACCGCGACCACTACGCCGTCAGCGGCGACCGCGCCCGCGGCTTCACGTTGCGGCACGCGTCGGCGGAGTTCGCCGCGGACGAGGCTCGCGACATCATGCTGACGGAGTTCGGCGGCCCGTTCGGCATCGCGGCCCCGCCCGCGGCGCTCGACGCGCGCTTCGACGCGCTCGCGGCGACTGCTCCGACCTTCGGCGCCGACCTCTTCGTCCTCCACGACCAGCTGTACGCCTTCTACGAGCGGGCGCTGATCGAGCCGCCGCTGTTGACCGACGCCGGCATGCGCGCGGCCGTCGGCGTCGACAACGCCGAGTTCGGCCGCTTCCGCGCCGCCGTCTACGCCATCGGCGACATCTGCCGCGGGCTCGCGCGCGCCCTGCGCCGTGTGGAGGCGGGCGACGTCGACGAGGCGGTCGAGCACGAGCTCTTCGAGTGGATCAGCGTCAACTGGCGCGCCGACTTCCTCGTCGGCGTTCTCGCCAAGCTCTCGGGCCTCCCGGCGTCACAGGTCGAAAAGCTGCTCGAGATCTACACGCTCGACCTGCGCCCGGACGCGCGACGGACTAAGCACGCCGGCGACGGCTTCCTGCCGCCGTTTACGCGCCTCAGTGACAGCTACATCTTCAACGGCGACCTGATCCGGCTGTTCATGCTGGCGCGGAACGTGCTATTCGTCTTGAACCGCCTCGATCGCAAGCGGTTCGACGACCTCGTCTCCAAGGAGATGGAGCCGATGCTGATCGACCAGGCGGCGGCGGTTCTGGCGCGGCTGCCGGGCGTCGAGATCATCCGCAACTTCGACTGGGGCGAGGGCGAAATCGACCTGCTCGTCTACTCGCCGGCGGAGAACATCGCCCTGCACGTGCAGGTCAAGGCGGCGATCCCGCCGCAGGGGGCGCGCATGGTCGCCGCAATCGAGTCGCGGGCGCGGGAGGGGCTCGAGCAGCTCAAGCGGCTGCGCGAGCTCGACCCGAAGCGGCGGGACGCGGTGCTCTCCGAGGCGCTCGGGCACGACGTGCACGACGTCGCCGTGATCGACGTCCTCCTGTCGCGGACGTCGTTCGGCACGAGCCCGCTGTGGCGCGAGGCCGGCACGGTCGCGCTCGTCAACCTGTTGCTGCTCGCCGACGTCGCCGCCGCCGTCGACGCGGACAAGCCGCTGGCCGCGTTCGACCGCCGCGCCGCGGACCGCCTCGACGAGGTCGTCGCGCTGGCTAAGCCCGATTGGGTCGAGCGCGAGATCGACCTCGAGCTGGCCAAGCTACGGCTGCCGATCCTCGACTACGACTTCGAGGCGCTCGGACGTGCTCGCGCCGACGCTTGGGAGAGGGTCGGGACGCCGTAGGTGACGGGCGCGGCGCGCGGTCAGCCGCTGCGGCTACGACCAGGCGGTGCCGACGTAGCGCGTCTCGGGCCCGGACGGGTCGACCAGCCGGTAGACGCCCATCAGCTCGCCGTGCTCGACGCGGTTGGCGAGCGCACCGTCGACGACGACGACGCGGCGGCCGTCGAGGTAGACGGCGATCTCGGCGGCCAGGTCGAGCAGCTCCACCTTCCAGCCGCTGGCCCGGCCGCCAAACAGCTGGGCCTCGAAGCGTGGCCGGCGGAAAGTGGTCGCTGGCGCCGGCGGCGTGGCGGGCGCGGGCACCGCGCGACCGTACACCGCCCCGGCGGGGGACGCGGCCGGTTCGGCGCCGCAGGGGTTGGGGGTCTCGAGCCGCTCCTGAACCATCGGGCGACCCGAACTATCCTTCATCGACATGACGACACGGGTCTTCCCGCAGACGGAGATCGCCGTGATCTGGGACTTCGACAAGACCCTGATCCCGGACTACATGCAGAAGCCCCTCTTTCGACACTTCGACGTTGACGAGGCGCTGTTCTGGGCCGAGGTCAAGGCGCTGCCGGCGTTCCAGAAGGAGCACGGTCTCGCGCGCGTCTCGCCGGACACGGTCTACCTGAACCACATCCTGACCTACGTCCGCGAAGGCCCCTTCGCCGGATTGAACAACAAGCTCCTGCGCAGCTTCGGCGCCGAGCTCGAGTTCTACCCCGGCCTGCCGGGGTTCTTCCCGCGCGTGAAGCAGCTCGTCGCCGACAGCCCGGTCTTCGCCAAGCACGGGATCACCGTCGAGCACTACATCATCTCGACGGGCCTCCGGGAGATCATCCTCGGCAGCGCGATCGCCGAGCACGCCGACGACGTCTGGGCCTGCGAGTTCGTCGAGCAGGTCGCCCGGCCGGGCTTCCTGACCGCCAGCGAGCAGCAGACGCTGCCCGAGCCGGAGCTCAAGGACATCGGCTACGTCATTGACAACACGACGAAGACGCGCGCCGTGTTCGAGATCAACAAGGGCGCGAACAAGCACCCCGACAAGATCGACGTCAATGCGCGGATGGAGCCGGAGGACCGCCGGATCCCGTTCGAGAACATGATCTACATCGCCGACGGCCCGAGCGACGTCCCGGTCTTCTCGGTCGTCACGCAGTACGACGGCAAGACCTGTGCCGTCTTCAAGCCGCAGTCGAAGGACGAGTTCCTCCAGGTGCGCGGTCTCTTGGAGGACGGCCGCGTCCACGCGATCGGCGAGGCCGACTACCGCGAGGGGACGCCTACCGATTTGTGGATAACGACCTCTGTCGAGCAGATCGCCGGGCGGATCGTGCGCGAGCGCGAGGAGGCACTCGGCGACCGCGTCGGCCGCGCGCCGCGGCACATCCTCCAGGAGGCGAAGCCGGAGATGCGTGTCGTCCCGCCGTCGGAGGAGCCGCTCAAGGCCGCGAGCGAGGCCACGGCCGGAGAGGCGGACGCCGAGGCGGGCAAGGGCGAGTCTGCGTAGCCGGGCGAAGCTGCCCGCGCGTCGGCGTTGGACCGCGTAGCGAACGCGTCGTCGACGCTCTGCGTCTCGCGCTTGTGTGAGTGGCGAAGACCGCAAGCCCTCCGGCGGACTCGAACTGTCGAACCCCCCCTTCCAGGCGGAGACTAGACCGCCCGAAGGTGGCGGGCGACGCGCGGGACAAAGCCGGGACGACGCGCCGAGGCTGCATAAGCTCCCCCGTAGTGGGGATAGGCACCGGCCTTGTAACGAAGTGGCGTATCTGGTTAGAGTCGCGAGATCGGGAAGCGCGTCCTTGATCCGAATGAACGCAAGCTGTTGGCCATTCTTGCTTGCATCGCACTCCCAGCTAGCGTGATCGCCGGAGCAATCTTGGCTTCCGCTCTTGACGGGAAGACCTTGCCGAGCAGCTACTGGGACAAGCTGCTGACGATCACCGGGGTATCAGCGCTCCCGATCGTCGCCGTGGCAGTCCTGGTGCTTCGAGCCCAGATGACCGACCGCGATAGCGCAATCGGTCGGCTTGGGTCGCGGATCCTTGTCGGGGCCACCTGCGCCTTGCTCGTCGTGCTAGCCGTAGTCATGATCTGTCTCTACGAGATTGTCATGACGCCGGCGCTAGGCAGGAAGCCTGGCACCCTTCCGTTGTGGGTAGCCACCCTTGGCGCGGCCCTGACGATAGGTTCAGTGGGGGTAAGCGTCGCCGCCGCTGCGCTGGACAAGATCGACGATCCCGTCAACTCTTAGACGCGGATACTGGGTCTTTCGGCCTGCGCGAGCGAACGAGGACTCCACTCCCGGTCGACGGTCCGCACACACGTCAGCGGGCCGGACTCAAGTGGGTCTAAGGCGGCGGCTGCGGCTCGCGCGGCTGGGACGGACGACGGAGGACAGCGCCGAGGGTGAGCTGTGTGCCGCTTCGTTCCCCATCGTGCACCAAAGCGGCTTGAAGGGCTGCTTCTTGCGGTGACCCCTTGTGGTGGCGCAACAAGGGCTGCCGAGGCGCTCTGGGCAGCTTCGCGTACCTCCGCCGCCGGTCGAGGAAGGACATCTGACCGGCGGGGGCGCAGTCCGCGCGTGCCTGCTCTGGAGCGCGCAGCATCAGTCGTTGCCGAAGAAAAGCCGCGTGCCGATGCGCGCCTCGATCTTCACGTATCGCCAGAGTCGGTGGCCGTTTGGGAGCTTGGTGGATCGAATGATGTCGCAAAGCGACATCGCGGTCTCGACGTCGGGTGCATCGGCGAGGATGACCGATGTCCACGGCCACGTCGGGAATGGGCGGGAGTTCCCGCCTTGAGCAGGCTCTTTCTAATCCTGTGTTGCGGAGATTCGCGGGTACCCGCGGGAGCTTCCGGCGGCATCCTGCGGGATCAGCGCGGGATAGCGCGTTGTCTTACCGGGCGACGGCTGGAGTCTGGGCGACGCCTGGTCGTCCGCCGCTTGCGCGCCGGCATCGGCTCTCACGCGAACCTCGTGTTGAAGCGCTTGCTGGGCAGCTCGCGCGAGGTCTCGAGACGTCGTTCTTGTCGAACCACCAACGCCACGGCGTGCCCTTGGGCGGCTGCGGCCGTGACACGTACCCCAGTGTGCGCGAACTGTGCGCCGGACTGAAAGCGCAACCGGCTCGGCGAAAGTTCGCGTCGGCCATCGCACAGGTGGGACATTCGCGGTTCCACCCGCCTTGCATTGCCTACGATGGCCTTGGATACTCCGGCCACGCCGACCACGCTTCTCGACTACACGCTCGACGACACCGCCGTCACGAATTCCGACGGTTCAGTCCCATTGTCGTTCGTGGACGCGGCGGAGGTCGCCGGTCCCGGGGTCACGGTCGCCGGCGACTTCCCGGAGGCGCTAGACCTAGGCACGTCGGGGCGCGGCGTCGTCGACATCGGCGAGCTCGAGCTCGACCGGCGGCAGTTCACCGTGCGGGTCATGTTCCGGGCGAACGGGCCGATCACCGCGCGCGCGAACCTCGTCGAGTCGAACCGGCTGCCGTTCGCGCTCTTCCTCGTGCCGCGAGGCTCGGGCGAGTTCGACCTCGTCGCGTCCGTCGCGCCCGAAGCACACGGGTGGCGCGCCGCGAGCACGCGGTTCGCGCCGGCAGGGCTGAAGCCGGGTGTCTGGTACGTCGCGGACCTCGTCTACGACATCGACACGGTCGCGCTCTTCGTCGATGAGCAGATCGTGTCCGTCCGCGCCTTCTGGTGGGGCAAGATCGACGAGCTCGCGGGATACGAGCTGTTCGTCGGCACCTGGGTCGACGGGGCGCGCGACCACCTCGACGGACGGCTCGCGGCCATCAGGCTGCTCGCGGGCATCCCGGATGCGCTCGAGGCGAAGCTCGACGAGCGACGCTCGCACCCCGAGTGGTTCATCACGCACAAGCTGGAGACGCTGCGGCAGCGGCTAGACCTCGGCGAGCCGACAGGGGCGATCTCCTATCAGTGGCGGAGCGGGGCGTACCTCCAGCACTACGACCGCGGCGCGCTGATGTACCACGACTCGGTCGGGTCGGCGTTCGAGCTGCACGGCGCAATCTACGAGCTGTTCCGATCCCTCCGGATTCCGTGGGCGCTGGGCTACCTCGTCAGCGACGAAGTCCCCTCGACGCACAGCGCCGGACGAAAGAGCGTGTTCTCGAAGGGCGCGATCTACTGGTTTCCGGCAACCGGTGCGGTCGTCGTGCTCGGGCAGATCTATCTCGACTACGAGGCGCTGGGCGAGGCCCGCGCGATCGGCTTCCCGCTCGGGCAGGAGCGGGGGATCCCGGGCGGCCGCGAGCAGGAGTTCCAGGGCGGGCGGATGTACCACAAGACCGGGCAGCCGAACGCGCACGAGGTGCGCGGCGCGATCCTCGCGAAGTACCTCGCCACCGGCGGGTCCGGCACATGGGGCTTCCCGATCTCGAACGAGACCGACGTGCGGACGCGGACCTCGGCGCCGAGCAGCCGCGGGAACCATTTCGCGACCATCGGCAAGCATTCCGAGTTCGAGCGCTGCACGATCTACTGGAGCTCGGCTACCGGCGCACACGAGGTGCACGGCGACATCCGCCAGCGCTACCGCGACCTGCGCGGCCCAGCGGGTGAGCTCGGCTTCCCGACCTCCGACGAGCAGGACATCCCCGGCGTCGGCGGCGGGCGCTTCAACACGTTCCAGAACGGGAGCCTCCTCTGGTACGGGGGCGCCGCGTCGATCGTCGTGGCGCGTCCCTTCCGCCTCTTCATCGGCCGGATCAACGCGCAGGAGAGCGAAGGCTGGCTGATGGGCCAGAACGACATTTACACGTACATCAAGGTCTACGACGGCCCGCACGTCGTCTACGACGCGCGGCGCCCATCGAGCGGCGACTGGGGCGGCGACAACATCGTCGACGTCGACTTCACGATCCCCGTCGTGATCACGCCGAACGCGGCGAAGACAGTCACGCTGACGATCGACGTCTGGGAGGCCGACCCCGGCGCCGACGACCACCTCGGCACCTGGACGAAGGTGCTCGACGCCTCGAACGGCTGGGGCCTCACCGAGAGCGGCGGCGTCCTCAACTCCGGGGGGTTCGGGAAGATCAACTCGATCACCGCGGCGGTGCACCCCCTCGTCGACCTGGCGACGCTGACCGACGTCGAGAAGTTCTGGGGCGTCAGGAACCAGGGCACCGACGACATCACCTACCAGCAGTACGCCGCCGCGTACTCCGATGTCGACAGCGACACCGAGTGGTGGGACGTGACGGACTGGCTCGACAAGGCGTTCTTCGAGCTGGTCGTCCAGGACATCGCGGAGAGCGGTAACTGCTTCGGGATGAGCCTTGAGGCGATCTACTCGCGCAAGGGCCGGAGCCTGTTCTCCATGCCGCTCGATCGCTTTACGGACTGGAACGTCGTGCGGCCCGAAGTGAACGTCCGCCACTGCTACCAGGTCGGCGCAGGCCCAATCTGGTGGTTCGTCGGGGAGTTCCTCACCGGCAACACGCACGATCCCGTCGACGTGTTCAACAACACGCGCGACGAGTTCAACCGTGGCAACCACCCAGTCATCTGCATCGCGCAGAACTACGACTTCAGCGGCGCGCCCCACTGCATCCTCCCGATTGCATGGGACTCGTCGAGCAAGCCGTGGCGAATCACCATTTCCGACCCGAACTTCCCGAACGAGCTCAAGACCCTGACCGTCGACCCCGACGACAACGAGTTCGAGTACGTGGGCAGCAGCACCTACCGCGGCGGCGAGTGGACCGGCGGCCGCTTCCACTACATGCCGTACTCGCTCCTCTCGTCGGCGCCGCGGACGCCGGTCTGGGACGCGATCCTGCTCATCCTCGCCGGGACGATCATCGTCCTCGGCGGCGACGCGCAGACGGAGTGCCTCACCGACGGGGAGGGCAAGGACCTTGACGCACACGGCTCTCGCGCGCGGCAGCTCCTTCAACAGGGGGACGCCCTCTCCGGCTTCTTCGTCCCCTTTAAGGGCTACGATCGCACCGAACGGGTACGCGGGAAGCCAGCCAGGCCGAGCAAGCCGTCCCGGCCTAGGCGCGAGCGCGGCAAGGGCACGGTCGCCGGAGAGCTCCTGCTGCGGCGGCGGCTCGAGAACGACGAGAAGCGCATCGGGACGGCGGGAGTGGATCTCGCAGACCTCGCCCACCTCCCGCTCGCTATGCTGACGGCGAGCCGTGCGCTGCGTGCTATCCATGACGCCGTGTTCGGCGAGCGCCGCCCCGCTGGCCCGGCCGCTGAACGCGCGCTCTACCACCTCGCGAGCGACCGCGAGGCGCTCCGGAGGCTCCCTTCAGCTGCACGGGAGATCATTGGCGCGGCTGCCGGTTCCGCGATCCCCGGCGACTTCCGGCACACCGTCGTCGGGCGCCGGCGCGGCACCTTTGCCTACGCCGTGAAGCGCGGGCTCACCGAGTTCCGACTCGGCTCGCCGGTCGCTCCCGCCGAGCGGCTGCAGCTCGCGATCGACCGCCTCGGAACCAGTGCCAACGTTGTCGAGATCAGGGCCGACCGCGACAGGGTCGTGCGCCTCGAGGTCACGAACAAGCTCGGCGTCGCCGGCGACTACCTGCGGATCGCCGTGGCGCAGATCCCCGTCGCGAGCGGGTTGCCGCTCCAGCTCAACCTCAAGCCCGGCCTCGGCGGCCTCGAGCTCCTCACCGGCGGCGCGCCCGTGGAGGCTCGCATCGAGGTCACGGCAGTCATCGACAGCAGAACGATCCGCCGCTCGTTCAGGCTCCCGATCGAGGGCGGCGCGCGCCTCAAGGTGTCGAACGTGCTCTCTCAGAAAACGCTCGGCGTCTCCCGCATCGACAACCTCCTCGGCCCGGCGCGCGACCACCGCATCGTGAGTAGTACCCGGTAGCCTCGTCTCGGGGACGCGCCGCGTTCGGTGTCCGACCCACGCCGCCCGCCGTAGAGCGCGTCGAGTCGATCGATACAACACCGCAACGCGGAGCCGTCCCGGGGGAGGCGCGCGGGACCGGCGCGGATGGGAAGCCATGCGGTTGCCAAAACGGACCGATCTGTTCAAACGCGACGCCCCGCAACCTGGGCTGCGAAGCGACCTCCGGCTTACCCGGCCGTCATTCTCATTGCGGGGATTACCGGCTACTGCCGGCTTCGTGCGGGGATTCCCGTGCGGGATGTGCGCGGGATGGAAAAGAGGCCGGCGGTCGATTGAGCCTATGCAGGCAACAGAACATACAGATTTGCAGCGGTTTCGTAAGCGGAAAACGGGAGCGACGGGACTCGAACCCGCGACCTCCGGCGTGACAGGCCGGTCTTGATAGTTCCGGGCTGGGCGGGAGCAGGCGGGGACTACCGGCGAGAGCAGGCTCTTTCGACCCTACCGTTGCGGGGATTCGCGGCGGCGGGCGGGAGCTTCCGGCGACCTCCTGCGGGATGAATGCGGGATTCGTCTTTGCCTAAGCTGGCAACGAACGGGATGCTTGCGGGATGCTCCATCCGACCGCTCGAGTACGGTCCGGTCGCCCCAGGTCAGCGGGGACCTTAGTCGTCCCCGCAGGCTTTCGGGCTGATAGCGCGTCGCCGACGCGCGCGTATGAAGGAGAGCATGTGGTTGCTACAGCCATCGCCACCTCTCTCCGCCCGAACGGCTTTCGCCTCGAGCCCTCGACGGAGAGTTTCACCGCTAACCGCGCACCGCTGCCCGACGGAGCCGATTTGCGCGAGTTGCATCGCTCGCTCGAGCAGGAGTGGGCGTTCTACCGAGCCCGGTATGCGACATGACCAACAGCGATGATCGCGGCGGCCGGCATAGTGCCGCGAGCCGTCCAGCGGATCCGATGCGCGGGCGGCGAGCGTGAACTCTTGGTCTAGTCGACCCGAAGGGCAGATCCTTCTGGGTGTCGGGATCGTTGGTCTCCTCGTGGGAGCCGCCATTGCAGCGTTCGCCTCAACCACGCTTGGCGTGCCGATAATCGCGCTCTCGCTCCTGATCTCTGCCTTTTCGGCCTTCGTCGATCGGACTAGGAAGGCGAAGCTCAGTGCCACCGGCCTCGAGGTCGACTTGAGCGATCGTCCGCACGGCGCTGAGTTCGCTCAAGCGGCAGCTGGCGCGAGTGATCGAGCGCTCGAGGCGATGATCCCTATGCTCGAGGAGGACGTCGACGTGGCGACTGCCGTCGTGGTCCTGCCTGCGGCATACGAAGGCATCACTTTGACCGACCCACGTCTACAGTGGATTCGGCAAGAGCTGAACATCTCAGTCTTTGCGGCGAAGCGCCTTCACGATCCTTGTTGGCGCGGGGGCGGACGTATCTCGACACTTCGACTCGGCGCCGGCACGGAACTCGCCGCGGCTGGAGATCGCGCAGACATCCAGGAGCTCGCACGTCGGTTGGAAGGAGATGGGTGAGGTGGATCTGGAGCAGGCTTTCGACGACCTTCAAGCAACTGTTGACGCCCACCCGGCACTCGTTGACGAGGCGAGGAACCGTCGCAACAAGATCGCCGCTGCCTTCAAGAAGGGCAGCGACGTGGGCGAGACCGTCTACATCGGCTCGATCGCTCGCGCGACGCAGATCGAGCCGATCAGGGATGTTGATCTTGTTGTTGTCTATGACCGGGCCGACCATCCCGACTGGGGAAACGAAGGATCCTCGGCGGAAGAGGCGCTCGAAGAGACTCGAGGTCGGGTAGTCGCCTACTTCGGCAGCGATGGAACCGTGGACAAAGGCTTCGTTCGCCTCGCTCGGGCTGACAACCACGCGGTCAAGTGCTTCCTCGATGACCCCGACGATCCGGACGCCTTCACGGTTGACGCCGTTCCGGCGCTACGGACGGACGGCGGGATCCTCCGGATCACCGAGAAGGACTCGCGCAAGTGGATCGAGACGGACCCGGAGTACCTGACGCGGCGCGGTCAGGAGCGCCACGACGAGTGGCGGCAGTACCGACGCCTTGTCCGCGTCCTCAAGCGATGGAACGCGGATCACGAGAGGACGATGGTTCCGCTCTTGATCGAGGTCATGGCTATCGAGCACTTGCCGATCGGCGAGCGGCCTCGCGCCGTGCAGGCTTTCTTCGCCGCCGCCGTACCGGCCGTGTCAGCAGCCGTCACCGATCCGGCCGGAATCTCACCTATCCAACCCGACCTCGACGTCGCAGCAGCGCGTGAACAGCTCGAGGCGGCGGCCGATGCGTCATGGCGTGCTGTGACGGCCGCCGATCGCAGTGACACGGACTTGGCTGCCTGCTACTGGCGCGAGGTCTTCGGCGACATATTCCCAGCGCCCTCAGGAGGATGCGACCGCTTCAATCTCGGAGGCGCGACTGCGGCTGGAGCTACGTTTGCCGTTCCCCGGCGGCCGGCTCGGAACAACCCGCAAGGTTAGTCGATGGGAATCCGCTGGTACGAAGCGGAACCAGCCGTGTTCGAACGCGAGCGAGCCGCGATGGCGGAGCATGCCCCAGAGATGGTGTGGGTCGACGAAGGTGCCGGAGGCTGGGAGGGCCTTGCTCCTGAATGGCCATTTCCGCGAAACCGACCGGACCCGGGCCTAACGCGCCTCCTCGGCGGGGCACGACTCCACCTCCGTGTTGAGTATGTGCAGGCACACCCGGCGGTTGCCCCAGTCGTAGTACCTGTTAGCCCGATCCCGTCGCGCGAGCGCCGCCTCCGACACGACTGGCACGTCAACGGAGACGGAACATTGTGTCTCCTCGCGGCCGACATCCTGTGGAGAACCGACGACACAGCGGCTGACTTGGTGCTGAAAGCGTCGGGCTGGATCATCGAGTACCGACTCAAGGAGCGCGGCCTGATCGAATCTATGTCCGAAACCGGTCTTTACGACGATGCCGGCTGCGACAACGTGATCCGTACCGCGGAGTAGCACGGTGATCTTCCTTCTCCCATCGTCCGCTGCAGACCGGATTCGTGGTTATGGGTCGGGTTGGGGTGTGATCGATGTCAAGGTGGACGAGGTGGATGACGTGGCGCTTCTCGTCGGTGCCTCGAACGCACAGCGAACCAAGCTCCCAGTCCACTCGCGCTGGCTAGACCAGCACTACATGAGCGCCAGCTCGGTACGGGGGGGCGTCGGAGTCTGGTATCGCTGCGATCCCGGCCTCGCGAGAGAGGGACTTGAGCGCGCCGCTCGTGACAGCGGTTTCGACACCGAAGCGGAGTTCCGACCGCGAGTTCGCGGATGGAACGCTCCGCCTCGCGATGGAGCCTGGTGGGTGCTGACGGTCGCGCTCTCCGACGACGCCGAGCCGGAGTGGGCAGCCTGGCAGGTGTCGCGCCGCAAGGCGCACTGGTTCCCGCTGACGATCGCCAAGGAGAATGAGCCTCTGCTGCAGCCATTGGAGGCCTCATGGCCGATAGCGGCGCTCAGGCTGCGGCACGTACTCCTAGTCGGCGCGGGCAGTATCGGAAGTGCCGCGGCGGTCGCTCTCGCTGGCTACGGCGTCCGCAAGTTGACCATCATCGATCCCCAGCACCTCGAGCCTCACAACTTCGCTCGCCACCAGCTCAATCGCCGACTGACAGGCCGTCGGAAGGCAACCGCCGTGCGCGACTACCTCCTCGAGCGAGACCCCGACCTTCAGATCGATGCGCATGTCTTGGATGTCGTTCGGGACGCTGACGCGATCCGGCCGATGCTTCGCGAGACCGACATTGTCCTCTGCGGAACGGATGGCGTGGGCTCACGGCGAGCGACAAATCATTTGGCCGCCTGGGCCCGTACTGAGAGCGTGTTCGCGTGCGTCCTTGAGGACGGCGCGTATGGCGAGATCCTGCGGGTCAGACCTGGTCGCACGGGGTGCCTTCAGTGTGACCGTGACGTTCTTTATGAGGCCGGCGCCTTCGACCCGGAGCCACAGCTTGATCGGGATTACACGCTTGGTGGCGGAGCGAGACCAATGACTGCCGTCGCGGGCGATCTGGCACTCGTGGGCCACCTGGCGGCGAAGATTGTTGTCGCCAGCCTACTCGAGCGGGTCGGCGCGCGCGCCCAAGCGCTCCCAGGCGATGCCCTGACGATTGCACTGGCGCCGGTGCCCGGCCTGCGGGCGCCCTTCGACCTTGAGCGATGTCTCGACGTGAGGTGGCGCGACCTCCCGCGGCCACGCACCACGTGTCCAAGCTGCGGCATGCCGTGAAGATCTGGATCGAAAGAGCTGCGCTCATTTCGATCTTGCGCGAAGCGCAGGCATCAATCGACGGACGCGAGACCGGCGGCCTGCTGATCGGCTTCGAGGCAGAAAAGGGCGTAGCGATAACTGAAGCTGGCAAGCCGGGTCCCGAGGCCGTGCGTCGGCGAGGCTTCTTTCTTCGTGACTTGGAATTCGCAGAGCGCCTGCTTCAAGACGCCTTCTTGCGCACGGGCGCCGTATGGGTCGGCGACTGGCACACGCACACCGTCTCTTGTGATCGGCCTAGCACTAGGGATGCACAGAGCTACATGAACCTCGTCAACGATGAGGAGCTGGCGTTCGACCAATTCATCGCGCTAATCGTCACGTCCCGCAGTGGCACCTTTTCCGACGCCAGGCTCGCACCATGGACGGCTTGCCGACAAGGCCTCCGGCGGGTTGATCTCGTGCTATAGCTGCTTTGCGCAGAGTCACCGAACCGCGCGAACTCAACCCCCCGTGACAAACTCGCTTAGCCGAGCGAGCGAGTCCCCACGGCGGATCCCGCCGATGACCTTCGGCATCGTGTAGGGGTGCCCAGAGACGAACGACGCTACTTTCATCTGGGGCAGGTCTGACTAAAAACGCGCCTTGCTGAGTGTGGGCGAGAGGTCGGCGAGAAGTTGCGGTTCGCGCTCCGCGAACGGGCTGACCTCCTGTGGCTCGAAGCCAGCAAAGTGCGCGATGATTGCCTCCAGTCCCCACCGCGGATCGATCCACGGCCGGAGCTGACGACCAGCGAGCGCTTCGAGCTGCGGGTGCTCATCGGCTTTGCAGAGCCAGATGACGTTGGCCGCTGGCAGAGTCAACGGACCCACGTGCCGCCACTCGCGCTCCCACCAGAACTCCTTCCGAGTTCCGTTCGATGGCCACGTCCCCATCTGCTCCACGAAGGGGAAGACGCGGGCCGCCGCGTACGCGTGGAATGGCTGCTGTTGCTCCAGTGAAACCCGATGTGTCGAGTCCCGCAGATCGTTCAGCGCGTTCCGCAGAACCCAATCCCTTCCGGGCGTCTGGTCGACGTACCACACGGGGTTGATGCCCAACTTGCGAGCTTTGAGTTTGGTTAATGCCACTCCATAGGGCTCCATAACGATGGAGCGTGACGGCTCCATCGGGCCGAGCATCAGGTTGATGTGCTCAAGCGGGGTCTCGCTGAAGCAGACAACCCTCTGGCTCTGCTGCGCAGGAGCATCCGGATCGTCGTGGTCGCGCGCCCATCCCATGGCTGTCCGCGCTTCGATCACGCCGGAGCGCGCGATCGAAGCCAGCGCCTGAAGGCCTGTTAGCTCTGCGCTCGCTCGCGTCAGGTGGACTACAAACGTCGAAAGATCCGTCCGCCGGTGAAGGATGTCTCGGATGTGCGTCACCCACAACTCATCGGCCGCTGCCCATGAAACGCTGAGGCCGAAAGAAAGAGCGAGCCGCCTTGTGTATCGGCCACCCGCTCAAGATCACGGGACCATCCCTTCCCCCGCTGGTACGGGCTTTCGCCTCTACCTACGGGCAACGAGTGGATCGACGAGCGCGACACGGTAAGGCGGGCGCTCCTCCTGCAGTACGGCCCCCGCCGATTCGAGGGCGGCGATGAGCCGTGGCTGACGATCACGCAGACGACGTCCCGCGGGAGAACCTGCGGTTCGCTTCGCACAACCACACCCACAGCCGCGGGAGCTCGAACTACAACGAAGGGGCTCACGCTGGGGGCGCAGGCGACCTCGACTGCAGCCCAGTCGACATGTGGTCCAGCCCGATGGTCGTCGACGGCGCCTACGTCACGCTCGACTCGCCGCAGCGGGAGCCGATTCTGGCTGCAGCGCGTGAGATGGCTCCTATCGACGAGTGACGGGCTGCCGCGCCGATGCGAGGCGTCCGGTTTCTGGCCCGCTCGATGAAGCGGCCCGCGAACGAGCGCCACACGACAACAGGCATGCTCCCGGGTCACTCATGCAACACTCGCGATCGTGGTCGATGCGCGGGAGTAGAACTCTCCCCACACGCTGAAGTCGGCCTCTTTGGCAGAGATTCTGGGCGAGCCTACCTCGCGGCGGGGTACATCAAATCCCCACCTGCGGTTGATGCCAAGCCAAGACGATCGTCGTACTGTCGTGGTGCTTCTTGAACTGACTCGGCTGCTTTCCTGCGGCGGGCGGCATTTCAAGACCTTTGGAGGTTGGGATGCGTGCTTCGTCGTCCTGTCGTCTGGCTGTCCGCGTGCTCGTGCTGGTGGTCTTGGGGTTGCCTCTCGTGCTGGGGGATCTCTCCCGCGTCGGCCGGCAGGAGGCGGTCGCGGCATCCAAGTCCGCTCTGGTCAGCAGTCCAACTCAAGAGGCGGCGACCGCCCAGGAGCCTGTCGCGGTGTCGGGTCCGGGTGCAGAGATCGTCGAGCGCAGGACTCGCTTCTCGCGCACGTTCCTGGAGGCGGACGGAACCTCGACGGCGGAGATCTCGCCTGAGCCGGTGAACTTCCGGGATGGCTCAGGCCGGTGGCAGCCGATCGATTCCAGCTTGGTGGCGCGGGCGGGTGGCGGTTTCACGCAGCGCGCGAACGACTTCGAGGTGTTGTTGCCGGCGAGCCTGGCGGCACCGGTGCGGGTCGGGCGCGGGGCGGTGTGGGCGAGCCTCCAGCTGCGCGGTGCCGCCGGTCAGGCGAGCGTGTCCGGGGTAACGGCTCGCTATGCGGAGGCGCTGCCCGGCGTCGATGTCGCCTACTCGGCGACGGCGGAGGGTGTGAAGGAGGCGCTCGTGTTGCAGAGTGCTGCTGCTCCGTCGAGCTTTGTCTTCACGTTGCGGACGAGCGCAGGTTTGCAGCCGCGTCTGGCAGCGCGTGGCGGCGCGGTGGAGCTGGTGGATGGCTCGGGGCAGGTCGTGTTGCGGTTGGCGTCGCCGTTCATGGTCGACTCCGCGGGCGGCCGGGAGAGCGTGTCGCGGGCGCTGTCCGTTGCTTTGTCTCCGGTGGCGGGCGGGCATCTGTTGACGGTCTCTGCTGATCGGGCGTGGCTGGCTGCGCCGGAGCGGCGTTTCCCGGTTGTGATCGATCCGACCATGTCCTTTTTCTCGACCGGCTATTTGGAGGGGTATTGGGCCGATTGCACCCTGAGCAGCCAGGCTCCTGAGCTGAGTAGCTGCGATCTCAACACTGTCGAGGCTGGCAATGACGCGGGCGCGCGCAAGCGGACGGTGCTGCAGTGGGACGTGTCCGACCTGACCACCGGCCGGAGCGGCGGCCCGGTCGAGGTGATGAGCGCCGAGCTGCGTCTTTACGCCGATCAGATCACAGGCTCGGGGACGTTGAATCTGCACCGGCTGACCCGGAGCTATGCGAACGGGGTCAGTTGGAACCGCTACGACGGCACGAACGCGTGGACGAGTGGCGGCGGCGACTTCGCTGCAGCGAGCGAGGCGGCGACCACCACGGGAGCCGCGGGTCGCTGGTACTCCTGGTTCCCGACAACGCTGGTGAAGGGCTGGGTGGAAGGCACGATCGCCAACCAGGGGATGCTGCTGAAGACGGAGACCGAGGCGGCGGGCTTCAATGCTCGTTTCCGCTCCGCCGACTATGCGGGCACCGAGTTCGATCCGGTGCTGCGGGTCAACTATCGGCCGCAGCTCGGGATGCAGCGCCAGTACCACTTCGAGACGGAGAAGCTGAGCGACCGGCTCGACCTGCACGTCAACCCCGGCAACGGCAACCTCGTGGTTGCAGCCGAGGAGCTGAACCTGAACGGGACCGGGATCGACCTGCAGATCTCCCGTTACTTCAACGGCTTGGCGCCGTTCACGCGCTCCTCCGGGCATGGCTGGTCGCTCGGCACCGGCCACGACGTCTTCCTCAAGGAAGCGACGGACGGGACGGTGACGCTGACGGGGCCGAGCTTCTACGGGGTCGTCTTCCAGACCGCTCCCAACTACACCTACATCTCCCCCACCGGCATCGATGCCAACCTGAAGAAGATCGTCTCGTTCTTCGGCAACAGCTTCAAGCTCACCTTCAACCAGTCCGGTGAGGTGTGGACCTTCAACGCCGCCGGGGTGCTCACCTCTCAGGCCGACCGCAACGGCAACAAGCTCACCTTCGCCTACAGCTCCGGCAAGGTCTCCACGATCACCGACTCCCAGGCACGAGTGGTCACCTTCGCCTACAACAGCAACGGACGGCTGCAGTCGATCACCGACCCCTCCTCCCGGCAGTGGCAGTACGGCTACGACACGGGCGGCTACCTGACCAGCTCAACCGACCCCGCCAACAAGCAGACGCTCTACCTGTACGACTCGGCCGGACGGCTGATCAGGATCACCGATCCGCTCGGCAACCAGACCCGGATCGCCTACGACCTCGACCGGCGCGTCACCTCCGTCACACGCGTGACGGACACAACAGCCGGAACCGGCCCGACAACCACCTTCGAGTACGGCACCCCCACGATCGTGCGCGACCCGCGCGGCAACCCCGAGAGCTTCACCTTCGACAGCGAGCTGCGCGTGACCCAGGTCGTGGACGCGAACGGAAACTCGAGCAACACGGGGTTCACGAGCAACAGCGACGTCTCCTCCTACGCACCTGCCGGTGCGGGAACCTGGAACTACCAGTACGACCCGAACAACAACCTCACCCAGCAGGATTCACCAACGGGAGCTCAAGCCAAGTTCGAGTACACGAACACGATCGACCGCTACCTGCTCACGAAGGCGATCGACGCGCAGGGCAACGCCACCACCTACGATTACGACGCGAAAGGCAACCTAACAAGGCTCACCAACGCCGCCGCCAGCCAGAACCAGTCCACCTACACCTACAACACCAACGGCACGATCGCAACCGCAACCGACTTCAAGGGCAACGTCACCGGCTACGGCTACGACAGCAAAGGCAACCTGACCAGCGCCGACCGCCCGGCGCCGCTCGGTGACATCACGCTCACCTACGACACGCTCAGTCGGATCGCCACTGTTCGGGACGGCAAGGCCCAGCTGACGACGTACACGTACGATCTGCTCGACCGGATCACACAGATCCAGTACCAGGACGGATCCCTGATTAGCTACAGCTACGACGCCAACGGCAACCAGCTGACGATGGCCGACAACACCGGCACCTCCAGCTACACCTACGACCAGCTCAACCGGATCCTGACCGAGTCGCTTCCGGGTCAGCAGCAGGTCTCGTACCTCTACGACGCCGCGTCGAACCTGATCAGCTACACGGACGCTGGCGGCACCATCGGCTACGCCTACAACAACCTCAACATGCTAGCCACCCTGACCGAGCCGGGCCCCAAGCAGACGACGTTCGTCTACGACACGGCCCACCGGCGCACGCAGACCAACTATCCCAACGGCGTCAGCATGTTCTTCAGCTACGACCTCTCGAACCGGCAGACGCGGGTGCTCGGGCAGAAGCCGGCCTCGGGGCTGGTGCTAAGCGACTTCACCTACAGCTGGGTCAACGCGTCTCTGCAGGATACGGGTCTGCGCCAGCATGTGACGGACAAGAACGGCATCCGCACCACCTACAGCTACGACGTGCTCAACCGGCTGACGCTCGCGACCGCCCCGTCGGAGAGCTACGCGTACAGCTACGACGCGAACTCGAACCGCGCCAGCCAGACCGTCAACGGCGTCACCACCAACTACACTCACAATGCCGCCGACCAGCTCACCGCCGCGGGCAGCGTCACCTATAGCTACGACGCCAACGGCAACGAGACCTCCACCACGGCCGGGCGGCAATGGAGCTATAACCCAAAGGATCAGGCGACCAGCGTCACCCCGCCGGGCGGCAGCCCGATCCCGATGAGCTACACCGGCACCGGCCAGTTCGAACGCGTCAGCGCCGGCGCCACGACCTTCATGACAAGCGGTCTCGGCCTCAGCCGCGAGAACACCACCCACTACACTCGCGATGACGACCGTCAGCTGATCTCCCAGCGCACCCCGTCCGGAAACTACTACTACCTGCTCGACGGGGTGGGCTCAGTCGCCGCCCTCACCGACACGGCAGGCAACACGGCCGCCACCTACAGCTACGAGCCCTTCGGCAAGCTCAAGAGCTCAACCGGCACGGTAACCAACCCCTACCGCTGGCTCGGCGGCCTCGGCGTCTACCACGACACCGCCACCGGCCTCTACAAAATGGGCACCCGCAACTACGATGTCGCGCTCGGACGGTTTGGCCAAGTCGATCCCGTAGCTGGAGGCGCAGCGAACTCCTACGACTACGCCGCACAGGATCCCATCAACAAGGTTGACACGGATGGAATGAAGGTGACGCCCGGCGCGGGTATCGGCGGCGGTTGGGTTTCAGCAGGTGGCGCTGGCGGGAGGCCTTGTAGGCCGAAGAAGGACTGTGTACAGTTTTGGAAGAATCTATTCTTTATTAAAGATGTGATTCTCTGCGCTTGGGGAATACGGAAGAATGCGAACCCCGGTGCGTGTCAAAGATTTGGAATCGGATGACGATTACAAATAGAGTTCGATGGACAAGCCTACTATGTCTTCTGTTGGTCAATATCTGGATTATAGTGACGAATGTGATCGCCATGGTCAATCCGGCTCCCTGGTCATCCGTTTTCATCGGAGCTATAATCCTTTCGTGGTTAGTAGTTTTTCTAGTTACCATATTAATGTTTCGTATCTACAGGAAGCTTTCGAAGAACCGGAGACGTAGGTCAGAGTAATTCGATAGTCGAACTCTAAAACTCCACGAAGAGCTATGTGTGAACGACGCTGCTGCACCCCAGTACGAGTCAATGACGTGACGGCCCGTCCGTTTCCTGCCGCTTCCATGCCAGCGTTGATCCGCGGCACCTAGACAGTGCTAATCTCGACCCTCAGGCTCGTGCTGAGCCTGCTCTGCTTGATGCTCGTAAGCGGGTGCGGTCAAGACGAAGACGCGTCAATCGCCGAATCGACTGTTGCACGGCAGACGATCGAGTCCGATCCAGGGACACCGCGACAGGCGGCGCGTCCACATCCGATTGCAAACAGATCCCCTCTCGGCTACCTGCGTCGTCAGCAGGGCTCTAGCGCACGGAACGAACCGCTGACGGACGCCGCGCGGGAGCTGCTACCGACGGATGCGGAGGTTTGGTGCTGGGACAAGCGCATTTGGTCACGGGCCGTACAGCTCGCCAACCGTGTTACGCGCAGGCGCTATGACGTCTACTTCGCGGGCATCGCCGACCTCTACGCCTTCGAAATCCACCTTGACGGTTGGGTTTGCCGCGAGCTTGAGAATGTCGGCCGAAGGGCTGACGGAGAACGGGAACTAGCCCTCGCGGATGCTCTTAATGTTTTCGTCCACGAAACTCGGCACCTTTCACAAACAGGTTCCAACGAAGCGACCACTACGTGCACGGCTCTGCAACGGATCCCGGCGGCTACGAAAGCACTAGGCGCAAGCGAACAACGGGGTAAAGAGCTGGCACATATCTTTTGGGAAGAGATCTACTCAACTCTTCCTGCAGAGTACCGGTCCGACAAGTGTCTTCCTGGAGGCGAACTCGATGAAGACCCGGGTGATCCGGACTTCCCATGACTAGTTATCGCGATGAGGTTGGAGCGCTGGCGTACCTCGTCCCAGGTGAGGAAGCGCGACTCGGGCTCCTCCGCCCGGGCAATGCGGATGCAGCTCGCGGGCGAGCCAGTTTCGTGGGGCCGCCTGGGAGGCGAGATTGACATGCGGTGGAGGAGCCCTCGCATCCTGCTGACGCTTGTGGCAGGCGCGATCGCGCTCTCGCTCGCGACTGCTTTCGTCGGCGACTTCGCTCTAGCCGTGTTCGCAGCGCTTTACGTACCGGTTCTTGTTCTCGCATTGATACAAGCCAGACCAGTACTGCATTGGCTTCTCTTCGCGGTAATCATTGCGTCCAGCGTTGCCATGCTGCTTATGATTGAGCGGAACGACTCGTCATCGGCCGGTTTCGGGTTGATCCCGCTGTTTTTTGGACTGATCGCGGGGACTGTTGTGGTGGCGACGATCGACAGCTTTTTGAGGGAGCGCCGCTCCCGGAACCAACGAAACAACGATCCGGGACGGAACAAGACGGCTTCGTGGTGACGGGCCGTTGAACTGACCCGTGCTATTGCAGACGCTGGGCGATTTATGCCGTCGACGTGCCTGGTCGGTGATCCCGATGAGCTAGGTCGGATGTGCCAGTTTAAGTACGTCATCTCCGGCTCCCGGACCGAACACACTTCGTGGACTAAAAGCTGCCGCCTCGTGACTGTTGCGGGATCAGCGCGGGATGCGCAACTCCGCGCATCCGTCCACTGAAGCGAGTTCCTGCAAGTAGAGACGGGAGCGACGGGACTCGAACGCGCGACCTCCGGCGCGACAGGCCAATCATGGTACTTCCGAGGTGAGCGGGAGCGGGCGGGGATTGCTGGCGAGAGCAGGGCTTTTCGACCCTTGCGCTACGGGGACTAGCGGGTCTAGGCGGGCGCTCCCGGCGATCTCATGCGGGATCAGCGCGGGATGCGATGTTGTCTTATCTGTGAACGGGCGGGCATGTGCGCAGGATGCGTCGTCGGAGCTCAACATCGGGCTGCATGAAGGACGAAGACCCGCGAGCCCTCTGACGGATCCAACCGTCGATCCCATCCTTGCCATTCATGTTCTGAGGAGGCAAGTGCGGGCACCGCGGCCACGAAAATGCCGCAAACCGAAGGAGCCAGACAGCGAGGCGTGACTCGCGCGCGGACGCGTGTGGTCGGCCTGATGTTCCCTCTGTGTTCCCTCACGGGTCGTGCTCCCCTGAGTGCTGCTGCATTCGCGTGTAGCCGCGCGTCGATCGGCGCACCGAGCGCTCCGGTTACTGCGATGCATCACCCGGTAGCGTCACGGTGTGGCGCTCCGAGTGGGGATGACGTTATAAAGGCTGACGACGAGCTCAGAGTCGCCTCGGACGGTGGCCTCAACGAGGAGATCCTCGAGGAGCTGCTCGCCTTGCGCAGCGCGGCTGACTTCCGCGGGCTGCGTGCCGCCCGCCCCGAGCTGGCAGCCCCACTCCTGAAGAGCCAGCTTCGCGAGCTTTCCGCTGCCCCCGGCTACGGAGCCGGCTTCGAGCGGCTCCTCTACCTCCTTGATGCGGCGGAGGCGGACATCGACGTCGTGTGGGCCGAGTACGAGCGCGCACTGAACGAAGCGACGGCTGCAGGCGAGGAGCTCGCCGCTGAGGAGAGCGCCGTCCGCGAAGCGCTCGACCGCGGCGACCTAGAAAGGGTCCTCGAGCTGACCGTGTCGGCGATTCCACGCGCCGCAGCCGCCGGTCTCGGCGCTGGCGCCTCGATGCTGCATGAGCTCCGCGGGCTGGCGTTGCTTCGTCGGCATTCCGCCGAACGCAGCGCAGATGTCGAAAGCGCGATCGAAGAGCTAGAGCGAGCGCGGTTTCTTGCGCCTCCGGGTCCGCCGTCCGGAAGCGTGCTGATGCACCTCGCGTTCGCGTATAGCGACCGCCTCCGCGGTGATCTGGCCGACAACACTGAGGTTGCGGTCGAACTGCTCAGGCTTGCGGTTGTGGAGGTGGCGGGTGCGGACGTTCCTGACCTTGCCGCAATGGTCGATACGAACCTAGCGTTCGGTCTGATGCGCCGCATGCGTGGCGAGCGCGTCGACAATTTGGGCGAGGCCGTCGATGCGTGCGAACGCGCCCTGAGCCACCGGAGCTTGGAGCGCGACCCCGTCGACTGGGCGTACTCGCAGTTGAATCTCGGTGACGCGCTCGATCAACTCGAACTGACCCGAGGCGCGCGCGGGGTGTCAGACCGTGCGAAGGAGCCCTACGAAGCCGTAATTCGCGCGGCCAAAGCAATACCCGAGAAATGGCTCGTTGGCCTTGCGCACCACGGTGTTGGTCGGCTGTATCTACGCGCAGCTCAGTTGAACGTCGAAGACATCGTTGACGCGGCGGAGTCTGGTCACGAGCTCTCGGCCGAGGTTGATGCGCAAGCGCTGGCTGTCGCGCGAGAGCAGCTCGAGCGTGCGTGTGCGCAGCTCGAAGACGCCGAGCATCAGGTTTACCGCGGACGAGCGCTGGCCGGTCTCGCCGAGGCATTGACGCTGCAGGATGATGTCGCAGCTGCGATCGATGTCGGTCGGCAGGCGCTCGTCATCCTCCGCCCGACGAACGCGCCGCGCGCTTGCCTCGCAGTGGCCGGTCAGCTGGGAACGCAGCTTGCGGTAGCCGGTCGCTGGGATGAGGCGACGGCCGTATTCCGCGATGCTGTCGCCGCGGCCGACTTGACCTTCTATGCGCAGTTGGAGCGCTCGTCGAGCGACGAAGAGCAGCGGCGTGCGGGAAACGTCTACCGGTGGGCGGCGTATGCGATCGCGCGAACAGGGGACGCGGAGGGTGCTGCGCTCGTTCTCGAGAATGGCCGCGCGCGCGAGATCAGGCGGCGCATCGACTCCCGTAGGGAAGACTCTCGCCTTGCGGAGCTTCCCGAGAGTCTGCGTGACGCATACGTCGCCGCCGCTGCGCATCTCGGCAGCTCGCCGTTGGGCGAGGATGCAGCAGTTGCATCACGAGCGTACGCAGAGGTAGTGAGCGCGATTCGCGATGTCCCCGGCTACGAGTCTTTTGGCGCCGGCGCGCGCCTGGAAGAACTGACAGCCGCGGCCGAGCCGGGCTGGCCGGTTATCTACGTCAACCCGACGCCGTTCGGAACACTTCTCGTGGCGGTCACGGCCGACGATGGCGCGACGTCTGTGTCCTCCGCGTTCGTCGACGGAGTAACCAGCACCGACGTCATCATGCGCCTGATGGTCGGCGCAGCTCCGGCGCCAGCCGACGAAGCCAACGGAGTCGTAGGCGAACCCACGTCCTATCTCTTCGGGATTTCAGGGCCAGACGATGACGACTACGCGTTCGGCCCCGCTCTTGACGAACTGCTGCCGTGGCTTGGTGAGGCGATCGCTCGACCGCTCTGGAGCCTTTTGAGTGAAAGCCGCATCACTGGCTGCACGATGATTGTCTGCGGGCCACTCGCCCTTGCACCGCTGCATGCGGCGACGTGGCAAGACGGCGACAGAACGTGCTGCTTGCTCGACTACGTGACGGTTCGGCACGCGCCTGCCGCCATGGTCTCTAGTGCTTGCTTGCTGCGGGCTGCGGTGACCGAGGCCTCGCCGCGGACGCTTGTCGCAGTGGCGGATCCGACGGGCGATCTTCCGGCGACCGGACCGGAAGTCACCGAGATTTCGTCCTTCTTCGCCGCTGACGACGTCGCCTGCGCGTTCGCGGCTGCTGCAGACCGTCACTTCCTGCAGGCGCGTGCTGCCTCCGCGACGTTCATTCACCTCGCGAGCCACGCGTACGCGCCGCTCCTCGCTGCCGGCGACGCATTCGTCTTGCTCGCGGACGGCCCGCTCTCTGCGGACGAGATCGCGGGACTCGCGCGACTCGATGCCCGCCTCGTCGTCGTCTCGGCCTGTCAGTCAGCGGTGTCGCGTCTCGACGACCTTCCAGATGAGGCGATTTCGCTTGGAACGACGATGATCATCGCCGGTGCGGCCTGTACGGTCGCAAGCCTTTGGCCGGTCGACGACGCTGCGACCGCGATGCTAATGATCCGTCTGTACGAGGAGGTCCTCCAGAACGGCTATCCACCACCGACAGCTCTGCGACGCGCACAACTCTGGCTTCGCGACCTCAGCGAGACTGCCGAAGCTGATTTTCTCTCGAAGCATCCGGCTCTAGCCGCAGAGTTTCGCCGCCGAGCGGAGACGCGCGAGCTGCCTGGCCGACGCAGTGGGCCCGGTGCTACCGGCGACGACGGGCCGAGCATCTACGGACACCCCGAGTACTGGGCCGCGTTCGTCGCCGTCGGGACGTAGGCGCCTTTGCGAGGCGCGCCGACTACGTCGAGCGGGTGCCATGCCGTCCGTTGGCACGACCCTCGACCGCTTCGTGTCGGCCATTTGCCGGTCGTCTATTCACCGACGCCGCAGGCTCGCACGAGCGCCCGCCGCGTCGCTGGTTGACATGTCCTCCTCAACACGGGCGAGGGCTGGCCTACCGTGTCGCTATGCGTCCGAGCGATATGACCTTCGTCGGCGTGGACACCCTGCCGGTATGGCTGGCGACGCTCGTGCGGCAACTCAAGGAAGGCGGCGCGCAGGCGCCGCCCCAACAGTTGTCGCCGGTGACCGCTCTCAAGGAGCTGTTGGTCGTGACAGGAGCGATGATCGTCGGCCACGGCGCGCCGTATCCCGATGACCGCACCTCGCTCAAGGACGACCTCCTGCACTCGTTCGATGCTCTCGGCCCGGCGTCGACGGCGCGGCACCGAACGGCGAGCGGTGACTCTCGCCAGCTCGCCGCCCGCCTGAAGGACCTGCTCGACGACGTTGCCGGCGCACACGTCCTCCACGCGGCTGCGGATGTCCTGCTCGCCGAGCTGGCGTCGTCGGCGAGTCGTGTCGCCGCCTTCGCCGACTGCGTTCAGGCGTTCCGCGAAGGCGAGTTCGTCGGCGTCTGCGACACGCGCCTGCGTTATCTGCGAACAGTCGTCGAGGCCGCCGGCCACGAGGTCCGAGCGCGCCCGCCGCCTGCATCAGGCGCTCGCCGACGATGAGTCCTTGCTATGGGTCCACGGCGCGCTAGACCCGCCGCATGCGGGCGAGCTCCGCCGCATCGACCGCGCGGGCTTGTCCGTCGACGAGCGGCTTTGCCTCTGCGAGGCGATCGTCGCCGAGGCGCCGTCGGCGCGGCCGGTCGTCGTCTGGCTGGCGTTCGCCAACGCGCACGTGTCGCGCTTCTACCTGCGTAAAGGCCCGCTCGAGCTCTACGACAGCCGCATCTGGCCGGCGGTACGCGCTGGCGACTGGCCGGGCAACCCCGACTGGACTCAGCCGGCCGAGCTCGCCGAACCGGAAGCGGCACACTTTCTCCAGGGCCTGCCCGACGAGAACTTCGTGATGGTGCGCGTCGCGCTCGAGCTCGCTTTGAGCGAGTCGGCGCGCGAGCGGGCGCGCGATTTGGCGCGGGCGGCGGTCGAGCTGACCGGCTGGGAGTCCGACTGGGTGCTGATGGACGGCGCCGCCGCTCACGCTGGCTCTGGCTGGTTCGGCACTATGCGCTTCGACGACCCGCGCGAGCACGCGACTCGAGGCGGCGGCAATCCGCTGCTCGACCCGGTCGCCGAGACGCTCGCCGATGTCGAAGACGAGCTGCTCCAAAGGCTCGCCGACGACGAAGCGACGGCCACCGCGCTCGTCGCCGACACCCGCTGGCGGCGCGCTGTCGCACGTTTGCCTGACGCCGAGCACCGTGTCGCGCTCGTCGTGGCCTTATTCGAACGCGTCCTCGTCCCATCGGCCGTCGGCGGCGACAAGTGGTACGGCGCCTGCGCGCGCTACTTCGAGCTGCTTTTCGCCTTCGACGATGTTGAGGCGCAGATCGCCGACGCCGGCCAGTACGGCGTCCATGTCGTCTCCCGCGACCCTGCGGCGCGCGATGACTTCCTAAAGTTCGACCGCGCGATCATGGAGCACCCGCGCGGTCACTCGTTCCGCGTGCGGCTGGCCGAGGTCATCCGACTGGCGCCGTCTTTGCGCCCGCACGTCCCGGCCGGCTCGATGGAGGAGCGCATGCTGGCCGAGGTTGAGCAGAAGAGCGCTGGCGGACCGGCGGTCGCTGCATGGCTCGCGACATCGCGCACGCGCTTCGATCGCCTGCTCGCCCGCGCGCGTCGTCAGCGAAACGCCGTTGCCCACGGCACGCGCGCCGTTCCCGGCATTCTCGAGACCGTCGAGCCGATGCTGAACTACCTTGCCGGTCGGCTGGTCGGCACCGCCCATTACTGCGCTGCCGAGCAGCGCCCTCTGATCGGCGAACTCGAGCGCTGGCGGCTCGTCCGACTGCAGAAACTCGGCGCTTTGGCCGGCGGAGCGCGGCCGGCGTCACTCGTCGAGTGGGGCTCGGACTGACCGGAGCCGTTGGGCTGTTCCATGATGCCGGTGGCGACCGATCGCCTTCCTCTCAGACCATCCCTGACAGCCCGTCCAAGCCGCCGCTGAAATCCGCTTGCGGGATCCGCGCGGGATGACCAAAGGGATCTGAGTCAGTGCTGGCCACAGAACATGGCGATTTCCAGCGCTTCCGTGCCGCACCGTGTCCGAGACTTCGCGTGCGGGATGTGGGCGTGACCGGTCGGAAAGCCGGCGGTCGACTGCGCCAGAGCAGGCAACGAAAAGTGCCGATTAGCAGGATGTTTTCTACGGGAGCGACGGGACTCGAACCCGCGACCTCCGGCGTGACAGGCCGGTCTTGGTGGTTCCGGCCTGGGCGGGAATGGGCGGGGATTACCGGCGTGAGCAGTGCATTTCGACTGTCGCCTTGCGGGGATTGGCGGGCGTCGGCGGGAGCTTCCGGCGACCTCCTGCGGGATCTGTGCGGGATGGCATGTTGTCGCCGGTAGCAACGCCCGGGATCGGTGCGGGATCCTCGTTGCTGCGTCGACGCGGTGATCGCGCTAGTCGCGGGCGGAACGAAGCTTCGGCGGACGATGGCCCCAAGGCAGCGGGCGGGTGAGTGGGCCTCGGGCGCTAGCGCAGGCAGCGGCCGAGTTCCCTGTGAGCGCCTACCCGATGAGGTTCGCGCGAGACTGCTTCGCCGCGCGCAGTGCGGCGCGCTCAGACGCCCGAGACGTGGATCCGGCTGATTCCGGTTGCGTTGCCGGCGATGCAGTGGACCGTCGAGCCGACACCCTGTTTCCAGAGCGGCTTGATGAACTCCTCGTGCTCCCCGGGCGCGGGTTCCTTGGTCGGAGAGGACGTAGAGCGCGAGTCCGATCGGACCCATGTAGAGGGTGATCAGGAACCAGCCCCACTTCATCACCGTCTCCTCGGGGTTCTTGGCGACGAAGTTGTCCCAGGCGACGTATGCCGTCGAGAGCGCCGCGAGCGCAAACCACGTGTAAAGGATCCAGTGTGGAACGAGCATGTCTCTCCTTTCGCCCTTCAGCCGCTGCCCGGCAGCGCTGACCGCGCCGAAGATGATGATGTTCGAGTACGCGCCCCGCGAGCTGACCGGGGCGGTCGCGCTCTATGAGTCCGCCTCCCCTGCGCGAGGAACCGCCGGCGTCTTCCTCGGCGGCATGATCACCGGGTGCAGCGAGGGAACGCGATCCTGAGCGGACGAGATGGAACACACGAGTCTTACACCACATGCGCCGCGAGAGCCCGCGCTAACCCGCCCGCGCCCGATTGGATGCGGGAGAAAGCCGCCCCTTTTGCAGGCGATTCGCGTGCAATGTTCGCACCACGTTCGCACGCTTACAGAGGGGGTCATCGGCAGCACCAAAAACCCCTGCAAATCAAGCCCTCTGACGGACTCGAACCGTCGACCCCCTCCTTACCATGGAGGATTCGCGCTGTGGAGCGGGACGTAGACACAGCGCTTGCTACCGCGTTTTCCCCGCAGATAAGCTGTTTGGTCTACCTGACGCACCCCTCCCTCGAACAGCCCTGAGTTTCCCTGAAAACCCCCGAACCTGTCCCCAAGAGCTGTCCCCAGATCAGCACCACGGCATCGTCGTCTACGTTCCCGCTCGTCGGCCGAAGACTCGAACGTGGCGGAAACTTTGACTGGGCGCGGACGGCGCAGGAGCGGGGGCGGGGTTGGGCTGGCTCCTGGTCTCGCCGAGCGCGCTCCCCGAGCCGTCCGCGTTCATGAAGTAGATGCGGCGGCTGGCGCCGCGGTGGAGGTAGGCGAGTTACTTGCCGTCCGGCGACCACGCAACGGCAGTCTCCGATGTCGGGCCCGGATCAGGCTCACCCGACGCGTGCCCGTTTACCCGCATCACCCAGATGTCGCCTGCAGCGGCGAATGCGATCCGCTTGCCGCCTGGGCTGCACTCCGGCTCGCCTCGGGTGCGGTTCCTAGCGCGAGTCGCGGCTGGTCGGCCGTCGCTCGCGAGCATCACCCAGATCTCCGGTCTACCTTGCGGTGCGAAAGAAAGGCGATCGTGCCGCCGTCCGGCGAGAACTCTGCACCGGTGTCCGCGCCGGTCACTGAGCAACCGCACAGCGAGATCTCAAATCGCGGACGACGCACCGACGAATCTCCACAGCGTGCGTCGAAGTGATGTCGGCCAGATCAACCTCCTGGACATCGTCCGGACGGGGCAGCCCGCCCGGTTCTTTATGTGGGGGCGTGGTCGAGGTACCGAGAGGCGAGATGTGGCCTAACCTCTGGGGCGCTCGAGGTGTGACGTACACACCGCTCAAAGTCGTTACTCGCTAGAAGATCGTCTCCAGTAGCGACCTTCACCATTTCCACCAGTTCTACGCGATAGCCGTGCGCATCAGACGCGATGCGAGGCACGAGATGCTTGAGCAGCAATAGGCGGGAGGTGGGGAGGCGGCTTCTCGGCCGCCTCCCCATTTTTGTGAACTGCTTGGCTCTAGCCGGTGGTAACGAACCCGTAGATGTTTTGGTCGAGCCCGCCCGCGTTTGGACATGTGTCGGCTGACCAGGCACCGGAGCTGAACGTGCGGCACTGCTTGACGTCGAAGCCGTCTGTCCCGTCGTCTGGGGCGACGTTCGGGATGTCATACCTCGGGTCGTCTCCAGGCACTGCGTCGCGCTGATCAGTCCAGTCCATCAGGACCCTTGTTGTCTGTCCGGATATCGCTCCCTCGGCGGAGATGTAGTTGTAGTCACCGTGGAAGGGCGTGTCCCGGCCGCCGAACTGCTCGCGCTGCGGCATCTGCGGACTTGACGAGGCGAGCACCGACGACCAGGTACCGCCGCCGTTCGTAGAGACTGCATAGCGGGTTTCCAGCCCGGCTCCGCAGGCGACGCTCCCAACGCTGCCACCCACCCACCGGTTCGAGATCGGCACAGCTTGCGGCGCTCGTGACGGCTCTCGCCGCTGTCATCCCCTCTGTCCTGGGCGGTTCCCTGCCGGCGAGCTCCTCCGCGCCGGTGGGCGCGGGCAGCGCTGCATCGCCGACTGTTCCGTCCGCTTCAGTGTCAAGCCGGGTTACGGGCCACCGTGACAGGCACTTACGTCGCTCTCGCGATTGCACCCTGCTAATCGCTCGCCGCCCCCGCTCAGCAGGCCTGGACCTCCGCGGCGCGGAGCCCCGTCCGACGGGAGACCTAGTGTTCAACGCGCGAGCTCACCGCTCGATGGCGAAGCGTCCTTCGAGCGGGCACCGCCGCAAGTGCCATGGTCGCTCTTCGTACACCCGAACAGCTCCAGCCGCCCCCGCGGGACGGGTATCTCGTAGACCGCGGATCTCCGGCGGTGGCGAGTGAGATCGGCTGCTGGATTCGATACCGCAGCGCCCTTGCGCAAGCGCCGACCGGGGACGCCGTGCTAGTGACCCTCGACCTCGCCGCAGGTTCGGGTGTGATCCGCCACGCGCTGGAAGGCGAGCTTCGATGGAGCGCGTCGCTACTCGCGCTCCAGCTGTGCCCGCCGGATCACACCTACGTCCTCCACGCCGGAACCAAGGAGCGCGCTGAGGCGCTGATTGCTCGAGCGAGGGCTGCAGCTCCTTGCGGGAGTGCCGTGTTCGAGGTGGCGCTCGATGAAGCGGCCTATCTCGCGCGGGCGCGAGATCTTTCGCGGGTAGTAGTTGCGCTCGGCCCAAAGGTCGTCGTCACTCACGGCGATGCAGAGCGGTTGGTCTTCGTCCTAAATGAACTGTTCCCGCAGAGCTGGCGTCGGCGCCTGATCCTGAGGGCGGGCTCGATCAGCACCGCGACTTGGCCGACGATCGTGGGGATTGTCGACGCTGAGCGGTCGATCGACGTTGTAGTCACGATGCCGCCGTGCCTCAGCGATCAAGAGACCCTCGCCGCGGCGCTCCTTGGTGAACAGCAGAGCGAGGCATTGACCTCATTCTTTGGCACCCCGAGCTGGCGTCTGCTCGTCGAGACGCAGCCGAGCGGGCTTGCCGATTGCTGCGAGCTCTCTACGCGCAGCGGCTGCGCAAAGAGCTTGGCCTTCGCGTCTCAGACGACGCCCGCGAACTGTCGGATCGGGCTCTTGCGGGGCGCCCGCTCTTCGCCTCGACTCACGACAAGCGCGCAAAGCTTTGGGAGACGTCTAGCCGGACGCTGCCGAACCCCCAGGACGAGTTTTACTTGGACTCGGCTTAGGCTTCGCTCGCCCTCTGGGCTTCGGCGCGCTCCACTTCTTCAGATAGACGTTGCGGTAGTCGGCGTCTTCGCAGATGCAGCGCCTGTCGCCCTTCTTCATTGTGGGGAGAGGCTCTACTCCCGCTAGCTGGCGGAGCAGATCGAGCCGAACGATTCGCGTTTCGGCGAAGGGGCTCGCCGAGATTGACCGCATATAGGCGGCGGCGAGGAGCACGCCTGCGAGGGCGGACTGGTGTGCGAGTGGAACGTGAAGGCTCGCGTCTGGCACGCCCGCCGCTCCGAGCGGAAGGACAGCCCCGCCGCATATCCCCTCGATGTAGAGCTCGCGGATCGGACGTCCTACGAATCGGCCGAGAACCGGCGGGGGCTGTTCGAGACGTTCGGCGATGAGATCGAGAAACGGAGGTGGAAGGCCCTCGCCGGTATGAAGAAACTGCCTGACCTGCGGAATCATTTCGGGAATCCCAAGCGCCGCCGCGTATAGCTCGTCTTGGTTCGGCATTACCTGGTCTTGGAGGTAGAGGCAGGAGACGCACGCCCCCGCCTCGGTGAAAGCCGGGTGGATGGAGACGCCGAGATCGCCGGGCTGGGTCCAACTGTTCGCGATCCATCGAGGGAGACTGGCCTGCACGCTGCGGCGATCGGCGGCGCTATCGAGGGCGAGCAGCACCCTCGGCCACGCGTAACCGAATAAAGAGGCGAACTCCGCCCAAGTCATGTGCTGAGGCTGAGCCGTCAGGCCTGGCGCACGCTCGAAGAGCGCTGAAGCGACCGTAACTTTCACGTCACCCTCGTTTTCGCGTAGCGCGAGGACGTAACGCTGCAGGTTGCTCAGCTCGACCGTCTCTCCGTCTATGAGGTGGAGTTCGCCGAGTAGGGGAGTGCGACTGAGCGCCCAGGCTGCTGCGTTGCCGATTGCACCGAGGCCAACGAGCACGACAGGCTCTTCGGTCTTCTCGGGGATCTGTGGAGCGCCGAGGGTTGGTTCGCGGGTGAGGTCGAACGTCGAGAAGACGAGACTCTCATCTGCGGTTTGGGGCCAGTCGTCTGTGAATATGCGTCGGAAGAGATTGGCGCAGGCAAGGCAGGCGGCGGCACCGGCTCCATAGGGCAGGGGTGAGTCGCCAAGAGGTTGTGGCTCCGCTGTGGAGACGTAGGCATCCCAGCCTTGTGATCCGACAAAGATCGTCTCGGAGAAAGGGCTGGGGCTGGAGCCGATCGCGACTCCGAGCGTCGCGGGCTCGGAGGTGATTTCGATACTTGGGTTGATTCGGCGCGCCAGCTCCTCGAACGGCTGCCCTTCATCGGCTGCTCCGTCTGCGGCGACGATTGAGAGCGTGGGGTAGAGGCGCGCGAGGAGTCGCACGGTTAGATCGGCGATCACCCGGCCTTCGCGCGATGAACTCACGGAGCCGTCAAGCGCGATCCCGACCGGAGTCTCCTCAAGCCGTTGGCGAAACTGGGTGCCCTCGAATCCGCCTGTGAGCGCGTGGGCGGCAGCGAGCGCCGCGCGCTCGTAGTAATCGGCCAGTGCCACTTATGCCCGATCCACCTGAATCAGCTCGGTCACGGGTGTCTCTGCATCGAACCATCCGCTGGGAGTCAGCCGGAAGGCGGCGCTCGAGGAGTGAAGGAGTCCGAGCGCGCAGAAGTCAGCGGCGACGAGTGAAAGCGAGCCCTCTTGTGCGGCGATCGCGAACGTGTCATCCGTGTCCGAGTGAAAGGCCTCTTGGGGGTGCGCGTGGATTTGGGCGGCGAGCTGCTCCCCGTGCTCATAGAGCCAGACGTTGAGCTTGTGGAGGGCTTCACCCTCGACGCGGACAAGCAGCCCGTCCCTGCTTCGTGACGAGGTCTGCCGGGGGACGTGAGCGGAGCGCACAGCGAAGGACTCTTCGTCTTGCACGCCGCTCCAAAGCACGAACAGTTCATACCCCTCTCGGCCGGCCTCGCGTAGCGAGTCCTCGGTCTTCTTCAGGATCTCGGCAGTCACGCCGAAGCGCACAACCTCGGTCAAGCTCACGCAGGAACCTCGCTCTGCGCGAAGCCTGTGATCTGGGTCACGAGCTGAACGTTGTAGCCGTTGATCGGGCGCAGGGCGTAGGTGTCGAGGACTTCCAGAATCCGGACGAGGCGACCAGCTCCGGCGGTGCGATGAAGGTCCCACGCGTCGCCAGAGTGGCCCGGGTGATCGTGATACTCGCGGACGCCTGCGATGCAGAGAAAGGGAGCTTCGCCCGTCGAATCTGGCTGCATGAGGGGCTGGTTGACCATCACCTTCGGCGCCTCGACTCCTGGAGGCAACTGGAACATCGGGACTGCCATCCCTGCTGCCTCGACCTGTCGCAGGAGTTGCGTGGGCAGCTCCTCGAACCGGAATGGCTGGCGGGAGAACGGATCCACGAGCTTGACCGAGGGCGGACGAAAGTCGTAGTCGGTGTAGTCGAGAAGGACGCCCGTCACGACCGGCGGCGGCTTGACGTGGGGTGCTGCGAGCACGACGAGCACCGTGGGAAAGGTTGCCTCGGCGAGGAACCACCCTCGAGCGCCGTAGTCGGCGGCGAGATCCTGGAACTCGCTGACCTCGCGCTCGAACTTGGCCCTCGACACCGCGGGATCGATCGCCTGCGCGACGCTCACGCGTGACCTCCGACTCCCGCTTTGAGACTCAAGAAGACGCGAACGTCAGCCGGGAACCCGAAGTCCTCGATCTTCTTGCTTCCGTCGAGCAGAGTTCCTGCGGCGTCGCGTAGCTCCCAGTTCTCCGGCGGCTGACCGCTGTTCCCGGTCTGCTGGAGCGCCTTCGAGATGACGGTGTGCAGGGGCGCGTTCTGATTCGCCTCCACGACGACGGGTGATCCATTCACGACGACGGTGACATCGATCTTGTTCGGCACTTCTCCTCCTATCTCAGTTGTTCACTGATTATAGTGAAGATCGCGTCGGCTGTCCAACGGCGGCCGAAGGATCCCTCGTCGCGGAATCGAAAGAGCTCCCAGACGGCTTCCCAGTCGGCTTCGCGCCCGCTCTGTGTCATTGTTCGCCGAGAACCGCCGATAACTCGGCTACTGCCCACCATGTCGAAGCGCCCTCAAGAAACAGTCCTCGAGCGGCAGTATCTGCCGCGGCTCGAAGTTCGCTCTCCTGCGACCGGGGGCATCGTCGACGACCCCCAGCTGATCGAGGACTTCCAGAACGAGGTGTTCGCCGCCTCCGGCGTCTCCACGCCAACGGTGGTGCTCGTGAATCTCGAAGGCCGCTTCCTTACGCTCTCAGCGCTCTTTCAACTCGTCGTCCCGCTCGGACAGAAAGTGCGAGCGCGCGAATACGGAGACGTGTCGGTGGTGTTCGCAACGCCGGATCCCGCGACGCGCGAAAGCATCCGCGCCCTCGCACAGACCTACCAGGTGCCGCTCTTCATCGCCCCCGGCGCAGACCGCCTCTCGGAAGCTGAGCCGGTCGGGCCGATGACGCAAGGTGAGCTAGAGACGATCGCATTGATGCGGAGGCTCGGGGGCCGCGTGACGGTCGCGCAGGTCGCCGAGGCGACCGGGCTCGATGCACCGGCCGCAGCCAACCGACTGAACTCCGTCGTAGGCAAGCACTTCGCCTATCGCCTCGACCGGCCAAAGAGCGCGGGTCATCTCTACATAGCGCCCTGGGTCGCCGAGCAGGAAGACGCACCAGACCCGCAACACGACTTCGACGTGCCCTTCGGCATGCGCGCGGACGTCAAAGCGCTAGCGGCGCTACAAGGCCGCGCTCCCGACGAACTCGTCGCCGAGGCCGTGAACACTTTCATCGCGCTGCACCAAGATGAGCTGAAGGACGATTACGCGAAGATGGCGCAGATGATGCGCACCGGCGACAGCGAGGGGATCGCCGATTACTCGAAGCGCTTCTCGAAGAAGAAAGCGCAGGCCCATCTGCGCAACCGCAACTCGCCGAAGTAGCCCCTCAGCCCTCGGGGCTAGACTGACGTGCGGGATGCCACTAGCTGGTCGGTACCACCGCAGCTCTCTTCGCTGCGACGCGTACGAGTTGCGGATCACCCAGCGCTGCCTTTGCGACGAGCTCGGCGCCGCAGGCGGCTCGCCTCTCGAGGGGCTCGATCGTTACGAGATCGTGCGGGCATTTGTCGGTGACCGGGCTGCGACGCCGGTTGGCACGCGACGAGTCGGCCGCGGGCGAACAGATCGGCCGCTCTGGCGGCTCGGCTTCGGCCACGACCATCGTGGGGCCACCTGGCACGAAGAGGATCTCGGCGTCGTGTGGCTATGTGCCTACGCTCGTCATCGCTCAGGGGAAGATGACGACGCGTTCCCCTACTTCAACCGCCTGATCGATGCGGACCTCATCTATCCAACAGAGGACGATTACACGCTGCTCGAAGAGGAGCGAGCGGCGCGCTTTATCGATCTCGCCCGCGCCGACGCCGCGGCACTACTCGCCGAGGCGCGCCTGCAACCCGGGGTAGAGATTCGCGGAGTGATCGGCCGCGAGCACGAGGTTGGAGTAATCGTCGTCACAGTCGAGCTGGTCGGTGACGAACTGTTCGTCGCCTTCCCTGCGCGAGCCTTTCCCGTGCAGGGCGTTCCACTGCTCGTCGCCTTCGCTCCGGAACGAGTGGACTGACTGGCGGCAAGAGGGCGCGCTTCCATCGAGGTCTCTGGCGCCGGGCGAGATGTGCTGCAGCACCGCCGTGTAGACGGGTCGAGACAAAGTGCAGCGATGATCGGCGCGTTCCAGAGCCTCGCCACATCAGAAGCACCGCATCCGTCCCCGGGAACGCGATCAGCCGCGGAGGGTAAACAAGAGGTAGTGCCTCGCACCGCCCAGCTTGGTCTCCCGGTTCATGTCCCCTGCTCGAATCGGTAGCCCATCCCCGCCTCGGTGACGAAGTACCGCGGTCTTGCGGGGTCGGGTTCGAGCTTGCCTCGGATCTGCGCGAGGTACACGCGGAGGTAGTTCGTCTCCTTCTCGTACTGCGGCCCCCAGACCTCCTGCAGCAACTGCCGCTGCGTCACGAGCCTGCCGGGGTTGCGGACGAGCGTCTCGACGACGTGCCACTCCGTCGGCGTCAGGCGGATCTCCCCCTCTGCCGTGGTGACGCGCTTCGCGGCGAGGTCGACGGTGAAGTGCTCGGTCTCGACGACGGCTTCCTCCTCGGCGGGTGCGGCACGACGCAGGGCTGCGCGGAGCCGGGCGAGCAGCTCGTCCATGCCGAAGGGCTTCGTCACGTAATCCTCGGCACCGGCGTCGAGCGCGGCGACCTTGTCGGCCTCGGTCTCGCGAACGGAGAGGACGATGATCGGAACGGTCGTCCAGCCGCGGAGGCCGCGGATCACCTCGATCCCGTCGATTCCCGGGAGGCCGAGGTCGAGGACGACGAGATCCGGATGCTTCCGCGCAGCGATCGTCAACGCGTCCTCGCCGGTCGGCGCCAGCTCGACATCGTAGCCGCGCGCGCGCAGGTTCGTCGCCATCGCACGCAGGAGCTGAGGCTCGTCGTCGACGACGAGGATCCGCGTCACTCGGCTCTCCGCAGCCGGGCGACGACCGTGAGCCCGCCGCCGGGCGTGTCCTCGAGCTCGATCTCGCCGCTCATCGACTCGACGAAGCCCTTTGCGACGGCGAGCCCGAGTCCGACGCCGTTGTCGTTGCCCGAGTCACCGAAGCGCTGGAAGGGCAGGAAGAGACGCGTGCGCTCGTCAGCGGGGACGCCCGGCCCGCGGTCGGCGATCCGGACGTCGACGAGGCTATCCACTGCGCCGGCCGTTACCCGAACACGCTGGCCGGCGGGCGAGTAGCGCACGGCGTTCTGGATCACGTTCGCGAGCGCGCGCTCGAGCAGGCCCCGGTCGGCGAGCACGCGGGGGAGCGACTCGGCCACGTCGACGTCGACCGCGTCGTCGGCGAGCCCCAGGCTGTGGAGCGCTGCCGGCAGCACCTCGTCGAGTCCCACCGGGGTCGCGTCGACGTCCAGCGCCCCTGCCTGGAGGCGGCTCATGTCGAGCAGGTTGCCGACGAGCCCGTTCAGCCGATCCGTCTCCTCGTCGATGGTGGCGAGGAACTCCCGCCGCGCCTCCGGTGTCCACTCGACGTCGTCCTGGAGCAGGCTCGAAACGGAGGCCCACCGCGGATGCGCGGGCGGCCGCCGCGGATGCCTATGCATACGAGCGGCAGGTCCTTGACATCATCGTGTCTGTCCTGCCGCCAGAGGCCGACCTGATTCACCGGGAGGCCGCGCTCAGCGGTGTTGACGCGAGCATCGTGTTTCCGGAAGGGACGCGGATCGGAGTCGAAGTCCGCGCTGGGACGCGGTTCGAACTGCGCGCGGTCGCCGATCGGATCAGCGCGAGCCTCACATTCGCGCGCCCGGAGCTGGCTGGGCTGCTGGTCATCGTCCGCGCCGGCCCCGACGACGTACGTGCAGAAGAGTTGCGGACGCTGACGAAGAAGGTTCAGGCTCCAGTGGAGGTCGTCGCATGGGCTCCTGGCGATGCACCCGACGTGATTCGCGATGTGATCATGCGCATGATTCCGCGCGTGCGCTGAAGCCTGACGCCTACCGGTTCGAGTCGGACAGAATTTCTGGATCCATGTCTTGCGCGAGCATGTCGAGCTCGAGGAGATACTGGTCACACGCCCTTCGCACCTTCTCGTCTTGCGTGAAGGCGCGGAGCCGGCGGACTGCCGCCGCACGTCGTTGCGGGGCGCCAGATCGTCCAGCGACCTGGGGTCAAAGCGGTAGCGGATGCCGTCTGTCGTTGCTCGCTTTGAGCGAACAGCCAGGACGAACGGTGCAAGCTGCGCGTCGTCGGCCAGCACGCCACTGACGACACCGCTGATCTGCCCCAGCACAACGGCTAGACCAGCCTCCGGCTCAAGCCGCAGCCAAGCCCGAAGCTCTCCTGGCCCGCCCTAACGTCTTGGAAACGCTTCCAGCTTCCCTGGAGAAGTCTTCTGATCAACCCGTGGTGCGGCTCCTTTGAACGAGGCTGTGTCGGGATGATCGACCAACCAAGCTCCAGGTATCGAAGCCCCGCCGCATGTACACGGTCATTTGAACTGACTGCTCAGTGGCGAGAGAGGCACGTCGATTGGACGCTCGACGTCGGTCGCGCAGCAGTTCGCCGCCTGCGCCGACCGTTTCCCTACACGGCCGACGAACTGATCCGGATCCGCAACAGGCCGCACGGTTCGCCGCGACGATCGAACTCAAGTCACAGCGCTTGGCGATTGCGGTCGGCGGTGCTGGGTTCGGACTCGCCTCGTCCGGCAACAACCGGCCCTCCGCTCGTGCCCTGCGCACCCGTATCCGCCGCGACCATGCCGGCAGCCTTCGGGCTGGAAAGGAGGCGCTCGGCTATGGCGATCACATGGTGCTCGGGCCACCCCCTCTATTGGTGCTGAATGCCGGTCGCGTGACGTGAACCGGTTCGCTCGCGCTGTTCGCTATCTTCCGCGCGTTTCGTTCTGGGTGGTTGTCGTATCGATGGTGCGCTCGACCTTCCGCAACCCGGTGAGTCGCTGCACATCGACGAGGTCGGCTTGACGGTCGACGAGCGGCTCTGTGTCTGCTAGAGAATCGTCGCCGAGGCGCCGCTCGCAAGGCCGATCGTCGTCTGGCTCGCGTACGCTAACGCGCACTGCTTCGCCACCGTTCGTAGCAGCGAAGTCTCCGGATTCCTGAGCGACTCACGCCCAGCTTCTCGAGCCGCATCGCCCGGTGGAGAGAACGGCTGGGCCGCCAAGTGAGATTGTTGATGCCCCCATCGCACGATCAAGACGCTTCGGTAGAACCTTCGCCGCGTTGAACCGGTGAGATGAAAGCGGAGGCCACTTTCCTACCACGCATAGACGACCGTGGCCGGCGTGGGATGTGTGTGTGTACCGAATCGAGGAGAACATCCCGCTCCTTCTACGAACGGTAAGAGAAACCTGGTAGTCGTCGGCCACACAGTTCCGCAGAGGTCTCCGGACGATTGAGGCCGTTGCGTCAAGCTGCTCTGGCAACGAGTTCCGTCACCCCGGCGGTTGCACGAGGCTCCGATCCTCGGGCAGCTGAGACGGAACGCACGAAGCGCTCGACCTCGCACCATGGGCACAACGTGATCTCTCACAAAGCAAACGCGCCAACCTGTTGTGCGGTTCATCGTCGGCCCGTAGAGCGAGCATCCATTGACGATACGTGTCGGCTCGCCGCCGGCATGCTTCGCGTCTTTTCGCGTCATTCCGACTGTGATCGGAAACGGGTCACGGCTGCGCTCCTCGCACGCCGTCGTGATGAGAGCGATCGAGCCTGCGGCGACCCAAATGAATCGGAGTCGTGTTGAACTCCCGTCCGGCGAAGGCCCGAAGCGCCCCGGTGTGCCGGTGGGGTGGGGGGGGGGGCGCCCA
>JBBJOI010000074.1:0-7535 GCA_037721555.1 Gaiellaceae bacterium | reverse complement strand
GCCCGGCGCCCAACGCCCGCCCCCCCCCCCCCCCCCATTCCCCGGGCGCGGGGGGGGCCCCCGACCGCCCCCCCCCACGCCCCCTCCCGGACCTAATGGGCGACGGAGTGGCCGATGAGGTTCGCCTCGCCGCTGCTTCTGCTCGGGCTGCTCCTACTCGCCGTCGTGGTGGCCGCGTCCGTCTACGTCGGTCGCCGGCGCAACCGCTACGCGGTTGTGTTCACGAACCTCGAGGTCCTCGCCGGCGTGGTGGAGTCCACGCGCTCCTGGCTCCGCCACGTACCGCTTGCGCTCTTCCTGCTGGCGCTGACGGCTCTCCTTGTCGGCGTCGCCCGCCCGAGCATGATCAGGACTGTGAACCAGCCCGTCGCGACCGTCGTGCTCGTGATCGACACGTCGGGCTCGATGTTCGCGCAAGACGTCGAGCCGACGCGGCTCGAGGCCGCGCAGCAGGTCGTCAAGAAGTTCGTGCTGAACCTGCCGGAGCGGTACCGGGTCGGTGTCGTCGCCTTCTCCGGTCAGGCCGAGCTCGTCGCGCCGGTGTCCGAAGAGCACGAGATCGCCGTGGAAGCGCTCAGCTACCTGTTCCCGCAGCGTGGCACTGCCATCGGTGACGCGCTCGGGCGAGCGGTACAGGTGGGTCGCGCGGCGACAGCGACGGCGCCGCCGGGCGAGCGGGCGATCACGATCGTCCTCCTCTCCGACGGGACCCAGACCGAGGGCATCCTCGGGCCGCTCCAGGGAGCCCAGCGGGCGAAGTCGTTCGGGATTCCCGTCTTCACGGTCGCACTCGGCACGCCCGAGGGCGTGATCGAGCGAACCCGCTGGGGCGAGACGCGGGTGATCCCCGTGCCACCCGACCGGATCACGCTCCGGCAGATCGCCCAAGCGACCGGCGGCAAGTACTTCGAAGCCGAGAGCGCCGACCGGCTGCGCGAGTCGTACGAGCGGCTCGGCTCGCTCGTGAGCAAGGTGGAGCGCAGGCAGGAGGTGACGCACTTCTTCGTCGGAGCCGGCGTCGCGTTCCTCCTCGCTGCGATGTTCGCATCCGCGCTCGCGCTCCCCCGGCTGCCGTGAGACGGGCCGCGGCCCTCACGCTCACGCTGCTCGCCGCCGGGTGTTCGCTCGGCGGCGAGGACGAGACCCAAACGCCACCGCCGGCGTCGACCGCGACGGTAACGGTGACCCAAGCCGGGTCGACGGCGGAGGCGCCGGGCCAGCCGCCCTCGCTCGCCGACACCGTCGAGCTCGTGCTGCCGTCGGTGGTCAACGTCCGGACGACGAGCTTCGGCGGCGGCAGCGGCGAGGGCTCCGGCGTCGTCCTCGACCGGCGCGGGATCATCCTGACGAACAACCACGTCGTCGAGGGAACGACGCGCGTACGCGTCGCCTTCACCGAGGCGCATCGATCCCGAGTTCTGCCAGGGGAGGTGATCGGTGTCGCGCCCGAGCGCGACCTCGCCGTCATCCGCGTCGACGCCGACGACCTCGTACCCATCCGCGTGGGCGACTCGGACGCACTGCGGCTGGGCGACGGGGTCGTCGCGATCGGGTTTCCGCTCGGGCTGGGCGGGCCGACCGTGACCCAGGGGATCGTCTCCGGCCTCGACCGGACCGTGGAGCCCGGCGGTGGAGCCCGCCTCCAGGGGCTCCTCCAGACCGATGCCGCCATCAACCCAGGGAACTCAGGTGGGCCGCTCGTCGACCTCTCCGGGCGGCTCGTGGGGATCAACACCGCCGTCGCCCGCCTGCAGGACGCCGAGAACGTCGGCTTCGCGATCGCGATCCAGGAGGCGCTGCCGGTGATCGCGCGCATCCGCCGTGGGTCAGGGGCGCGCGTCTGGTTCGGGGCCGCTGTGGGCTCGGTCGAGTCGGACGGTGCGGCGGTGAGGCTCGGTCTCGATCCGTCGGTGCGCGGGGTGGTCGTGAGCGCTGTCTACGACGGTCAGCCGGCGGCGCGCGCGGAGCTCGTCGTCGGCGACGTGATCGTGCGCATCGACGGGCGGGCGATCCGCTCGGCCACCGCCTACGAGCAGGAGCTCGCCCGCCACGACCTCGGCGACCGGATCGAGCTCGAGCTCGTCGACAGCGCCGGCCCGCGGCTCGCGACCGTCGAGCTCGTCCGGCGCCCCGCGCACCTGCCCGGCTGATACCTTCGATATCGTGGAGAGCGGTCGGCCTCCGACGTGGCGACTGGTGATCTTCGTCGCTGTACTCGCACTCGCGGCCGGCGCGTTCGGCGCGCTGGGGCTGCCACAGCTTGCGGTGGTCGCTCCTCCACAGCAATGGAATCTCGCGGCCACGAAGCCCGCGCCGGCACCGCTGCCGCCGCATCGGTGCCGCGACGACGATCGCTCGGCGCCGGTTTCCCTCGACTCTGCGCTGATCGAACCAGTGGCGATCGAACCAGCGCCGTTCGACCCAGCGCGGTAACGCCTCGTTAGATTGACGCGGTGAGCATCCGCGTCCGCTTCGCACCGAGCCCGACTGGACCACTTCACCTCGGAGGCGCGCTCTCGGCCGTCGCGAACCGCCGCCGGGGAGACTGGCTGCTCCTGCGCCTCGACGACACGGACGCCGGCCGCGAGCTAAAGGGTGCCGCCGAGGCAATCGTGGCCGACCTCGTCTGGCTGGGCCTCGAGTGGGAAGAAGGGCCGTTGCGGCAGAGCTCGAGGCTCGCGCGACACCAGGAAGCCGCCGGCGCGATCGGGACGGAGGACGCAGAGGGCGCGATCCGCTTCGGCCGGCTGACGCTGCTGCGCCCCGACGGCACACCGACCTACCACCTTGCGAGCGTCGTCGACGACAGCGACTTCCAGATCACCCATGTCGTGCGCGGCGCCGACCACCGCGCCAACACCGAGCTCCAGCAGAGCCTCGCTCGCTCCCTCGGCTTCGAGCCGCCCGAGTACATCCATCACGGACTGCTGCTTGGTAGCGACGGCAAGAAGCTCTCGAAGCGGAACAGCCCGGTCGCGACGATTGCCGACCTCCGTGCAGCAGGAATTCCGTCCACCGCCGTCCGCGCCTATCTCGAGGAGCTCGGGGAGCCGGCGCACGACGTCCAGCTCGACCTGCCGCGGATCCGCCGGCTCGCGATCGACGCGATCGCCTCGATGCCGGACGAGGAGCTCGCTGCCGCGGCCGAGGCTCCGGCGGCGCTCGCGCCCGCCCTTCGCGGAGCGCGCGATCTGGCCGAGGCACGGGCGATGGCGCGGGCGCTGCTCGATCCGGTTCCGGTGACCGTGGCCGAGGAGGCGCGGCCGACGCTCGAGCGCTTCGCCGAGCTCCGCGCCAACGGCCTCGACGGGAAGGAGATCGTGCGCGAGCTGAAGGCGGTGGGGGGCAACCTGAAGGCGTTGCGGCTCGCGCTCACCGGCGCGGAGCGCGGCCCAGAGCTGTGGGCGGTAATCGCAGCGCTGCCCCCCGACGAGGCGCTGCGGAGGGTTCATGCGGCTCTATAGCACCCTCGAGCGCGGCCTCGTAGAGCTGCCCGAGTCGCCCGCGAAGATCGGGATGTACGTCTGCGGGCCGACAGTTTATGCACGAGCGCACATTGGAAACGCGCGGCCGTACGTCGTCTTCTCGTGGCTCGCCCGCTGGCTGCGGCTGCGCGGCTACGACGTCACGCTCGTGCACAACATCACCGACGTGGACGACAAGATCTTCGTGGCGGCGCCAGGACGAAGCGGCGAGCGCGCGGACGAGGCAACCGTCTGGTACCTCGAGGACGTCGGGCGGTTTGGGCTCGGCGAGGTGGATCACTTTCCGCGGGTTACCGAGACGATGCCTGAGATTGTTGCGTTCATCGCCGAGCTCGTCGAGCGGAACTATGCGTACGAGGTCAAGGGCGACGTCTACTTCCGCGTCTCACACTGGCGCGAGTACGGGCGGCTCTCAGGCCAGCACCCGGAGCAGGTCGAGGAGCAAGAGCCGAATCCGCTCAAGGATGATCCGCGGGACTTCGCTCTCTGGAAGGCGAGTAAGCCCGAGGAGGATCGATCGTGGGATTCGCCCTGGGGTCGTGGTCGACCCGGTTGGCACATCGAGTGCTCGGCCATGGCAGAGAAGCTGCTTGGCCCCGTCTTCGAGATCCACGGCGGCGGGATCGACATTGTCTTCCCACACCACGAGAACGAGCTAGCCCAGTCGCGAGCGCGTGGATACGAGTTCGCGAGGCTCTGGATGCACAACGGCATGCTCCGCTTTACCGGGGAGAAGATGTCGAAGTCGCTCGGCAACGTTGAGTCGATCAAACAGGTGCTTGACCGCTGGGGGCCGAACACGACGTCGCTCTTCTTCCTCACAGCACACTGGCGGAGCCCGATCGACTTCTCAGACGAGCGGCTGGCCGACGCGCAAGCACGAGCCGAGGGTCTTCGTGAAGCGTTCCGTAATCCCTCGGAGCCTGCCCCTGCGAAGGCCTGGCAGCGCTTCGAGTCGGCGCTGGACGACGACTTCAACACCCCCGAGGCACTGGCAGTCATGCACGAGTGGCGCGACCACGACCTTCTGCGTCGTGCGCTCGACGTCTTCGGCTTGGCCAGCCTCGCGGTCGACGAAGAAGCCCCAGCTGACATCCGGGAGCTCGCTCGACGCCGCGGGGAGGCGCGCGAGGCCCGCAACTTCGCCGAGGCAGACCGGCTGCGGGCGGAGATCGAGGCAGCTGGATGGGAGGTTCGGGACGACCCGGACGGCTTCCGTCTCGTGCCCCGCTCGTGACCCGCGAGCAGGTGTACGGCCGCAGGCCCGTCCGTGAGGCGCTGCGCGGGTCGAGAGAGGTGCTGGAGCTCTGGGTCACCGAACGGGCGCTCGCGGCGGAGCCCTGGCTCCCGGAGCGGCCGAGGGTTCAGGTCAAGCCGGATCGTGAGCTGAGCGAGGCGGCCGGCACGCGCGACCATCAGGGAATCGTTGCCTGGTGCGAGCCCTACCGTTACGCCGACGCTTACGAGCTCGCGGCGGGGGAGCAGCCGTTGCTCGCCTGTCTCGACCAGGTCACCGATCCGCGGAACCTGGGCGCCGTGATCCGTAGTGCCGAGGGAGCGGGCGCGACGGGGGTCGTCGTCCCCGCTCACGGGTCGGCGCGCGTGACGCCGGCTGTCTGCCGGGCCTCGGCGGGCGCCGTCGAGCACCTCCCGGTCGCCGTCGTCCCCAACCTGGCGCGCTACCTGAACGAGATCAAGCGGGCCGATCTCTGGATCTACGCTGCGGCGGCCGAGGCCGAGCAGGACTTGTGGGTTGCGGACTTGGCTGGGGGCCTGGCCCTCGTCTTCGGCGCGGAGGGCAAGGGTGTGCGGCCACTCGTGCGCCGCGCCTGCGATGCCACCATCTCCATCCCGCTCGCCGGCGAGGTGGAATCGCTGAACGTGAGTGTTGCCGCGGCGCTGCTCCTCTACGAGGCCCGGCGTCGTCGCGGTGGCTGAGCCGACGCTCTATCTGTTCGACGGCTACAACCTGCTGCACGCGGGGTCGTTCGCGGATCGGCGCGAGCTGACGGACGCACTGGCCTCCTTCGTCGCCGTTCAGGGCGCCCGGGGCGTGCTCGTCTGGGACGGGGCAGGTGTGGACGCGGAGATCGGTTCGCTCGCGGTGCGCCACGCGCGGCACGCAGACGTGCTCCTCGAGCGCCTCGCGGTCGATCATCGACTCAGGGAGGTCGTGTGCCTCGTGTCGTCTGACCTCGCCCTTCGCGGGACGTCAGGTCAGGAGGTGCAGAAGCGATCGTCCCTCGCGTTCCTGAGCGATCTCGAGCAGCCCCGGCGTGACGAGGATCGCGGCACCCGCCTGCGCGACTCGCTCGACGAGGAGACGCGAGCACGGCTCGAGCGGTTGCGGCGCGGGCTGGAATAACCTCGAACATGTGTTCCTAATATACGGGGTCCACTGCAAACGACTTGTAACTTGCGGATGCTGCTGCTATTTTCTTCCTCAACTTCAGGGTGAGAGTTGGGCGTTCACCGAGTGAGGACGCCGGCGTACCTCGTCCCCGAATCCAGGGAGAATGCGAATGTCCGCACGCAGCGCCACCGTCCTGAGCTCAGCGCAGAAGTCTCAACGAGAGCTTGAGGATCTACAGCTTGTCGTGAAGGCACGTAACGGGAACCAGGAGGCCCTCGATGCTCTGATGCGCCGCTACACCGGCTTCGTGCGGCTGAAGGCGAGCTCGTACTTCCTGGCCGGCGGTGAGTCGGACGACCTGATCCAGGAGGGGCTGATCGGCCTCTACAAAGCGGTGCGGGACTTTCGGCACGACAAGGAGACGTCGTTCCGGAGCTTCGCCGAGCTCTGCGTGACCCGCCAGATCATCACGGCGATCAAGACCGCCACCCGGTACAAGCACCAGCCGCTGAACCAGTACGTCTCGTTCAGCCATACGCCGGCAGGTCAGGAGTCGGAGGGCGAGTGCAGCTTGGGCGACGCGCTGCCTGGACCTACGACGAACGATCCGTCCGTGTGCGTGATCTCCACCGAGGAGCTGCAGAGTCTCGTGTTCACGCTCGGCACCGGGCTCTCGCGGCTCGAGTCGGATGCACTCCGCTGCTACCTGGAAGGGCTCTCCTATGAGGAGATGGCGGAGGACCTCGGCTGCGACTGCAAGACCATCGACAATGCACTCCAGCGCGTCAAGCGGAAGATCGTCGCGCACCAGAAGACGCGCGAAGTCTTGAACTAGACCGGGGTACCATCCGGCAACAGGCCGGAGTAGCTCAGCTGGTAGAGCAACGCACTTGTAATGCGTAGGCCGTGGGTTCGAGTCCCGCCTCCGGCTCCTTCTGTTTGCCGCCGCGAGCAGCGATGCACATCTCGCGAGCGACTCGGCGATGACGTACTAGGCAGCCGCCTCGACGGCGCTCGGCAGCGGCTCGTCGGGTGTCTCGAACTCGACCGGCACCGGCGAGCGCAGGGTCAGGGCCTCGACCGCGGCAGAGAGATCCCGATCGGTGAGGACGGCCGGGTGGATCCCTCGTGCCAGCTCGCGCAGCTCGTCGAGCGCGGCCAAGAGCTCGTCGCGTGCGGCTTCCAGCACCTGCTCGGCCGCGACGGGATCCGAGGCGACCTTCGACTGCGCGAGCCGGAGCGAGAGGGACAGGGCGACGAGCGCGGAGGAGGACACGACGAGCCACACGTCCCTCCTCCCGGGGAGCCTTCCCCACGGGAACGCGAGCAACACGTGGACGAAGGCGCCGAAGGCGACACTGTTGACGGGGACGCCGACCGTGAAGATCCAGTCGTTGTCGGCTGTGGCGAGGGCGCCGAGGAACTAGAGGTACCCGACGCCGACGAGCAGGAGGCCCGTGCGGTTCTGCGGCCTCCGCCACATCGCACGAGCCCGCTCGCGACAAAGGAAGCCCGGCAGTGAGCGCGAGGGTGGCGGTCTTGTTGTACTCGTGGCTGCTCGTCAGCACGAGCAGCGTCGCGCCTGCGGCGAGCGCGAGCCCGACCGCGGCTCCCAGCGCCAGTGCGCGGCCGCTCATACGCCGACGTGTTGGTCTGTGAGCGGGGGAGGGGGCGTGGGGGGCCCGGCAGGTGACCCC
>JBBJOI010000073.1:0-7614 GCA_037721555.1 Gaiellaceae bacterium | reverse complement strand
TCCGGCGCCTGCTCGGTTTGATGAATGACATCGATGGTCGTATATCGGCGCTCCATCCCCCTTTCCGTAGACCATCCGCCCCAGTCCACATGCGAGAGAAGCGGCCGACCCGTTCTCAGCCGGCGGTAGAGGGCAGGAACCAGGAAGTCAGACCCAGCAACCACTCGCGCGGCGCGAGGGATCACCCGTCGAGGATCGGCTGTCCGTGACTCTCGCAGCTCCCTGAACGCCCGGACTGCGGCGGCGCTGCGGGGAGAGGGGCGCGGGAACAGCAACCAGGTCATGTGCAGAAGGTGTTCTCGGCGCCGAACCGCGGGCGCCAGCTCGAGGTAACCCATCGCAGAGGTGCGATCGAGATCACGCTGGTCGTACAACGCCATTCTCGGAATGAGGTTACGGTCGCGCGGAACGATCATCCCGCCCCGGAGCAGGGGGTGATCCATGAAGAAGCGACCCACCAGATCGTGCTCGTTGCCGATGCCCTGTGGCCGGGAGCGCCTCGAGAGGAGCAGCAGCCGCGCGTTTTCGATCCCGCCTGCCGCGAGGACGAAGAACCGAGCCTCGATGGTGAACGGCTTTCCGTCAGACGAGAGGGCGTTCAGGGCGCGCACCCGCCCCGAGGACTCCCCGAGTTGAATTTCGCCGACCGTCGCGTGCAACAAGACAACATGGCGCGTCGATCGTGCTAGTGCGCCTGCCATCGTCTGCGTAAACACCGTGCGCGGCCCGAACCGGAACATGCCGGTGCCTACGGCGCTCCCCAGCTCGAGCAGGGGGGCCTGTGCGCTCGCGTGAGTCTCGGCCCCGTAGTCGAAGTCGCCGAGCCCCAGGACGGCGTGAGCGCGCTCGTAGTACGGATCGAGCTCAGTGCGCCCAAACGGCCAGCCGCTGTGCGGCAGCCAGTCGCGGTGCTCAAAGTCAAGCGGATCGAGCGGCACGAAGCGCACTCCGTGGGGAATGCCGCGAAGGCCTTGCTGCCAGGTGTTGGCCGTCCCTCCCAGCTGCCGCCGTCGCGACTCGTCGAGGCGGGTATAGGCGTCGCCCTCGACCTCGCCCTCGTTGAGCGACTGAGCCTCGGGCTCCACCGTGAGCCCGCCGCTCTCGACCACGCACACCTTCACCGAGCTCCGCTCCAGCGCGTGGGCGAGCGTCAACCCAGCAGGGCCGGATCCAACGACGCAGATGTCACACTCGATCCTCTCGCCACGGGCAAGGCTCCGCGCGTCGACGAGCATGCGGGCAAGTGTAGTTGTCTACCCTGCGTGGGTGGCCGTAACCGAGGACGGGGTGACGGCGAAGAGCGACAGCCCGCTGTCGGGACGTCTCGCGTCCAACGCGCTGGTTCAGGTCGTCGGCTCGGCTCTCTCCTCGGCTGTCTCGTTCTTCACGTTCGTGGCGGTCTCGCGGGCGCTTGGACCATCCTCATTCGGCGACTACACCGCCTCAATCGCGCTCATCGCAAGTCTGGTCATACTCGCAGACCTAGGCCTCACTCCGGCCGTAGTGCGCGAGATCTCCGCGACGCCCGAACGAACAAACGCGATGATGCAGACGTCGTTGCCGCTCCGCGCGATTCTTGCGGGCACCGTAGCCCTCGTACTCGTGATCTTCAGCCTCTTCGCCCCCTTGAGCGAAGGTCTGCGAAACGCTGTCCTAATCGGTTCGCTCGGCGCGGTGGCAACGATGCTGACGTTCGCGCTAACGCCGGTACTGCAAGCCCGCCTGATGATGCACTGGGTTGCCCTGGCGAGTGTCATCGGCCGCCTTGTCACGCTCGGACTGTCGCTCGGGGCTCTTGCGCTTGGCGCCGGTTTCCTCGGCGTCGTCTGGGCGAACGTGCTCGGCCTCGCGACAACGCTGTTCGTAACGCTCGCGGTGGTGTCGAGGATGGTCTCGCTGCGGCCGGTGCTCGACGTTTCGGGTTGGACCGCGCTGGCACGGGGCTCGATCGGGCTCGGGGTGGCTCTTGGAATCGGACAGGTATACTCCAGGATCGGCACCCTGATGCTCGCGTTGCTCAGCACCGGCAGCGCGGTTGGGCTCTACGGAGCCGCTTACAAGTTCGTCGAGTTGTCAGCCTTGTTGATGACCGCGATCACTGTCACCACCCTCCCGGCACTGTCGCGGTTCGTGGCCACGAACGACACGAGGCTGCACGACCTGATCCAGAAGACATTCGAGGGGATGCTCTCGGCAGCGCTGCCGTTGACGCTCGTGCTGTTCCTCTACGCGCGGGAGATCGTGCAGTTGTCGTCAGGAGCGCAGTACGCAGATGCCGCTCAGGCTCTCCGCATCCTCGCCGCATGGGTACCGCTGATGTTCATCTCGAGCATCGTCTGGAACATGCTCATCGCCAATCGGCGGGAACGCATTCTCGTCGCCCTATCGGTGGGGCTCGTGACAGTCAACGTTCTTCTCAGTCTGATCCTCATTCCCCGGTTCGGTTACGAGGGGGCTGCCTATGCTGTAGTGAGCTCCGAAGGGCTGGGGCTCCTCTTCGGGGGAATCGTCCTGTGTCGAATGCAGCGCTTCCGGCCAAGCCTCAGGTACCTCGGGGCGCTCCTGCCGGCACTGACAGCAATGGCGGCTGTGATTCTCTTCCTGCCCGGCCCGTGGCTCCTGACGGCAGGGATCGCGGCTATTGTATATGCGGCGATTGTGCTTGCCATGCCGGGGACCATGCGTGACATGGCGACGGGCCTTCTCAGGGCCAGGCGACCTGCGGCCGCAGATAGCTGATCGTGACGACTTCACCCGTGCAGAACGCTCGCTCGCGCCGGACAACCACCGGACTCGCCTTTCCTTCCGGGACCTCTCGGGCTAGTAGCTCTCGTTGTTCTTGCACGCTCTGCGAGACCCGAAATCATTGCCTCGCGGCGAGCAGGCGGCACCTCGCGCGTCCACCCAGCGGATATGTAGCGGCCGACTCGAGGCACGACGGAGCCTCAAAGACACTCAAAAGAGTGATGCCGGTTCAAACGCTTGCAACCGACAAGCCACGTATGCGCCGTCACCTCTACCACGCCCTCCCAATCATCCTTCTGCTCCTGATCGTCTCTTCGGGATCTGCGGCAGGACCTTCAAGCACCCGCCGCGCCCCTCAAGGGCCGCCGAAGAACACGAGCTTGCCCTCGATCACACCTGCTCCTGTCGTGAACCGAACCGTCTCTGCGAGCATCGGCTCGTGGTCGGGTGGTTCTCCCCAATTCTCGTTCAGCTGGCAACGTTGCGATTCGGCCGGTGCCGGCTGCGAGGCCATCTCGAACGCCTTCGAACAGAACTTCTCCGTTACTGACCGCGACATCGGCTCCACCCTTCGCGTCTCGGTCCTAGCCACGAACACGAAAGGATCGGCGACGGCAACCTCGTCCGCATCCATGCGGATCGCGCCGAGCCCTGTTGCGCCGGCACCCACCCCTCCCACGACTACGACTCAACCTACGACTACGACTCAACCCAGCGCCACGACACCCACCACCACAGCCACGACACCCACCACCACAACGACAACCACGACCAGCACCACGCCCACCCCACCCCCTCCCGCGACTTCGACCTCCAGCAGTCAATACGCTGATCGCGTCGGCTTCGCCTCCCACACGGCCTACATGTCGGAAGCCGAAGGTAGTGCTTTGCTAGATCGGGCGTCGACGGCTGGGGTGCGTTGGGTTCGCGAGGACTTCGGTTGGGCCTGGATCGAAGGGAACGGCAAAGGTCAACTCGACTGGACCATTCCGGACCGCTTGATGAGGAACGCCTCGAAGCTCGGCCTCAACGTACTCGCGATGGTCGGCTACTCCCCCGGCTGGGCTAACGGTGGCCGGGACAACAAGCACCCCCCGCTCAACCCGCGCGACTACGCCGACTTCGCCGTTGCTGTCGCCAATCGGTACGGCCAAGGCGGTACCTTCTGGTCCGGAAATCCGACGCTGACTCCGCGGCCCCTTGGTGCCATCGAGATCTGGAACGAGCCGTGGCTGTCGCACTTCTGGAAGCCTCAGCCCGACGTGGCAGCCTACGCGGCGCTCGTTCGCGCGGCAGCACCGTCGATCAAGGCAGTCCACCCGGAGATCAAGGTTCTCATCTCGGGCGACCTTCACTTCGGCTACTCCGACGGCCGTGACTACACGGGCGGGACGAACCGTCAGTGGGAACACGGGTGGCTCGCCAACCTGCTGAAGCAGGACATCGCAGCCGCTTCCGTCGACGCCTACTCGGTACATCCGTACTCGGAAGCTCGAGGTCCCTATGAGACCACAATCCCGGGTTTCTCCGACCAGTCGTACGCCCAGCAGTGGCTGTACCAGAAGGTGTTGTTGATTCGCGACATGACTCGAAGCGCAGGCAAGTTCAAGCCGCTGTGGTCGACGGAGTTCGGCTGGAGCACGATGGGTGACGTCGACGAGGCCACGCAGGCGAAGTTCACCCACGACGCGCTCGTTCGCGCGGTGACGGAGTGGAGCAGCTTCGTCGAGCGCAGCTTCATCTACGTGCTTGAGCGACCGCAGAACGGGAGCCGCACGGGCGCCTACAGCCTCCTGCGCGACGATCTCTCGCCTAAACCCGGCTGGACGAGTCTGCAGCAGCTCATGGCCTCCGGCATCTAAGGCCTTTTACCCCTCCAACACTTCACGTCCCGGCGGATCGCCACCGAACCAGGCGGCTTCCGCCGGGACGTCATCTCCGATGACGGAACAGATCAGCCCTGAGCTCGTTCTCGTGGATCCGGATCTGGCACGACGAGTCCGGGCTGAGCCGTTCTACGGCCAGACGACCTGGCCAGACCGGAAGCCGCCTGGTGAGCGCGCCGAGATTCGCCGGGTGGTTGTGCGCGGAATCCTGGGCGCGACCATCTTCGTGAGCCTCCTCACGCTCGGGCTACTTGCTGCACGCGGGCTTCAGACGGGTGTCGAGGCCCTCACGACCAACTCAGGGAGCCCCCTCGCGACAGCTGCTCCATCGCTCGCGTCATGGCCGAATCCACGCCTACAGACGCCGCATGACTTGAGCGCCATCGATGCTGAGCGCGAGATTCTGATGTTGCTCCAGCGAGCAGCGCCTGGTTCACCATTGGCGGGCAATCGCCAGACCGAGGACGTCCGCAAGCAGCCTCAGGTCAGGTGCAGACGCCTAGCCCGACGTGTGTTGTGCGTCGTTCGACGGCCAGGACAACAAGCCGTACACCTCACCGCTCGTGTCGACGGCCGCGGAGCTCCAGCCGTCGTACGCTCGTCGAGCAGGTGAGGATCAGGTTGCGGGTGGCAGGGACAGCCATATCTCGAACAATCGGCGGGCGGTCTTCTCCCACGAGTAGCGCATCACGGTGGCCTGACCACGGACGCGAAGCTCCGCGCGCAGTTCCTCGTCGGCGACCACGCGTGCGATCGCTTCGCTCCACGCGAGCTCATCGTTGACGGCCACGAGCAGCGCTCCCGTGCCGGAGACCTCCCTTACAGCCGGTATGTCGCTCGCAACCGCCGGGCAATCCCGAGCCATCGCCTCCAGGGGCGTGAAACCGAAACCTTCGTACTCGGAAGGGAGCAGGAGTGCAAGGGCGTTCCGGTAGAGGAGATCGACGTCGCTGTCCGAGGCGTTAGGCATCACCGTGATTCGATCGTGTGCTCGCGCCTGCGCGATCGCACGCTGAAGATCCGTCCAGCCTTCGGCGGGCCGGCCCACGAGGACGAGGTCGGCGTCCGCTGCGCTCCGGTCGAACGCTCGCACGAGCAAGTCGACCTTCTTATTCTCTGCCAGGCCGCCGACGTACAGCAGGTACGGACGCTGTCGAAGCTCGATCGACGGCTTCTCCGGCGATCCGGAGACGAGCCCAGGGCCGGACTGCGCAACGTGTACGCGACTCCGGTCGGCTCCCAGGTGGCGGATGGCTTCCTCGGCAGCGAACGACGAGACGGCGATGACTGCCTCGGCACGGCGCACCGCCCACGGTTGCATCGCTCTGCGGTACCAGCGTCGCATCGGCGTCATCCGGTAGTGAACGGCCGCGGCGTCGTGGACGGTCGTCGTGAAGTCCCGAAATGGCAAGAACAGCGGTGCGACGAGGTCGAAGAAGTGCAGCATGTCCGTTCGGGGCGCGAACGAAGCCGCGATGTTCTCGACCAGCGGTCGCCGCCGAAACGCGCTAGCGGCTCCGGGTAAACGAATCGAGATCGACGATAGCGGCTCGAGACGCTCTGCCGTCGCGGGCGTTGTCAACAATGAAACTCTGAGGTCGTACTCGGAGTTGACGCGGTCGAGGGCGGGCACGAGCATCCGCGCGTAGCGCGCAACACCCCCGCCGCCGCCCGCGACGAGAGCGACAAGCGTTATCGGTCTCGCGGATGGCACACGCGCACCTTAGTGCTACCCGTGCGTTTCGACCTCTGGGTCATACTCTCAAGTTCAAGGAATGCGAGCGAGGTGCCGATGAACGAGCTATGCGCCTCTTCGTCGTCTTAGCGTTCTCGCTGGCCGTCTTTGCCGCCGGGGTCTCCCCGTCGGCTGCCGCGGTTGGCCACTCGAAGCTTCGAGCAGAGCGAAACATCATGGCGGCCCATCGGGTGCTCAACCGGTGGCAGGTCGGGCTCGTGAACCCGCGGACGCAACTTCCGCGCAACAATGTCTGGGTGCGCTGTTCCGGGCGACGCGGACGCACGACCGAGGGCTACACGCACTTCAGATGCATCATCGGCTACCGCCGTGTCCGCGTCAGCGTCCGGTACTTCGCCAAGGCGAAAAACGCCTTCGAGCTCCACGACCGTCGTACGTTCCGCGTCTAGCGCTTGACTCCCGCGGAGCGGGCGCGTCCCGAGTCACTACCATCGATGTCGTGAAAGTCCTCGTAACCGGCCATCACGGCTACATCGGATCGGTCACCGTTCCTGCGCTCGCTGCGGCTGGGCATGACGTCGTCGGCCTCGATACCCGCTTCTACGAGGGGTGTGACCTCTTCGAAGGCAAGGAGCCGCACGCAAACCTTCGAGTGGACGTTCGCGATCTCGGCGCCGACGACCTTCGAGGCGTCAATGCGATCGTGCACCTGGCGGCTCTGTCGAACGATCCGCTCGGCGCGCTGCGCCCCGAGCTGACGCTCGAGATCAATTGCGCCGCGTCGGTGGCGCTTGCGCGGGCAGCCAGGGAGGCCGGCGTCACGCGCTTCATCTTCGCCTCCTCCTGCAGCATGTACGGAGCGGCCGGCTCTGACGAGGCGGCCACCGAGAGTGCTCCACTCGCTCCGCTGACCGTCTACGCCGAGTCGAAGGTTCTCGCCGAGGAGGCGTTGCTCGAGCTTGCGGACGACTCCTTCTCGCCGGTATTTATGCGCAACGCGACCGCATTCGGGGCCTCACCCAGGTTGCGGCTCGACATCGTCCTGAACAACCTCGTCGGTTGGGCGCTGACGACGGGCAAGGTTCGCATCCTGAGCGACGGAACGCCGTGGCGCCCCCTGGTGCACGTCCAGGACATCGCCGCAGCCACCGTTGCGATGGTGGAGGCTCCGCGAGAGGTCGTGCACGCGCAGGCATTCAATGTCGGCTCCGATCGCGACAACTACCGGGTTTCCGAGCTCGCGGAGATCGTCCGCTCGGTCGTCGGCGACTGCACGATCGAATACGC
>JBBJOI010000010.1:0-100522 GCA_037721555.1 Gaiellaceae bacterium | reverse complement strand
CCGAGCCCGAAGCACGCGTCCAGCTCGCGCTCGAAGGGATGACGTGCGCGTCCTGCGCCTCGCGGATCGAGCGCAAGCTGAACAAGCTCGAGGGCGTCGAGGCGTCCGTCAACTACGCGACCGAGCAGGCCGCGGTCAGCTACGACCCGGCGCTCGCGGAGGTCGAGGATCTGATCCGGGCGGTCGAGGCGGCGGGCTATCGCGCCAGCCGCACAGCCCGAGCGCTGGCAGAGGAGGAGCGCGCCCGCGCACTGCGCCTGCGCCTGGCTGTCGCCGTCGTTTTGACCGCGCCTCTGGCCCTGCTCGGGATGGTGCCGCCACTGCAGTTCTCCGGTTGGGAGTGGCTCGCTTTCGCGCTGGCGACGCCGGTCGTCCTCTGGGCCGGCTTCACCTTCCATCGCGCCGCCGTGCTGAACGCTCGGCACGGGGCGGCGACGATGGACACGCTGATCTCGATTGGCACGCTCGCTGCGTGGGGCTGGTCGGCCGTCGTGCTCCTGTTCGTCGAGGGTGAGCACACGTACTTCGAGGTGGCCGGCGTGATCACGACGCTGATCCTGCTCGGCCGCTTCCTCGAGGCGCGGGCGCGTCGGCGCTCGAGCGCGGCGATCCGTGCTCTGCTCGAGCTGGGGGCCAAGGAGGCGCGTGTCCTGCGGGACGGGGAGGAAGTCCTGATCCCGGTCGAGGAGCTGCGGGCGGACGACCTCTTCGTGGTTCGCCCCGGCGAGAAGATCGCGACCGACGGCATCGTCGAGGAAGGCCTTTCGGCGGTCGATCAGTCGATGCTGACCGGCGAGCCCGTGCCGGTCGAAATGGGTCCCGGCGACGGCGTCGCCGGAGCGACGATCAACACCTCTGGGCGTCTGATCGTGCGCGCGACGAAGGTCGGTGCCGAGACGGCGCTGGCGCAGATCGCGCGCATGGTCGAGGAGGCTCAGGCGGGCAAGGCACCGATTCAGCGGCTCGTCGACCGCGTCTCGGCCGTCTTCGTGCCGATCGTGATCGGGATCTCGCTTGCGACGCTCGCGGGTTGGCTGCTGCTCACCGGCGACGGCGCGGCAGCGTTCACGGCCGCGGTGGCGGTGTTGATCATCGCCTCCCCGTGCGCGCTCGGGCTGGCGACGCCGACGGCGCTGATGGTCGGCACCGGCCGCGGCGCCCAGCTCGGGATCCTGATCAAGGGCCCGGAAGTGCTGGAGCGGACGCGCAAGATCACCACGATCGTGCTCGACAAGACCGGCACGGTCACCGAGGGGCGGATGGCCGTCGCCGACGTGATCCCGGCGGCAGGCGTCGAGCGGCGGGAGCTGCTGCGCCTGGCCGGCGGCGCCGAGGACGCGAGCGAGCATCCGATCGCCCGCGCGATCGCCGATCGCGCCCGCCAGGAGCTCGGCGCGCTGCCGACGGTCGAGAGCTTCCAGAACCAGGCGGGGCTCGGCGTGGAGGCCGTCGTCGACGGCCGCGCGACACTCGTCGGGCGGCCCGCGTTCCTCGCCGACTGGGGCATCGAGCTCCCGGCCGAGCTGGTCGAGGCGCAGGCGGAGGCCGAAGCCGAGGGCCGCACGGTGGTCGCGGTCGGCTGGGACGGCGCCGCGCGCGGCCTGATCGCCGTCGCCGACCGCCTGAAGCCGACGAGCGCCGAGGCGATCGCCGGCCTGAAGGAGCTCGGCCTCACCCCCGTGCTGCTCACCGGGGACAACGAGCGCACCGCGCAGGCCGTCGCGGCGGAGGTCGGGATCGAGCGGGTGCTCGCGAACGTGCTCCCCGACGAGAAGATCGCGGAGGTGCGCCGCCTGCAGGAGAGCGGCGAGGTCGTCGCGATGGTCGGCGACGGCGTCAACGACGCCCCTGCGCTGGCTCAGTCCGACCTCGGCCTCGCGATCGGCACCGGCACCGACGTCGCGATCGAGGCGAGCGACCTCACGCTCGTCTCGGGCGACCTGCGCGCCGCCGCGGACGCGATTCGCCTCGCCCGGCGGACACTGCGGACGATCAAGGCCAACCTCTTCTGGGCTTTCGCCTACAACGTGGCGGCAATTCCGCTCGCCGTCGTCGGCCTGCTGAACCCGATCGTCGCCGCTGCTGCGATGGCCTTCTCCAGCGTCTTCGTCGTCACGAACTCGCTCCGCCTGCGCCGCTTCCACAGCTCCCGGCAGGACGGCTCCGGCCCCTCACCGCGGCCGCTCGCCCGGCTGGAAGAGGAGACCGCATGACCCACGGCTACGTGACGGACAAGGAGGCGCTCGTCAAGCGACTGCACCGGATCGAGGGGCAGGTGCGCGGGATCGAGCGGATGGTCGAGGACGAGCGCTACTGCATCGACATCCTCACCCAGATCGGCGCCGTCTCGACCGCGCTCGACAGCCTCGCCGTGAAGCTGCTCGAAGACCACGTCAGCCACTGCGTCACCGACGCGCTCGCCTCCGGCGACGCCGCGACCGCCGAGGAGAAGGGCCGCGAGCTGCTCGAGGCCGTCCAGCGCTTCGCCAAGACGCGCTGAGTCGCACGCTTTGAGCAGGAGGGACCAATGAGCGTCACGACCACGAAGGGCCGGAGAGCCCGCGCGGTCCTGCACGTCGGCGGCCTCCACTACGCGAGCGAGAAGGGCGTGGTGGAACGGATGCTCGGTCGGCAGCCGGGCGTCCTCGATGTCGACGCGAACCCGGTTGCCCAGACGGCGACGGTCACCTTCGATCCGGGTCGGACGTCGGTCGAGCAGCTCTCGAGCTGGGTCGAGGAGTGCGGCTTCCACTGCGCAGGGCAGTCGGTGCCCGGTCACGTCTGCGACCCGATGAGCCATGAGGGCGACCACGCGCCCAGCCGCGACCACGCGGCGATGGAGCGGGCCGAGGATGCGCACGGCCACGGGCACGGCGGCCATGCGGGCATGTCGATGGACGCGATGGTGCGCGACATGCGCAACCGCTTCCTCGTCGCCGCGCTGTTCGCCGTGCCGATCGCGCTCTGGTCGCCGCTCGGGGACAACCTGTTCGGCTCGACCCCGCCGACGCCGTTCGGGATCGGCGACGAGCTGTGGCAGTTCTTCCTCAGCCTGCCGGTGATCTTCTACTCGTCGTCGCTTTTCTTCACGGGTGCCTGGAAGGCGCTCAGGGCGAGAACGCTCGACATGATGGTGCTGGTCGCGGTTGCGATCGGGACCGGCTGGATCTATTCCGTCGCCGCCACGTTCTGGATCGAGGGCGACGTCTTCTACGAGGCGGCCGCTTTCCTCGCCGCGTTCGTCCTGCTCGGGCACTGGTTCGAGATGCGAGCGCGCGGGGGCGCCAACGACGCGATCCGGGCCCTGCTCGACCTGGCGCCGCCGAAGGCGGTCGTGATCCGCGAGGGTCAGGAGGTCGAGGTGCCGACGGCGCAGGTCCAGGTCGGCGACCTGCTCCTGATCCGGCCGGGCGCGAAGGTGGCGGTGGACGCGGAGGTCGTCGAAGGCGAGAGCGCCGTCGACGAGTCGATGGTGACCGGCGAAAGCCTGCCCGTCTCCAAGGCGCCCGGCGACCAGCTGATCGGCGCGACGATCAACAAGCAGGGAACGCTGCGCGCTCGCGCCACCGCCGTCGGCTCCGACACAGCGCTGGCGCAGATCGTCAAGCTTGTCCAGGAGGCGCAGAACTCGAAGGCGCCGGCACAGCGACTCGCCGACCGAGCGGCGTCTTGGCTCGTACTCGTCGCGCTCCTCGGCGGGCTCGGCACCTTCCTCGTCTGGTATGCGGCGCTCGACCGCCCGGCCCTCGACGCGCTCCTGTTCGCGATCACCGTCGTCGTCATCACCTGCCCGGACGCGCTCGGCCTCGCCACCCCGACGGCGATCATGGTCGGAACGGGCCTCGGCGCACGCCGCGGGATTCTCTTCAAGAGCGCGATCGCGATCGAGCAAGCTTCCTCGCTCGACACGATAGTGCTCGACAAAACGGGCACCCTCACCCGCGGAGAGCCCGAGGTCGTAGCGATCGTGACCGCGCACGGCGACGACGAAACGGATGTGCTCCGGCTCGTCGCGGCAGTCGAGCGCGAGAGCGAGCACCCGCTCGCCGACGCGATCGTCGCTGCGGCGACGGCGCGCAACCTCGAGGCGCCGCGCGCCACCGGGTTCGAGGCGGTCCCCGGACACGGTGCCCTGGCGACCGTCGACGGTCGCCGCCTTGCCGTCGGCAACGCACGGCTGCTCGAGCGCGAGCAGATCCCGCTCGACGGTCTCGCGGCCAAGGCGGTCGAGCTCGCCGACGCGGGCCGTACCGTCGTTCACGTCGCCGTGGACGGGAGAGCTGTGTCGCTGATCGCGATCGCCGACGCCGTACGGGAGACCTCTCTCGAGGCGGTCAACGCGCTCAAGGAGTTGGGAATTCGGCCGGTCATGCTCACCGGCGACAATCGCGCGACTGCAGAGCGGATTGCCGCCGAGGTCGGGATCGAGGAGGTGCTCGCCGACGTCCTGCCGGGGGACAAGGCGGCCAAGGTGGCGGAGCTCCAGGCGGAAGGGCGCAAGGTTGCGATGGTCGGCGACGGCGTCAATGATGCACCCGCGCTCGCCCGCGCCGACGTGGGGATCGCGATCGGCGCGGGCACCGACGTCGCGATCGAGACCGCCGACGTCGTGCTGATGCGCTCCGACCCGCTCGATGTCGCGATCGCGATCTCGATCGGCCGCGGCACCGTGCGCAAGATGCGCCAGAACCTCGGCTGGGCGATCGGCTACAACTCGCTCGCCCTGCCGATCGCCGCCGGCGTCTTCGAGCCGTGGGGGCTCACGCTTCGGCCGGAGATCGCGGCGATCTCCATGTCCGGCTCCAGCATCCTCGTCGCAGTGAACGCCCTGGCGCTCAAGCGGCTCCGCCTGCGCGACTAGTCAGCCCCTCCCGGCCGCCGCAAGCGTGAAGGGCTGTTCGCCCGGCAACGTCACCTTCACCGGCTTCCCGTACACGATGATTCGATGAGAGGCGAAGAAGCGCGGCCAGCAGGCCTGGAGCGCCACCTCCTCGCGTCCGCGCGATTCGAGCGCCTGCACGTAATCCGCCGGCACGATCTTGCGTCCGGTCACCGCGTACTCGATGGTCGCGTACGGGAGCTCGAGCGTCACCTTGTCGCCGCGCACGAGCCTGTCGATGTGGGAGAAGGGCGCGCCGTAGGTGGTTCGGTGACCGGCGATGTAGACAAGCTCGCCCTCGCCAGGCATGAACGTGCCGCGATAGCGGCCGGGACCCTTCTTCAGCGTGTCAGTGTCCGTCCCCTCGACGACGACATGATCGACGCCCATCTTCGCCACCTTGAGCCGCGCGATCGCATCCCCGACCTTCGTCGAGCGACGATAGGAGCGTGCCGCCGCGCGAAGATCGGCCCGAAGCGCAGCGAGCGAGCGTCCACGCGCAACAGGCCGGTCGAAGGCGTCGACCCGCTGCTCGTACTGTGACGAGAGCGCACGCTGCTCGCGCTCCGTCAGCAGGTAGGTGAACGGGTCCTGCCACTTCCAGACGACGAGTGACCAGAGAAGGACGCCGGCTCCGGCGAGCATCAGGAACGCTCCGAACCACCGCAGAGTTCGTCTCATCACTCGGAGGAACGGGCACGAGCGGGGGAACGGTTCGGACGTAAGGGAAAATTCACTACCAACATGTAGGAGTTTGGGGCGCCCAGCCGCTCATATCCTCTTGGAAACGCTCGTCGAGTTGTTCGCGAAGGTTTGCGAAGCCACCGTCACTACGAGTACCCCGGCCGAGTGAACTGGAGGTAGGCACATCCTAGGCGTCGCGGATCGAGTGGCGAGCGCGCCGCCGAAGACGGTGAGGAGCTGGAGTGAACGCGAGGATCGTAAACGGCCCGATGCGGAGGCGCGGCGGCAGGAGTGTCATTCTTCTGGCTCCTCTTGGAGCAGGCGGCGGAGCTCACTAAGCATTGCCGGATCGAGCCGCGCCCGCGCCACGACCCTGGTCAAGGCCAGCGGGCCGAAGCGACCGACTAGCTCTTCCACAACCCGGTCGGCGGCTGCCGGATCGTCACTTAGCCGGTTGCTGTAGACGGCGACCACGCCTCGCAACTCGCGCTCGAGAAAGCCGCGCTCGACGAGCCGCCTCAGCACTGTCTGCACTGTCGTATACGCGACCGAGTGACGGTGATTGTCCGAAAGGCGCGCTCGTGGATGTCGCGAACGGCGCTCGGTCCTTGCGATCTCACGAGCTCGAGCACCCACGTCTGCAGTTCGCCGTACTCCCAACGATCCCTTGCACTCTACTACTGAAATGTAGTATGTTGTTGACGAGACGGAGGCGAGTCGTGCGGCGGCAAGCTCGAACCGTGGGGTGCGGGATCGCCGCCACACGGGCCTTGCCCTCGCTGCGGCACCAACCTCACCGCCGCCTCGATTGGCATCGCAGACTGAGCCTGATCGTTCAGTTGCAGCCAGGCATGGCAGGTCATTGCGTGCGTAGGATCTTCTCTGCCCCCCAGAGTCACGCGACGGAGAGGCTCATTCCTCAGGGGGGTGGGGGGTGCCAGGGGGTAACCCCCCTCATGCTCGAGCCAGAGAAGGACTCCGCGCGAGACGATCTCGACATCGCGCGTAAGACTCCGCGCGCGTCCAGAGTCCAATTCTCGGGGTCCGGTGGTGCCACATAAGGTGGGGGTCGGCGTGTGGATCGAGCAGTTCATAAGCGCGACTAGATGCTTGATCTGAAAGTCGGCGCGCAACGGGGGGGCGGCCGCGACGAAGCCGGGCGCCGCACTCACGCGTCGTGCAGGCTGCCAGCCCTGTGCGGCGCGCGATGGTTTGATCCGACACCGCGTCGCGGGCGTCATCCGGCCGCGCGTGAATTTCCGATCAAGCATCTAGGGCAACTTCGCCACAGAGAGTCTCGCCACTTCCGGATGCTCGCGGCATCGAAAGTCGTTAGGAGCCGAGCTTTCGTGAGGCTCGAGCTTGACGCAAGCTTGACACGCCCCCCGCGAGCCCGTTGCCCGTGCGGGCTGGCTCTGAGACACATCATCCGTCCTGATGTGGCCACAGACCCGTGAAGACTAGGCACGGACTTCTGACCCGCAGCGTCGCCTGCGCCGCAACCCGTGCCCCGCCGCGCGTTGGGTTCTATCGGAGCCACACCATCCAGAGGCCCATTTCGAGCGCGGGTGGGACCGGCAGCCATAAACGAGCTTGCAGCGTGGCCGCGACGCGTCGCGCAATGAATCACACCAGCGTCCTAAGCTGGGGGTCGGCTCCCCTTTGCCGAATCCAAGCCGCTCGCCTGCTTTGGTCAGGTGATGGTCAGCTGATCGAGAGCCACTTCAGGAATCAGAGAGATCAATTTCACGATTTGGACTGCTCTCAGCAATGAGAACAAGCCGGCCTCGATGAGCGAACCAGTTCAGCCCAATCTGGCACAGGGCGGCCGCATGGAACCGGGCACTCACCGCCCAGCTCTTGGAACGGACGTCTTACCTGAGACGCACCGCCCATCTCTCCCGCTGCGAGGCCTCTGACAGGTCTTCCGTCTTTGCTTGCGAGGGACGGAACCTCGCGGGGGGCTCGCCACCGCCCTCCGCACCCCCTGCTCGGTCGCGCAAGCGCGACCTACATGCGTGAGCCCCCTCGGACGTGGGATAAAGGCCGGGGGCGAGCCGAACGCCAAGCGCTTGCGCACTCCCGGCCCGCCACGAGCGTAGGCGCGCCGACCCTCCGTCGCTAGACGCCTTTTCCGGACAGGTCGTCGTCGGACGGTGCCTTCCGGTCTTCTATGGCCCGGACGAGTGGGCTGAGGTGTTCGAGCAGCGTGCCGCCGTCTCACCGGGACCTCGCAGGCTCACCCCGCTGACCGTCACCGTGATCGGGGTGGTGCTCGTCGCGATCTGGAACATGCCGCTGGGCTGGGGTGCTGTGCTCGGGCTCCTGCTCGGGGGCGGCCTCGCCTACCGGCACGAGCGTCGCCGGGGCTGACGTGCCGAGCAAGCGCTGCCTGACCTGCGGGGCGCTCACCTCCGCAGGCTACTGCCCGAGCCACACGCTGAGCTGGCGCTCGACGTCGTCGATCTCTGCGAGCACCTTCGATCGTGCGCTGCGCTTTCCGGGCACGGCTTGACCGCAGCGCTACGATCGAGGCCGGTATCAGCCCGCATAGGAGGCGTCGTGGGTCTCAATCGCTTCAACTGCGTCAGCTGCGCTTACTCGACGGCCGTTGCGGGGGGCGCAGACTACGGTGGCGTTACTCTGTTCAGACGATGAGTTGCGCCGCGTGCAGGAGCGTCGTCGACGTTGCCGTTGCGATCGACTGGACGCACGATTCTTCGCGGACGGATCGGGTGGGGCGCTGTCCGGCGTGTGGAAGTCACGACTCGTTAACACTATGGGGCAAAGCGGAGCCTTTCCCGCCATTCGCCAGTGACGGGTCAGCGAGGTACGCGGGCGCGCCCGTATGGGGCGAGTGTCCAAGGTGTGGCGGCGAAATGAGGCTGGAGGAATCCATTGGAATTTGGGACGGCTGAAGTTTCCCTCGCCGACGCGCCCGGTTGGCCCGGTTCTCGCGCCGACGTCGCCAAGGACGATCTACGGGCGCTCGCCTTCTACCTCCCGGACTGCGCCGTGTGCGGGTTCGGCTAGCGCTGTGGATATGCCCGACGAGAGACTGGGCGCACTCGCCCGAGAGGTCGCCCTAGAGTTGCCGGGCTCCTATGCGGAGCGCGGCAGGAAGAACCTCGGCGAGCAGTTCCACCTGCAGCCGGTCACCGACCGGGTTCTTCAGCGGCTCCTACCGGACTGGGGGCCCGGGGTCGCCCTCAGCGCCAGCAAAATGTTCGGCAAGAGCCTCGGGTGGGTCGGGCTCGGGCCTGTTGATCTCTCGTTCCGAGTGCGCGACCAACTGGCGACGGTCCTCGAGCTGAAGTGCGGCCATGACCTGAGCGCGTGCGCATGGGACGCGGTGAAACTCGCAGCTGGAGTTCTCGATTGCCACGCCGACTCCGCCTACATGCTCGCTGGCGCTCCCACAGCGATGTGGGACAAGCCAACGCCGGGTGCCGACTTGTTCTCCTCCGCAAGCTGGCTGACGATGGGACCGAAAATCCGCGACGCACACATGAAGTGGTGGCGCGCATGGCAGGAGGAGACCGTCGCGGGACGGCCGAATCGGCATATTCCAGGCCTGGTTTCGGAGGCATTCGAGACGGTCGCGCTCGGGTCGTTCCCGTTCCAGATCGACGCCACCCCGTGGGAACTCCGACTCGCACGTGTCAAACCGCATGGATCGAAAGCCATCGTTTGGAAATGCGTTTGATCGCCCCGCGGCGCGCTCAGAGGGTGACTCCTCGTCCTACTGAACCTCGACCCCACCGTGCTCGCGTGATGCCAGACGAAGGAAGGCAAGCCAGTCTCGCCAGAGCTTGATCCCCTCCGGGTCGTGAATGGTCGTTGGGATCTCGGAAGAGCGTTCGAGCGCGAGATCGATTTCCTGAGAGGTGACGACATCACCATCGTTGAAGATGAACGCGTAGACGATGCCGAAGCCTTGCGCCTCCATCTCGTTGCGTAAGTCTCTCATCGCCACATTCGTGACCGAGAAATACGGATAGCCCGACGACTCAGCCAAAGGATAATCCTCCGTCCCGTCGGATTCGTGTTGGCGCTTCAGCTCGGGGTCGTCAGCAGCCCAGATCGCGAATCCCATTCGATGATCTTCGCAGACCTTGGCTAGGCGGGAGTGCCATCGCCGCAATTCGTGACCGCAACGCACCGGGTAATCAACCCGTCAGTTCGAGCGTCTGGCGCGGGTCGGTTCGGCGGACCTCACGTGCCGCGTCCATCATCTCCAGCCCCGGCCGGGGTCGATCCGTGTCCTTAGAGTTGCCCGCTGTGACAGCATCGTGCCACGGCCGCCGCTTCCCCTCCTACGACGCAGAACACGAGATCCTCGACTGGATCGGCTTCTACAACGAAGAGAGACTCCACGAAGCACTTGACGACGCACCGCCCGTCTCTCCCGCTGCTCGTAAGTGACGCAGTGACGGCCATGTCGCGGGCCTGCGGGCGCTGAACGGGGCTGTGCGGGCGCGGAACGGGTCCGTCTGGCTCGCGTGAACCCCGCACAGCCCGCGCTGGGCGACCGCTGCGTGACCGTTCGCCACGAGTTCAATGTGAGCGCACGTCCCTCGTCGAGGACAAGTGTTGACATTTCCCTCGTTCTTCTTACTCTTAGGTCCAAGCATCAAGAGTGGGCTTTGAGCCCCGGCAACCTGCGTCGTCGCAAGGTGCCTCAACGATGTGGCCCATCCGGGCAACGGCGAAGTGGAGGAGCACGAAACGCGACCTTGAGGGGATTTGTCCATCACTGAGCCTCAAGAGGCGTTCGCCTCTACGGCCGACTCACCCAGAAGACCACTGGAGTTGGCAGTTGAACAAGACAGACCTCATAAGTACCGAGCTCAATAGTCCCGAGTGCGTGAGCACCCAGGCCGCAAGTACAGACCTCACAACCGCCGAGGCCTTCAGCGCCGAGGCACGGAGTACCGAGCCCAGAACCGCCGAGAACCGTAGTTCCAAGGCGCAGACCACCGATCGTTTTGTCGCGAACGCCGACTCCTCGACAGACACCCGCTTTTCGGCTTCGCCCGTCCCTGATCTACAACTGGACAACCCCCCGCCCGATGTAGCGTCGCGCCGGAGCTGGTTCCGCCTGATCGCGGCTGATGTCCCCCTCTCCGTGACCCAATGCCGGTCATTGGGTGCGTCGATCTCAGGGCTTGATGAGAAATTTCCCAGCCTGTTAACGGCCGAAGAAGATGCCGCAAACCTCGAGAAGGGCAAACGAACGGGTGAGGTCGTCTACCACGACCGGTCGCTCGCGGGTACTCGTTACGAGTACTTGACGCTCCCGGAAGTCCTTGCGTCCCAGATCACCAAGCCACGGAAGTTGAAGCCGAACCAGCTCGTGGAGTGGCGCATCCGGCTGCTCGCGAAGGCGGATCTGATCACACTTCCGCCGATTTCCTTGCGGCCGCTGCCTGAGGGGGCGACACCGGCGACCACACTCGTCTACCAGGGCCTTGTGTTGCTGCTGGGATGCCGTTGGTTCCTCGCCCCCGGCGAACCGATCCCGTACAGCGCGTCTTTCATCGTCGAATGGTGCGATGTCACGCCCTGGCAGGCCGTATCCGCGCGTGAGTGCCTCATGCGCCACGTGCTCGACCCTGTTGAGACGAGACCCAGCCGGTTCCCTCGCCCCACGCAATTCTTTCTTCCTCGGCCGGCCGACACCGAAGCGAACGAGCGATGAGCGCGTCTCCGTTGCTCGTCCCGTTTGCGGTACCTGAGGAGCTCGTCGACGCCCTCGCCACGCGCCTTGCCTCGCTGCTCAACGGGCGCGGCGACCGCCAGACACGATGGTTGACTCTCGAGGAGGCGGCTGAACACCTGCGGTTGACACCTCATGCGCTCCGCAAGCTCGTCCAACGCGGACAGATCCCCACCTTCCAGCCGAATGGGCGCGGGACGCGCCACTACTTCGACCGAGACGAACTTGATGACTGGATCCGTGCCGGCAGGCTCGGCACCTAACCGTACAGAGGCGACCGTGAACCCGAACCCGACAAGACAGACCGGTGAACCACGCCGCCGCGTAGCCGTGGCGCCTGGCGTCTATGTGCGCGACGGCAAGTACGAGATCTCCTACACCGACATCGAAGGCCGGTTTCGCTTCAAGACTCTTGGTCCTGTTCGCCAGCCAGGTAGCCGCGAAGGCCTGACGAAACGAGACGCTCTCGCTGCCCGGGAGAAGCTCCGCGTCGCGATCCGGGCGGGCGAGGCGGTCGCTCCCTCACGCGCGAAGCTCGACGAGGTGGCGAGCAGCTTTTTCGAGATGTTCGAATCGCTGGTGGCGGCAGGTGAGAAGTCAGAGCGGACGCTCGATCTCTATCGGCAGCGGTACCGATCGCACCTCGAGCGACCGCTAGGTCGTCTTCGCATACAGAACCTCAGAGCCGAGCACGTCGCCCGCGTCCTCGGCGAGCTCCGGCGCCAAGGTCTGTCCCCATGGACGATCACCGGGGTTTACACGCTCCTCGGGACGATCCTCAATCATGCCGTCACCCGCGGCATCATCAACGACTCACCTCTCCGCCGGCTTTCACGCACAGAGCGACCGGCCGGGCGGAACCGGACCCGTGCACGCGTTCTGACGGAGAAAGAGATCGAGCAATTGATCGACTCGACACCGGAGAGCTACCGGGCGCTAGTGGCGACAGCAGCCTATTCAGGGCTCCGGCAGTCGGAACTGCTCGCCCTCCGCTGGTGTGACGTTGATTTCGAAGAGGAAGTCCTCTTCGTACGACACCAGCTCTCTCGCGCGACACGCGCGAAGCCAGCTCGGCTGCTGCCGCTGAAGACAGATGCCGGAGAGCGGACGGTGATACTGCTACCCGCGCTCCACCGCATGTTGCGGCAGCACCGAGAGACAGCTTTCAAGCGAGGGCATGCGCAGACGGACGATTTTCTCTTCGCAACCCTCACCGGCCAGCCGATCTACTACCGCAACGCAAGCGCCCGCGGGCTCGACGTCGCGGCAAATCGCGCTGGCCTCAACAATCCTGACCAGCAGAAGCTGTCGTTTCACGACCTGCGACACAGCTTCATCTCGCACCTGATCGCGGGCGGAATCGACGTGGTTGTCGTCCAGCGTCAGGCGGGGCATGCCCGCCCATCGATAACTCTTGACCGTTATTCGCATGAGTTCGCCAACGCGCAACGCGCAGCAGATCTGCGTGCGCGGATCGCAGCTACGGGATTCGGGAACTGACCAGAACCTGACCAGAACCTGACCAGACGCCGTTCATCCGTTCGATCTAACGTCAAGAGGGGAACCCGAGAAACAAGAAACCCGCTTACTGCAGCGGGTTTTCTTAATGGGCGGTACTGGGCTCGAACCAGTGACCCCCAGCTTGTCGAGCTGGTGCTCTCCCAACTGAGCTAACCGCCCCGGGTCTGCGCCGGATCCTACCGCAAGCAGGCGCCGGCAGAGAGACGTCGGGCAGCGGCCGGGAAGGCCCGGGAGCGGCCCTAGACCACCGGGAATCTGGCCGCGGCGGCGGCGCGGACGGCGTCCGCGCAGACGGGCAGCTCGCGCTCGAGGCGCCGGAACGAGGACTCGAACATGACGATCAACCGCATGGGTGAGAGGGAGACCACAGAGGCTGTTCGCCTTCCCGTGACGAGCAAGCCGATCTCGCCGAAGAAGTCGCGCCGAGCTCCGCGAGGCGCCGACCTTCCCGCACGACCTCCGCCCGCCCCTCCGCGGAGCTGCATCGCGGCCAGGTCCTCAACGTTGACCGCTCCGCGCTGGACCGTCACCCCCCGATGTTTCCACGGCCTCTCCCGCCGTTCAAGCGGGTTCACCGAACCCGCACATTCTGCGTCAGTCGATGAAAGGTGCCGGGTCGACCGGCGTGCCCGCGCGGCGGAGCTCGAAATGGAGGTGCGTGCCGGTGCACGAGCCTGTGCAACCCGCGCTGCCGAGCAACTCACGCTCGTTCACCCACTGCCCCGGACGCACCGCGGCGGCCGAGAGGTGCGCGTACAGCACCTCGAACCCGTCCCCGACATCGACGATGACGACGTTCCCGTAGCCGGAGTAGCCATCGAGGTACCCGGTCGCGGTGACCGTTCCGGCCTCGGCTGCCCGCACCTCCAGCGAGCGCAGGCTACCGATGTCGATCCCGAGGTGAGGGCGTCCCCAGCGCATCCCGAACGGGTCGCTGACGACGCCGTCCGCCGGCCAGCTGAGGCCGAGCGGCTCGAGATGCTCCAGGTAGAGCCGCAACGGGCCGTCGGGAACCGCCCGGGCGGACGACGGTGCCGCCAGGAGCATCAAAAAAGACGCGGCCAGCGCGCCTAGGAGCAACCTCATCGAAGGAGAAAGTAACAGGTTTACAGAGGTTTTACGAGAGGGTAGTCGGCCTGCCGCGCCTGCGGCGGCCGACTCGACGCCAGGCGGTGACGAGGCCGACGACGAGCGCGAGCACGAGCAGGAGAGCGACGAGCGGAAGCGCGAAGGCGAAGATCACGAGGCCAAGCGAGCCGACGTCCTCACCGAGCGACAGCACCGGGTTGCCGAGGCCGGCCGTGCCGACAGTCGATACCGGCCGCAGCGTGGCGCGGCCCGCGTGGATCGCGCCTGCCGTGGCCGCTCCGGCTGCAACGGCCACGATCGTGGGCAGGTCGGTCGTTGTTCCCGTCTGGCCGGTGAAGAGGACTGCCCCGGATGCCGGCGCCACCACGGTGCCGAGCGCGTGCAGCAGATGGTCGACACCAGGCACCTTGTCGCCGACGAAGTCGCCCAGCATGAGCGCGGCGAGTGCGCCGAGGCCGGTCGTGGAAGCGAGGTCGTCGAAAGGCGCGGCGAGCTCAACGACGTCGAGGCGCGCGAGCAGAGCGCTCGCGAAGAGTGGTAACCACGGGTTCAGGCCCGCCGCTCCGGACAACCCGAACGCGGCGAAGAGGCTGCCGACGACGGTGCCCGTATCCACTCGGAGCTTTTAACACAATGAGACCTCGTCGGCGGGGTGCGATGGGTGGTGCGAGGCAAGGACGCAGGGAGCGGCCAGATGAGACATCTGGACGCGACCGAGGACGCTGCCTCGCGCCGCACAGCGTGCGCCTCCGGCTCAGAGAGTTAGAGGCTCTTCAGAAGATCTCCGGGCACCAGGGCTTGATGCCGGAGGCGAAGGTGGCATCGGCGCGCTCGACGGCCCCGGGCGTCAGCTCTCGAATCAGCCCCGCCCTCCCGAGCTCGGCGAACGTGATGCCGCCGAGGTAGACCGAGCCGAGCTCGGCCACGTCGAGCGCGAGCTCGGCCTCGGCATCCGTGCGCCCGGCCTCGCCACCCGCGAGGCGCCAGCGGCCGGTGTTGGCGGGCAGAAACTCGTCCGTCACCTCGAGCACGACCTCGGCGTCCGAGGCGTATGAGCGCCCTGACAGCGCTGCGCCGACGTCCACGAGGCGGCACCAGAGGGCGTCACCGAAGCGCATCTGCATCCGCCTCGGGGTTCGCAGGAGCAGCAGGAGCGGGTGGTCGATCGGCAAGAGCCCCGCGCGGATCGTCGCCACCCAGTCGAGCTCGAGCAGGAACCGCCACAGCTCTCGGACGGCGAGCGGCGAGTCGGCCATCGCCTCGATCACCTCGACGTGACCGACCGACGATCCGCCCTCCCACTTCATCGTCAGGCGGTAGAGCGCATATCCTGCCGGCCGTCCCTCCACCTCGAGGAGGACTATGTTCTTCGCTCCTCCTCCGTTCCGGCGCTCCGGCGGGTCGGCGAGAATGCGGTTCTCCCACCAGGCGGGTGTACGGGAGAACATGCCAGGCGTTTCGAGCCTGACCCGATCGTAGATCGGGGGCACCAGCTGCTTCGCCGCCTCCAGCGAAACGAGGCGCGTGCGCGCGGAGGAGTCGGCTGGTTTGCGCAGGGAGCCGTACATGCGCGGCAGCTCGACTTCCCCGGACCACGAGGCAATCCCGTAGCCGAAGCGGCCGTAGATCGTCTCCTCGGAGGCCCAGAGCGTTGCGATCGGCTCGCCACGCCGGGCAATGTCCTCGAGCTGCGTCCTCATCATTGCCGTCAGGACACCGCGTCGCCTGTGCGTGGGGAGCACGCCCACGACGGTGACGCCTCCGCAGGGCAGCGTGCCACCGGGGACCGAGAACTCGAAGGGGAACGCGCCCGCTCCGCCAACGATGCGGTCGCCGTCCCACGCTGCGTGCATGCGTTCGAACGGCAGCGCCCGTGAGAACCGCTCGGCGCGCGGGTGGTCGGGCTCGCCCTGACCGAAGTAGTGCGAGATCGCGCCGATCGCGTCGGCGAACTCCTCGAGGCTCGTGGTCGGACGAACGTCCCAGGCCATCAGCGCTTCGTTCCAGAAGTCCACTGCGGCTGTGGGGAGTGGCCAGGTGGTGTGATCTGGGGGCGCACGGTGCCCGGCTGGACGCCTGCAGAGTCCAATGGAGTTCTGGAAGGGAGCACGACTAGAACTCCTCTGGACAGAACGGCGGCAACGGCGTCCTGAAGAGCAGTGATGCCCTCTCGGCCCCGCCTTCGCGGAGTTCGGTGACACGTCCGGCGTGGACGAGCTCGTGGACGTCGAAGCCGCCGAGGTACACAGAAGCTAGGTCGGCGACGTCGAGCGAGAGATCGGCGTCGTCATCCGTCCTACCGGCGCCTCCGCCGACGCGGTAGCGACCGGCGTTCCAGGGACAGAGCTCGTCCCCCACTTCGAGGACGACGGGTTCAGTAGCGCCGTACGATCTCGCGCGGAGCGCGGCCTCGACGTCGACGAGGCGCAGCCAGAGGCTGTCCGTCAAACGCAGGCCGAGCGCGCGGGGGTCGCGAACGTTCAGGAAGAGCGACGACGCCGGATCGAGGTAGTACGCCTGCACCGTGACGGTCAGGTCGATGCTGAACAGAAACCGCCACAGCTCCCGCTCGGCTGCCGAGGAGACGGTGAACGACTCGACGACGCGCACCTGGCCGCGCGGCATGCCGTCCTCCCAGTCGCTCTTGACGCGGTACATCGCGTACCCCTCGACCTCGCCGTCGACCTCGACGACGGCGTAGAACTTCTGACTCGCGCCGCGCCGCCAGCTCTCGGGGTCGGGCAGTCGATGCTCCTTCCACCAGTGCTCCGAGCGGCTGATCATGCCGGCGCGCGTCGCACGCACCCGTTCGTGCACAGGCCGGAAGAGCTCGTAAGCCTCGTCGCGGGTGACCAGTCGTACCGAACCGGCCGAGCCACGATCGTCGCGGAGCGTGAAACGTCCGCGATCGGCCTTCATGGTCAGGGCGGGAACCGCCAAGCCGTAGCCGAAGCGGCCGTAGATGGAGGACTCGGAGGCCCAGAGCGCCGCGAGCGGCTCACCCCAGTTGCGCACGTCCTCGAGCTGGCGGCGCATGAAGTCGCGCAGGATCCCGCGACGGCGGTGCGACTGCAGGACGCCGACCCAGGTCACGCCCGCGCACGGGAGCTGCCCGCCGGGGATCGTCAGCTCGAACTCATAGGCCCCCGCGAGGCCCACCGGCTTCCCGGCGTCATACGCGGCGAGCGAGCGCGCAGCGGGAAGGGCCTTGCGCTCACGCTCCCAGTCGGCGTCGTCGACGGTGGAGCCGAAGGCGCTCTCGGCGGCCTCCATCGCGGCGCGGAGCTCATCTTCTTGGGGCGGACGAATGTCGATGGCCATCGGCCGATCCTCTCACGCGATCTTCTCGAGCGGCGCGTAGTCGAGCATCAACTTCCGCTCGCTCCCGTCGCCTGCGAAGCGCACCGTGACGAGGCCCCCCGGCTCGAGCTGGGTCACGACGCCTTCGCCCAGGGTGCCATGTCGGACCGAGTCACCGGTCGAGAGGGTCGGCTGATCGTGACGGGGCTGGATGTCGCGCGTCTGGGCGGGACTGCCGTAGTTCCGCCAGGAGGATGCACGCAACCGCTCGCGCTCGACGTGCCGGTCGGGCAGCTCGTCCAGGAAGCGGGAAGGGAGGTTGTGCGTCGTCCGTCCCCACAGGAGCCGCGACGAGGCATGCGTCAGCAAGAGCCACTCCTTTGCGCGCGTGAGGCTGACGTAGAAGAGACGGCGCTCCTCCTCGATCCCCTGCTCCTCGATCGAGCGGCCGCTCGGAAAGATCTCCTCCTCCACCCCGACGAGGAAGACGGCGCGAAACTCGAGCCCCTTGGCGTTGTGCGTCGTCATCAGCGTCACGTTGCTCTCGCCGGTGAGCGCATCCTGATCGGAGTAGAGCGAGATCTCTTGCAAGAACCCCGACAGGGTCGGCTCCTGCGCGCCCGCGTGGTACTCGCGGGCGCCGTCGACAAAGGCCTCGAGATTCTCGATCCGGCCGCGGGACTCGATCGTCCGCTCGGCCTCGTACGCCTCGAGCGTCCCGGTGCGGTCGAGCACTGTCTGCAAGAGCTCCGGCACGTCGAGCTCCTGCGCCGCCGAGCGCAGCGAGTCGAGCAGGTTCTTCAGCGACGTCACCGCCTTCACGGCCACGGTGCCGAGCCCCGCTTCTCCTGGGCGGTCGAGCGTTTCGAAGAGCGAGCTGCCCTGGACATCCGCGTAGGCGACGAGGCGGGAGATGGTGGTGTCGCCGATGCCGCGCTTCGGCCGGTTCGCGATCCGCATCAGCGAGACGGCGTCGGACGGGTTGTCGAGCACCTGCAGGTAGGCGGTGGCGTCCTTGACCTCGGCACGCTCGTAGAAGCGCGGTCCCCCGATCACCCGGTAGCCGATCCCCTGCAGCCGCAGGGTCTGCTCGAGCACGCGTGACTGCGCGTTCATCCGGTAGAAGACCGCGATCTCGCTGCCCCCATAGCCCTCTTCGACGAGCCCGGCGATCTGCGCGGCGACGTACCGCGCCTCGGCGTGCTCGTCTTCCACCTCGACGACGCGCACCGGGTCACCCTCGCCGAGCTCCGACCAGAGCCGCTTCTCCTTGCGCTCGGTGTTGTGCGAGATGACGGCGTTCGCGGCTTCGAGGATCGCGTTGGTGGAGCGGTAGTTCTGCTCGAGCGCGATCGTGCGGGTACTAGGGAAGTCACGCTCGAACTCGAGGATGTTGCGGATGTCGGCGCCGCGGAAGGCGTAGATCGACTGATCTGGGTCCCCGACTGCGCAGACGTTGTGGTGGGATTCGGCCAGGAGCTGGAGCAGCCGGTACTGGGCGTGGTTCGTGTCCTGATACTCGTCGACGAGGACGTAGCGGAAGGCGTTCTGCCAGCGCTTGCGCGCGTCGGGAAAGCGTTCGAGCACCTCGACGGTGAGCATCAGCATGTCGTCGAAGTCGACCGCGTTCGAGGCGTGCAGCCGGCGCTGGTAGAGCTCGTACACCTCGGCCACCGTCTGGTCGTAGAAGGAGGCGACGCGCTCCGTGTACAGCCCCGGTGTCACGAGCTGGTTCTTCGCGTTCGAGATCTGGGCGTGGATCCCGCGGGGAGCGAACCGCTTCGGATCCTTCTCCAGCTCCTCGAGGCACTGCTTGACGAGTCGCAGCTGATCCTGCGTGTCGTAGATCGTGAAGTTCGAGCGGTAGCCGAGCCGCTCGGCCTCGGCGCGCAACATCCGGCCGCAGGCGGCGTGGAAGGTCAGGATCCAGATCGCCCGAGCAAGCGGGCCGAGCATGTTCGTCAGGCGCTCGCGCATCTCGCCCGCGGCCTTGTTCGTGAACGTGATCGCGAGGATCTCGTTCGGCTTCACGCCGACCGCCGAGATCAGGTGCGCCACCCGGTGGGTGAGCACGCGGGTCTTCCCCGAGCCGGCACCGGCGATGACGAGCAGAGGCCCCTCCGTGTGCAGGACGGCCTCCCGCTGAGCGGGGTTCAGGTTCGCGAGGTACTGGTCAGGAGAGGCGACCGCCGGCATGCGCCGATGCTAGCGAGCGCCCCTGTCGGGGCGCTCGCAGCAGTCGGCGAGACGATCAGCGCCTGGCGCGGATCGTCCGAGTAGCGTTGCTCTGGTTGCCGGAGGCATCCTCCACCGAAACGATCACACGGACCTCGGCGGTGCGGCGCCCCACCAGCAGCTTCTTGCCGGCCGTCGAGAAGACCGCGCGCAGCGGCGCCGAGCCGGCGAGATCGGTCGTGACGGCACGCCCGGTGCCGATCACTCGCGTGCCGAGGACGAGCCGCAGGGTGAACGTACAGCTCTCCGAGCAGGTTGCCCGCACGCGCACGCCGGAGCGCGCGAGCGCGCCGATGCGAGTGGGCGCGACGACGCTCGGAATCCCAACGAGCGGAGCCCTCATGTCGGCCGGCGCGACGCGGGGTGTGGGCGCGCCGCCGCGCGTAACCCCAACCCGCGTACCCCTATTGGCGGCCGGCGCCCCGCCCCCCGCGGCGAGTGCCCGGATCTGCACCCGGCCGCCGATCCGCCCGACGACAGTCGCGGCTCCGGTGGCCAGGTTGATGCGGTGGAGCTGCGAGGACAGCGAGTTTCCGGGGATCTCGAGCGCCACATAGGCGACGCCGTCGCTCGCGGCGATGTCGAAGCCGGTCACGTCGCCGACCTCGACTCCCAGGGCGCCCACGGTCACGAGCGTCCCGTTGTTGGGTGGATTCTGGAGCACGAGCGTGTTCCTAGCCGCGTCCAGGTTGAAGAGCTGCGTCGTGGTCGCCCCTGCGACGCTGTTCGTGTACCCGGAGGCGACGATGCGCGGCGTGGTGCCGGCCCCGGGATCCCCAGGCGCGTAGGAGAGCTGGCCGTCGACGGCGGCATTCGCGCCGGTATCCGGGTTCAGCCGGAGGTTCTGGCCGCTTTCGGCAGTGACGCGGATCCGGTCGACCATCGGGTTGAAGTCGAAGCCGAAGGTCGTCCCGCTCAGAGGAGGAACGAATGCGGCTGTGCCAATCGCGGTCACGCCGCCGCCGGGCGGGTTGATCCGGTAGAGCCGGCTTGCGCTACTGAGGGCGATGAGCTGATTCCCTGCCGGGCGAACGTCCAGACCGACGATCTGCTCCCCTGCCGGCAGGCCGGTGAAGGGGACGCGGCTGATCGCCGCCGGCGAGTCGCTCGTGAAGGTCACGAGGCGGTTCTGGGTGTCGACGCCGTAGAAGAGCTCGGCCGCGTCAGCCGTCGCAGCGCGGCCGAGCCCTGCTGTGCAGAGGAGTGCGGACACGAGCAAGAGAATCCGTGCTTTGGGCATGTGAAGGTCTCCGTGTTTGGGTACACCCGTCAGTTCGTCTCTTTCCACCGGCACGGTTCGGTTCCTCACCAACCGTTACACACCGCTTACGGGACGCTGACCGGAAACGGCTGCCTGGCGAGGGCAGGCAGGACCTGTGCGGTCACCCACAGCGGTGTCGTCGCGTAGCGCGCCGAGTAGCGGTAGCTCCCGTCCGACTGGCGCAGGCGAGCGAGGTAGCGGAAGGCCCCTGAACCCGGCTCGCGCCCGGCGGCGATCAGCGCCTGAATCGCCCATGCCGTCGACTGGGCGTCCGAGCCGCGCCCGTCACTGAGCTCGAAGCCCCCGTCCGCATTCTGGTGCCGTCGGAGGAAGCTGACGCCGCGATCGATCGACCCTCCTGCGATGCCGGCCGAGCGGAGTGCCTGGATAGCTGCCGCAGTGTCGTTCGTATCCGGCGCACCCCCGGCGTGCCAGGGCCAGCCCCCGGACCGGCGCTGAGCAGCGACGAGCGCCTGGACGAGCGCCCGGGGCGCGGGCTCGCCCGCCTGCCGCAGCGCCAGGAGCGTCCAGATCGTCGCGTTGACGAGCTTCCCCGGCCGGACGGCGCGGAGGCGCGGCAGCAGCTCGTCCGGCCGGTCGCCGGCTGCGGCGCGAGCCATCGCCACGAGCGCGAGGCCCGTCGGGTCGGATGGAGAGCGTCGGGCGAGATACTCGGCGGCACCGCCGGTGTCTGCACCGGCCGCGACGAGACCGAGCGTCGCCCACGCCGTGAGCTGTGGATCGCCGAAGCCGCCGTCCTCCCGCTGCTGGCCTTGGACGTAGGTCGTCGGCGTCGCCAGAGCCGCCGCGGCGACGACCGTCGCGAGCAGCTTCATGCCCACTGGATCTCGGTTCGTGAGCGGCGCTCGAAACGCTCGAGCACCCGCCGCAGTTCCGGCCCGGCCACGAGCGCGAGCACGAGGTTCCCGGCACCGTGCGCGATGTTGAAGGGGACGCCGGCGGCGAGACGCGCGAGCAGGGCCGCCTCGGTGTGCGGGTAGAACCCGTACCAGAGCCAGAGATCCATGACGGTGCCGAACGCGAACCCGAGCGCCACCGTGAACGCTGCGAACGCGGATCGGCCCCGGAGGAGCGGCGCGAGCAATCCGCCGAGCAGGCCGCAGCCGCCCCAGGCCAGCATCTGCCAGGGCGTGTGCGGACCTTGTCCGAGGAAGAAGTTCGAGGCGAGAGCGGCGACGGCACCGACGACGAACCCGCGCTTCGGGCCGAGCGCGACACCCGCAGCGGCCACCAGCACCGTCACCGGCTGCACGCTCGGAATGGGTGCGAAGAGGACGCGACCGGCAGCGGCGAGACCGCCCAGGGTTGCGACGAGGGTCAGATCGCGTGCCGCCATCGTGCCGCCCTCGAGCCACGCGAAACCGGCCGCGAGAACCGCGACTGCAGCGAGCAGCACGGCGATGCCGCCATGGGCAGGATCGAGCGCCGCCCAGGCCGCGAGCGCAAGTGCCGCTGCGGCACAAGCTCCAACGAGCCTAGACGGCAACCGCTGCCCCCTTGGAAGAGACCGGTGCGATGCGCTCGACGGGAAGCTCAACCCGTCGGTGCACCGGCAGGTCGGGATCGTGCGTCGCCAGGAGGACAGCACCGCCTGCGTCGGCGTACTCGAGGAGGCGGCGGCCGAGATCGCGCTTGCGGTCGGGATCGAGCCCGCGCGTCGGCTCATCGAGCACGAGGAGGTCAGGCTGTGCGACCTCGACGGAAGCGAGCGCCAGCCGCTCCCGCTCACCGCTCGAGAGGTCGCGCGGATGCCGGGAGGCGGCCCACCCGAGCCCAACCCGCTCAAGCGCCGCCCGGGCACGGGAGAGATCATCGGCGACCGCCAGGGACACCTCGTCGAGAGCCGTCTCGCGGACGAGGTACCGGCCGGGGTCCTGCAGCAGCAGCAGCGCTCGTCCCCGCCGCTCCAACGTGCCCCCGTCGGGATCGAGTAGACCCGCAGCGATCTTCGCGAGCGTCGTCTTGCCCGAGCCGTTCGGACCCGTCAGCCCGACGATCTCGCCGCGACGTACGTCGAGGTCGACGCCGTCGAGCACGCGCGCTCCTTTGCCGTACGCAACCGAGATCCCGCGTAGCCGGAGCAACAGGTCGCCGCGGCGGGAGAAAGATTGTGTCGCTGCGACACTAGCCTCTGTGTAGGCAGGGCGGTTCGCAGCCAGCCAGCCGCGTGCCTCGGCAACCGGTGCGTCGAGGACGACCCGGCCGCCGTCGAGGAAGACGACGCGCGTCGCCAACTCGAGCGCGCGGGCGACTCGCTGCTCGGAGAGGACGATCGTGTTCCCGAGCCGAACAACGGCTGTGAGGAAGAGCTCGGCGGCCTCGGGATCGAGCTGTGACGTCGGCTCGTCGAGCAGGAGCAGCTGGGGCTCGAGGGCGAGCGCCGAGGCGAGGCACACCCGCTGGAGCTCGCCGCCGGAGAGCTCGACGAGCTTGCGGTCGTGCAGGTGCAGAGCGTCGACCGCAGCGAGCGAGCGGGAGACCGTCGGCCAGATCTCCGCCGCTTCAGTGCCGAGGTTCTCGAGCCCGAACGCGACCTCGTTCGCGGCGATCGTCATCACGACCTGATCCTCGGGATCCTGGAACACCGTCGCGACCGTCCCTGCCAGCTCGGCCGGCCGCACGTCGCGCGTGTCGCGCCCGTCGACAACGACGCGGCCGGAGAAGCAGCCGCCGTGGAAGTGCGGCACGAGGCCCGAGAGCGCGCGGAGGAGCGTCGACTTGCCAGACCCCGACGAGCCCAGCAGCGCGATCACCTCACCCGACTCGATCCGGAGCGAGACGTCGGTGAGCGCGCGGTCACCGCCCGGATAGGAGAAGGAGAGACCGGAGACCTGAACCAACGGCCCTAGAGCCATAGCGCTCCCGCAACCACGCCGAGCGCGGCCAGGCCCAGGACGAGGCGGTCGCGCGTCCGCCAGGGCGGTCGAGGCGCGCGAGTGGCACCCGCTCGCCCGAAGCCGCGAGCCTCCATCGCCTCTGCGAGCGTGGTCGCCCGCTCGAGCGAGCCGGCCACGAGCGGCGAGAGCAGAGTCGCGTAGCCTCGCGCGCCTTCGAGCTGCACCCCCCGCCCTCGAACCGACTCCGCCAGCCCGATCGCGTCCCGCTCGAGCGAGGGAACGAGCCGCGTCGCGAGCGCAACCGCGAGGGCGGAGCGCCGCGCGAAGCCTGCCGCCGCGACGAGCCGGTCGTGATCCAGGAGGAGCGCGTAGGCGGAGAACGCGAGCGCGAGCGCGGTCAGCCGGAGCGCGTTCAGCGCCGCCTCGTGGAGCTCATCGGTCGTGACGTCGAGCGGGCCGACGACGGGGATCGTCGGTCCGCTCCAGAGGACGGTGCCCTCCGGGCTCGACCAAAGAAAGGGCGAGACGACGAGGACGCCGACGCCGGTCGAGATCGCGCCGAAGAGGTAGACGCGGCGACGATGGGCCGGCGCGCGCACGCAGACGAGGAGGAGCACGAAGGCGATCACGGCAACCGACACGAGGCGATCGGCCAGCAGTGCCGCGACCCCGGCCGACGCCAGCAGTGCGGCAGCAGCTCCGGGACTCACGGGATCGTGTACCGCCGCACAGCGGGCGCCGGCGAGCCGCTGAGGACAAAGCGAACCGGATCGCCGGCCGACTCGCCCAGCAGCTCCGCGTGGAGCGCGGGGGAGCCGGCCCGAACCTCGAGCACGTTCGCGCCGTCCGGAATGCTCGTCCCGAGCGGGGCGACCGAGTCTGCTTTGATGAGCGCGCCGAGCCGAGCGGCTCGGCGCGCCTCCGACGGCTCGTACCGCACAACCGCCCGTCGCTCCTCTCCGGCGAACCCGTGGAGGAAGGGCTCCGGGAAGGATCCCACGACGACGCGCGCCTCCCCTTCCCGCTCCCAGGCGCGGTAGTCCCACCAGGCGACATCACCGTCGCGGAGGCGGTACTCGCTCGCGCTGCGGTCGCCCTCGTAGCCGTTCACGAACCAGAACCAGTCGCGCTGCCGGTCGAGGTCGCCCTCCAGGCCGGCCACCGCCTGCAGGTAGCGGCCGCCGTAGCGGGTCTCGATCTCGAGCTCTGACGCGAGCGCTCGCATCAGGGTCTGCCCGGCCGGTACTTCGGCCTCGAGCAGCACGCGCGCGCCGCGATCCTGCGTGACCCAGAGCGTCGCCTTGCCCTCCCCCTCGCCGCTTCCGCCACAGCCGGCGAGGAGGAGGACGACGACGCCGAGCGCGCAGACGCGCCGCACCTCATTGCACCGAGTTCGACCGGACGGCACCGGGCGCGGTCGCGCGCACGAGCCCCGAGTGGCGGCCGATGCACGCCCGCCCGTTGCGCGTCGGAAAGCGCTTTGCGCCCACGTGGAGCGTGGCGCGGGCAGCGCCGGTTCGCTTGCCGGCGTCGTTCACGGACTGGACGAGATAGCAGTCGCGCGGCAGCCGCCGGAGCTCGAGAGTCGGCGGCCCGCCCGCGGCCCCGAAGGTAGCGTAATACCAGAGGACGACGTCGCCGTTCTCCAGCACGACCTTGTCCGCTCCAACGGGCGGCGAAACGCCGTTCACCTTGAACACCCAGCCGGTCGTCTCGGCGGCGGCGTACTTGCCGATCTGGCTGACGTAGTCGCCGAACGAGCTGGTCGTCAGGGCGTAGTGGAACTCCCCGGCCGTGCTGGCGACGTCGAGGGCCTGCAGCGCGTTGTCGGCTTGCAGCGAGGGCTGCGCGGAGCCGTAGATCGTCTGGGTCCTGCCTTCGACACGCACCTTGACATCAGCCGCGAGGGCCGACGCCGAGAAAACCGTTGCCAGCAGCAACGAGAAGACCGTGAGCATACGAAGCACGAATCCTCCTTCCACGAGGGGTTCGGTATGGGGAGCCGGGCAGGTCTTCTGACTCGGGGCTCCCTTCTCCGTGGCCTTCCCGGCCTTTCGGCCAGTGGCGTTTCCACGGGGAGCGCTACCCCTCACAGCGGCGGGACCGTCCCGGACTCTCACCGGGTTCCCTCACCGGGCTCCGTGATCGGGGCGGAGCCTATCATCGTGCGCGTGCCTTCGGTGCTCCGACTCTGGGCTCCGGTCCTTGTCTGGGCCGGCGTCATCTTTGCGCTTTCGTCGGTGTCCGATCTCGGCACCGGCCTCGGCGGTTGGGACCTCGCGCTCCGGAAGCTCGCGCACGCAACCGAGTTCGCGGTGCTAGCCGCGCTGCTGCTGCGCGCGGTGCGGCGGGAGCTTCCGGCTTTCCTGCTCGGCGTCGCCTACGCGGTCTCCGACGAGGTGCACCAGCACTTCGTCCCCGGCCGTCGCGGCGCGCCGCTCGACGTGCTGATCGACTCGGTCGGCGTCGGCCTCGGCATCCTCGCGTGGCGGCGGCTCGCGCGCCACCGACCCACATGACGGTCGCGATCGATCTCGACGTCCTGGGAGACACGCGGCCCCTCTGGCGCGACTGGCTCTTGGACGCCGCCCGGGTGCTCGACGTGGCGGGGTTGCCGGACGACCGCACCGCGGCTGCTTCCGAGCTCGACGCCCGCGGCGCCGGCAACTGGCGCACGCTGCTCGAGCGGTTCGCGGAGGATCGTGCGCCCGTCTACCTGCGTCCGGCCGCAGAGGTGAGCGCGACGCTGCGTGCCCTGCACGCGGACGGGACCCGCATCGTCGTCTTCACCGACGCGCCCGTCGAGCTCGCGCGCGTGGCCCTCCGCCAACTCGGAGCCGATCGCCGGATCGAGCGAGTCGAAGCCACGGCACCGCCGGCGGAGATCGTCGTCACGTCGCGAGAGGAGCTCCTCCGGCTGCGTAGATCCGCCTGACGATCTCCTCGATCTGGGTCTCCTCGATCGCGAGATCGAGGAGGGGCGCACGGGCCGCGACGGCTGCGGTGAGCTCGGCAGCGCTGGTCTCGTCGCGCCGGAAGGCGAGCCACTGCCGAGGGCCTTCCACCCTGGTCACCCGGACGCCGGGGAGCTCGAGCGGTGGCACGGTTTCCTCGAGGTCGACCACGAGCGTCCGTTCCTGTCCGTAGCGCCGCTTCAGCTCGTCGAGCCCGCCGTCCCAGATGAGATGGCCGTGGTCGACGATCAGCAGGCGCGAGCAGAGCCGTTCGATGTCGGCGAGGTCGTGCGTCGTCAAGAGCACCGTGACGCCGCGGTTCCGGTTCACGTCGGTCAGGAATTCCCGCACCGCCGATTTCGCAACGACGTCGAGCCCGATCGTCGGCTCGTCGAGGAAGACGATGTCCGGATCGTGCAGGAGCGCCGCGGTCAACTCGCCCCGCATCCGCTGCCCGAGGGAGAGCTGGCGCACGGGCGTGGTCATGAAGGCGCCGAGTCCGAGCGTGGCGGAGAAGCGCTCGAGGTTCTCCCGATGCCGTTGCGCCGGCACGCGGTAGATGTGTCGCAAGAGGTCGAACGAGTCCGCGAGTGGCAGATCCCACCAGAGCTGCGAGCGCTGACCGAAGACGACGCCGATCCGGCGAGCGAGCTCGATCCGCTGTCGCGACGGGTCGAGTCCGGCGACCCGAAGCCGACCTGCGCTCGGGACGAGGATCCCGGTCAGCATCTTCACCGTCGTCGACTTCCCCGCGCCGTTCGGGCCGACGTACCCGACCATCGCGCCGGACTCGATCTCGAAGGAGATTCCGTCGACGGCCATGACCTCTCGCCGCTCGCGCCGCAGCCGGCCGGTCTTCGCGCGCACGATGAACCGCTTCTCGACATCGTGTACCTCGATCATCCGCCGGCGCTCCGGTAGTGGCGGACGGCGTTTCGCCAGATCGCTGTGGCAGCGATCGCCGCCAGGCAGGCCACCAGGGGGGAGACGAAGCTGAAGGCCCGTGGTAGCCCGAGCGCGTCATCCTTATCGAGCAAGTACAGCGCGGGGAAGTACGCCACGAAGGCGATCGGCACGACGAACACGACCAGCCCGCGCAGCCACCTCGCGAAGATCCCGATCGGATACTGCGAGAGGAAGCTGCCCCCATAGGTAAAGGCATTTACGACCTCGATCGCGTCCACGATCCAGAACGCGATCGTCGCCAGCGAGACCCACACCGCGGCGTAGATCACTGCGCCCGCAGCGATTGCGAGCGGAATCGCGAGCACGCGGCCGACGCTCCAGTCGATGTCCACCGTGACGAGGGCGAAGATCAAGACGCCGACGCCCTGCAGCGCCTTCCCCACCCGACGGATGGCGAAGTCGGCAGCGACGAGCTGGAAGAGCGAGGGCAGCGGCCGCACGAGGATCCCGTCCAGCGTGCCCTCCCGGATCATCTGCGGCAGCAGATCGAGGTGACCGACGACGAGGTCGGTGAGGGCGAACGAGATCGTGGCGAGGGCGTACAGGAGCGCTACTTCTCTGATACTCCAGTCGCCCAGCTGGTCAACGTTGGCGAAGATCGCCGCGATCGCGGCGAAGTCCAGCGCGGTCAGCAGGGCGGTTCCGGCAAGCTGGAAGGCGGCCGAGAGCCGGTACTCGAGCTGGGAGCGGATGCGTGCGCCGACCAGATGGACGTAGATGCGAGCGAGATCAGCCACCCTGCAGCACCAGCTTTCGGGTGCCGGCCGAGAGCACGAGGCCTCCGGCCGCGTAGAGCGCGACGGCCCATCCCCCCTGGAGCGCCAGGACGGCGAGCGTGCTGCCGCCGAGCGGCTGCCCGACGTAGACGTCCACCGGCGCCTGGAGCATCGAGGCAAACGGTGTCAGGCGGGCGATCGTGTCGAGAGCTCCCGGGAAGAACGCGAGTGGGATGGTCGCGCCGGAAAGCAGCTGACTCACCGCCAGCGCGAGCAGCAGCGGCCCGCGGTAGTCGAGCAACCAGAACGCCGAAAGGTTGACGAGCAGGCGGACGCCGAAGCTCACTGCGACCGCGAGGGCAACGCTGATCGTAAAGAGGAGCCAGCGCGCTAGTTCATCCGGGATCGTGATCTCGAAGACAAGCGCACCAAGCAGGAACTGCGGTGCTGCCCGCCAGAGGAGCTGGTAGCAGGCGCGACCGACATCCTGAGCGAGTTCCGCACGCTGCACATCGAGCGGTCGCTGCAGATCGGTTGCGACGTCACCTGTCTGCACCCGGCGTGCCAGCTCGTACCATGAAGGGCCGAAGATCGCCGCGACGGACAGGAGGCCCTGGGAGATCCACACGTACGCGATCGCGTCGCGCACGTCGTACCCGCCGATCACGTCTCGTTCGTCGTAGACGGCAAGCAGGATGTACGCAATCAGGAAGCCGAAGAAGACGTTCGTGAAAAGTCCGGCGTAGGTTGCCCCGGGGTAGGCGGCATACCGGCGATAGCCCCGACGCGCTAGCTCGAAGTGAAGGCGCACAGCCAGCTATTCTCGCGCCCATGGAAGCAAAGGAGATGCCCGACCGCCAGTTCGAGGCGGTGCTCGTGCGCCTCGACCGGATCGCGAACGAGCTGGCGCGGCTGAACCGGAATGCCGAGAACGCGGAGGGCTTCGCGCTCATCGCGCGAGAACTGCGCAATCTGAACGAGAGCCTGAACGCGCTCGCCTACGCCGCGCTCGGCCAAGCGCCGCGCGTCCGCCGGGCCAAGTAGTACGCGTCCGCCGCCCGAGCCGATCGGTCTCAGAGACAATCGCCCGGCGAGCTAGCACGCTGCCCGGCGAGGCGCAATTCGCCGTTACGGCCGCGTCCGAAGCCGCCGCGCACGGTCTCAGAGACCGGCGGTGGGCGAGCTACCGCCCACGGACGCGCGCCGCAAGTGGCTCTTTGGAGCTCGTCACTCGGAGACGCGCGCTACGGCGTCAGGCGGAAGATCGTGCCGTCGTGCGAGACGGCGTAGAGCTCGCCGGAGGCGTCCTCGCCGAAGGAGCTGACGCTCTCGACCTTGAAGGGCTCCCGCCGCAAGCCGGTCGCCTTCCCCCTCACGATCTTCAGGCTCCAGATGTTCCCGGAGCAGAAGTCCCCGTAGATGTAGCGCCCGCGGAGCGCGGCGTTCGATCCGCGGTACACGTAGCCGCCGGTGACGGAGCAGCCGTCGGCGCGTGAGTACTGCGCGATCGGCTGGACGAGCCGGCCAGGGCCGAGCGACTTGTCCTCGAACTTCGCTCGCCCTTCGTAGACGTCCCAGCCGTAGTTCTCGAGCCCGGCGCTCGGGGCCTGCGTGTACGAGATCTCCTCCAGCTCGCCCTGACCGACGTCGCCGATGTAGAGGTCGCCGTTTGCCCGGTCGAAGGAGAAGCGCCAGGCGTTCCGCAGACCGTACGCCTCGATCTTCAGCCCCTTTGTCGCAACATTGATCGACAGGAGCTTCCCGAAGAGAGAACGTGGATTCTGGGCGCGATTCTCCGGATCGCCGCCGCTGCCGCCGTCGCCCATCGTGAAGAGGAGCCGACCGTTTGGCGCGAACGCGAGCATGCCGCCGTTGTGGTTGCTGTACGGGTCGTCGCTCGAGAAGAGAACGCGCGCGGAGCCCGGAATCGCACTCGTCCCGTTCGAGCGGTACTCGACGAGGCGCGTGTCGCTGCCGCGGTCTGTGTACTGCACGTAGAAGCGGCGGTTCTGGGCGTACTTGGGGTGAAACGCCAGCCCGAGCAGGCCTTGCTCCCCGCCCGAGGTCACGAGCGAGCGGATGTCGAGAAACGGCTTCGCCCGCCGGCGGCCGCGATCGACCACGACGATCCGGCCGGCCTGCTCGACCACGTAGAGACGCCTCTTCTCGCTTGGGGTGGCGCCGACGAAGACGGGGTCGGCCAGGCCGGTGAAGAATGGTCGCGACTTGAAGGCGCTCGACTGGCCCGACGCGAGCGGCTTGTCGGAGGCAGAAGCGCAGGCCGCGACTGAGAGTACGCCCAGTACGGCGAGGAAGAGGCGCACGCGAACCAGGGTAGCCGAGGCTCGCCGGCTGATCGCAGCAGTACCCTGCGCCCGTGAGGTTCGAGTGAAGATCTTCCTCATCGGCGCAGGCCAGGTGGGCACGACGATCGTGCAGGCGTTGCACGACGAGCACGAGCTCACCGTCTTCGACCTGGACCCGGCGCGGCTCGCGCCCCTTGCGAACCGCTATGACGTGTCGACGGTCGAGGGCAACGGCGCCAGCCGCCGCGTCCTCTCCGAGGCAGGCGTCGCGTCGGCCGACCTCCTGATCGCCTGCACGTCGCGGGACGAGGCGAACCTCGTCGCCGCGATGATCGCGAAGGCTGTCGCGCCCCGCACCACCACGATCGTCCGCACGACGAACCCGGAATACCTCGACGTCTGGCGCGAGGGCCAGTTGGACGTCGACTTCATCGTCTCCTCGGAGGTCGAGACGGCGCATGCGATCGCACGCACGATCGGTGTCCCGGCGGCCCGGCTGACGGACATCTTCGCAGAGGGTCAGGTTCAGCTCGTCGAGTTCGACATCGAGGCGGGTTGCGACAGCGGTGTCCTCGACGTGCCGTTGCGCGAAGCGCGGGTGCCGGAGGACTCGAAGATCGCGAGCATCATCCGCGGCGACACGATGATCCTCCCCGGCGGTTCCGACGAGCTTCGCATCGGCGACCGAATCGTCGTGATCGGCTCGCCGCAGGCGGCGCAGGAATGGGGCGCACTGATCGCGCCCGGAGCGGGAAAAGTGAAGGACGTCGTCGTCTTCGGGGCAGGGCGTGCGGGAACGGCGATCGCGCGCCAGCTGCTCGAGCAGGACATCGGCGTCCGGTTGATCGAGACCTCGCGGGAGCGGGCGCGCGACGTCGCAGACGAGCTTCCGGGCGCCCGCGTCTACCACTCGACCGGCATGGATCCCGACTTTCTCGACCGCGAGCGGATCGGCGACGCGCAGGTCGCGATCTTCGCGATGCGCGACGACATGAAGAATCACTACGCAGCGACGCTCGCGAAGGTGCACGGGATCCGCTTCACAGTCGCCGTCGTGCACGAAGCCGCTGCCATGGAGGTGCTCGACCGAGCCGGGGTCGACGTCATGATCAACCCGCGAGCGATCACGGCCGAGGAGATCGTCCGCTTCGCCCACGACCCCCGGACGCAGCAGGTCGCGATGCTCGAGGGCGATCGCTACGAGGTGCTCGACATCACGACCCGCGCGGGTAGCGAGTTCGCGGGCAAGAAGTTCAAGGAGATGCCCATCCGCGGCGCCCTGATCGGCGCGATCGTCCGCGACGGCACGGCGATCTTCCCGCGCGGGGAGGACGTTCTGCGCGCCGGCGACCGTGCGATCATCTTCACCGAGTCGTCTCGGGTGAAGGACGTCGAGCGGGCGCTGTGAGCGTGTGAGAGAAGCGACCCGCGTCCGGGGGGTCGGCCGCCCCCGGCTCCTCGCCGTCGACCTGAGGGGCTCGCTGAACCTCGTCGGGGCGATCGCCAAGTACCTCAGCCTCACCACGGTCGTTCCTGCCGGAGTCGCGCTCGGGTACGGCGAGCCGCCGTGGCCCTTTCTCCTCGGAGGTGCGATCACGGGCGCCGGCGGCTGGGCGCTCGAGCGTGGCACGAGCGGCGACCATCGGATCGGGGCGCGCGAAGGCTTTCTCGTCGTGTCGCTCACCTGGCTCGTGGCGGCGCTGATCGGCGGGCTTCCCTACCTCCTCTCGGGCGAGTCCCAGCTCGATCGTCCACTCGACGCGTACTTCGAGGCGATGTCGGGTTTCACGACCACGGGAGCCAGCGTCCTGACCGACGTCGAGGATGTGTCGCGCTCGCTTGCGCTCTGGCGGCAGTTCACGCAGTGGCTGGGCGGCATCGGCATCGTCGTGCTCGCCCTCGCCGTGCTGCCGCGGTTGCGCGTGGGCGGTCGGCAGCTGCTGGAGTCGGAGCTGCCGGGGCCCGAGATCGAGAGCCTCAGTACCCGCATCCGCGATACCGCCCGTCGCCTCTGGTTCCTCTACGCCGGGCTGACGGCGGCTCTGATCGCCGTGCTCGTCCTGATCGGGCTCACCGGGATCGACGACGAGATGACCGTCTTCGATGCGTTCGCACATGCATTTGCGACGATCCCAACGGGCGGCTTCGGCATCCGGGCGACCTCGGTGCAGGATTTCGGCGCTGCGACGCAGTGGACGCTCACGCTCTTCATGTTCCTGGCCGGAGCGAACTTCGCCCTCATGTACAGGGCCTTCATCCGGCGGCATCCGCGCGTCTTCGCCCACGACGAAGAGTTCCGCCTCTATGTCGCGCTGCTCGCCGTGGGCTCGCTCATCGTCGGAGTGCAGCTGTGGGCCGAGGGGATCGAGACAGGCGAAGCCGCCGTGCGGCATGCAGCCTTCCAGGCCGTGTCGATGATGACGACGACCGGCTTCGCGAGCGTGGATTTCAACCTGTGGCCGGTACTCGCGTCGATGACGCTCGTCGGTCTCATGTTCGTCGGTGGCTCCGCCGGCTCGACCGCCGGCTCCGTGAAGGTCGTCCGCCACCTGCTACTGGGCAAGATCCTCCGCCGCGAGCTCGACCAGACCGTGCACCCGGAGCTCGTCACGCCGGTCAGGCTGAACCGCGCCGTCGTCGACGAGCGGACGCTCCGCGCGGTGTCGGGCTTCATTCTGCTCTACATCGGCATCTTCATCGTGGGCGCGGCGCTGCTGACAATGGACGCGGCACGCACGGGGCTCGAGCTGAGCGTCCTGGACGCGGTTGCGGCATCGGCGACGACACTCGGCAACGTCGGTCCCGCGTTCGGCCCGGCGGGTCCATTCGGCTCCTTCGAGCCGTTCAGCGACGTCTCGACCGGGATCATGATCGTGCTCATGTGGCTCGGTCGGCTCGAGGTGATCCCGATCGTCGTCCTCTTCTCGAGGCACTACTGGCGGTCGACGTAATCGCGGCTACCGCTTGAGCAGCGCCCGGCGGAGCTGATCCTCCTTGCCGGGAACGAGCACCGCGAGCACCTGGTCGCCCGGCCGCAGCACCGTCGAGTCGTGCGCGAGCTCCGAGCGGCCGTTCCGCATCACCGAGATCAGCCGTGACCCGTCCGGGAGCGTCAGGCCCGCGATGCGCTTTCCGGCCGCCGGCGAGTCGCGGTCGACCTGGAGCTCGACGATCTCGAGGTTCTCCTTGCGCAGCTCGAGCAGGCGAACGATCCCGTAATCGGGGAGCTCGTGCTCGACAAGGCCGAGGATGTTCGAGGTGGCACAGACTGTCTGCGTGATCCCGAGCAGGTCGAAGTGCTCCTGGTTGCGCGGATCGTTGACCCGCGCGACCGCCTTCGGCACCCGGTACCCCTCCTTCGCGAGCTGGCAGATGATCAGGTTGTCCTCGTCGTCGCCGGTGACGGCGAAGACGAGATCGGGCGGGCGCGCGATCCCGGCGAGCTCGAGCACGTGGAGCTCGGTCGCGTCACCCAGCAGCACCTGGTGCTCGAACTCAACCTGAAGCTGCTCGAACCGGTGCGAACGTTGCTCGATCACCGTCAGCTCGTGCCCCATTCGCAGCAGGGAGCGGGCGACGTTGGCGCCGACCTTCCCTCCACCCGCGACGATCGAGTACACCTACGCGGCCGCCTTGCGAACCCGGTCGGCGAGCTCGGAGATGGCAGCCTGGGTGGGGCAGACCGTTTCCATTCCGCGCTGCGCGTAGAACTGCGCCCGCGCAGGATCCAGCACGCGCACGACCACCGTCTCGATCCCGTAGCGCTTCTTCACCACCTGCCCGATCACGAGGTTGGTGTTATCGCCGTTCGTGGCGACGACGACAGCGTCCGCCTCGTCGACACCGGCCCGGCGGAGGATCTCCGAATCCATTCCGTGCCCGACGACGAAGCCGCCGGACCAGCCGGAGCCTAGGCGCGACAACGCCTCCTCTTTCTCGTCCACCGCCGTCACATCCCACCCGTCCGCCCGGAAGTCGCGCGCGATACGGGCGCCAACCCGGCCGCAGCCGATAACTACGAGCTTCACAAGTTCAGACTAGCCAGTCTCCTCGAGCGTCCCCTGGGGGAACGCGACCACCAGCACCTCGCACGGGGCGTGGCGCAGCACGTACTCGACGGTCGGTGAGAAGAAGCCGGACTGGCGGCGCCAGCGGGCCGCGGAGCCCATCACGATCAGGTCGGAGCCACGTCGCGCCGCCTCCGTCACGATCGCCTGCCCGATCGAGCGCCCCCGGACGGTGCTCGGGCTGACCTGGATCCCATTCTCCTCGCCCAGGAGCTGGGCTTCCGCGAGGGAATCGACCGCGAGCTGCTCCTGACTCGTCAGCTCCGCGTCGAGCCCGTGCTCAAGGCCCACCTTGATCACGTACAGCGCGTCGATCGTCGCCTGCCGCTCCTGGGCGAGGGCAATCGCGGTCGCGATCATCTCCTCGCCGACCGACCCGAGCTTCATCGGAACGAGCAACCGGCGAAAGTCCGCCCCCGGAGGGAGCTGCGTCTGAGGCTCGGCGTCGAAGAGGAGCCCGCGGTGGGCCCGCCGGCGAACGACGAAGTAGAGCACGATCCCGGCCGCCAGCCAGGCCGGGCCTGCGTAACGCGCACCCGGATGCGTGACCATCGCGATCACCCAGACGAAGATCGCGATGGGGATGCCGAGAACCGGCGCGAAGAGCGGCGCGCGGAACGGCCGCGGCAGGTCGGGTTCCTGCACGCGGAGCCGAAGCACGGCCACCTGTGCCGCCGCGAAGGCGAGCAGGATTCCGAATGAGTAGAGGCTCGCGAGGAAGGCGACGTCGTCGCCCGCGATCCCCGTCGCGATCACGAGCGCGATCGAGACGCCGGCAACCGCGAGGATCGCTTGCGGCGAGACGAGCGTACGGCGATTGAGGCGACCGAGCGAGCGGGGAAGCTGGTCGTGCCTGCTCAGCGAGTGCGCGAGCCGCGTGAAGCCCGACATCGACGTCGTCGCCGCTGCCAGCAACACGAGCGCGCCCGTGAGCCCGATGTAGACGCGCAGCACGTCCTCCATCCCCGACGGAAGTCCGAGCGCCGAAACGATCCCGACGAGGGGCGCGAAGAGCCACTCCTCCGCAAGGGCAGTCCGGCCGTCCTCGACGGGAAAGGCGGACATCCCGACGAGGGCGATGAGCGCGGTGATCAGCACGACGAGCCCGATCGCGGAGAAGAGGCTCCGGGGCAGCGTCCGCCCGGGCTCGCGCGTCTCCTCCGCCAGGTTCGCGACCGTCTCGAGACCGGTGAACGCGAGCATCGCGAGCGGGAGCGCGAATGCGAGGTCGTCCCAGGTCGGCGCGACGCCGATGTCGGTGCCTCGGGTCAGCGCATCCGGCGAGAAGACGAGCGCCAGTCCCAGCACGACGAGGAGGAGCTGGGTGGCGAGGTCGAGGCCGGCCACGACGAGGCCCGCGTTGTGCAGCTGCGAGCGTCGCACGAGCCGGACGATCGCGATCACGGCGATTGCGGTCACCGCGAGAATCACGTCGCCGGGGGAGTCACGGAGGCCCTCGAGCCCGAGCGCGGCGCCCAGGTAGTGCGGCACGAAGAGCGTCGAGAGCGCGATCACGATCAGGTAGTCGAGGAAGAGCACCCAGCCGGTGAGGAAGCCCAGGAGGTCGTTGAACGCGCGTCGCACGAACGTCGCCGCGCCCCCCGTCTCGGGGATGGCGGCGGTGCCCTCCGCGTACGAGAGCGAGACGAGCAGGAAGAAAAGCCCAGCACCTAGCAGCACCACCGGGGTGAGGCCGAGCGCGTAGCCCGCGATGATGCCGAGCGCGAAATAGAGCGAGGATGCGATCTCGCTATAGGCGACCGAGAAGAGGGCGGGGGCGTCGAGCGCGCGCTCGAAGCCGAGCTTGCGGGCCATCAGTGCTTCGTCCTTCGCAGCAACGTCAGCCTGCCAACCCCAAGGGCGACGAAGAGCGCGCCGAGCAGAAACCCGAGGGTGCCCCCGCCAGCAGCCGCGGTGACCGCGAGCAACGTGACGCCGAGGCCGACGAAGACGAGGGCGAAGAGGACGACGGCTGAGCGGTAGTACCTCATGGGGCTCCAGTCGCCGCCGTCACCATCACACGGCAGGGTGCCTGCCTGAGCACGTAGTCGACGGTGCGGCCGAAGACGGCCCGCCTGGCTCGCGTCAGCTCGTTACGGGCTGCGCCGATCACGATGATCTCCGTTCCGCGCCGCCGCGCTTCCTCCACGATCGCCGGGCCGGCGCTCCGGGCGCGAATCAGCCTGGGGATCACGGTGACACCGTAGGACTCGCCGATGCGCTGTGCCTCGTCGAGCTCTCTGTCTGCTTGCGCGACGCGGTCCGGCAGCCAGGCGTTCAGGGGCAGGTCGAGCTGCACCTCGATCACGTGCACCGCCGCGATCTGCGCACCTCTCTCGGCGGCGAGGCTCGCGGCGACGTCGAACGCCTCGTCGGTCGGCTGCCCAGGCACGATCGGCACCAGCAGGCGTCGGTACTCGAGCGCGAGCGCGGGCCCGACCGCCGCCGGCAGCTTCACTGTCGCGCGAACCGACGAGCGGACGAAGCGAGTGCGGTAGACGACGTAGCTCAGGAGCCCGGCGGCGAGCCAGCCGAGCCCGACCCACCTCGTGGTGGGGTTCTGGGCGAGGATGACGGCGAACGAGACGCCTGTGGCGAGGCCTCCGAGCACCGCGAAGACCGGCCAGTCGACGCCACGAGCGCGCAGGTTCGGCTTTGCTCGGTAGAGCAAGTCTCGCCCTCTGTCGGTCATCCGCAGCCGGACGAGCGAAGCATGCGCGACCGTGAACGAGAGGGTGGCCCCGAACGAGTACAGCGTGCCGACGAAGTTGACGTCGCCGGGGATGATGACCGCGATCGGGAGGATCCCCGCGAAGATGAGCAGCGAGAGCCAGGGGGTCTTGAAGCGAGGATGGAGGCGCCGGAAGATCTCCGGGATCTGCCGGTACGTCGCCATCGAGTAGGTGATCCGCGACGCACCGATCACCCCCGCGTTGGTCGCGATGAAGAGGATGGTCGCCGCGAGGACGCCGACATAGATCTTGAGAGCGTCGAGTAACGCCCCCTCGACGCCGAGGTTCTCGACGACCCCGAGGATCGGGTCGTTCGCGAACCCCCCCTCCTCGGGCGGGAGCGCGAGCAACGTCGTCAGCTCGCCGTTGATCTCGACGACCGGCAACGCCGACAGCGCCACGAGCGGCAGCGTGAAGTAGATGGCGAAGACCGCGTAGGCGACGTACTTGTAGGCGGCGGGCACGTTCCGCACGGGGTCCCTCACCTCCTCGGCCAGGTTCGAGACGGTCTCGACACCGGTGTAGGCGAGCATCGCGACTGGGATCGCGATCGCGAAGTTCGACCAGGTCGGCGCCTCTCCCAGGTGCACGTTGTCGATCAGGATCTCGGGGCTGAAGACGAGCACGAACCCGAGCGCCACGAGCAGCAACTGCGTCGCGAAGTCGATCACCGCGAGCACGACCGAGAGGCGGGCGGCCTCCTGAACGCCGACGATGTTGAGCACGACGAGGACGACGATCACGATCGCTCCGCCGACGATGTCCCAGGGGTTGGTGTTCAACGGTTCCCAGAAGATCGAGAGGTAGTGCGGGACGAAGAACGCCGAGGTGGCGACGGTGACGACATACACGAGCATCTGAGCCCAGGCAGCGCCGAACGAGACGAGCTCGTCGAACGCGTGGCGCGCGAAGCTCGAGGATCCGCCGGCCTCTGGATACCGGATCGTTCCTTCGGCGTAGGTCGCAGCCGTGGCCGCGAAGATGACGCCCGCGATCACAAAGACGAGCGGCGTCAGTCCGAGCGCGAAGACCGCGGTGAGGCCGAGTGCGTAGTAAATCGACGAGCCGACGTTGCCGTAGGCCGTGGCAAAAAGCGTCGGCGTACCGAGAACGCGCTCCAGCTCGACCTGCCGTCTCCTACGGCTGGGCACCGCGAGAGTCTAGAGACCCGCATCGCCTCGAGCGGCAACGAGCGAGGGGGCCGGCGTCGCCGGCCCCCTCGGGTGCTTCGCGGTACTAGATCGTGCTAGCCGTCGATGCGGACCGTGGTCAGCGGCATGCCCGGAACCGCGCTGCCACCGGCGACGCCAGAGTAGGCGATGCGGCCGAGGTACTTCGTCCCCGCCGCGAGGCCGTTCCAGCTCACCGTGAGGGTCTGCGCCTGACCGGTCACAGCCGTCCCCGAGCTTGGGGTCACCGTGGCATTGCCGGCGCTCGCGGAGCCGAGAACCCAACCGAACAGGTTGTAGTTCGCGTCCGGGCCGTCGGTCAGATACGCGTGCACGTAGACGCTGTAGGTCGCTGGGGCCGGATCGACCAGGTTGACCTCTTCCTCCGATGTGCCGCCGGCGCTGGTGCCAACGAGCGTCTTCGTGCCGTTGGCGTTGACGCGGTAGACGAACAGGTCGAGGTCGTCCGTCGAGCCGTCAACCTCGGCATCGAACAGCGAGAACCGCGCGTACGTGGTGCCCGCAGGGACGCTGTAGTCGTGCCGAGTGACGCCAACACCGTTGGCGTCCGGGTTGGTCGCGTCGAACGTGCTGTCCGGATCCTGCGCCACGTTGCCCGCACGCTTGTCGGCCGGGATGAGCCCGCGGACCGCGGCGCTCCACGTGCCGTCGAAGCCGAACGTGACCGCGAACTGCTGGCTGCCGGACGTGCCGGTGCCCTTCACCTCGGCCGGGGCCGACAGCGGCACCGACTTGACGGCGATCGGGCTCCGGACGACGTGATTGGCACTCGTGAGCGTCATGTAGCCGAGCGCATACGCGTTCAGCGTCGCCGTCGTGCGGGTGAACGTCACGGTGAACGTCTGCGACGCACCCGGCGCGATCGTGAAGCTTGCCGGGTTGGCCACGGCGGTTACGCCGGCGAGCGAGAAGGAGGCCGCGTAGGTCTCCGTCGCGTTGCCGACGTTCGTCACCGTGCGGGTCACCGTCTGCTTGCCGGCCAGCTGGCCGATCGCGATCGACGCCTGGTTCAGGTCGCTCGGGTCGATCTTGAGCGTCGCGCAGCTCGGGCTGGCCAGCTGCCCCGTCCCGCAGAGGAAGCCGAACCAGTCGAGGAAGCTGCTGTCGTAGACGAGACCCGGATCGCCGGCTTTCGAGGCGTCCACATGACCTGCCCCGAAGTTGAACTGGTTCGCATTGGCGACGCTGTACGCCGTCGTCATGAGCGCCGACTTCTGCATCATCGGCGACCAGTCCGGATGGAGATCCGTGAGCATCGCTCCGAGGCCCGCCACGTGCGGGCTCGACATCGAGGTGCCGCTGTATAGGTCGAACAGCCGACCGCGGTTACCCGGAGGCGCCACGGCCGCCAGGACGTCGACGCCAGGAGCGGTGACGTCCGGCTTGAGGACGTCGCCATCACCGGCGAGCAGCGGGCCGTCCGACGAGAAGCCGGCCATGAACGGCGCGGGCACGGTCGTGATCGCGCCCTTGGCGATCGTCGCCGTTGCACCCGGAGTCGCCGCGTATGCCTTGACGGCCGGGCGGTGGTTGCTCTCGAGGTGGACAGACGGCACGTAGTGCAGGTCGGCATTGACGCCGATCGGTGCCGTGTTGACGAGCACCATGCCGATGCCGCCGGCCTGCCGAACCTCGAAGCTCTTGTCCGTACGCGCGATCACGCCACGGTCGCAGAGCACGATCTTGCCCGACACCTTCGCCGGGTCGAGCGAGTCGATGAAGCACAGGCGCGCGTTCGTCGTGGGGACGCCGGCCTTGCCCGCCGTCTCCGAGTCGATGAACGGACCCGAGACCGAGTTGGCCGCGAGCGAGGCGCCCTGGTAGGTGGCACCGTTCCCGAGGGTGACGGAGCCGAGGCCGCCGCGGTCGTGCGTGCTCGCGGCAACGGTGGTCAGCCACGGGCTCGGGTGAGCGACCGTGGAGGTACCGTCGGTGTTCCCTGCCGACGCGGCGACGAACACGCCCGCATCGGCCGCGAAGAGGAACGCCACCTCGACGGGATCGAGGAAGTTCGTGCGCGTGCCGCTGATCGAGTAGTTGAGGACGTCGACGCCATCGGCGACGGCCTGGTCGATCGCGGCCATGCTGTCGGAGGTGGCGCAACCTCCGTTTCCGTCGGCTTCCCAGCAGACCTTGTACGCGGCCACACGGGCCCGCGGGGCCATGCCGCTGATCCTGCCGAGCAGTGCCGCGTCACCGGTCGCCTGCACGCCGTTGTTGCCGGCAGCGGTCGAGAGCGTGTGGCTGCCGTGCCCGTTGTAGTCGCGAGGCGAGATGAAGTCGTGCTCGGCGATGTTCTCCAGGCCGAAGCCTTCGAGGAAGAAGCGCGCGCCGATCAGCTTACGTTGACACTCCCCACGCGAGTTCCACTCCTCGCCGGCCTGGCAGATGCCCTGCCACTGGGACGGAATGCGGCCGTACTGCTGGGGTGCGAACGGGCCGGTGCCCTGACGATCCGAGAAGCTCGGGTGCTCGGGCCAGACGCCGGTGTCGATGGCGCCGACGATGACGTTCTCGCCTGCGTTCGCGACTCCGCCGGCAAGCGCCCAGAGGCCGGTCGGCGACTCGAGGCCGATGAACCTCGGCGTCGTCGAGGTGTCCGGCTGCCGGAGCTCGTCCTCGGTCACGGCGACGACGCCGGCAACCTTCTCGAGCTTCGACGCCTGCGCGTCCGACAGCTCGACGGAGAAGCCGTTGAAGCTGACGCCGTAGTCGTAGATCTTCTGACCTCCGCCGACCTGGGCGAGAGCCTCGGTGTGGTCGGCCTTGAGATGGTCGACGTATCGCGCAACGGCGGGCGCTGCGCCCTGGAACTTCTGTCCGGCGTCAGGCTTCGTCGCCGGGATGCCGGCGACGCCCCCGTCGTACGCGACGGCCGGATCCTTGAGCATCTGGACGATGTACGTCTTCCGCTCGGTGTCGTCGGGCGCGCCCGACGCTGACACCGCGAGCAGCAGTGCCCCCAGTACCGCGAGCAAGCCGAGCAAGCTCAACGATCTGAATCGCATGTGGTTTTTCTCCCCCTGTGCGTCTCAATAGACGGCCGCCCGGAGACGACCCTGCCCCAACCGCGGCATCGTAAGGCTGTTGCCCCCAAGAGACAAGGCCGGACCGGGTGGGTTTTCCTGCATTTGGGCGTAAAACCGGGCAGGAATCGCCCGGCGAGTGCGCTTTAGCCGTGGATCGAGAGCAGCAGCGGGATGATCAAAATTGCGACGATGTTGGCGATCTTGATCATCGGGTTGATCGCAGGTCCGGCTGTGTCCTTGTAGGGATCGCCGACCGTGTCGCCGGTGATGGCGGCCTGATGCGCGTCCGAGTTCTTGCCGCCGTAGGCGCCGTCCTCGATCAGTTTCTTCGCGTTGTCCCAGGCGCCGCCGCCGGAGGTCATCGAGATCGCGAGGAAGAGGCCGGTGACGATCGTGCCGATGAGGAGCCCGCCGAGGGCCTCCGGGCTGATGATCCCGACGATGATCGGGATCGCAACCGGAATCAGTGCCGGCAACAGCATCTTCTTGATCGCCGAGGCGGCGACGAGGTCGACCGCGCGGCTGTAGTCGGGTCGCTGGGTGCCCTCCATGATCCCGGGCATCTCGCGGAACTGCCGCCGCACCTCGACGACGACTTCGCCGCCTACGCGGCCCACCGCCGTCATGGCGAGCGCGGCGAACAGGAACGGCATCATGCCGCCGATGAAGAGTCCGGCGATGACGTAGGGGTTGGAGAGGTTGAAGGTGACGTCCAGGCCCTCGTCGACGAGGCCGCGGGTGTACTCGTCGAAGAGGACGAGCGCGGCGAGGCCGGCCGAGCCGATCGCGTAGCCCTTCGTGACCGCCTTCGTGGTGTTGCCGACCGCATCGAGAGGATCTGTGATCGCGCGCACCGACTCGTCGAGTCCGGCCATCTCGGCGATGCCGCCCGCGTTGTCGGTGACGGGCCCGTACGCGTCGAGGGCGACGATGAGTCCGGTCATCGAGAGCTGCGCCATCACCGCGATCGCGATGCCGTACAGGCCAGCGCGGCCGCCACCCGCGATCTCGTAGGCGACGACGATGCCGATCGCGATCACGACAACCGGCGCAGCCGTTGCGCGCAGGCCGACGGCCAGTCCTTCGATGATGTTGGTCGCGTGCCCGGTTTGCGACGCCTTCGAGATCGACTTGACCGGGTTCCAGCGGGTGCCGGTGTAGAACTCGGTGATCGCCACGAGCAGGAACGTGATCACGAGGCCGACGAGCGCCGAGCCGTAGAGCTCCCAGAAGCCGAAGCGGCCCTCGTCGAAGGCGAGCGTCACCGGGATGAAGCCGATCGCCGACAACCCGGTTGCGACGATGACGCTCTTGTAGAGCGCGTTGATGATCGAGCCGCTCTTGCCCACCTTCGCGAAGTAGATGCCGATGACAGAGGCGAGAATGGAGATGCCGCCGAGCGCGAGCGGGAAGAGCGGCAGATTCCCGGCGGGGAACGATGTGCCGAGCAGCATCACGGCGACCGCTGTTACCGCATAGGTCTCGAACAGGTCGGCTGCCATGCCCGCGCAGTCGCCCACGTTGTCGCCCACGTTGTCCGCGATCACGGCCGGGTTGCGCGGGTCGTCCTCCGGGATCCCCGCTTCGATCTTGCCGACCAGGTCGGCCCCCACGTCGGCGGCCTTCGTGAAGATGCCGCCGCCGAGGCGGGCGAAGACGGAGATCAGCGAGCCGCCGAAGGCGAGGCCGATCAGGTCGTCGATCGCCGACTCCTGGCTGTTGTCGAGGACGCCGGTGAGAACCGCGTAGTAGCCCGCGACGCCGAACAACCCCAGGCCGACGACGAGCAACCCGGTGACGGAGCCGGCGCGAAACGCGACGTCGAGCGCGGGCCGCAGGCCGGTCTTCGCCGCCTCCGCGGTGCGCACATTCGAGCGCACGGCCACGTTCATGCCGATGAAGCCTGCGGCAGCGGAGAGGATGGCGCCGACGGCGAAGCCGAGGGCAGTCCCCCAACCGAGCTCGTTGTAGAAGCCGAGCACCAGGAACGGCACCACGGCAACGGCGGCAATCGTGAGGTACTGCCGGCGCAGGTAGGCGGCAGCGCCCTCCTGGATGGCTCGCGAGATCTCCTGCATCCGCTCCGTCCCGGCAGGCTGCCTCAGCAGCCAGGCGGTGAAGTAGATCCCGAACCCGACCCCGATCCCCGCGCAAATAAGCGCGAACGCGACCGCGTGGTCATTGAAGAAGTCCATCCAGCCTCCGTCTCTCCGCGTCTACAACGACATCACAAAGTAAGCGCCGAGCTAGCTCGGCGCGGGGGATTATCTATCACAAGGTCGGACGATGCGTTAGAGCTTCTACGACGCGAGTGGACCGACCGCATCGGCATAGGCCAGCTGGAGATTCGCGGTCACTGCCTCGAAGTCGCGGCTGATCTCGGGCGGCAGCGAGGGCCGCAGCAACGGCACGAGCGCTCGGAGCGCTTCGATCGCGAGCCGGGCCTCCTCGAGGTCTCTGTGCTCCTCGGACAGCCTGTGGAAGGCGAGCGAGGAGACGGTCGACAGCGATTGCACGAGAACGTCCGAGACCTTGAGCTGCTTCAACGCCTCGAGCAACTCTTCTGGGCTCACCTCCTCGGGAGGCCGGAGCTCATCAGCCACGGACGGGCGCCCCGACCTGCTCCGCATAGATCTGCTCGAGCGTCGCGCCGTCCTCGAACCGGGCGATCTGGCGCTCCGCCGCGTTGCGCTCTGGTAGTGCGAGCCAGGTCGCGGCGCCGATCTCCGCCGCCACGGGCGAGATCCACTCAAAGAGCTGCTCGAGCCGCGCCCGCGCCGACAGCACGTCGCCGCTCTCCAGGTCGATCAGCTCTCCGCCGAGGCCGTAGCGGATGGCCCGCCACATGTTCTCCTCGATCAGCCGGTGCGGTTGAGCCGCGACCGGCTCGCCCTCGTCGTGCGCGCGGGCAATCCGAGCGGTCAGAGCGGTCGCGAACGCGGCGAGGGCCTGCGCCTCGGCAACGTCGGGCTGAGCGTCACAGACGCGGATCTCGACAGTCGGAAACGACAGGTGCGGGCGGACGCTCCACCAGAGCTGCGTGACCTCGTCGATCGAGCCCGTCGCGTAGAGGAAGCGGACGTACCGCTCGTACTCCGCCCAGGACGCGAACGCGTCCGGAACGCCGCAGCGGGGGAACATGCGCGTGAAGATCTGCGTCCGCGCCGAATGGAGCCCGCTCGAGACGTTCTCCACGAAGGGCGAGCTGGCAGAGAGAGCCAGCAGCTCCGGTAGGAAGTTCCGGAGGCCGTTCACGACGGCGATGGCACGGTCGGCGCCGCGGATCCCCACGTGGACATGCAGGCCGAAGCTGTTGTTCCGCCAGACGACGTAGCGGAGGACCTCGTCGTTGCGGCGGTAGTGCGGGGTGTCGATGATCCGCTGATCCTGCCAGCGGGCCCAGGGATGCGTACCCGTCGCGCCGAGCGCGAGGCCAATCGGCTCGACCAGGGCGCCGAGCTGCGCGCGCCGCTCGGCAAGAGCGGCCGGGACGTCCCCGAACGTCTCGCAGCGGCCTGTCTTCACCTCCACCTCGGAGGCGATCAGCTCACCTACGAGGTTCGGCGCGAGCGCCGTTCCCTGTGCGGCCGCCTGCACGTCCTCGAACCGGTTGACGAGATCGAGCGTTCCTGGGTCGAGCAGGGCGAACTCCTCCTCGACGGCCACGGTGAAGTCGGTGCCCTCCTCGAAGCTCTCGCGCGCCCTGTTGAGGAGCTCGTCGTCTGGCGCGCGTTGCGATTCACCCATGCGCGGGAGGGTAGTCAAACGGCTCCAGCAGCCGGGCCGCGACGCCCGCCCAGGACCAGCGCGCTAGGGTCGCCCGTCGCGCCGCCTCGCGGAGTGCGTTGCGCTCCTCCAGCGAGAGGGTCAGCAGCTCGTTCAACTTCGCCGCCAGGTCGGCGACGTCTCCTGTCGCGAAGGCGGCCAGGTGACGCAGCCGAGCCGGATACTCCTCCTCGAGCCCCGCCGCGATCTCCGCCAGACCGGAGTGGCGCGCGACGAGTGGAGGCGAGCCCGCGGCCGCGGCCTCCGCGGCCACCATCCCGAACGCCTCTGGGAAGATCGACGGCACCACGGTCGCATCCGCTAGCGGCAGCAACTGGACGAGGTGACGGTGCTCGAGCGGGCCGGTGAAGAGGGTTCGCGGCCCCGCGAGCGCCTCCAGCTCGTGCCGGTAGTCGCCGAAGCCGACGATCACCGCCCGCGCCTCGACCGACCGCAGCGCCTCGAGCAGCACGTGCACGCCCTTGTTGCGGAGGAGCTTGCCGAAGTAGACGACCGTGGGCTCCTCGGCCGAGAGAAACCGCTGCAACCTCGACGCGTTGCCCTCGTCAGGCAGCCGTTCCTCCCGGTTGCCTGGGTTCGGGGGGTCGAGCCGCGCCTCCGCGAACAGCGCCTCGAGTGCCTCCTCCCGCGGCCGCGGGCGCCACTCCTCGACATCCACTCCCGGTGGTACCTCCAGCACCCGGTCGACGTGACCCACGACCTCCTCGAGCACGGCCCTGATGTGGGCGGAGCCAACGAAGATCGCGTCTGCTCCGGCGAGCGCGTCTCTCCCCCACGCCTGCAGCTCCGGATCCGCCCGCAGCGAGTACTCGAGCTCGGAGCCGTGGGCCTTGACCGCGTAGCGGGCACCGGTGGCAGCGCCGACTGCCCCGCCGAGGAGGACGTGGTTACAGAAGACGAGGTCGGCCGGCAGCCGCTCCCGCACAGCTGCCGCGTTCGCCTCCACCCACGCCCTTCGCTCCGCCCAGCTCGTCTCCTGGAGAAGCTTCACCTCGTACCCTTCGTACCGGTCGAGCACGTACACCGGCAGCAGGCCGCCGACATCGGGCAGGACGGCCTCCGCCCCACCGAGGTCGAACCGTTCCGGGTGCCGTTCCTGGCTGAAGACGGTGACGTCGTGGCCGGCGCGGGTCCAGGCACGGGCAAGCGCCCGCGTGTAGACGTTCGAACCGGTGCCGCCGAGCAGGTACCCGTGCCAGAGCAGAATCTTCATCGGCTCAGCCTCCGCCGGCCCGGACGTCTAGCCCGGACGTGTCCCAGGCTTGAAGCCGGCAGGCACGTTCCTCGGCTCGGCTGTGGCTGATTTGGAGGCCGTTTTCCGCCTGAACCGGCCCGGTCGGCCGTGGCCGAGGCTTCGAGCCTTGGACGTGCCCGTTCAGGTCAGGTGGAAGTAGAGGGCGTAGAGCAGCTCGACCGCGGGATTCGAAGTGTGCACCGCGACGTCACCGGGCACGTCGAGGAGCGCCTCCGAGTAGTTGAAGATGATCTTCACGCCCGCATCGATCAGGTCGTCGGCGGCCACTTGCGCACTCGTCGCCGGCACTGCCAGGACGCCGACGATGATGTTGTTCTCCCGGACCGCCTCGCGGAGCATCGAGTAGCGCTGCACCGCCAGGTTGCCGATGCTGCGGCCGGTCTTGTCCGGATCCGTGTCGAGCACCGCCGCGATGTTGATCCCGTGCTCACCGAAGATCGGCGAGCTCGCGATCGCCTGCCCCAGGCGACCCGCGCCGACGAGCGCGATGTTGTGCTGCCCCTGGGTGCGGAGGATCTTCCGGATCTCGCCGAGCAGCGAGTCGATGTTGTAGCCCACCCCGCGCTTGCCGAACTTGCCGAAGCCCGACAGGTCCCGCCGGATCTGGGTCGCGTTGATGTTGGTGTAGTCGGAGATCTCCTGGGAGGAGATCCGCTCCTTGCCCATCTTCCTCGCCTGCGTCAGCACCTGGAGGTACCGACTCAGTCTTGCCGCCACCCCGACCGTGAGACGTTCTGCCACCCCTTGCCGCTCCTTCTCTGCTCTGCTTGTAACAGCGCAGCACATGATGCCAGTGGCCCTCGGCGAGCCGCTGGGCAACCGTCAGGTCAGCAAGCGGGAACGGAGCGCCTCGGGCTCGACGAAGTACGTGAAGGCGGGCACACCGTTGATCTCGACGACAGGGATCGAGTCGCGGTAGCGAGCCTCGAGCTCGACGATGCCGTCGATCGGAACCAGCTCGAACCCGTCTCCGCACACCTCTTGCACGACCTCGAGCGCCCGCGCACAGAGTCCGCAACCCGCCGCGGTAAAGAGCCTGACTGCCTTTGGTTTTACGAGGCTCCCCGGCGCAGCCGAAAGGCTCACGGATAGAGGCCACGGGTGACGGTGGCCTCGGAGACACGCTGCACCGCGATCCCGTACGCCGCCATCCGCATGCTCGTCTCGTGCTGCTCGCGCGTCTCCCAGGTCTCACGGAAGGCGCGCGTGACGATGTCGTTCAGACGGGCGTTAACCTGCTCCTCCTTCCAGAAGTACTCCTGCAGGCCCTGCACCCACTCGAAGTAGGAGACGACGACGCCGCCGGCGTTCGCGAGCACGTCGGGGAGCACGAGGACGCCACGGTCCTCGAGGATCTCGTCGGCGGAGGGCGTCACCGGCCCGTTCGCGCCTTCGCAGACGATCCTCGCCTTCACCTGGCCCGCGTTGCCGGCGTGGATCACCTGCTCGAGCGCGCACGGCGCGAGGACGTCGCACGCGAGAACGAGCAGCTCGTCGTTCGTGATCGCGTCCGCGTCGCGGAACCCCTCGAAACTGCCGGTCTCGGCCTTGGCTGCAAGGGCGGCGGGGATGTCGAGGCCGTCCTCGTCGAGGATGCCGCCGCGCGAGTCGGAGATCGCGATCACGGTCGCGCCTCCCCCGTGGAGCATGCGCGCCAGGTGCGCCCCGACGTTGCCGGCGCCCTGCACCGCGACCCGCAGGCCCTCGATCGAGCGCGACTCCTCGCGCAGCACCTCCTCGATGCAGTAGAGCGATCCGCGCGCCGTGGCCTCCTCGCGACCGAGCGAGCCGCCGATCGCGAGCGGCTTGCCGGTGACGACGCCGAGCACGGAGTGGCCCTTGTTCATCGAGTAGGTGTCGAAGATCCAGGCCATCACGCTCGCGTCAGTGCCCACGTCGGGCGCTGGGATGTCCTTTTCGGGCCCGATCTCGTTGATGATCTCGCTCGTGAACCGGCGCGTGAGGCGCTCGAGCTCGCGCCGCGAGAGCTGCTTCGGGTCGACTACCACCCCGCCCTTTGCGCCGCCGAACGGCAGCCCCATCAGGGCGCACTTCCAGGTCATCCACATCGCGAGGGCCTTCACCTCGTCCCGAGTGACGTCCGGGTGGTAGCGAATGCCACCTTTCGACGGCCCGCGCGCGATGTTGTGCGTGACGCGGTAGCCGTTGTAGACGTTCAGCGAGCCGTCGTCCATCTGAACGGGCACCGACACCTCGACGGACTTCTTGCACTGCTCCAGGACGTTGATCAGGCTGGGGTCGATCCCGAACGTGCGTCCGACCTGCCGGAGCTGCCGGCGAGCCAACTCGTAGGGATCCTCCCGCAGGTGCGAGGTGGACGCGTCGGTCGTAGTCGTCATCGCCGCGGCAGGAGTCTAGCGCGGGAGCGGTTACAGCGAGGCTCGCAGTGGGTTGAGCGCTGCGCGCCCCTCGTCGCAGACGGGCCTAGTTGCGGATCCGAAAGCCGACCGAGGCGAACTCTGGCTCGCCGTCTGGCGGCGCGGCGACGATCCTCAGCCGGTAGCGCCCGGGGGTGAGCTGAGGCCCCAGGGGGCCACGCCCGGTTACCCCGAACGTGTAGCTCCCCGGCAGCACGTCGCGCAGGCGCGCCAGCAGCCCGACGCGTTTCGGGCCCCGCCACAGCTCGACGTCGAGCCGTGCCAGCGGCTGCACGTGTGGGCGGCCGTTGCGACCGCGCACACTGCCGGCGCGGATGCTCAGCACGGCCGGCGCCCGATCCGACGCACGAAATCTCTTCACGGAGAGGTGGACGTCCGAGACGAGCGGCGGCCGACTCGTCGGCAGCACAACCGCCCAGGGGATCGCGCTCGAGCCGCCACCGGCGACGTCGAGACGGACGGAGCCGAAGATCGCGCCGAGCCCGCGTGGGAGGAAGGAGACGCGCGCCGTGAGATCGAGCACCGCCTCCTGTCCGGGCCGCAGCCGCAGGCGGTCGGGAGCCGCTGTCACGGAGACTCCCGCGATGCCCTCCACCTCCGCGTCGACCACGATCCGGAGGCGACGCGTGGAGACGTTCTTCAACCTGAGGCTGCGAACCGTGCGCCAACCGGCCTTCTTCGCGGCGCCGAAGGCGACCGAGGCCGGATCCGCAGCGACCTCCGTGACCACGGCCGCCGCGGGGTCGATGCCCCCGGCACCCTGTCCCGCGCCGGGTCGACCGCCCACGGGGAGGGCCGAGCCCACGAGCACGCCCTTCAAGGAGAGCGCATCGAGATTCGGCCGTGCCTGGACAACGGCCGCGGCCGCCCCGCCGGCGAAAGCCGCCGCCGCACTCGAGCCGCTGATCGTGCCGTACCGCGCCGACCCGTCCGCGTTCCGGCCGATGTCCGCGGTCAGCAGCTCGACGCCCGGAGCGGCAACTTCGGGCTTGACACCGCCGCCGAACGCGAGCCCGTGGGAGGAGAAGGGAGCGACGCGGCGGCGGGCGAGGTTCTCCTCCCAGCCTGGGGCTCCGAGTGAGACCGTCACGCCGACGCCGCGCGCGATTGCCCGCCGGACGGCGCGAGCGACGCTGCCGGGGAGACCCACCACGGGCACGTCCAGGCGCTCGTCGAGGCCGAGCGCGCCGGCGGGAGCGGGACCGTCGAGGACAACCGCCTGGGCACCGGCCAGGGCAGCGCGCCGCCCTGCTTCGGCCGGGGCGCCGGCGCGCTCGAGGAGCGCCGCCCGCCCGGCGACGAGGCTGTACCCCTGCACGTCGAAGAAGCGCGCGAGGGGCGCCATGCGCAGGCCGCTGCGCGGCTCGGCTCTCGGTCGCACGAGCGGCACGCTGAGCGTTCTGTCGGGAGCCACAGCACCCGCGAGCGGAAGCTCTCGGTCGAGCAGGATGCGGAGGCCCGCGCGGAGCACGACGCGGGTCGTAGGTGTGCGGCGACGGGCGTCGATCGCCCCGACCGTGAGCGCTGCAGGTGCTCCCCCCGGACCCGAGACGCTGCCGTAACCAGGCCCCGCCGGGCCGTCGTTTCCGGCCGCCGCGACGACGAGCGTGTCCAGCTGTGCCGCACCGGCCGCAGCGCGGGCCATCGGGCCGCCGGCGAAGGCCGCAAACGGCTCTGCGACTGCCACGACGGCGACTCGTGCGGCGTCCAGGGTGCTCCCGTCGCCGTCGGGATCGACAGCGCGCTCGAGCCCGGCCAACAGTTGGTCCGTCCGCCCGTAGACGGTGAAGCCACCTTCTGCGCTCGGCTGCCACCCGGCCACGCGGATCGGCAGCAGGGTGGCTCCGGGCGCCGCCCCATGCAGCCCCTGCGGGCCCCCGGCGCCGACGAGCAGGCCCGCTGTCTGGGTTCCGTGCCGCTCGACGCGGGACGAGTCCTGCGGGTGCGGCCGCGCGAGCGCGCGTCCCTCGGGATCGAGGATGTCGACGCCCTCCAGCACCCGTCCGCGCAGATAGGGGTGTCTTGCATCGACCCCGGTGTCGAGGAGCGCGATCGTGACGCCCGTACCGTCGAGGCCGAGCAGTCGGGTCGTCGGCCGCCTACCCGCCCCAGCGTCGAAGTCGCCGGTGCCGAGGAGGCGCGTCGAGGCCGCCGCCGGATAGGCGACCCGCACCGGGAAGACACCCCGGACGTCCGGGTCGCGCTCGAGCAACGCGACCGCCTGCGCGTCGAGCACGGCGGCGAAGCCGTTCAGCGTTCTCGTGTAGACGAAGTCAGGGAGGATCCGGATGCCGTCACGCGAGAGGCGGGCGGCGACCTGCCTCTGGCCGGCCAAGGCCGCCGCAGACCAGCGTCGCATCTCCACCTCGCTCGCGCGCCCGCCGGCGCGCCGCACCCTCTGGGCGAGCGACGCGTAGCGCAGGACGACGATGGAACGCTGGCCTACGGCCACATCCGTGCGCTCGCCGTCGACGAAGCCCCGCCAGGTCGCGGCGCCCTGTTCGCCCTCAGCAGGCGGTCCTGCGCCCTGGCCGCCCGCCGCAAGCAGGAGCGCACCGAGAGCGAGGACGATGGCGGGCAGTAGCCGCCGGCGGTCATGTACGAGAGGCGTAGGCGTCGAGGCCAAGGTATTGAGGATAGGGCAGCCGTCTGCTGAACCTGCCCGCGGACGCGATCATCGCGGCGTTGTCGGAGCAGAGTGAGAGCGGGGCGAAGCGAGCTTCGGGGAGCGCGGCGCGGAGCTCCGAGTTGGCCGCGACGCCGCCGACGACCGCTACGGTGCCCTGCCCTTGTAACGTGCCGTGCCCTTGTGACGCTGCGACACGAACTCGGCCGACGAGCGCACGGACGATCGCGCGCTGGTAGGACGCCGCGAGATCTGCGCGGCGCCGTTCCAGCTGCTCGTCTCCCAGGTCTCGCACCGCGTAGACGAGCGCGGTCTTGACTCCGGAAAACGAGAAGTCGAGCTCTCCAACACGCGCGACAGGGAAGGAGAAGGCCTCCGGGTCGCCGTCGCGGGCGAGGCGGTCGAGCGCGGCGCCGCCCGGATAGCCGAGCCCCAGCAGCCGCGCGCCTTTGTCGAACGCCTCCCCGGCCGCGTCGTCGACCGAGGTGCCGACGACGCTGTAGCTCTCGCGGCCCTGCACATCCAGGAGGAGCGTGTGGCCTCCGCTCGCGAGCAGGCAGAGGAACGGCGGCTCGACCGGCTCGGGCTGGAGATAGAGCGAGGCGACGTGGCCGTGCAGGTGGTCGACCGGAACAAGCGGCAGGCGGAGCGCCCACGCGAGCGCCTTCGCCGCGCTCAGCCCGACGAGCAACGCCCCGACAAGCCCCGGCCCCTGCGTGACAGCGACGGCCTCGAGCTCGCGGACCGTTGTGCCCGCCTCCTCGAGCGCCGCCTCGACGACGGGCTTGACGAGCTCGAGGTGCCGCCGGGACGCGATCTCGGGGACGACCCCGCCGAACCGTGCGTGCAGGTCGGCCTGGGAGGAGACGACGTTCGAGAGGATCTGCCCGTCCCCGGTGACGACCGCGGCTGCCGTCTCGTCACAGGACGTTTCGATGCCGAGAATCACGTCGTTCTCGCTTTGCGAGAACGAAGGGAACAGACACGTAACGTCTTCGTCTGCATCATCGGTGGGTGGTCATGGACGCACCCCTCGATCGCAGTCGTCTTCGCGGAGCCCTCAACCACTCGCACTCCGACCCTCGTTCTCAGCCACGTCGAGGACGACCGGGTCCTTCCACATGATCAAGGCGTCCTCGCGGTTGTCGGTGTAGTAGCCGCGGCGGACGCCCCGGGAGACGAACCCGAGCACCTCGTACAGCTTGATCGCCCCTGCGTTCGAGATGCGCACCTCGAGCGTGTACCCGCGGCGCTCGTCGTTTGCCGTCAGCTCGAAGAGCCGTTCGAGGAGCGCGCGCGCGACGCCGCGACGCCTGTGCCTGACGGCCACTGCGACGTTCATCACATGCCACGCGTCGACGTAGCGGGAGATGATCAGGTAGCCGATCAGCTCGCCGCCCTCCGGTGCGAACGCGCCGAGCGAGATCGAGCTCGGCTTCGCCAGCTCGCTCGCGAACATCGAGCGCGACCAAGGGGTCGGATACGACTCGCGCTCGATCGTCTCGATCGCGTTCAGGTGCTGTAGCTCGAGCTGCCGCAGGTCCACGGTCATCGCGCCGCGCGCTCCGCGTCGGGCATCCGCACGTAGATCGGCTCGACCTGGCCGGCATCGCCGAAGCTCCGGGCGAGCTGCGCGTGGAAACGGGCACGCGGCAAGTGTCGCTCGTCCTCGTCGGGCGGGACCTCCGCCCCCGCAGACTCGAGCACCTCGCGGTAGAGGACGGCGCCGTCGCCCACGCAGACCGTCGCCGGCTCCAGCAGGAGGTCGGCAGGCGCGAGGACGCGCGGACCTGGAACGAAGATCTCCCGCCTTCGTGCGTCGATGACGGGAAGAGCGCCGGGCGCGCCGGCTGCGAGTGCATCGAGAGTCGAGACCCCAGCGACGGGCACTCCCAGGGCGAGCGCGAGGCCACGCGCCGCCGCCAGGCCGATCCGGGTGCCGGTGAAGCTCCCCGGCCCGGTTCCGACAGCAAGGGCGTCCAGGTCTCCCGCGTGCGCGCCGGCCTGCCGTAGCAGGGCATCCACGTCCTCGAGCACGGTCGACGCCCGCGAGACGCGTTCGCCCAGCACCTCGCCGTCGCTGACGATGGCGCTCGTTGCGCGCTCAGTCGCCGTGTCGAAAGCCAGGATCAGCACGTCCGATCCGTTCTACCAATGCGGTGTCAGGGGCGTCGAGGCGGATGCGGCGGCGCGAGTCGTCGACGTGATCGAGCCGGACGTGGACACGCACGTTGGGCAGCTCCGCTCCGGCGGCCTCGGGCCATTCGACGAAGACCACGGCTCCCTCGAAGTACGACTCCAGATCCGCCCATTCGGCCGCCGAGACCCCGCTGAAGCGGTAGAGATCCAGATGCGAGACGTCCGGATCGCCTTTGTACCGATGGCCCACCGTGTACGTGGGGCTCGTCACAGGCGCCGTCACGCCGAGAGCGCGGCAGGCTCCGCGAACGAACGTGGTCTTGCCGGCGCCCAGCTCCCCTGAGACCGTCACGACATCTCCCACCTGCAACTCGCGTGCCAGCCTGCCGGCGAGCGACTCGGTGTCCTCCGGCGAACCGGAGACGAGCTCCATCGCCGGAGCCTAATCGCCGGACCTAATCGACGGAGCCTAGAAGAGGCCGAGCTGGACAGCCGGCGCAAGCACCGGCTCGGGCTCTGCCGCGACGCTGAACGGCGGAGCTGGTTGCTGGGCGCGACTCTCCCCCTCCCGCGAGAGCAGCTCAGGGATGCGCGCAAAATCGGCGGCCAGCACGCTCTGCATCGAAGGCGTGTAGAGCGCCGCTGCGGGATGGAAGAGCGGCAGGAGCGTCACCCGGTTGCCACCGAGGGTCACCTCCTGCTCGACCCCGTGAACGCGGGTGATGCCCGCGGGCTTGCCCGAGAGGAGCTTCGTCGCGAAGTTCCCGAGCGTCGCGACGAGCCCTGGCCGGATCAGCTCGATCTGGCGGAAGAGGTGCGGCTCGCACGACTCGATCTCCTCCGGCTGGGGATCGCGGTTCCCTGGCGGCCTGCACTTCAAGACGTTCGCCACGTAGACGTCCGTCCGGGAGAGCCCGATCCCGTTCAGGAGGCGCTCGAGGAGCTTGCCGGCCTGACCGACGAACGGGATCCCTTGCTGATCCTCGTGAAACCCGGGCGCCTCGCCGACGAACATCAGCTCGGCGTGCGGGTTGCCCGAGCCGAAGACGACCTGTGTCCGCGTCGCGGCGAGCGGGCACCGCATGCAGCCGAGAGTCTCGTCGCGGTAGTCGGCGAGCGCCGTTCTCACAGGGGTGAGTCTACGACCCGGGCCGGATGTATTCGCCTCCGCTACGACGCTGAGCTTGCGGCCAGCACGACGTCAAGGACGGCGGGGGCCGGGCCCAGCACCGTGGAAGTGGGCCCGGCTCGGTCGCCCCGGTTGGCCCAAGGTCAGGCTGGCGTCGCTTGGAGTGCGTGGACATCCGCGGTCGGTGCACGGTGTGCTCGCTCAGCACGAGTCGCGCCGCTATGTCCCGATTGGTCAGTCCAGCCGCCAGGAGGCCGAGCACCTCGAGCTCCCGGCGGGTGAGGCCGTCGATCCCCTCCCGATCGGCCGCCAGCGAACGTGGGAAGACCCTCGAGTGCCGGCCCGAACCTCAGCTCCTCGGAGGAGTGTGCCGAATGCATCCGCGGCCGCCTGCACTTGCCGCGAGCAAGGGCGGCGTGACCCTCTCTGAGCTCCGCGGATGCGGTACTCCGACTACCGTGACACGAGGTACCACTCAGTGCCAGGCAACTCGGTGCCTGGTCACGGGGAGATCACGCCGAGGGTGCGTTCAGCAGCCGCAGCCGCCGCCGCAACAACCGCCGCCCCCGCCGCCGCCGAAGCTCGGCTGCGTCGACGCGCCGCTCACCGCGAACGTGGAGAGCTGCTTGAGCACGTTGTCGGAGCCGCAGTCGGAACACGCGATGATCTGCTGATCGCTCCGCACGAGCTCCTCGAAGTGCGACTCGCACTCCATGCACGCGTACTCGTACATCGGCATGCGTGCGATTCTACAGCCTGTGACCAGCTGGGGAGCGAGGGTGCTCGAGGGGGATCTGGTGCGGCTCGAGCCGCTTCGGCCGGAGCACGAGGACGGGCTGTGGGAGGCATCCCGCGACAAGCGCACGTGGCGTTGGCTGAGCATCGTCCAGCCCGGCACACGTCTCGAGCTGGGGGACTACCTGGAGGCTGCGCTCGCGAACGCCGCTGGTGGGGTCGAGCTGCCGTTCGCGACGGTGCGCCTCGCGGACGGCCGCATCGTCGGTAGCACTCGGTTCCTCGCGCTGCGCCCGGAGCACCGCAGCCTCGAGATCGGCTGGACGTGGCTCGCCCCCGCTGCCTGGGAGAGCGGCGTGAACGTCGAGGCCAAGCTCTTGATGTTCCAGGACGCCTTCGAGCGCCTGGAGTGCCGGCGCGTCGAGCTGAAGACGGACGCGCTCAACGAGAGGTCACGGCGCGCACTGGCGGCGCTCCCTGCGCGATTCGAGGGCGTGCACCGCAAGCACATGCTCGTGCGCGGCGGCGAGAATCGCGACTCGGCGTGGTACAGCATCGTCCACGATGAGTGGCCTGCCGTCAGGAAGAACCTGCGGGAACGCCTGCGCCGGCAGCGCTGACAGACGCCGTTCTCGGACCGGCGGGGCTACACTACGCACGCCCGGTATCCGGACGAACGGAACTGGAGCCTGAAGGATGATCAAGAGCGTGCATGTCGTGGGTCTCGGCCGCGTGGGCTCGGCGGTGGCCGCGAGGCTGTCCGAACGCGGGCTTCGGGTCTCCGAGCAGAATTCCGACCTCGTCCTCCTCTGCGTACCCGATCGGGCTATCGCTGAGGTTGCGGGATCGTTCGAGCCGGGACCGTGGATCGCCCACGTGAGCGGCGCGACCTCTCTCGCGGCGCTCGACCCGCACACGCGGCGGTTCGGCTTGCACCCTCTCCAGACCTTCACTCGCTCACGCGGTGCCGAGCAGCTCGACGGTGCATACGGCGCGGTGACGGCGGAGACCGCCGAGGCGCGTGAGCTCGGCCTCTGGCTCGCGCAGGTGCTCGGTCTCGCTCCCTTCACCCTCCACGACGCCGGCCGCGACGCCTATCACGCGGGCGCCGCGATCGCCTCCAACTACCTCGTCACGCTCCGGCGCGCGGCCGGGTCGCTGCTCGAGGCGGCCGGCGCGCCACCTCAGGCGCTCGATCCGCTCATGCGCAGGACGATCGAGAACGGCTTCGAGTTGACCGGCCCGATCGCCCGCGGTGACTGGGCGACCGTCGAGACGCACCTGGCGGCCATCCGCCGGGAGCGACCCGAGCTCGAGGACATGTACGCAGCACTGGCCGAGACGACCCGGGGACTTGCATGAGAACCGTTCGCACCGTCGCCGAGCTGCGCGCGGAGCTCGCGCCCGCCCGTGCCGGACCCACGATCGGGCTCGTTCCGACGCTCGGCGCGCTCCACGGCGGCCACGTCTCGCTCTTCCACGCCGCGAGAGCTGAGTGCGACACCGTCGTCGCGAGCCTGTTCGTCAACCCTGCGCAGTTCGAGCGTGACGACCTCGCGACCTATCCCCGCGACGAGGTCGCGGACACCGAGGTCGCCGAGAGGGCTGGCGTCGACATCCTCTTCGCGCCGTCGGCGCAGGAGCTGTACCCGCCCGGATTCCAGACGTGGGTCGAGGTCGCAGACCTCGGCCGCACCCTCGAAGGGGCGCATCGGCCCGGCCACTTCCGCGGCGTCGCGACCGTTTGCCTGAAGCTCTTCAACATCGTCCGCCCTCGGTACGCGTACTTCGGGCAAAAGGACGCGCAGCAGGTGGCTGTGCTGCAGCGGCTCGTCCACGACCTGAACCTCGACCTCGACTTGACGATCAGGGTTTGTCCGACGGTGCGCGACCCTGACGGGCTCGCCGTCTCGTCGCGGAACGTGTTGCTTTCGGACGCCGAGCGGCGCCGCGCCCTCGCGCTCCCCCGCGCCCTGGCGACGAAGGATCCCACGGCCGCGCGTGCCGCGCTCGCCGGGCTCGACATCGACTACGTCGAGATCGCCCCGTTCGACCCGCCCGTCCTCGCCGCCGCTGTGCGCGTCGGCTCCGTCCGCCTGATCGACAACGTCGTCCTCCCCAAGGAGCGCTCATGACCACTCGTCCTCGCACGCCCGCGCCCGGCACGCCGGCGCCGGGCAAGCTGCCGTTGACCGAGCTCGCGGAGCTCAAGGCGCGCCGGCAGCCGATCGCAATGATCACGGCCTACGACGCCCCGTCCGGCCGGCTTGCCGATGAGGCAGGGGCGGACGTCATCCTTGTCGGCGACTCGGCCGCGATGACCGTACTGGGTCACGACTCGACCGTCCCTGCCACGATGGACGAGCTGCTCATCCTGACGCGCGCCGTTACCCGAGGTGCGCGACGCCCTCTGGTCGTCGCCGACATGCCGTTCGGCTCGTTCCAGGTCTCTGACGAGAAGGCGGTGCGAAACGGGATCCGGTTCCTGAAGGAGGCGGGCGCCGACGCCGTCAAGGTCGAGGGCGCCGGCACGACGCTGTCGCGCGTGCGTGTGCTCGTGGAAGCAGGGATCCCGGTGATGGGTCATATCGGTCTCACGCCACAATCGGCGACGATGCTCGGCGGCTTCAAGGCGCAGGGCCGCACGGCCGAGAAGGCGGCGCGGCTGCTGAAAGACGCACTGGCGCTCGAAGCGGCGGGATGCTTCGCAATCGTGCTCGAAGCCGTGCCGGCTCCGGTCGCGGCCCGGATCACGGAAGCCCTGGGGGTGCCGACGATCGGCATCGGGGCCGGCGTTGACTGCGATGGGCAGGTACTCGTCTGGCACGACCTGCTCGGGCTCTATCACGGGCAGTCGCCCCGCTTCGTGAAGCAGTACGCGAACCTCGCGGAGCAGATCAAGGGCGCGGTCGGAAACTACGTCGAAGAGGTGAGAGAGCGGCACTTCCCGGAGGAGCAGCACACGTACTCGATGCCGGAGGAGGAGCTGGCGGAGTTCGAGGCCGCGCTCGGCGTTCTAGATGACGGAGGGAAGGTAGGCAAACGCGGCTAGGAAGAGGGCCACGAGCCCGACCACCCCGAGGGAGCGCCACCAACCCCAACCGTGCACGGCACGGACGCCGACGAGCAAGAGGCTGAGCGCCCAGAGCGCGAACGCGAGGTCGAGTGCATGGAAGGCCTCGCCGAGCCCCCTTTCGTCCTCGCCTCCACGGCGGAAGACGTCGCTGCCGAGGAGCGCGATCCGGGGCGGCCAGACGAGGAGGAGCGAGAGCGCCAGCGGCACAGCGGCGAAGGCGACGAGGTGGCGCGCGCGGCGGTAGTCGCCGAGCCCGCCGAGGCCCCGAGCTGCGAGGTAGACCGCCCCGCCCACGATGAAATACCCCGCAAAGCCGTAGATCCCGCCTGCGATCAGCGCCCAGACCGCCACGAGCAAACCGTCGAACTCGACGTCGTCCAGGAGCTCGCTCGCGGTGCTCGTGACGAGGACCCCGCCAATCCCCGCGAGCAGGATCAGCGCGAGCACCGGCTCTGCCCGCGCCTCGACCTCCGCCTCCGAGTCGTCGCGCAGCGCGACGAAGACCGCTCGGGGCGAGATGAGGACGGCAGGGATCCGCAACCACCACTGCCGCTCGGGGCTCATGGGACGAGGGTAGTCGCATCGACTCGGCTAGGCTCGAGGGTGTGGACCAGGCCGCGACCGAGCAAGCGCGCGCGGCCATGCCGTTCGCGGGCGAGCTCGGGCTGGAGATCCTGTCGGCCGCGCCCGACGAGGTACGCGGGCGCCTCGCGTGGGAGGAGCGGCTCTGCACGGCAGACAGCGTCCTGCATGGCGGCGCCCTCATGGCGCTCGCGGATTCAGCGGGGGCCCTCTGCGCCTTCCTGAATCTGGCCGAGGGCGCGGGCGGCACAGCGACGATCGAGTCGAAGACGAACTTCTTCCGCGCCGTCCGGGAGGGCTATGTGCACTCCCGCTCCCGGCCTCTCCACCGTGGCCGGACGACGATCGTCGTCGAGACCGACCTCTTCGACGACGCCGAGAAGCACGTCGCGCGCGTCACCCAGACACAAGCGGTGCTCTGACGTGTCGATCATGTGCTCGGCCTGCGGCTTGGCGAACGAGGCCGGTCGGAAGTTCTGCGGCGAGTGCGGTCACGGACTCGCGACCCAATGCCGCGCCTGTGCCAGCCCGAACCCGGCGGAAGCGAAGTTCTGCGGCGAGTGCGGAGACCGGCTGGAGCTCACGACACCCCCGCCTCCGCACGTGCAGGACGGACCTGGCATGCCTACCGCCGAGCGGCGGCTCGTCTCGGTGCTGTTCGTCGACCTCGTCGGCTTCACCACTGCCTCGGAGGCCCGCGACGCGGAGGACACGCGAGAGCTCCTGACCCGCTACTTCGACCTCTCGCGCCAGGTCATCGTTCGCTACGGCGGCACCGTCGAGAAGTTCATCGGTGACGCGGTGATGGCCGTCTGGGGCGCACCGACCGCGAACGAGGACGACGCCGAGCGCGCCGTGCGTGCGGCGCTCGAGCTCGTCGAGGGAATCCCGTCGCTCGACGCCGCATTGCAGGCACGGGTCGGCGTGCTGACCGGCGAGGCCGCCGTCACGCTCGGCGCCGAGGGCCAGGGGATGGTCGCCGGCGACCTCGTCAACACCGCCTCCCGCGTTCAGTCCGCTGCCGAGCCCGGCACCGTGCTCGTCGGCGACTCGACCGTCCGCGCCAGCCAGGCGGCGATCGCATATGAGGACGCCGGCGCGTACGAGCTGAAGGGCAAGACCGAGCCGATGCGGCTCTGGCGTGCTCTGCGCGTGATCGCGGCGCGCCGTGGCGAGGGACGCGCGTCTGGCCTGGAGGCGCCGTTCGTCGGCCGCGAGCGGGAGCTTCGGGTGGTCAAGGACCTGTTTCACGCCACCGCCCACGAGCGGCGCGCACACCTCGTCTCCGTCGTCGGGGTGCCGGGAATCGGCAAGTCTCGCATCGCCTGGGAGTTCGAGAAGTACATCGACGGTCTCGCCGACTCGGCCTGGTGGCAGCGCGGCCGGTGCCTGGCCTACGGCGAGGGCGTGGCCTACTGGGCGCTAGCGGAGATGGTGCGCATGCGGGCGCGAATCGCCGAGGACGAGCCCGCCGAGACCGCGCTCGCGAAACTGAGCGCGAGCGTCGAGGAGATCGTGCTCGACCCCGAGGAGCGCTCCTTCATCGAGCCGCGCCTCCAGCACCTCCTCGGCCTGACCGAGCGCGTCGCCCCCGACAAGGCCGACCTCTTCTCGGCCTGGCGACTCTTCGTCGAGCGCATGACCGACCAGGATCCCGTGATCCTCATCTTCGAGGACATCCACTGGGCGGACGCCGCGCTGCTCGAGTTCGTCGAGTACCTGCTGGACTGGTCGCGCAACCATCCGATCTTCGTGCTCACCCTCGCGCGCCCCGACGTCGCGGAACGTCACGGCGGCTGGAGCGCACGCATCCGCAGCTTCACCTCACTCCAGCTCGAGCCGCTCGGGGGCGCCGACATCGATCGCCTGCTACGGGGACTCGTGCCGGGGCTGCCGAGCGAGGCTCTCGGGAGAATCCTCGAACGCGCCGACGGCATTCCTCTGTACGCCGTGGAGACGGTGCGCATGCTGCTCGACCGCGGCCTGATCGAGCGGGCGGGCGCGGGCTACGCGGTGACGGGCGACCTCTCGGCGCTCGATATCCCGGAGACACTGCAGGCGCTCGTCGCCGCTCGGCTCGACGGCCTCGGAAACGAGGAGCGGAGCGTGCTCCAGCACGCCGCGGTGCTCGGCAAGACTTTTGCTCCGCGCGGACTCACCGCCGTCTCCCGACGGGACGAGACGAGCCTGGGGCCGCTCCTCGACGACCTCGTGCGCAAGGAGTTCCTCTACGTCGAGTCCGACCCGCGCTCGCCGGAGCGCGGTCAGTACGGGTTCGTGCAGGCACTCGCCCAGCGCGTCGCATACGAGATGCTCGGCAGGCGCGACCGCAAGGCCTGCCACCTCGCGGCAGCTGGGTACTTGGCCGAGGAGGCCGGCATCGACCCGGATGAGCTCGCTGAGGTCGTGGCGGCGCACTACCTCGACGCGCTCGCCGCAGACGAGAAGGCCGACGACGCTCCGGCGATCCGCGACCGAGCCCGGGAGTGGCTCGAGCGTGCAGCGGAGCGCGCGATCTCGCTCGCCGCCGCAGACGACGCGCGGCGTGCGTTCGAGGCGGCGGCCGAGCTCGCCGGTGAGGAGGTTCGTGCGCCGCTTCTCGAGCGCGCCGGGGACGCGGCCCGTATGGCTGGAGACTCCATAGGCGCGGAGCGTCTGCTCGCCGACGCGCGCCGTCTTTACGACGCTGCCGGCGAGACACACGCCGCCGCGCGGGCGGCGGCCCGCCTCGCGGGCGCAGTCTGGCTCGCCGGACGTACGAACGAGGCGATCGCCCTCGCCGAGGAGGCCTACGCGGCGATCGGCTCGGACGAGCCGGACGAGGACGTCGCGGCGCTCGCTGCGGAGCTTGGACGCCTGCATTTCTTCGCCGGCAACCACGCCACGGCACTCGAGCGCATCGACGCAGCTCTCGACATCGCCGAAGCGAGGCTCGATGCGGCCTTGCTCTCGACGGCGCTGAACACGAAGGCGCTGATCGTGACGTCGAGGCACCCGACCGTTGCTCACGCGCTCCTGCGGGAGTCTCTCACGATCGCCCTTGATCACGACCTGCCGTCCGAAGCCCTCCGCGCCTACAACAACCTGAGTGGGGTGCTCGACCGGCTCGATCGAGTCGATGAGCTACCGGCGCTGATCCAGCCCGCGCTCGAGCTCGCGCGCCGACGAGGCGACCGCGAGTGGGAGCAGGTGTTTACGGGAATGCTGATCGACGGGCACGTCCTCGAAGGTCGCTGGGACGAGGCGCTCGAGCTGGTCGACGCGCTCGCTCTCGATCAACCCGATGTCAGCTTGGCGGGCGCTGCCCTGCCGGTCGCTGAGTGCCTCTTGGAGCGAGGTCAACCAGTCGACGCCAGGCGTCTCGTCAATCGAGTCGCGATGTCGCAGGACACGAGCGATTTCCAGTGGGAGTGGGTCCACGGGGTGCGAGACCGGATCGTCGCCCTGATCGACGGCCGACCTGAAGCGGCGTTTCGAATCGCGCTCGAGGGCCTCGAAGCCATCACGCGATTTCGCGTCTACGACCTGCTGGTGGCAGCGGACGTGAGCGCGATCGCCCGACACGTCGGCGAGGTTGAGGACAAGCGTGCGGCGACCGAGGCGAGTCGCGCCGTGGGCGTGCTCCTAGGTGATCGGGCCACGCGCCACCTGACGGCCCAGCACGAGCGCCTCGCGGGTGTCCTCGCCGCCGCCGAGGGCGAGCACGACGACGCGATCGCGCACTTCGCGCTCGGACTCGCCGCCGCGCGCAACCTCGGCGTCGTCCCGCTCTACGAGGCCGAGATTCTGGTCGACTACGCAAGCTCACTGATCGCGCAGGGGCGTTCGGAGGAGGCGGCTCCGCTGCTCGCGGAAGCACGGCAGTTCTACGAATCGGCCCGCGCGCTACGGGCGCTGGAGCGCATCGCGCAGCTCGAAGCTGCTGTGACCGGCGCGGAGTCGCGCGCCTCGTAATCTCCACGGGCTCCAGCGACGTACAAGCGGAGCATGACCGCATGCGCGAGGTTCGGCGCGCCGAACCCGGACCGCTCGTGCTCTCACCCTTCGTTCTGGCTGAGATCGACTACTTCATTCTGACGCGCATGAATGTCGTTGACGAGCTTCGAACCTGGACGAAGTCGCCGGTGGGGCCCTCGATACGGCTCGCCGGCCGCCCGAGGTCCCTACGCGGCGACGGCGGAGCGCCGCTCGAGCACGTTCCGCAGAAACTGCCCCGTGAAGGAGTCCTCGACCTCGGCGACCTCCTCGGGCGTGCCCGCCGCGATCAGCTCGCCGCCGGCCTCGCCGCCCTCGGGGCCGAGGTCGATCACCCAGTCAGCCTGCTTGATCACGTCGAGGTTGTGTTCGATCACGAGCACCGTGTTGCCGGCGTCGACGAGGCGCTGCAGCACCTCGAGCAGCTTCTCGATGTCGGCGAAGTGCAGGCCGGTGGTGGGCTCGTCGAGGATGTAGAGCGTCCTCCCTGTCGCGACCTTGCAGAGCTCGGCGGCGAGCTTGACACGCTGCGCCTCACCACCCGAGAGCGTCGTCGCCGGCTGGCCGAGCTTGATGTAGTCGAGGCCGACGTCGTGCAGCGTCTGCAGCCGCCGGCGAAGCTTCGGGATCTTGGCGAAGAATCCGAGCGCCTCCTCGACCGACATCTCGAGCACGTCCGCGATCGAGCGGCCCTTGAAGCGCACCTCGAGCGTCTCTTTGTTGTACCGGCGGCCGTGGCAGGTCTCGCATGGCACGTAGACGTCCGGCAGGAAGTGCATCTCGATCTTGATCGTGCCGTCGCCCTTGCACGTTTCGCAGCGGCCGCCGCGCACGTTGAACGAGAAGCGGCCGGGCTTGTACCCCCGCACCTTCGCCTCGGGCGTGAGGGAGTAGAGCTCGCGAACGTGCGTGAAGAGGTCGATGTAGGTGGCCGGGTTCGAGCGCGGTGTGCGGCCGATCGGCTTCTGGTCGATCTCGATCACCTTGTCGAAGGCCTCGATGCCCTCGACGCCCGCGTGGTCGCCCGGCTTGACGCGCATCCGGTTCAACCGGTTCGCGAGCGCCTTGTAGACGATCTCGTTCACGAGCGTCGACTTGCCGGAGCCCGACACACCGGTGACGCAGACGAACTTGCCGATCGGGAACTCGACGTCGATCCCCTTCAGGTTGTGCATGGCCGCACCCCGAACCGTGAAGTGGCCGCGATCGTCCTCCCGCCGCGGCGGGATCGCGATCTGCCGCTCGCCGGAGAGGAACTTGCCGGTGACGGAGCCCTTGGCCTTCATCACGTCAGCCGCCGTGCCCTCGGCTACCACCTCGCCTCCGTGCTCGCCGGCGCCCGGGCCCATGTCGACGACCCAGTCGGCGGTCCGCATCATCTGCTCGTCGTGCTCAACGACGAGCACGGTGTTACCGAGCGCCTTCAACCGCTGCAGCGTCGCGATCAGCTTGTCGTTGTCGCGCTGGTGGAGCCCGATCGATGGCTCGTCGAGGATGTAGAGGACGCCGACAAGTTGCGAGCCGATCTGCGTCGCCAGCCGCAGCCGCTGCGCCTCGCCGCCAGAGAGCGTCTTCGCGGCACGATCGAGCTGGAGGTAGCCGACCCCGACGTTGTCGAGGAACGTCAGCCGCTCGCGGATCTCCTTGACGATCCGGTGCCCGATCAGCTCCTCGGTCGGGGTGAGACCGAGCTCGTCGAGGAACCCGAGCGCCCGCATCACGGACATGCGGGTGAACCTGTGGATCGACTCGCCGCCGATCGTGACCGCAAGCACTTCCGGCTTCAGCCGCGCCCCCTTACATGTCGGGCACGGCCGGAAGCTCATGTACTCCTCGATCCGCTCGCGCTGCTGTGCTGAGTCGGTCTCTTTGTACCGGCGCTCCAACGAGGAGGCGATCCCCTCGAAGGCCATCGTGTAGGAGCGCCGCCTGCCCATCCGGTTCCGGTACTGCACGTAGATCCGGTCGCCGTTCGTTCCGAGCAGGAAGAGGTTCTGCTGCTGCTCCGTGAGCTCGCGCCACGGCGTGTCCAGGTCGATCTCGTAGCGCTCGGCGATCGCCTGCACGATCGACTCGTAGAAGCCGCTGTTCCCCACAGACCACGGTACGAGCGCGCCTTCGCCGATCGACACGGTCGTGTCCGGCACGATCAGATCCGGATCGATCTCGAGTTGTGAGCCGAGGCCGGTGCAGCGCGGGCAAGCGCCGTGAGGCGAGTTGAAGGAGAAGATGCGCGGCTGCAACTCGGGGAGCGAGACACCATGCTCGGGGCAGGCGAACTTCTCCGAGAACAGGAGCTGCTGTCCGTCGATGACGTCGACCGCGACAAGGCCGTCCGCGAGCGCTGCCGCCGTTTCGACCGACTGCGTCAGGCGCTGTCGCAGGTCCGGCTTCAGGACGAGCCGGTCGACCACGACCTCGATCGTGTGCTTGAACTTCTTGTCGAGGAGGATCTCCTCCTCGAGCAGGCGCGTCTCCCCGTCGACCTTGACGCGCGTGAAGCCGTCGGCGCGCAACTCGTCGAGGACGTCGCGGAACTCGCCCTTGCGGTCGCGGGCGACAGGCGCGTTGACGGTGAATCTCGTCCCCTCCGGTAGCGCCAGGATCTGCTCCACGATCTGATCGAGGCTCTGGCCCGCGATCGGCCGGCCGCAAACCGGGCAGTGGGGGCGGCCGACACGCGCGTAGAGCAGGCGCAGGTAGTCGTAGATCTCGGTCACGGTCCCGACCGTCGAGCGCGGGTTGCGCGAGGTCGTCTTCTGGTCGATCGAGATCGCCGGCGAGAGCCCGTCGATCGAGTCGACGTCCGGCTTCTCCATCATCTGCAGGAACTGGCGCGCGTAGGCGGAGAGGCTCTCGACGTAGCGGCGCTGGCCCTCGGCGTAGATCGTGTCGAAGGCAAGCGACGACTTGCCGGAGCCGGACAGGCCGGTGATGCAAACGAGGGAGTTCCGCGGCAGCCGGACGTCGATGTCCTTGAGGTTGTGCTCGCGCGCCCCGTGGACGATCAGCTCGTCGGCCGCCATGGGAGGGCAGTGTAGCTTCGGCAGCCTGATCGAACAAGTGTTCGCAAAAAGAGAGAGTGCGATCGCCGCTCGACCGGCCCTCGATGCGGTGGTTCTAAGGGGGCATTACCTCCGGCCTGCGTAAGGGATGCAACCAGTCGGCGGAGTCTCGATGGCTGCGATCGTGTATCACGGAGACGATGCCTGACACAGAACCTGAGCCAGTGGCGCGGAGGCTGCGCCCGCGTGAGGTCGCCGCGGGAGCTGCTTTCGCCGTGGCGGCGGCAGCGCTCTTCGTCCTCGGCGACGAGCGAGACGGCTCGTTGCCGTTCTTTCTCGGCTGGCTCGCGCTGCACGTCGTCTACGGGGCCATCGCCGGTTCGTTCTGGGCGCTCGCCGTCGTCGTCATCGCCCCGCCGCTCCTCGTTGCGCTGACGGCATCGAACAGCGACGACACCCCCCTCTGGCTGCAGGCGGCCTCCGTGGAGCTCTTCTACGGGATCCCGTTCACGTTCATGGGCGTCGTCGGCAGCCGCCTCTGGGCGGCGAGACGGCCACTGCGGAAGGATGAGGACGCGTTACAGCCTTCGCCGGCACGGGAAGACCCGTGGGAATGAACGACACAGCCAAACGCGCAGCCGTCGCGACTCTCGTGATCGGCAGCGTGGTCGTCCTGGCGCTCGCGTTCTGGAAGATCCGGCTCCTCGTCGCGCTCCTCTTCTTCGCCTTCATCATCGCCGCGGCGATGCGGCCGGGTATCGAGGCTCTCCGCCGGCGCGGCATTCCGCGCGGCTTCGGGATCGCGGCGCACTACCTCGCGTTCTTCGCGTTCATCGCGGCCATCCTCTGGCTCGTCGTCCCGAACGCGACCGAGCAGGTGTCAAATGCCCTCGGTGATCTGCCGAGCTCGTCGGAGGAACTCGAGGAGGAAGCGAGCCAGTCGACCGGTGTGCGCCGCGAGATCCTCGAAGGCGTGCAGCAACGCCTCGAGGAGCTGCCCTCGGCGAGCGAGCTCGTCGATCCCGCGCTCGAGATCGGCTTTCTCGGCTTTGAGATCCTGATCGGCCTCTTCTTCGTCTTCGCGTGCGCCGCCTACTGGATCTTCGAGCGACAGCGGGCAATGGATCTCGTCACCTCGCTGATCCCCCGGCCGCGGCGTAAAAAGGTTCGCGACACGTGGGATCTGATCGACCTCAAGCTGGGCGCCTACGTGCGCGGCCAGGCGCTCCTGATCGTGATCGTCGGCACCGTGCTCTCCGGCGTCTTCTGGGCGATCGGCCTGCCCTACTGGGTGCTGATCGGCGTCTTTGCGGGCATCGTCGAGATCGTCCCCGTGATCGGGCCGATCACCGCCGGCGCGGTCGCAGTGGGCGTCGGGCTCACGGTCTCCTGGCAGCTCGCACTCGCAGCCGGCGTGACGGTACTCGTCGTCCGGCTGCTCGAGGACTACATCATCATCCCGCGCGTACTGGGCGAAGCCGTCGGCCTCTCCCCGCTGCTCGTGCTCTTCTCGATCACGAGTGTTGCCCTCCTGTTTGGCGAGTTCGCCGTCCTGTTGGCGATCCCGCTCGCGGCAGTACTGGCGACGCTCGTCGACGTGATCGTGCGCGGCAAGGATCCCGCGGAGGAGGACGTGCCGGCGGTGATCTTCTCCGCCCGCGACTCCGAGACCGCCTGACACCTCCGGCGCGGGTTGAGCGCGTGGAGTCGGCGGGAGGTATTTGAGGCTCCGCCTGACGGCTCCTGGCTCGTCGCTCGCGTCGCGCAGGAGGACTTTGTGGCTCAGAGCCACTACCTCGAGCCGACAGGCCCTCGGCTGGGAGGCGGTGCGGAACAAGAGGCGGCGGAGCCGGGCTTCGCCCGGCGGGAGCCGCCCGATCAGGGACCGTCAGGCCTTGCGCCAGCGGCCGAAGACGAGCCCGCCGAGCGTGAAGCCGAGGCCGAACGTGCCAACGGAGAAGCCGCCGAGCGCCAGCGCCTTGCGGGCGACGGAGAGTCTCTGCCAACGGCCCAGAGCGTCGCGCTCCTCGTTCGTCAGCGGCTGGCCGCGTCGCTGCTTGCGTAGCGCCCCGCCTGCCCGAAGACCCAGGTAGAGGTCGTCGAAGATCTCCGGAGAGTCTGTGTCGGGCGTCTCGTCCGCCATCTCGAGAAAGTGTATAGCCGCGTTGGAGGGAACCTAAGCGCGCCGGGTCGTGCACTTCTGCACGCGGAGGCTGTAGATGCCTGATCGGAAACTCCCGCGGGCCGGATGACGGCTGCGAGGCGGCGCCGGACCACCACCATCGCGCGCCGCCAGGCTACCGGCCTGCACAACGCGGGAGTGCGGCACCCGGCTTGGTCGCAGCCGCCCCCGGCTGCGCGCCAGTTTCCGATCAAGCATCTAGGCTTCCCCGCCACGGTGCCGATCCGCATCCTCCACGTCTCCGACCTCCATTTCGGCCGTAACGACAACCCGGAGCCGATCGAGGCGCTCGCGCGGCTGATCGAGGACGTTCGGCCCGAGCTCGTCATCGCGAGCGGCGACCTGACCCACCGGGGCCTCCGCTCGCAGCACGAGCGCGCAGCGGCGTTCCTGCGCGGGTTGAACCTGCCGCTGCTGACAATCCCGGGAAACCACGACATCCCGTACACGTTCCCGCAGCGGTTTGTCTCGCCGTGGCAGGAGTTCGAGCGCCAGTGGGGGGAGACCGAGCCCGTGTATCGCGCCGAGTCCGTCGTCGTCGTCGGCCTCAACTCGGTGCGGCCGTGGCGGCACCAGTCCGGTCGCCTCCTCCCGGAGCAGATCGAGCGGGCAGGCGAGTTGCTGAGGCAAGCCCCGGAGGGTGCACTTCGCGTCGTCACGTTCCACCACCACCTGCTGGGAGCGCCCTGGCGGTCACGGAAGAAGCCGGTCGCGAAACGGAACGTCGTTCTCGGACGTCTCGTCGATGCGGGTGCCGACCTCATCCTCGCCGGCCACATCCACCAGAGCACGATCGCCGAGCGGCGTGAGTTCGAGCTCTCGACGCCCGGCGGGGAGCGTGCGGTGGTCGTCTCGATCGCGCCCGGCTTCGGCCAGCCGCGACCGAACCGACGGGGCGAGGCGCGCGGACTGCATGTGTACGACGTGGGAGACGAGGCCCTGCGCTCGCTCACCTACATCTGGCGTGACGACGGCTGGGGACTCACGGCCGTGCGAACCTTCCCGCGCGGCCGTGAGCCCCTCGCTTTCGAGTCGAGCTAGCCCTGGGTCAGGCTAGGCGCCGATTGCCGCGTCCGGCGACCATCCGATAGATCAGCAGCAGGACGATGGCACCCACGATGGCGGTGAGCCAGGTGCTGATGTCGAAGAACTCGTCCAGCGGCTTGGCATCGAAGAGCGCGGCGGCCAGAAAGCCACCGAGGATCGCACCGATGATGCCGATGATCGTCGTGATGATGAAACCGCCCGGATCGTCCCCGGGCAGCAACGCTTTCGCGATCGCACCTGCGATCGCACCCAGGATGATGAACGCAATGATTCCCACGTGTGCCTCCGAAGTCGAGAGTCGGGCTTGCCAGCGCCCATTGAGTACATATTTCCCGCAAACGGCTGTCCGAAACGGTGCGCTCGATAAAGTCGCCCCGAGGTTGGCCCTAGAGAGGAGACACATGGATGAGCGTTTCGCCGAGCTGAAGCACCGCCTGGCCGATATCCACGACCTGCGCCGCGCCCAAGAGGTGCTCTTCTGGGATCAGATGGTGATGATGCCTCCCGGCGGAGGCCCCGTCCGCGGGGCCCAGCTGACGACGCTCGACAGGATCGCCCATGCGAGGTTCGTCGACGACGAGGTCGGCCGACTGCTCGAGGAGCTCCGCCCGTGGGAGGAGAGCCTCGACTACGACTCGGACGAGGCGTCGCTCGTGCGTACGACCCGCCGCGACTGGGAGAAGGCGCGGCGCGTTCCGGCCGAGCTCGCCGCGGAGATGGTCGGGGCCGCTGCCGAGGCGCACGACGTGTGGGCGAAGGCGCGGCAGGAGTCCGACTACGCCTCCTTCCTCCCCCACCTCGAGCGCGCCGTGGAGCTCAAGCGCCGCTACGTCGACTGCTTCGAGGGTTACGACGATCCTTATGACGTCCTGCTCGACGACTACGAGCCCGGGATGAAAACGGCCGAGGTTCGGGCTGTGTTCGACGAGCTGAAGGCAGACCTCGTGCCGCTGATCGCCGAGGTCGGCTCCCTCGAGCCCGAAGAGGAGTTCATGCAGGGCCCGTTTCCGATCGACGCGCAGCATCAATTCTCGCTCCGGGTGATCGAGCGGTTCGGGTACGACCCGCAATTCTTCCGCCTCGACCTCACCGTTCACCCCTTTGCCGCGAGCTCAGGTACGGAGGACATCCGCCTGACGACGCGTTACGGCGAGCACGACATCACGTCGGTGTTCACTGCCATGCACGAGTGCGGCCACGGTCTTTACGAGCACGGCGTCGCCCAAAGCCTCGAGCGCACCCCGCTCTGTCACGGCGTCTCGTCGGCCCTGCACGAGTCGCAGAGCCGGATGTGGGAGAACATCGTGGGCCGCAGCCGGGCGTTCTGGAACCACTTCTACCCGCAGCTGCAGGCGGCGTTCCCGCAGGCGCTCGGAGACGTCGAGCAGGATCGCTTCTACCGCGCGATCAACCGCGTCCGGCCTTCGTACATCCGGGTCGATTCCGACGAGGCGACCTACAACCTGCACATCATCCTTCGCTTCGAGCTGGAGCAGGAAATCATGGCGGGTACGGTCGCGCTCAAGGATCTTCCCGAAGCCTGGAACACCCGCTTCGAAGAGTACTTCGGGATCCCGATCCCGAACGACGGTGTCGGCGTGCTCCAGGACGTGCACTGGTCGGGCGGGGGTTTCGGCTACTTCCCCACCTACTCGCTCGGGAACATCGTCTCGGTGCAGATCTGGGACCGGGTCAGGTCCGAGCTACCCGACCTGCTCGACGGGTTCGAGCACGGCGAGTTCGGCCATCTGCACGAGTGGCTGCGGACGAACCTCTACTCGCTCGGGCGCAAGTTCACGCCGCAGGAGACACTCGAGCGCGTCGTGGGCGGCCCCATCGACGCGAAGCCCTACATCCGCTACCTGCGAGAGAAGCTGGGAACGCTTGCGGCGGCGTGAGCGCTCAGCATCCGCCCGGGCAGCCAGAACGATGTCAGCATGCGGATCCTGATCGCCGCGGCGGCAGCTTGCCTCCTCGTCCCGGCCTCGGCGTTCGCCTGCGCGTGCTGCGCGGACCCGGGCTACTGGTCGAGCGCGACGAGCCGCCTGCGTGCTTTCGAGCTCGGCGAGCTCGAAAGCATTCGCTTCTCGCCGTCGGCTACGACCTACATCGGCACGGCGGGCCTCGACGGAGTAGAGGGAATCACCCCCCCTTCGACGGGGTACGGCCTCGAGCACACGAAGAGCGGACGCCGCTGGACCTTCCTCCTGAAAGGCCCGACCGATCGGCTGCGCGGAACGCTCTCATTCGTGCTCCCCGCCTCGGCGCTCGTGTTCGCAACGGATCTCGGAAACGGCAGGAACTCGGTTGGCGGGGGGCCGCTCCTCTACAAGGAGTGGCGCTTCGGGGGCTCGGTCACCGGCACGGGCGACTTCCTGCCGCGGACGAGCGCCGCGACGTACCGGCTGATCCTGCACGGGCGGGGCAACGCCTGTCTCGAGGCGCGCGACTTCACCCGCTGGACGCTCCAGGTGCGGGGCGGTGGCGCCCGCTTCTCGCTCTTCGGCTCGCTGCGTCGGTGACGCGAGCGTTCTAGTCCGGCGGCTTGCCTGCGCCGGGGCCGGTGATGCCGCGATCCTGCGCGAAGCGCCGGTAGGCGATCAGCAGCAGGATCGCTCCACCGAGCGAGAAGAGGAACGTCGCGATCGCCTCGCCGCCGTCGATGAGCTCGTCGTTGTCGACGAAGCCGAGCAGGGTGGCCAGCAGGCCGCCCACGATCGAGCCGAGGATCCCGAGCAGGATCGTCTTCCAGATCGGCAGCGGATCCGGCCCCGGCACGGCGAATCGCGCCAGGGCCCCGACGAGCAGGCCAGAGACCACGATGCCGATGATCGCGCCGAGCACTGACGCCTCCTACCCGGTTGCCGAACGCGCGAACCGTGACGCCGAGCGCTCCTGCGCCTTCGCCGCTTCGGTCTCGCGGTCTCGCGGCTCTGCGGCAGTGACGAGCCCGTCGAGTAGGCGGCGCGTTGCCTCGACGACCTCCTCCACCGCCCGCTCGAAGACGGCCTCGTTCGCCCGGGAGGGCTTGGAGGCGCCGCTCAGCTTGCGGACGTACTGGAGCGCCGAGGCGTGGATCTCGTCCTCGGTGGCAGGCGGCTCGAAGTTGTGCAGCGTGCGGATGTTGCGGCACATGACGATCTCCTTGATTGGTTGTCGATCAGTCGCAGCCGGTCGCGTACTCGAGGGCGCGGCAGACGTCGCGCATTCGGGCAGCGTCGAGCTCACAGATCCTCTCGACGAAGTAGGACTTCGCAACGACCCGCGTGTTATCGAGGGCGAGAGCGCAGTCTCGGGGCAAACCTTCCTCCCGCCCAAGTGGAACCTGGGACGGGATCGCCCGGATCGTCGAGTCGCCGGCACCGCCAGCACGGAGTTGAGAATCGGGATAGCCGTGTCGCGGCTCAGTACGAGATGCGGTCTACGGCCCGCTTTCGGCCGCTCGACCCACCAGATCTCTCCGCGCCTCATCCGGCTCTCGCTCACCAGGGTTCTTCGCGGATCGACTCGAGGCCGGATGCACGCGCCGAGGCGTCCTCCTCGGCCGTGGGCGGGAGACGCGTGTAGCCCTCCACGATGGCCCGGTCGATCGCGCGGCGCTCGTCCTCGACGATGAGCCGCTCGAGTGCGGCGGTCAGCGCAGCCGATCGGGTCGAATATTCGTTCCGGCCTACGACCTCGTCCAGCCGACGCAGGCGCTCGTCTGACACGCGCAATGTAATCATCTTTGACATACGTTCAGTACAGCTAGGCGGGTGTGGCAGCGAGCGCGGTGAGCTCCCGCCGCAGGTCCTTGATCTCGTCGCGGAGCTTCGCGGCGTACTCGAAGCGGAGCTCTTCCGCGGCCGCGAACATCTCCTCCTCGAGGGTGATCACGAGCTTCTCGAGCTCGTCGCGCGACATCCCCTCCACGTCAGTGCCCGAGCGGCGCCTGCGGCCGGGCACGTTCGGATTCTCGAACTGGAGGAATTCCGCGATGTCCGAGACGCCCTTCGTGATCGAGAGCGGTGTCGTACCGTGCTCCTCGTTGTAGGCGAGCTGGATCACGCGCCGGCGCTCGGTCTCGTCCATCGCGCCCTTGATCGCCTCGGTCAGCTTGTCCGCGTACAGGAGCACGCGGCCGTTCACGTTCCGCGCCGCCCGACCGATCGTCTGCACGAGCGCGGTCTTCCCGCGCAGGAAGCCCTCCTTGTCGGCGTCCAGAATCGCAACGAGCGACACCTCGGGCAGATCGAGGCCCTCACGCAGCAGGTTGATCCCGACGAGCACGTCGTACTCGCCGAGACGAAGCTCGCGGATGATCTGGATCCGCTCGAGCGTGTCGATCTCCGAGTGCAGGTAGCGGGCCCGAACGCCCGCCTCGAGCAGGTAGTCCGTTAGATCCTCAGACATCTTCTTCGTCAACGTCGTCACGAGGACGCGCTCGCCCGCGTCGGCGCGCCGGCGGATCTCGTTCAGCAGATCGTCGATCTGATTCTTCGTCGGTCGCAGCTCGACCTCCGGATCGACGAGGAAGGTCGGCCGGATCAGCTGCTCGGCGACGACGGTCGAATGACGCGCCTCGTACGGGCCGGGTGTGGCGGAGACGAAGACGAGCTGCGGCACCTTGGCGAGGAACTCGTCGAAGCGCAGCGGCCGGTTGTCGAGCGCGGAGGGCAGCCGGAACCCGTGATCGACGAGAGTCTGCTTGCGCGAACGATCGCCCTCGTACATGCCGCCGATCTGCGGGATCGTCTGGTGCGACTCGTCGACGAACACGACGTAGTCCGACGGGAAGTAGTCGAGCAGCGTGTGCGGCGCCGACCCCGGCGGCCGTCCATCGAGGATCCTCGAGTAGTTCTCGATCCCGTTGCAGAAGCCGAGCTCGCGCATCATCTCGAGGTCGTACTCCGTCCGCTGGCGGATCCGATGGGCCTCGAGCAGCCGGCCCTGAGACTCGAAGAGGCCGGCCTGCTGCTCCAGTTCGTGCTTGATCTCGTCGTGCGCGCGCTCGATCGTCGGTTTCGAGGTCACGTACTGCGTCGCAGGGAAGATCGTGATCGTGTCCAGCTTTGCGTAGATCTCGCCGGTGAGCGGGTCGAAGTGGGTGATCTGCTCGACGTCGTCGCCGAACATGGAGATGCGGTAAGCCGTCTCGGAGTAGGCCGGCTGGATCTCGACCACGTCGCCCTTCACCCGGAAGCGGCCCCGGCCGAGAAGCGTGTCGTTGCGGACGTACTGGATGTCGATCAGCTTGCGCAGCAGCACGTCGCGGTCGGTCTCCTCCCCGACCGTCAGGAAGACGACGCGCTTCTCGTACTCCTCGGGCGAGCCGAGGCCGTAGATGCACGAGACGGAGGCGACGATGATCGCGTCTCGCCGCGAGAGCAGATTCGACGTGGCCGCGTGGCGGAGTCGGTCGATGTCGTCGTTCCGCGAGCTGTCCTTCTCGATGTAGAGGTCCGCCTGCGGGACGTACGCCTCGGGTTGGTAGTAGTCGTAGTAGGAGACGAAGTACTCGACGGCGTTCTGCGGAAAGAACTCGCGGAACTCGTTGCAAAGCTGAGCTGCGAGCGTCTTGTTGTGCGCGATGATGAGCGCGGGTCGCTGAACCTGCTCGATGATCCAGGCCATCGTCGCCGTCTTGCCGGTACCGGTGGCGCCGAGGAGCGTCTGATAGCGCTCGCCCGCCTGAAGCGAGCGGGCGAGTTCCTCGATCGCCCTCGGCTGGTCGCCCGTCGGCAGGTACGCGGCGGAGGTTTTGAGTTCTGTCATCCCGAGCACAGGGTAGCTCCCGTGGCTCTCGAGACCGAGTCGCCCCTTACGCCATCTACGCCGCGCTGGTCGGTATCTTCGGCGCGGGAATGACGGGCGTCGCCACCCTTGCGACGTTGCTCGGGCGCCGTCCCGAGCAGCTCACCCCGCTCGATCTCGCGGTGCTTGGCCGCGGCGACGTTCAAGGCTTCACGCACGATCACCGACGACGAGGTCACGAGCTTCCTGCGCGACCCGTTCGTGCAGGGCGCAGCGCACGAAGGTGACGAGAAGCCCGTCGAGATCGGCGGTCCGAGACAGGCGCTCGGCGAGCTTCTCACCTGCTCGCGTTGCATCGGCGCGTGGACCGCCGCCGGCCTCGTCTCCGCTCACATGCTCGCGCCGCGCTCCGGGCGGCTGCTCACGTGCTCGCTGGCTGCCGCGGGCGCAAACGACTGGCTGCAGGCCGGCTTTGCCGCTCTGACCAGCAAGGCGAACGAGCTCGAGCAGCGCACCAGCGACGGCTAGACGCTGGCTCTAGGGATAGATCGCCTGCGCGAGTCCAGCTTGGCTCGCCGCAGGCGTGCCGGTGCCACCGCTGCCGGGAGGGCCGCCGGGGCCGCCCTGGCCGAAGGCGAGGACCGTCGTCGTCAGCGTCGCTGTCGCGTTGCCGACCTTCATGACGGCGATGCTCGGGCCACCCGCGCCGCCGCCGCCTGCTCCTCCCTGACCACCTCTCCCACCGTTTCCGCCGTTGCCGCCACGGCCGGGCTTCGCGGTTGCGCCGATTCCGCTGAAGGCTGGCTCGGCGAACCCGCCGGCGCCGCCGCTCCCACCCGCGCCGCCGTTTCCGCCGCGGCCACCCGCGCCGCCGTTCCCGCTCGCGATCGAGCCCGCGTCGACGACGACGGTCGAGGTGTAAAGGTAGAGACCGAAGGAGCCACCGCCTGCGCGCCCGCCCTCGCCGCGTCCACCGGTGCCACCGCCTGCACCCCCACCACCACCGCCTCCACCGGGATTGTTGAGGAGGAAAACGCTCGAGCCGGCGCCGCCGGCGCCGCCGCCGCCGCCCCCACTGCCGAAGCCGCCGAAGAACCCTCGGCTGCCGTCAGCGACCACCCAAAGGCTTGCAGCTCCAGCAGCTGAGCTCGTGCCTCCTTGAGCACGCAGTCCAGCTGCGCCGTCTCGGCCGTTCTGGCCGATCCCGCCGTTCTTCCCGGGATTGCCTGCCTTACCGCCAGGGCCGCCGGGAGTCCCGACCTGACCCGTGCCGCCCGGCTCGCCGGCCCCGCTGTCGTTGCCCTCGCCTCCGCGACCACCGCTGAGGCCCCCGGCGTCGTTCAGCCCGGGCGCGCCGCCCCGCCCACGGTTGTTGCCCGGACCGCCGTTCCTTCCAGCGAGACCTGCTGCCCCGCCGGCTCCAAAGGCGCCCGCAGCTCCACCCCCGGCAGTGACATTGACGCGCTGCAACGTGAGGCTGGCGCCGTCGATCGCGCGGATGCCGTAGGCGCTCGCACCAGCGTTCGCCCCACGTACGCTCACATGCTGCAGAAGCGTGCCGGTGGCACCCACGGCCAGGATCGCTTCGGGAGCCCCCTCGATCAACGTGATCCGATCCGCACTGCGGCCCCACGTAGCTCGGTCGTAGCCCCCGTAGATGCCGACGCCGCTGATCAGGACGACCCGACCATACGAGCCCTCGGCAGCGAGGACGTAGCGGCCGCTGGCAGCGGCGACCGCCAGGGCCGCGTTGATCTCCCGCTTTGGCGCTGCCTTCGTGCCCGGAGCCACGTCGTTCCCGAATGGCGAGACGAAGATCGCGTTCGCCTCCGTCCCGTCGATCCCATCGCAATTCGAGTCGACGAACAAGAGATCGGGCAGATCCGCCGCCCGCGGATTCACAGCCGCATTGGTCGGCTGACAATCCGCCGGCGCAGCGAAGCCGTCACCGTCCGGATCGAGGTTCGGGGCCGGCTGAGGCGGCAGCGGCGGGGGCCCAGCAGGCGGAAGCGCGGTCGGCACCCTACCATGGGCGCGCGCCCGGAACACCTGCACACGCGCCTGGTTGCCCGCTGCATCCAGCACCGGCTCCGAACTCGAGCGCCGATAGCGGATCAGCGGCCGCACCGCCGCATCCACCGACGAGCGCTCCACCAGCACCACTACCACGACCTTCCCACGCGCCGCAGCGATCGAGCCGACTCGGTAGCCCGCGACGACCAACGGATACGCGCCATCGGCGTCGCGGACATGGCGAACGCGCTCGGAGAAGGTCACGCGCACACGGTCGGCACGGAAGTCCCCGTTCCCGTCCTGCACGACCGCAGCCACGATCCGAGGCGCCCGCAGGTCAGGCGCAGCCGACGGCCCCGCCACCGGCAAGACCGCGAGCAAGACCAGAAGCCCGATCGGAAACGAGCGGCGCACGCGTCAGAGCCCTAAGCCGGGGCGAGCCCAGGGGCGGACGTTGCAGCGTCCGCCGTCTTGACGTCCTTGTGGAAGCGCTTGTGCACGTGGTAACGCGTGCCGCCGAGGTCGATCTTCGCGTAGGTGCCGGAGACCGGGCCAAGCTGCGTCTCGCGCGGAAACGTGCCCGGCAGCTCCTTCGGCTTCGTCGTCCCGGTCATGCTCGCCTTCAGCAGCAGGATGCGCCGGTCGGTCACCGCGATGATCACCCACTTCATGAAGAACGAGAACAGGTAGCCGGTCAGGATCAGGAAGTACGGGCTCGGTCCGCTCGTCGCCGGGAACACCGACTGAACCTTCTCGCTCGGCTCGAGATAGGCCTGCACGTTCTCTTCCAGCTTGTCGCGAATTGCCATTTCGAGTCTCCTCCGTTCGATTACGGGTAGATCGCCTGCGCGATGCCGCCCTGGCTCGGCACCGGGGTCCCGGAGCCGCCGGTGCCCGAAGGGCCGCCCGGGCCGCCCTTGCCGAAGACGAGCCGCGTGTCGGTGAGGGTTGCATTGGAGGAGCCGGCCTTCATCACTGCGATGCTGGGCCCGCCGCCCCCGCCGCCGCCCGCTCCGCCCTGGCCGCCGTTTCCTCCGCTGCCACCATCGCCGCCCTTGAACGTCTTGCCGGCGGGACCGCCGCTACCTCCCGCCCCGCCGCCGCCACCAGACCCTCCGTTTCCTCCCTGGCCGCCCACACCACCGTCGCGGCTTGTGATCGAGCTTGCGTCGGCGACCAGCGTGGCGTTGTAGACATAGGCGCCGAAAGAACCTCCACCGCCGCGCCCGCCTTCGCCCGACCCGCCGCTGACTCCGCCCGCTCCCCCACCGCCACCAGGATTGCCGCAGGTTTCGGTCCTGAGCGGGTTCAGGTACGACTTGCCGCCGGCGCCGCCGCCGCCGCCGCCGCCGTTGCCGTTCGCGCCGACGGCGCCCACCTGGCCCACGGCGCCGACCCAGACGACGCCAGCAAGCGCCCTCCCGTTGAGGCCACCGTCTCCACCGCCGCGCCGTCCCGGCACGCCGGCCGTTCCGGTCCCGCCATCGCCGCCGGGCCGGCCTTCTTTCCCGCCTGAGCCGCCCGGGGTTCCAAACTGCCCCGGCCATCCCGCCCCGCCAGCGGCGCCCACTGGGTTGTTGCCCCCACGGCCGCCGTCGAGACCGGGGTGTTGCAGCCCCGGCAAACCACCGCCGTAGTTACAGCCCCCAGAAGTCTGCCCGCTGCCGCTCACACCGTCGGCGCCGGCCCTTCCGTTCGTCCCTGCTGTGCCCGCGGCACCGTCACCAGCCGTGACGGTGACCCGCTGCAGCGTCAGGCTGGAGCCGTCGATCGCGCGGATCCCGTAGGCGCTTGTCCCCGGCCCGGCGTTGTTACCGCGCACGCTCAACTGTTGGAGCAGGACACCGGTCGCGCCCGTGGCCAGGATGCCCTCGGGCGCGCCGACGACCGAGCTGATGCGCGCGGCACTGCGCGACCAGGTGGTTGGGTCGTAGCCGCCGTAGATGTCGACGCCGCTAGCCGCCACGACGCGTCCGTACGAACCCTCCGCAGCGAGCACGTACCGGTTCGCGGCAGCCGCAACCGCCACCGCCGCACCGATCTCCCGCTTCGGGGAAGCCTTCGTCCCCGGATTCGCGTCGTTGCCGAGCGGCGAGACGAAGATCGCGTTCGCCTCTGTGCCGTCGATGCCGTCGCAGTTCGAATCCATGAACGCCAGCTCCGGTAGGTCCGCCGACCGCGGATTCACTGCCGCATTGTTCGGCTGACAATCCGCCGGCGCAGGGAAGCCGTCCCCGTCCGGATCCAGATTCGCCGCAGGCGTCGGCGGCAACGGCGGCGGTCCCGAGGTCGGCGGCGCCGACGGCACCCGCCCATGTGCACGCGCCCGAAACACCTGCCCGCGCGCCTGATTTCCCGCCCGATCCGTCACCGGCTTCGACGCCGTCGGCCGATACCGGACCAACGGCCGCACCGCCCCATCCACCGACGAGCGCTCCACCAACGCGACCACGACCGTCCGACCAGCCGCAGCCGCAACCGAGCTGATCCTGTAGCCGGCGACCACGAACGGATACCTGCCGTCGACGTCGCGCGTGTGACGAACCCGCTCGGAGAACGTCAGCCGCACCCGATCAGCCCGAAAATCCCCGTTCCCGTCCTGCACCACCGCAGCCACCATCCGAGGCGCCCGCCGATCCGGCGCAGACCCGGCAGCAACTGGCAGGAAAGCCAGCAAGACCGGGACGGCGAGCAGGAAGGACGACCGTCGCACGGGCACAGAGGTCACGCGCCGACCGCCTCGGCGACACGATCGAACGGCAAGTCGGCGCGCCGTGCGGCCTCGCGGACGACATCCGCCGAGCGCGCCTCGAAGAGGAGGTAGCACGTCTCGTCGTCGGGGACGAAGATCGAGCGCACGTACTGCACCTCCACCCCCTCACGCGTCAGCTCCTCGGCTGCCCGGCGGGCGCTCTTCCCGTTGCGTTCCGCCCCCGCCGCATCCGTGCGTGCAACGTAAAGCTCGACGAGGAACTCGGCCATGGCGTCTACGCTACGCCCACCGAACCTGCCGTTAAATAACGGAAACCCTCAATCTTTGAGCGCGTGCGCCAGCTGCGACCTGGAACGGACGCCGAGCTTCCCGTAGCCGTGTGAGAGGTGCACCTCGACGGTATGAGCCGTGACAAAGAGCCTCGCGGCAATCTCCTTGTTCGAGAGTCCCTCCGCCGCGAGCTCCGCGACGCGCCGCTCGGCAGGCGTCAGCTGCCCGGTGGGTCTCGGTCGACGAGCCCCCACGCGGCCGAGCTCGGCCCGCGTCCCCGCCGCCCAGCCGACGGAGCCGATCCCGGCGAATGCTCCCGTCGCCTCCTCGAGCGAAGCACGGGCCGCTCCCCACTTTCGCGCGCGGCGCTGCGCCCGGCCGAGGCTAAGCAGCGAGCGCGCGTGGTCGAAACGGAGGCCAAGACGCTCGTAGGCGAGCGCCGCAGCGCTGAGCTCCGCCGCCGCTCGCTCGTCGTACGGCCCTCGCGCGAGCCGAACAATTGAGCGGCAGCGCGCGGCCGTGGCCAGACCCCACGGATGCCCCTGCTGCCGTGCGCGCCTCGCCAGCCGCTCGCTGACGGCGCTCGCCTCGTCCGGCTCCCCCAGCTCGACGAGGGCCTCGACCAGATCGGGGGCGACGGGAAAGACGCCTGGCTCGTCGACCGCCTCGCGCTGCGTGTGCTCCCAGACGACGCGCAGAGACTCGACCGCACGCTCGGGCTCGTGGACGAGCAGAGCCGCGATTCCCCGGGCCCGCAGCGCCTCGAGCAAGTTCCAACGGAGCGGTCTGGCGTCGGACGCCGCGATGGTCTCGTCCGCCCAGCGGTCCGCCTCGTCTGGAAGCCCGCGGCCGGCGGCAAGCAGAGCTCGACACCGGCTGTACGCCGGGGTTCCGAGGAGCTCCTCGTCGCGCGATTGCTCCCAGTCGTCGAGGACGTCGGCAGCTGCCCTCCAGTCGCCCACCCGCAACTCGAGCTCGCACAGCTGCTGCCGCAAGACCACGTACGACCAGGCTTCGCCGCGTGCGTCCGCCTGCTCCAAGAGGCGGGCGTAGGCCGCGCGCGCCTGCTCGCAGTTGCCACGCCAGGCAAGGCGCTCCGCCTCGATCCGCTCGAGCGAACGCAGCGTGTGAACACTCGTTCCGGCTGCCGTACGAGTGCGCTCCAGCAAGTCGTCGATGGGGCGTCCGCGGAGGCTGCGCGCCCAGCCGAGGCTCCACAGCACCTCGCACTCCACCTCCCACCCCGCCCGCTCGCCCGCGGGAAGCGCCTCGCAGGCCCAGCGCTCCGCATCCCGGATCCGCTCGACACAGGCAACAGCCGTGTACTGGGCCTTCCTTGCTACCGCAATTGCCCGGAGCGCAGGATCGCTGCGGCTCTCGGCCAGTGCCTGCTGCAGGTGCAACTCGAAGTCCTCGACGTGCGAATCGACAAAGCGTCCGTCGGCGAGCAGGAGGTGGGCACGAGCCCGCGGCGAGCCCGCCGGCAGCCGGTCGAGCTCGCCTGCGACAAGTCGCGACGCCTCACGAGGCTTCCCCGCGACCAGCAGATGCTCGGCGAGAGCCAGCACCCGATCGCTGCGGGCGGCCGCGCGCAGCCGTGTCAGTCGGAGCGCGTGCCGCGCCAGCTCCAGCGCGTCGTCGGTGGCGCCACGCGCGCCGGCGCGCGCCGCGGCGGCGCTGACGGTCGCGGCGATCCCCGGATCCGGCCCATCCGTGCCAAGCGCGAGATGCCGCGCGCGCGCGTTCTTCTCCGACACCACGTCGGCGAGCTCCAGATGGACAGCGCGCCGCTCGCTCGGCTGCGCGTGGGCCCTTACGGCCTCCGCGAGCAGCGGATGCGAGGGCCTCAGCCGCTCGCGGTACCGCACGAGAACCCCCGCGTCGAGGGCCTGCTCGACGACAGCAGTGCCCACGATCGCCTCGAGGTGCGAGAGGCGCGCCTCGGCGCTCGAGGCAACCGCGAGCAGGAGTCTTCGCACCGGCTGCGATAGTTGCAGCACGCGCACGCCGAGCATCTCCTCCAGAACCGGCGTCACCGGCAGCCAATCGTCTTCGTCGTCGGGCGTTCGAGCGCCGAGCGTGCGTCCCAGCTCGAGCGCGAGCATCGGATTCCCCTGCGAGACCTCGTGCAGACGAAGGAGCATCCGCCTGGGAAGGCTGAGGTCGAGGCTCTCCGTCAGAAGCTGTCGAATGGCGCCCAGACTCAGCGGACCGATTTCGATGCGGATCGCGCCCGCCCATTCGACGGCTCGCTCGAGCGGTGACGTCCCCGCGAAGCGACGGGCGAGCAGGAAGGCGACCTCGCTTCCCTCGAGACGGCGCGCCGCATAGGTCAGTGCGGCGGCGGATGGAGGATCGAGCCATTGCACGTCGTCGACCGCCACCACCAGGCGCTCGGTGGCGACGAGCGCTCGCAGCACGTTCAGGAGCCCGAGTGCGATCGCCTGTGGTTCCAGCGGCGGCCCGGCCGGCTCGATCCGCAGCAGAGCGACCTCGAGGGCGCGGCGTTGGGGTGCCGGCAAGCCAGCCACGGCGGCGACGTCGATCTGGTCGAACAGGTCGATCAAGCCAGCGAAGGACGGTTGCACCTGCGGCCCCGGACGAATGCACAACACACTCGTCCGCCGTTCGCTGGCAGCGTCGAGGCCTGCCTCCCAGAGGGTCGTCTTGCCAATCCCGGGCTCTCCCCACAGCACGAGCGCGCCGGGCTCGTCTGACTCGAGCGTCGCTGCCACCGCGGCGAGCTCGACCTCGCGGCCGACGATCCGGGCACGAGATCGAGTTGCAGTCTGCACGACACGAGTGAAGTGCTTGCCACGCGCTCTGTCAAGCTTTTCCGCGATCTGCAGGAGCTTTCCTGCGATCATGCGGCAGATGTATTGCCTCGCTCTCGCGCTGCTCGTCGGCCTGGTCGCCGCGCCGACCGCGGACGCGGCCGGGCTCTCGATCCGGCCGCACGAGTTCTCGCCGCGTGCAGCGCGACTCACGGTCAAGGTGACGTTGCCCGCGAAGCAGCGCGTCGGCGTTCAGCTCGCGACGCGCGCGGGCAAGCCGCTCGGCTGGATCGTGGAGCCGGCCAAGCAGCGCCGTGTGCGGCTGCGTTGGAAGGGCTTCCTCGCCGGCAGGCTCGTCGACGACGGCGACTACCGCGTCAGGCTGGTGAGCGGAGGACGGGTTCTCTCGTCCTCACCGCTCCACGTCGACCGGATCGCCCCGACCCTCTCGGGTTTCGGGGCACACAACCGCGGCAGGCCGTTCGCCGGCGACCGCCGCCTTCTGACGACGATCTCGCCGAACCGCGACGGCGTCCGCGACTTTGCGCGAATCGGCTTCACGCTCGAGGAGCGGTCTCGGGTGCGCGTCGAGGTCGCTCGCACCTCGCACGTGAAGGAGCCGGTCTACCGCAGGAACGCCGTCCTGGGCCCAGGCCCGCAGACGTTCACGTGGTACCCGCGCAAGACGACCCCCGCCCGCACATATCTCGTCCGCTTGACCGTTCGGGACAAGGCTGGCAACGAGCGCACCTACGGCTCGACGAACGCCGTCAACGGACGTCGTCCGCTCGCGCCGATCGTGCGGGTACTCGGGCTCGAGGCGGGCTTCACGCGTGAGAGCTACCGGGAGGGCCAGGTCGCGAGCCTTGCCATCTCGACCGATGCACCCTGGTTCAAGCTGCTGATCGCCCGCGCGGGAGGCGAGGACGCGCCGACCTATGACGACACCGTCATGCACGGCGTCCCGGTGACGCGAGCGCGTTGGATCGACTGGACGGCGAGGCGCGACCGGCGGCACGTGCTGAGAGTGCCGATCGGCGCCTGGGGCACGGGCCTCTTCTTCGCAAAGCTGATCGCGGCCGACGGCAGAGTCGGGTTCGCTCCGTTTGTCCTGCGGCCGTCGAAGCTCGGCTCGAGCCGCGTCGCCGTCGTGCTGCCGACGAACACGTGGCAGGCCTACAACTTCCGCGACGACGACGGCAACGGCTGGGGCGACACGTGGTACGCGAAGGGACGCGAGAACACGGTGCGGCTGGGTCGTCCCTTTCTCCGCCGCGGCGTACCGCCGCACTACCGCAAGTACGACGTCGGTTTTCTCCGCTGGCTCCACCGCAAGGCCAAGATCGCCGACTTCCTCTCCGAGGGCGATCTCGAGCGCGTTCGAACGGCCGAGGAGCTCCTCGCGTCGTACGACCTCCTCGTCTTCCCGGGGCATATGGAGTACGTGACGCGGCACGAGCTCGATCTCGTCGAGGGCTATCGCAACCTCGGCGGCAACCTCATGTTCCTGTCTGCGAACAACTTCTTCTGGGAGATACGCAAGGAGGGGCGAACGCTGCGTCGCATGAAGCGGTGGCGGGAGTACGGGCGCCCCGAGTCGGCGCTCCTCGGCGTCCAGTATCGCGCCAACGATCGCGGCCAGGTGCAGCGGCCCTTCGTCGTCAGGTCTACAGTGACCGCTCCCTGGCTGTGGGCGGGTACTGGGCTTGTCGACGGCGCGACTTTCGGCGCCGAGCTCGGCGGCTACGGGATCGAGATCGACGCCACGACGCCGTTCTCGCCGCCCGGGACGCTCGTCCTCGCCGACATTCCTGATCTCTTCGGCCCGGGCGTCACCGCTCAGATGACCCTGTACGAGACCACGGCGGGCGCGCGGGTGTTCTCCGCGGGCGCGATCGACTTCGGCGGGACGGCCACGCGCCCAACCGCGGCTCGCGGGCAGGAGGGGCGGTGGACCGTCGGTCGTGTGCTCGAGAACCTGTGGGCGCGGCTCGCCTCTCCCTAGGACGGCGCCGTCGCCACGGTGGCGCCGGCTTCGCGCTGACGAAGCGCGATCGTGGCGAAGACAAGCGCCGACGCCGTCATCCCGATCGCGACAGCCAAGAACACCCGCGTCACCCCCCAGGGCTCGAGCAGCTGCCCCGCCGCGAGGTAGCTGAGAGGTGCGGCGATCGTGCTGACGGAGATCAGCGCCGTCATCATTTTCGCGCGCAACTCCGGTGGAGTCCGGGCGTTGATGACGCCGATGACGGGCCCGTTCACGAGCGGCGTGAACAGCATCGCGACGAAGAGCGCGCCCATCACGCCGGCCGCGGGCAGGTGGAGCGGCAGCAGCCAGAGCGGTAGCGTCACTGCCACCATCGCAATCCCAGCCAGCTTCAGCGGCTGCACTCGCCGGACGACGAGCACCGCGCCGATGCTGCCGACGAGCGCGCCGGCTCCGCTCGCGGCGAAGAAGAGCCCGCGATCTTTGAGTCGTCCCGAAGCTGTCGTAGGCGTAGAACGGCAGGCTCGCGGAGAGCCCCGCGGCGAGAAAGTTCAGCACGACGACCGTGCCGCTCAGCGGCCCGAGCAAGCGGTCGCGCAGGAGGAAGCGCACGCCTGCGAGGACGCCGCTCCTTGCCGCAGCTCCGAGGACGCGCGTCGTCTTCGACACGAACCCCGCCAGCAGGACGAATGACACGAAGTAGGTCGCCGCGTCGACGTAGAGCACGTTCGACGCCCCGAGGAACGGGATCAGGACGCCCGCGAGCGCGGGTCCGGCCAAGCCGGCGAACGCGGTGCCGCCCTCGACGACGCTGTTTGCCTGCGCGATCCTCGTCTCGTTCTCTCCGACGAGCTCGGGCAGGATCACCCGTTGGGCCGAGACGTGCGGCGCCATGAAGCAGCCGAGGCAGAAGACGAGCCCCAGCAGGAGCGGGAAGCTGAGCAGGTCGGCGTGGAGCAGCGGCACCGCGGCGAGCAGGGGAGCGCGCGCCAGATCGCAGGCGAGCATCGTCGTGCGGCCTCCGAGCCGCTCGACCAGAGCGCCGCTGAGAATGCCGAAGAGCGCTGTCGGAAGCAGCTCGGCGACAAGAACGAGCGACATCTTGGCGGCTGAGCCCGTCGTCACGAGCACGAACCACGACAGGGCGAGGTAGGTCATGCGCGAGCCCGAGGATCGAGATGATCTCGGCCGAGACGAGTGCGGCTAGCGGCGTCCTCTTCACCCGCGGCTACCGGGCGCTGCTCGAGGCCGTGGCACACGAGGACGCAGACTGGCTGTCGGTGCAGATAGAGGCCGCCCGCCGGGTTCGCACCGACGAGCGCTTCCGCGAGCAGATCGATCTGCTCGCGCAGCGTGCGGAGTCACAGCGGCCGGAGCGTCACGCACGCCTGAGCGAGGTGGTTCGCGCCGACGTGCCAATTGGAATCGCCTCGCAATTCCTGGGGATGCTCGCGAACGGCGTCGCCTTTGCACGAGTGACCGGCGATCCGATGCCGGACCTCGACGTGCTGATGACGCTCGTGGAGACGGGCGTCGCGCCGCGTTGAGCGCCAGCGCGAAACGGCGAGGCGCAGCCTCCCGGGGGTCGCACCCTCCCCGCCCCGCACGCTTCTCGCCGGCTCAGACGAACATCTGCGAGCTATCTGGGCTCAAAGCCTAGGCCACGGCCCGGGCGGACATCCGGACGCCGTGGGAGGACGGGTTCGTGAGCGTGTGGTGGGTCGAGGATGTCCACGTGAGACACGTTCCTGGCTTAAAGCCTCGGACATGTCTCCGGCGACCGTGTGCACGCGGAGAGAACGCGACCTCTGGCGGCAGCCGGTAGCTGTCTAAGACAGGCCGAGCTCGTCCGCGTACGCGGCCGCGTACGTCCGCTTCAGCTCGCCGACCCGCTCCACGTAGTGGCGCGTCTCGTCGAACTGGATCCCCACCCCGTCCCTGCGCCACCGATCGACGTTCGTCTGGCCCGCGTTGTAGGCGGCGAGCGCCAGCTGCTCGTCCTCGTATTTGTCCAGGAGATGGCGGAGATACCAAGCGCCGTAGCGGATGTTCAGCTCCGGGTTGAGGAGATCCTCCGGCTCCCACGTATCTCCGCCGGTGCGGTCAGCGATCCCCTGGCCGGTCTCCGGCAGGAGCTGCATCAGCCCGACCGCGCCCGACGACGAGCGAGCGTCGGCGTCGAACTTGCTCTCTTGGTAGATGACCGCCGCCAGGAGCTCGGGCTCGAGCCGGTAGTTCCGCGCGTGGCCGATGATGATCGTCTCGTAGCGCAGTGGATAGCGGACGCGCTCGTACCACCGCGGCTCGGCCTCCAGGACGTAGGCACCCGCTCCGACCAGGATCAGGGCGACGAGACCGAGAACACCGAGGCTTTTCATTGCCGGAGCTCCGTCATCACACCGCGGACCCAGACGTCGAGATCGTCGAGGCTTCCCGTGTTGACGTACGCGAAGTCGGCACGCCCGACCTTCTCCGCGTCGGGCAGCAGCCGCTGATCGCGATCGTCACGCCGGACGCGGCGTCGCTGCTCGCGCAACTTCGCGGGTGCCGTGATCACGACGACCTTGTCGAACCGCGCCTCCGCCCCCGACTCGAAGAGGAGCGGCACCTCCGTCACGCACACGTCGGGCGGCGACTCGAGCCCACTCAGCTGCTCGCGCCAGCGGAGGTACTCGGCCGCGACGAGCGGGTGCAGCAGGCCTTCGAGGAAGTCGAGCTTGGAGCGGTTCGCGAACACGACGTCCGCGACGCGCGCCCGGTCGATCTGACCGTCCTCGCCGAGGATCCCCTCCCCCAGCTCGCCGACAAGCGCTGCACGCACGTCCGCGTCCGTCGCCAGCAGATGGTGGACGATCTCGTCGCTCGACACCGTCGCGGCCCCGGCCTTCTGGAAGGCGTACAGAGCTTCGCTCTTGCCCGCTCCGATACCGCCGGTGATGGCGACGGCGACGGGTGGAGCCAAGGCGGCTAGGACTCGGAGTTAGGCTGCTGCGTCGGGCTCGTCGTCGCCGGACGCGGCGTCCGACGCGGCCGTCGACTCGCGCTCGAAGCCGTCCGCGTCGCTCTCCGTACTGTCGCCCGCAGCGCCGTCGGCCGCTGCGACGGACTCGCCCTCGAGCTCGACCTCGGCCGCCGCATCCGACTCGAGCGCGGGTACGTTCTCGCCGGCCGCCGCCGCGGAATCCGTTTCGGGAGCGGGCGCGTCCTCGCCGGCCGCCGCTTCCGACTCGAGAGCGGGTGCATCCATGCCGGCCGCGGAATCCGTCTCGGGAGCGGGCGCATCCATGCCGGCCGCGGAATCCGTCTCGGGAGCGGGCGCGTCCTCGGCGGCCGCAGCCTCCGGTTGCACGTCCGCTTCGGGCGCTTCAGAGGGCGGCGCATCAGCGGGAGCACCTGCCGGGAAGACGGTCTCGGAGAGATCGAGCTTCGGCGTCATGTGCACCGACTCTGCACCGTCGGCGCGCGGTAGCGGCTGTGCCCCCTCCTCGACCCGCTTCAGCGAGAGCGAGAGGCGGCGGCGGTCAGCATCGACCTCGAGGATGAGCACGTTGACCGCATCACCCTGGGAGACGACCTCGCGCGGGTTCTCGACGTGGTGCTGGGCGAGCTCGGAGATGTGCACGAGGCCCTCGACGCCCGGCAGGATCTCGACGAAGGCGCCGAAGGTCACGACCTTCGTGACCCTGCCCTCCACCACGTCAGCCTCGTTGTAGTTCTCGATCACCTGCTGCCACGGGTCGGACTGCGTCTGCTTGAGGCCCAGTGAGATCCGCTGGCGGTCGCGGTCGATGTCGAGCACCTTCACCTTCACGTCCTGGCCGATCTCGAGCACTTCGGACGGATGGTTGACGTGACTCCAGGAGAGCTCCGAGATGTGGATCAGCCCGTCCATGCCATCGAGGTCGACGAAGGCGCCGAAGTCGACGATGTTCGAGATCTGGCCGTCGACGACGTCGCCCGGGTTGAGCCGGTCGAGGATCGCCTGGCGCATCTCCTTGCGCTCGTCCTCGAGGACGGCGCGACGGGAGAGGACGACGTTGTTGCGCGAGCGGTTCAGCTCGATCACCTTGCAGCGCAGCTCCTTCCCCATGAACTCGTCCAGATCCTGGACGCGGCGGATGTCGACGAGCGAGGCCGGAAGGAAGCCGCGGACGCCGAGGTCGAGGATCAGGCCGCCCTTGACGACCTCGATCACCCTGCCCACGACGGGTTCGCCCGACTCGGCCGCAGCCTCGATCCGCTTCCACGCGAGCTCGAAGCGGGCGCGCTTCTTCGACAGGATGAGACGCCCTTCGGCGTCCTCCTTCGTCATCACGAGCGCGTCGATCTCCTCTCCGACCGACACCTCGTCGGCCGGGTTCACCGAGCGGCGAATCGAGAGCTCGGCGACCGGGATGACGCCCTCCGACTTGTAGCCGATGTCGACAAGCACCTCGTCCTTGTCGACCCGGACGACCGTGCCGTGGACGACCTCGCCCTCGTTGATCGTCGGGAAGGTCGACTCGTAGTCGGGGATGAGCTCGCCGTCAGGGCCTGTGACCCAGACGCCTTCCTCGAGCTGAGCGGGCTTTTCGATCGTCTCGTTCACCATTGCGAGCGCGCAGTATAGCCAGCTTTCCTGGCCCGGAAATACGGCCGTTGAAGCGGCGGGAGGCCATCACCCTCGACCTGAGCGGCCTCTCGGTCTGAGCGCCCTCGACCGCTCGCTACGACTTGGCCTCGTTCCAGTCGTCGCCGGTACCGACGTCGACTGCGAGCGGCGGATCGAGCGGGTAGGCGTTGCACATCTCCCGACGGACGAGCTCCTTTGCAGCGCTCGTTTCGGTCTCCGGCACCTCGAGCAGCAGCTCGTCGTGCACCTGGAGGACGAGCCGGGCGCTTCTCCCCTCCTCGCGCAGCCGCTGGTGGATCCTGATCATCGCGACCTTGATCACGTCGGCTGCGGTGCCCTGCATGACCGAGTTGACGGCCAGCCGCTCCCCGAGCGCCCGCGTCTGGCGGTTCGAAGCGCGAATCTCCGGCACGGGGCGGCGTCGACCGAGCAACGTCGTCACGTAGCCATCTCGAGCTGCCTGCTCGATCGTCCGTTGGATGAAGTCCTGCACGTGCGGGAAGCGCGCGAGGTAGGCGTCGATGTAGGTCTGTGCCTCCTCTCGCGGGATCTCGAGGTTCTCGGAGAGGCCGAATGCGGAGATGCCGTAGATGATCCCGAAGTTGACCACTTTGGCAACATTGCGCTCGTCCTTCGTCAACGTTGCCGCGTCCTTGCCGAGCACCTCGGCCGCCGTGCGGGCGTGGATGTCCTCGTTGCGCGCAAAGGCCGCCTTCAGCACGGGCTCGCCCGAGACGTGCGCGAGGATGCGCAGCTCGACCTGGCTGTAGTCCGCGGACATGAGCCGATGGCCGCTCTCGGCGACGAAGGCAGAGCGGATCTCGCGCCCGAGCTCGGTGCGGATCGGGATCGCCTGCAGGTTCGGGTTCGTCGTCGAGAGCCGCCCGGTCGAAGCCACCGTCTGGTTGAAGGTGGTGTGCAGGCGGCCGTCATCACCTAGCAGTGATGGCAACGGGCCGAGGTAGGTGTTGATCAGCTTCGTCAGCTCGCGCCACTCCTCGAGCACCTCGACGATCGGGTGCTCGTGGCGGATCGAGCGAAGCACGCGCGTGTCGGTGGAGTACCCGGTCTTGCCCTTTCGGCCCGGCGTCAGCTCGAGCTGCTCGAACAGGATCCGCGCAACTTGCTGCGTAGAGCCGAGCATGAACTCCTCCCCCGCCAGCCCGTATGCCTTGGCTTCCAGTTCCTCGACGCGGTCGGACAGGCGAGCCGTGATCTCGCCCATCCGGTAGGTGTCGATCTTGACGCCGGCGTCCTCCATCGAGGCGAGCACGGCCGTCAGCGGCAGCTCGATCTCGTCGTAGAGGTGGTCTGAGCCGCGCTCGGTCACCCGCTCCCGCAGGCGCGGCGCCAGTCGCCGGGGCGCCTCGGCCTGGCGGATCAGCGCTGCGGTCTCCTCCTCCGCCGCCGGCTCCGGGATCACCTCGAGCCCGTACTCGGCGGAGAGATCGTCGATCGCGTAGTCCGAGCGGCCCGGCTCGATCAGGTACGCGGCAATCAGGGTGTCGTCCGCCGGTTGCATCGTCAGGCGGGGCAGCGACTTGTAGTCGTGAGCCACGATCTGCGCATCCCGAAGGCGCGGGATCAGCTCCGGGGCCCACGCGCCGACGACGACGCCGTCGTCCTGCGAGAGCGCGAAGCGGCCATCGGCGATCGCGAGACCGACGCGGCCCCGCACCTGCGGCAGGTCACCCTCTCGCCAGGACACCATCTCGCCAACGACCTCAAGAGACCGATGTGCCGAAGGCAAAGCGGTCTCCAGTTCGTCGACGCGGTTCAGCAGGTTGCGGAACTCGAAGCGCCTGAACATCTCCCGCAACTGCGAGCGGTCGGGGGCGCCGAGCACCAGCTGCGACGGGTCGCAGTCGATGTTGAGGTCGCGGCGCATCGTCGCGAGGTCCTTGGAGGCCCTGGCCTGATCGGCGTGCTCCAGGATGTTCTTCCGACGGGCCGGTGACAGCTCGTCCGCATGCTCGATCACCGCGTCGAGCGACCCGTACTGCGCGATCAGCTGGCCGGCCGTCTTGTCCCCGATCCCCGGCACGCCCGGGATGTTGTCCGACGTGTCGCCCTTCAACCCGATGAAGTCCGGCACCTGATCGGGCCGGACGCCGTAGCGCAGCTCGACGCGCTCGGGTGTGTAGACGTTGACGTCTGCGACCCCGCGGGGGGTCATCATCAGCGTCACGTTCCCGGAGCAGAGCTGGAACGCGTCTCGATCGGTCGAGACGACCGTCGTCTTGACGCCAGCCGCGTCGGCGCGTGTTGCAAGCGTCGCTATCACGTCGTCGGCCTCCCACCCCTCGAACTCGAGGTTCCGGTACCCGAACGCCTCCACGATCGGACGGAAGTACGGGAACTGCTCCCGCAGCAGGTCCGGCATCGGGCGGCGTTGCACCTTGTACTCCGGTGAGATCTCGGCACGGTGGACGGGGCGGGTGTCCCAGGCGACAGCGACGCCCCGCGGCCGGTAGTCCGCGAGCAGCTTGAAGAGCATGTTCGTGAAGCCGAGCAGGGCGTTCGTGGAGAAGCCGTCGCTCGTCGCAAGCTCCTCCGGCAGCGCGAAGAAGGCGCGGTAGGCGAGGTTGTTCCCGTCGACGAGGAAGAGCTCGGAGTCGCGCGCGGGGCCGTCGTCGAGCTGGAGCTCCTGGCCGGTGAGGGTCTTCGGCACAACCTGAAGCTATCGTCTCGTGCCGATGCCGCGCCTCGAGATTCGTCCATTTACCGACGAGTTCGTCCGGGCTTCCGGCGACCTTCTCGCAGGACGTCATCGAGCTCATCGTGCAGCCGAGCCGCTGCTGCCGGCCCGGTACGAGGACCCGGCCGCAGCTGCGGCCGAAGTCGAGGCGCTCGCCCGCTCGGAGGGCGCGTCCGGCGCGGTGGCCGTGCGGGGCTCACGCGTCGTCGGCTACCTCCTCGGCGTTCGACGATCGGACGAGCGCTGGGGTCCGAACATCTGGATCGAGGTCGCAGGCCATGCGGTCGAAGAGCCCGAGGACTCGCGTGACCTGTACGGGGCGGCGGCAGGGCTCTGGTACGAGGAGGGACGCGTGCGCCACTACGCCATTGTCCCCGCCACCGATGCTCCACTCGTCGCGGCCTGGTCCCGCGTGGGGTTCGGTCAGCAGCACGCGTTCGGCATCCGGGAGGTGTCCGACCCGGCGTGGCCGAATACGCGCCTTGCGAATACGGGGGATCTCGACGCCCTGCTCGAGCTCTCGCCGCTCCTCGTCGAGCATCAGGCAGGCTCACCGGTCTTCGGCATCGGGCAGCCACGAGAGGCACCGGACGAGCTTCGCGCCGAGATGGTCGAGGATCTCGCGAAGGAGGAGATCGGCGATCTCGTCGCCGAGCAGGAGGGCCGCATCGTCGGGGCGTTCCAGGTCGTTCCGGTCGAGCGCTCGAGCGTCCACGTCGGCCTGGCGCGTCCCGAAGGCGCGGCGCTACTGAGTTGGGCGGCGACGCGACCCGAGGTGCGAGGCTCGGGAGCGGGCCGCGACCTGACGGAGGCGTCGTTCGCGTGGGCGCGCGAGCGCGGCCACGGCACGATGGTGACGGACTGGCGTGTGACGAACCTGCTCTCGTCGCGCTTCTGGCCCCGGCGCGGCTTCCGTTCGACCTTTCTCCGCCTCTACCGGCACATCCCCTGATGGCGCATCGGGTCCCGCTCTTGTCGGGGTCGCGAATCTCGATCCTGACTCCGCCGGACGATGCAGTCGTCCTGCGCCCTCCGCTGCCCCAGGTGGCGATCGCGGACGTCGGTGCAGCGGTGCGCGACTCATTGCGCTTCCCACTTTCCGGCGCACCGCTCGAGGCGCTCGCCACCCGCGGGGGCTCCGCCACGCTTGTCGTCGAGCCGCGCGACCTGCCGCTCCCAGGCGCACCGACCGACCCCCGGCAGGCGGCGCTCGAGGCGGCGATCGGCGAGCTCGAACGGATCGGCGTACCGTCGCGTCGCCAGACGATCCTCGTGGCCGGCGGTCTCTCCCGGCGCGCGGGACACCGGGAGCTCGAGTCGCTGCTCGCGCCGACCGCCGCGCGAGCCTTTCGGGGACGGGTCGAGGTGCACGACGTCGAGTCGGAGGAGCTCGTCCTGCTGGGGGGCGGCAACGGCGAGTTGCGCCTGCATCCGCTGCTCGTGGAAACCGACCTCGTCGTCACCGTGACAGCGGCGGAGACGGTGCTGCACGGTGGGCCGGCGGCCCTCGTCGGCGCAGCGGGCGTGCCGACTCTGCGTGCCGCGGAGGCCCACTCGCTGCTCGAGCCGGCGAGCTCCAGCGGCTGGGAGCAGAGCGTCGTGCTTGAACGGGCTCTGGCCGAACGGGTGCCGCTGATCGGGACCTCGCTCGTCCTCAACCCACCACAGCTGACCGGCCATCTGAGTGGCTACCCGTACGAGCACGAGGCGCTCCGCCAGCTTGCGAGCTCGCCGTTGCGGCGCCTCTCGCTCCTGCCGTCAAGCCTGCGCCGACGGATCCTGCAGGGCCTCGGCCGGGAGTTGACGGCGGCTGCCGCCTTCGCGGGGCCTCCCTCGGTCGCGCATGCCGAAGCGCTCGTGCGCGCAATCGCGCGCCGGTCGGTACGCGTCGAGGAACCCTTCGACGCCCTGGTGATCGGGATGCCGTGGAAGCATCATCACCAGCCACGTGAGCGCCTCAATCCGATCACGGTCGCGGCAGTCGCCCTCGGCCTCGCACTGAGGCTCTGGCGCGATGCCTTCCCGCTCCGCGAAGGCGGCACCGCAATCATCCTGCACCGGCTGTCGCGCCACTTCGAGCCCGAAACCCAGGATCCCTATCGCGCACTCTTCCACGAGCTGCGCGAGCCAGGGTTCCGGCGCGAGCTCGAGGTGCAGGAATGGGCGGCGGGCAGCGACGAGCGGGCGCTCGCGGCCTACCGCGCCGGCCGCTCGTGCCACCCCCTGCTGCCGTACGTGGACTGGGCCTCGTGCCGTCCTGCGCTCGACCGGCTCGGTGCGGTCTTGATCGCCGGCTGCCGTGATCACCAGGCGGCGCGGACGCTTGGCTTCGTGCCGACCCACGGCTTGGCACCGGCGCTCGCGATGGCGCACGGCCGCGCAGGCGGCAAGGCGCGGATCGGCCTCCTCCTCGCCCCGCCCTACTTCCCACTGGAGGTCAGCCAGCCCTGACCATCGTCCCGACCCCGCCCAGACACCGCGCGCGCGTGGCTGGCGGAGGCGGGACCGCCCGCTCGGAGCGGGCCCTGCGCTCGGGAGCGGCGCCGCTACTGGAAGAGCAGGAGTAAAGCGTCGGTCGGCGCGTAGTCGTCGGTCAACACTGGCACGTCAGCCGTCGGGATCTCCTGGTCGTGCCGATCGGTGATCGGCCGGCGGAGGTCGGGAACACTCGGGTTCGCGCGACGGAGCTCCGCCCAGCGGTTCGCGAGGTCGCGGCGAGCCGGAAGCGCTTTCTCGGAGGCGACGAGAATGAGGTTGCGGAACTGATCGTCGCCGCTGTCGCCGGGCAGGATCACCGGGTGCACGACGACCGTCGGGAAGGCCGTGCGGTAGGTCTTGTAGATCGAGCGGAAGAGCCGTGAGCCCGGCCCCGAGATGGCGCCGATCGCGTTCGTGACGACGACGCCGCCGGGGGCCAGCCGCGTCCGCACGAGCTCGAGGAACTCCTGCGTCACCAGGTGCGCCGGGATCGAGTCGGCGAAGAACGCGTCGATCGCGATCACGTCCCAGCGCTGCTCGCGCTCCGCGAGGAACCGACGGCCGTCGCCGACCTCGATCCGGAGGCGCGGGTCTCGCGGCAGACCGAAGTAGCGGTAGGCAACATCGACGACGACGGGATCGAGCTCGACTGCCTCGATCTGGAGGCGCGGAAAGTCACGCCAGAGCCGCTTCTCGGACGAGCCCGCGCCGAGCCCGACGAAGAGCACGTTCCTCGCTTCGGGCTCGTAGGCGACGCCGAGGTGGAAGAGGTCGGTGTACCTGTAGCGCGTGCGGAACGGACGGTCGAGGTACATCGCGCTCTGCAGCGAGTTGTCGAAGCGGAGGTAGCGCGTGTCCTCGTCGTCCACAACGGCGAGTCGGTGGTAGCGCGTGTCCTCCGCGAAGACGACCTTCAGCCCCTCGGCCCGGAGGACTGCCTTCGGATCGCGCGCATCCAGGTACCCGTACCCTCGCGTCCGGTAGAGCGGCGACCAGTTCCGGACCGAGGTAGCCGTCAGTCGCTCGATGTGCTGAGAGCCGAGAACGATTGCATAGCCGCCGGTGACCGCGGCGAGGAGGAGCCCGGCGGCAATGACTGCATGCATGCGGCCGGCGAGCCCGACGAGCGCGGCCGTGGCGAAGAGTGCAGCGGCGCCGAAGACGAAGAGCTGCTCGATCCCGAACTCCGGGATCAGCCAGAAGGCGGTGACGAACGTGCCGGCGATGCTGCCCGCGGTCGAGAGGGCGAACGTGCGGCCCGCGGTGCGACCGACGCTCGGCAGCGCGCTCACCTGAAGGCGGACGACGATCGGTCCGACGGCCGAGAGGAGGACGCTCATCGGGCCGAAGAGGATCACCGCGCACAGCACGGGATCGAGACGGGCGCCGGGATCCCATGCCAGCACCCACTCGATCACCGGCCGGTCGAGCAGGGGAATCGCCAGCACTGCCACTGCGCCTCCGCCGACGACGGCCGCGAGCGTCAGCGGCGACGGGAAGCGGTCGGCGATCGCGCCCCCGAGCCAATACCCCACGGCGAGCCCTCCGAGAATGACGCCGATGATCGCCGCCCAGGTGAAGAGGGAGTTGCCGAAGAACGGGGCGAGCACCCGGCTTGCGGCGATCTCGACGCCGAGGAGGACGCCGCCTGAGAGAAAGACCGTCCCCAGGAGCGGCAACGTCGCCGTAGGCCGGCCGGTCGGAGCGGGAGCCAACCGCCGAGGCGGCGGCGCCGGAGCGTCGGCCCGCGCGGGCTCGCTCACCCCTCGCCCAGGTACGTCTTCCGCACCTGCTCGTTGTCCCGGAGCTCCTTCGCCGGTCCCTCGAGCGCGATCCGGCCGGTCTCGAGGACGTAACCGCGGCTGGCTGCGTCAAGCGCCATCAGGGCGTTCTGCTCCACGAGCAGGATCGGCGTCCCCTGGGCGTTGATCTCGGCGACGATCTCGAAGATCTTCTCCACGAAGATCGGTGCGAGCCCCATCGATGGCTCGTCCAGCAGGAGCAACTTCGGACGCGCCATAAGTGCGCGCCCCATCGCCACCATCTGCTGCTCGCCGCCAGAGAGGGTGCCTGCCCGCTGCGTGCGGCGCTCGGCGAGCCTCGGGAAGAGCTCGAAGACGCGCTCGAAGTCCTCACGGAGCAGCGAGCGGTCGGCGCGCTGGAAGGCGCCCATCTCCAGGTTCTCGTACACCGACATCCGCGAGAACAGCCTGCGGCCCTCCGGCGACTGCGAGATGCCGGCCGCCACGATGTTGTGCGGGCCCTCGTTCGTGATGTCCCGGCCGGCGAAGCGGATCCGTCCCTGGCGCGGGTGGTTGAGCCCGTTGATCGAGCGGAGCGTCGTTGACTTGCCCGCCCCGTTCGCCCCGATCAGCGTCACGATCTCACCCTCGCGCACGTGCAGCGACACGCCCTTCAGCGCGTGGATGGAGCCGTAGTACGTGTGAACGTCCTCGAGGTCGAGAACGACGCCGCCGTTCGTCGGCTGCTCAGACACCTGCGGTCGCGCCTTTCCCGAGGTACGCCTCGATCACGCGCTCGTCGCGCTGCACCTCCTGCGGGCTGCCTTCAGCGATCTTCTCGCCGTACTCGAGCACGGTGACGCGGTCGGAGACGCCCATCACAACCTTCATGTCGTGCTCGATCAGCAGCACGGTCAGCCCCCGCTCCTCGCGCAGCCGCGACACGAAGCCGATGAAGTCGGCCGTCTCCTGCGGGTTCATCCCCGCCGTCGGCTCGTCGAGCAGCAGCAGCTTCGGGTCGGTGCCGAGCGCGCGCGCCACCTCGAGGCGGCGCTGGTCGCCGTAGGGCAGGCTCGACGCGTACGCATCGTGGCGGGTCCGCAGGCCCGAGTAGCGCAGGAGCTCGCGTGCCCGCTCTCTGGCCTCGCGCTCCTCCCGCCGTGTGCGGGGGCCGCGGAGGATCGCTCCGATCACACCTGCATGCATTCGCGAGTGCATCCCCACGAGCACGTTCTCGAGCGCGGTCATCTGCGGGAACAGCCTAATGTTCTGGAATGTGCGGCCGATCCCGAGCTTCGTGATCGCATGCGGCGGCTTGCTCGTGATATCGGTGCCGTCGAAGGCGATCCTGCCCGAGGTGGGCTTGTAGACGCCCGTAAGCATGTTGAAGAACGTCGTCTTCCCGGCGCCGTTGGGCCCGATCAGCGAGACGATCGAGCCGCGCGGGATAGTGAAGTCGACGTCATTCGAGGCGACGAGACCGCCGAACTCCTTGCGGACGTTCGCGGCGTCGAGCAGCAGATCGGGCGGCTCGGTGGCTGCCTGGGCGCTCATGCCGATGCGTCGTAGAGCGTCTCGTCGTGGACGCCTTCCGCAAGCTCCTTCTTGCGACGGCGCTCGGGTATCAGCCCGGTGGGCCGGAAGAGCATCATCAGCACGATGATCAGGCCGTAGACGCCGAAGTTGTACTTCGGCACGTCGATCTGCCTGCCGATCAGGTCGCTCACCCAGTTGCCGAGCTTGGCAAGCCCCTCCTGGTCGAGGTAGGCGAGGAAGAGCCCGCCGAGGACGACGCCCCAGACCGAGCCCATCCCGCCGAGGATGACCATGCAGAGCAGGAAGACGGAGACGTTGAAGAAGAAGTCGCTGGGAAACGCACCGCTCTTGAAGGTCGCGTAATACGCGCCCGCAATGCCGCCGAAGAAGGCGCCGATGGCGTAGGCCCACGTCTTCGTGCGCATCAGCGGGATGCCCATCGCCGCGGCCGCCGTCTCGTCCTCGCGGATCGCGATCCAGGCGCGGCCGAGCCGCGAGTCGCGCAGCCGCACCGAGCAGAAGATGGTCAGCAACAACAGTGCGACTGCCGTCCAGAAGAACCAGCGCTCGCGCTCGAACGACTGCTGGAAGCTGAGCGGCAGGCCGAGCGACTCGCCCGCTTCGCCGAAGCCCGGCGAGTCGATCGGGCTGATCCCGAAGCTGCCGTTGGTGAGATTGAAGCCGGAGATGCTGTCCCCGTTGCGGACGAACTGTGGGATGATCTCGCCGAAGCCGAGCGTCACGATCGCCAGGTAGTCGCCCCGAAGGCGGAGCGTGGGCAGCCCGATCAGGATGCCGGCGATCGCGGTCAGCGCGCCGGCGAGCAGCAGGATGAGCCAGATCGAGAGGTGGATCCCGACCGCCTCGCCGCTGATGCCGACAGAGCCGAGATGGAAGCTCACCTGGCTGAAGTGGAGGGACGCGAACCAGGCCGCCGTGTACGCGCCGACCGCGTAGAAGGCGACGTAGCCGAGGTCGAGGAGGCCCGCGTAGCCGACCACGATGTTCAGCCCGACGGCCATCATCGTGAAGACGATCATGATCACGACAGTTCCGACCGCCGGGAACGCACCGGGCAGGTCACCCGAGTAGAAGGGGTACAGGAAGGCGAGCGCGACGAGCCCGAGCGGCAGGACGAGCGTGCGGACGGCCTCCGGAAGACGGTTCCATGCCTCGCGCGCCTGCGGCGGCAGCCACCCGCTCGTGTCTTCCCCTTCGTGCCGGTCCGGGCCCTTACCCTTCATCCGCGTGGGCAGCTTCACTGGCCCTCCGGAGTCCTCTCTCCGAGGATGCCCTCGGGCCGGAAGACGAGGATCGCGATCAGGATCCCGAAGACGATCGAGCGGGTCCAGTCGCTGCCGGGCGTGTTCCAGGTGAGGCCCTCGTTGAAGGCCTCGATCAGGCCGATCGTGAGCGCGCCGACGAGGGCACCGGCCATGTTCCCGATGCCGCCCAGCACGGCGGCGGTGAACGCGATCAGGCCGAGCTGGAAGCCCTGGTCGTAGCGGATGGTCGTGAAGTTGAGGAGATACAGCAGGCCCGCGGCTCCGGCGAGGCCGCCCGCGAGGATGAACGTGAACGAGATCGTCCGGTTCACGTTGACCCCCATCATCGCCGCCGCCTCCGGGTCCTGCGAGGTGGCGCGCATCGCCTTGCCCTGCTTCGTCGAGCGGACGAGGTAGGTCAGGCCGAGCAGCACCGGGAGCGTGATCAGCAGCACCACGATCTTGTTCCACTGGAGGTCCACCTCGCCGATCGAGAACGCGATCGAGTTCGGCACGAGCCTGGGCACGGACGTGTAGTTCACCCCCCAGAAGATCAGCCCGACGTTCTGGAGGATGAACGACATGCCGACGGCCGTGATCAGGGCGGCGAGCCGCGGTGCCTGCCGCAGCCGCCTGTAGGCGACGAGCTCGATGCCGGCGTTCAGCGTCGAGGAGAAGAGCATCGCGATCAGGAGCGTCGCAGCGACGCCCAGGACGAGCAGCGCTGCGGAGTCGGTCGTCGAGAGGTCGAAGATCGAGAGGATCATCGTGCTCGCCACGAGGCCTCCGAGTGTGAAGACGTCGCCGTGGGCGAAGTTGATCAGCTGCAGGATGCCGTATACGAGCGTGTAGCCGAGCGCGATCAACCCATAGACAGCGCCGTTCGTGAGCCCGATCAGAAAGACGCTGATGAACTCCTGCGGGTCCTTGGCGAAGTTCACGACGACCCATAGCGCGACCAGGCCGACGAACACGAGCCCGAGTCCGGAAACCACGTTGCCCGGCAAGAGCCGGCGCAAGCGCTCGAGCGGCGAGATCTCGGTGCGGGTTGTCGCGTTGATGGCCGGTGAGTCTATGACGTCCGGAGGGAGGGCGCGCGCCCGCCCTCCGGCCGAGTCTCGCCCCGGCGCGTCGGCCAGCGGCATGCCGGCGGTGTGGATCGCCAGGATCCGCCGCCGCCCGGCGGTGTCGGGCGTGCCGACGTAGATCAGTTCGTCGAACCGCCCCGGGCGAAGCAGCGCCGGGTCGATCAGATTGGG
>JBBJOI010000041.1:0-25986 GCA_037721555.1 Gaiellaceae bacterium | reverse complement strand
GGCTGCGCCGGCGGGCGGGGCCCGGGTGGGGGGGGGGGTCGTGGCCGCGGCGCGGGTGGGGGGGGGGCGGGGCCGTCGCCCGCCCCCCCCCCCCACGGAGGGGGTGGGGGAAACCCCGTCGCCGCGGAACGAGCGAAGCTCGTCCACGACACGCGCAAGCGAGCGCAGAACGGCCTGACAAGCTGCGCAGCGGGCGAGATGCCGGCGGACGCGGCCGCCTCGCGGGCCCGCGAGGTCGTCCTCGAGGTGCCGGGACATCAGCTCCGCGGTCTCGTGGCAACTGCCCTGCCAGATGCGCTCGATCAGCTTCATCACGAGATCAGATGCGTAAGTCGGGCGAAACGATTCCGCCCCTAGGATGCTGCCGTGGACGCCACCGACGCCAAGCTCGTCGAGTCCGCGCGGGCTGGTGACGTCAAAGCCTTCGGCGAGCTCGTGCGGCGCTACGAAGGTCGCGTCGCCGTCGTGCTGTCGCGGCTGCTCGACGACCGGCGCGATGTCGAAGAGGCAACGCAGGACGTGTTCGTGCAGGCTTGGCGCAGCCTTGAGCGCTTCCGCGGCGACGCGGCCGTCTTCACCTGGCTCTACCGGATCGCGGTCAACGAGGCCCTGATGCGGCGCCGCCGGCGCCGGCCGGCGCTCACCGAGCTCGACGAGCAGACGCCCGCCGCTCCGCCCTCCGAGCACGCGGTCGATCTCCGCACCTTCCTGCTCCTCCAGCTGCAGGAGCTGCCGTTCGAGCTGCGCGCGCCGGTCGTGCTGCGCGATCACGAGGGACTCTCGAACCAGGAGGTCGCCGACGCGCTCGGGCTCTCGTTGGCGGCGACGAAATCGCGCATCCATCGCGCGCGGATGCAGCTGCGCGCGGCGCTCGAGGAGTGGGAGCGCGACTAGCGCTCGATGCGCACGTCGGGGTCGAAGGCCGCGAGCGCGAACCAGAACGGCTCCGAGAACGGAACGCGTCTCCCGTTCTCGGTCACGTCGGCGGCGCCGACGTCGCGTCCGGAGGCGATCTCCCCGGCGTCGAGCGCCGAGGCGACGCCGCCCCGCCAGCGGAAGACGAGCTCGCTCCCCCCGAGCTCGAGCCGGACGACGCGCTTTCGTGCCAGCGTCAAGTAGGGGACGGCGACGCTCTCCTTGCCCCGCTCGACGTAGACGACGCGTTCTTTCGGCGGCAGACGGTCGTCCTCCGGCACCGCGAAGATCGGCGGGCTGTCGACGTCGTCGTAACCCTCATAGGGGTTGTCGCCGTAGGAGCGGTCGAAGCCGGTCTCGCGCGTCAGCACGCGGGCGCGGGGATGGGAGCGCGCGAAGTCGGCCCAGGCGACGATTCGGGCAGGCAGCCGCTCCAGCCGCGTACCGGTGTAGCGGCCGACGAGCGCCTCGCCGCCGAACTGCTGCCACCACGACTCGGTCTGCCGGTCGTACATGACCAGGTCGGAGTGCCGCAGCTTGCCGGTCGTGCCGAAGTCGAGCGTGCGCCCGTCGACACGGCGATCGAACGCGATCGCCGTGTTGCAGAGCGGGCAGAAGGTGACTGCGACGGGGACGCCGCCGAGCTCGTCGTTCACGATCTCGTGCCAGATCAGGATCTGGATCGGATACGCGCGCGTCTCCCCATCGACGGTCAGCTCTATCACCGGCTCTCGCGACTCGAGGAACGTCGTCGCGGAGACCGCCGCGAAGCGGGGCGCGTCGAGCGCCGGGATCCCGTCCTTCGGCGGCCCGCCCGAGAGGAACTCGTCGAACGGGACGCTGTGCCGGGCGAAATCGGTCTCCTCCCAGCCCTCGAGCCGGAAGTCGAGCACCGGGGCGGTCGCCTCAGCCGGGAGAGTCGGCGACTGCGCGTCCTGCTCCCCCGGCGAGGAGCCGCCGCAGCCGGCAAGCGCCGCTGTGAGGAGCGCAATCAGAACACCGCTGTAGTGCATCTAACTCGTTCGATGCCATCGAGCGCACTGGCGATTCTCGCGCAGCGGCAGCTGCGATCCTTGAGGCCGTTGACCGGACGCACGCTGAGCCTGCTCTCCGCCGCAGCCGCCGGGTACCTGGTGGGCACCGCCCCGTCGGCGGCGATCGTCGCGCGCCTGAAGACCGGTGGCTCGCTCGACCTCCGTTCGGCCGGAAGTGGCAATCCCGGCGGCCTGAACGCGCTGCGGCTGCTCGGGCGCCGGGCCGGCGCGGCCGTGGTCGTCGCCGATGTGGGCAAGGGCATCGCCGCGTGCGTCGTAGGACGGCGGCTCGCCGGCGACGACGGCGCGCACCTGGCCGGAGTGGCAGCAGTTGCAGGGCACTCCTACCCGCTCTCGACGGGATTCCGCGGCGGGAAGGGAGTCGCGACAAGCTTCGGCCAGTGTCTCTACACATTTCCGGTCTTCGCGCCTGTCGACGCCGCGGTTGCCATCGCGGTGGCGCGAGTGACGGGTCTTCGCCGCCCTGCTGTTGCCTCGGTGGCAGCGTCGTCAACGGCCTGGCTGCTCGCGAGCGTTCTCTGGTGGCGCCGCGGCGGGCCGAATCTCTGGGGGCCGCACCCGACCGCTGCGCTGCCGCTCGCCAATGCTGCCACGGTCGCGATCATCGCCTCAAGGTCGGCAAGACGATCTCGGCGCGAGCGGCCGGACGAGCTCGGGCCGCGGCGGCCGTGAGGCGCGCGGCCGTCGTCTGCACGGACTCGAGCGCCCTCCTCACCAAGCACGATGTCGCCCGACTTGGCATCGAGGTCGTGCCGATCGCGATCGTGCTCGATGGCGAGCAGGTGCAGGCGGACCTCGACCCGGACCGCTTCTATGCGTCACTCGCCGCCGGCGAAACGGTCACGACGTCACAGCCCAGCCCGGCGGAGTTCGCCGCTGCCTACGCGGCGGCGGCGGTGCGGGGAGCCCGTAGCGTGATCTCGATCCATCTCGACGAACGGGTCTCCGGCACGGCTGGGTCGGCCGAGATCGCGGCCCGCGAGGCCTCGATCCCGGTGAACGTCGTCGCCACCGGGACGGTGAGCTTCGGCGTCGGCATCTGCGCGCGTGCGGCCGCGGAGGCGCTCACCGCGGGAGCGTCGCCACGCGCGGCCACAACGCTCGCTCGCCGGCTCGGCTCGACGGTGAGAAACGTCTTCGTCGCACCCGGCGCCCCGGGCGGACGCGTCTCCCAGCCGGCCGACTGGACGCTGCTCGTCTTCGTGGACGGTGAGACGCGGCCGCTCGCAACCTGCGCGGGCGCCGTCGAGGCGGTCGACCTGATGGTCGAGCACATCCTCGCCTCGAGTCAGCCGATCCGGGCAGCGGTCGGCCATGCCGCAGCCGTGAGCGAACCCGCGGCCGTCGACCTCGCCGCCAAGCTGGCGAGCTCGGCTTCCGTCCGTGAGCTGGAGCGATACCGTGTCGAGCCGGCGGTCGGCGCGCACACGGGCCCGTTCAGCTTCGGAGCCTTCTGGTGGCCCAGCTAGCGAGGCCGGTACGCCGCCTTCTTCTCGCGTCGCACGAGCCAGCCGAAACGCTGTGCATACGCGTATGCAGCCTCGGCGCCGGCGACGTTCACCGACGTGGCAATCGTCGGATACACGTGCGTCATCACACCCAGGTCGCGCACCTTGAGCCTCTGGCGGATCGCGAGCGCAAGCTCGTGGATCAGCTCGCCGGCCGCCGGCGCGAGGATGTGGGCGCCGACGAGCTTGCCGCCCGCGGCCACGAGCACGATCCGGCCTTCGTCCGCGCCGTCGGTGCGGGCACGGTCGGAATGCGAGAGGTCGGCGCGCACCACCTCGACCTTCCGCTCACCGTGCTGCTCGACCGCTTCGGCAACGGTCAGGCCTACGTGGGCGAGCTCCGGGTCAGTGAACGTGCACCAGGGAACGAGCCCGATGTCCTTCGCCTTGCCGGGAAAGAACATATCGCGCAGCGAGGCGGCGGCCTCGCGGCCCGCCGAATGCGTGAACAGCCAGCGGCCGGCGACGTCCCCCGCGGCATAGACGGACTTGACGCTGGTGCGCAGGCGCTCGTCGACGACGATGCCACGCGGCGCGACCTCCACTCCGAGCTCCTCCAGGCCGAGACCGTCGACGAGAGGCGCGCGACCGGTCGCGACCAGCAGCTCCTCGGCCTCCCAGCGCTCCGTCTGCCCGTTCGTGGTGCCGAGCACGGCCTTCCGCCCCTCCGCCGCCTCGACGCTCTGCGTGTCGACTCCGAAGCGCACGTCGACACCCTCCCCGCGCAAGCACGCCGCCACGATCGCCGTCAGCTCGGACTCGTCACGCGGCAGCAGCCGATCGCCGCGCTGGAGCAACGTCACGCGGACACCGAGCCGGTTCAGGCCCTGGGCGAGCTCGACCGCGATCGGGCCGCCGCCGATCACGACGACGCTCCGGGGCGGATCCTCGAGCTCGAAGATGCTCTCGCTGGAGAGGAAGCCGGCCTCACGCAAGCCGGGCAGGTCGGGCACGGCCGGCCGACTGCCGGTGCAGAGCAGCACGAAGCGCGCCTCGAGCACTCGGTCGCCGACGGCCACCGCGTTCGGGCCGGCCAGCCGAGCCTCCCCGTGGACAAGCTCGACGCCGAGCTCCTCGAACCGCTCGGGGCTGTCGTCGGTCGTCGCGATCTCCTCCTGCACCGCGCGGATCCGCTGCCAGACGCGCGACAGGTCGATCTCCGGCTCGACCGCCGCGATCCCGAAGCGGTCGGCCGTGCGCATGTGCTGGGCCACCTTCGCAGCAGCGAGCAGTGCCTTCGACGGCACACAACCCGTCCAGAGGCAGTCACCGCCGATCCGGTCGCGCTCGACCGCCGCCACGCGGAGCCCGAGCGAGGCCGCGAACTCGGCGGCGACGATCCCACCGGAGCCCATCCCGACGATGACGAGGTCGTACCGCCTCACGAGGCCGCCAGCTCGGCCTTGGCGAAGCCGACGGTGAAGGCGCGGCACCAGATCACCACGGTCGAGTAGCGCTCCGTGTCCGTCCCGGCCGGGATCGAGTACTGCTGCGTTCCCTTGTTGCCCTTGAGGCCGCCCAGATCGACGAAATCGTCGGCGTCGCCGTCGTTCCCGACCGGCTGCGCTGCGAGGTAAACCCGCAGGTCGGGCCCGTTGTCGGTCTCGAGATCGGTGAAGGTCAGCACGCGCTCGCCGGAGGCCAGCTCGACGACTGCAGCCGTGCCTGAGGCTCCGTGCGCGAGCCCTTCGAAGGTGCCGCTGGCGAGCTGGACATTGTCGCTGGCGTCGGCCGGCGCCTGCGACGCCGCCACGCCCGAAACAACGTCCTCGACGACGGTCGTGTCGCGAAACGTCGTCCACGCGAAGACGCCTGCGACGAGGACGGCGGTCGCGAGGTAGGTCAGCTGCACGGGCCGCTTGAGCCCCGGCCGCGAGCGCAGCCCGAACCGAATCGCCAGCGACGCTGCCACAAACCAGGCAGCCCCGAACGCGATCGAGCTGTCGTAGCCCGGCGCGACGACACCGCCGAAGAACCAGAGGCCGGCCAGGAGCACGACGACCGTAGCGGGAATCGCGAGCGCCTTGAGCCAGAGCGGCGGTGCGGCCGGAAGTGAGACGTCCATCGTCGGTTCCTTTCGTTGGTGGTGACTAGCGCCCTACCCAGAGCGCCGTGTCCGGATGGAACTGACTCCAGGCGAACCAGAACGCCTGGTGCGCGGGCAGCTCCTCGCCGCCGCTCGACCTGGCGCGGAGGCCGCCGCCGTCGGCGACGAGCTCGACACCGGCGAGCGCAACCGAATCGCCGTTTGCAAGCGCGGCGCGCGCGCGCTCGGCGGCGAAGGCGACCGGGCGGCCTTCCGGGTCGATCACCCCGACCACCTCGACCTGCACGGGCAGCCGCGGGTCGACGTCGCCGATGGGAAAGATCGGCCCATCGTCGTCGCGTCCGCGCAGCGGGTCGTCGTCGTACGCGCGTCCGATGCCGCCGTCCCGGGCGACGATCTTCGTGTCGGGGTGGGCACGCTTCCAGGCTCCCCACGAACTCGAGACGATGGTCACCTGCTCGAGGACGACACCCGCGGCCTGCAGCAAACCCGAGAGCGCCCGGCCGGTGAAGGTGTCGAACACCGAACGGCTCCGCAGGTCGTACATCACCTTGTTCGAGCGTGAGAGCAAGCCCGAGGTACGCAGGACGAGCGGCTCGACGCCCCGAGGAACCGAGTCGAGCAGATACGCCTGCGCCGAACGGCACAGAGTGCAATAGGGGATCCCCAGCCGCCGACTCCCGATCGTGACGTTGACGAACTCGTGCACCTCCATGATGTTCGTCGGAAAGGCGACAGCCTTGCCTCCGACGACGACGCCGAAGACGATCCGATCGTCGGGATACCAACCGCCGCCGTCTGCCCCCGTCAGGGCGGGATCGTCCAGCGCCGGAATGCACCCGCGCACGCACCCGTTCGGGTCGCCGAGGCGGCGATCGTCGATCAGGACGCCGCCCCACCCGACGAGCCGCCAGTCGATCGCGGAGTCAGTGTCGGCGAAGAAGGGCCGCCAGCCGGACTCGAGCGCCACGTACAGCTGCGCCTTGCGCTCGCGATACCTCGGCGGGGCGGGCAGATCCCAGGCGATCAGGTGATCCGTGACCGCTCGCCATGCGCCGTCGGAGAAGTGCGGATCCCGGCGCACGTCGACCCTTGTCAGGTCGCGAAACGCGGAGACGAGCTGACGCTCCTCGAGGCCGCCCTGGTAAAAGCGCAGGAGGTCGGACACGAGCCAGCCGAGCCGGGCGTCGTGCGAGTCGGCGATCACGTTCAGCGCCTCGGGATCGAGGATGCCGACGGCCGCCTCGGGCAGAAGGCGGGCGAGCGCCTCGATCGGCGCGTCCGGAAAGGAGTACGTCGGCTGCGTGGTCGCCAGCACTCGCGCTTCCCCTCCTCGTCCCCGGCGCAGCCGCAGGCGACGAGCAGCAGCGTCGCGACAAACGCGCCGGCAGCGAGCCTCATCGTGCTTCGACCATACCCTCACCGCCTTCGGGTGACCGCCGGCGCGCGATCTTTAACCATCACGTAAGCGCGCCGAAAGTTCGACATAAGGACTGCCTCGTAGGTTCGACCCACACCAACGAGGGAGGGGTAGATGCGCAAGCTCATCCTGCTCGGACTCATCGTCCTTGCCACCACCGCCCTCGCCGTCGGGCCGGCAGCGGCGGACGACGACGAGCGCGACGACGACGCCGCAAAGACATGGCGCGTCACGATCACGAACCTGACTCCGCCCGGACCGGGCGCACCCGGCTCACAGCCACTGTCACCGCCCCTGTTCGTCGTCCACTCCAGGCAGGCGGACGTCTGGGGCGTCGGCGAGATCGCGAACCACGGCGTCGCCGCAATCGCCGAGGACGCTAACAACGCGCCGCTCGAATCGGCGCTGCCCACGGTCCAGGGCGTGAAGACGGTGTTCACCGGTGCCGGCGGGCCGATCCCGTCCGGGGTGACGCGGTCGTTCACCGTCGAGACCTCCGGCAGGTTCAACCGGCTCTCGGTCGTGACGATGCTCGTCAACACCAACGACGCCTTCACCGGCCTCGACTCGCTTCGCCTGCGCGGCCGCGGCTCGTCACTCGAGACGGTGGCCTACGACGCCGGCAGCGAGCACAACAACGAGCTGAAATCACACATCCCCGGACCATGCTGCAGCAACCCGTTCGTCCGCGACCCCGAGGGAGCGCTCATCGCCCCGCACGAGGGCATCACCGGCCGCGGCCAGCTCAGCCCGGCCCTGTACGACTGGAACGGCGCGGCCGCTCGCATCACCATCGAGCGGGCCTCCTAACCTATGGAAGAGCGGCGGGCGAGGGAGACGTCCCTCGCCCGCCTAAAGTGCTCCCGACTGTAAGTTCGGCCGCGGGCTTGCTCGGGAGGAGTCGGTCCGTGGCCGCCTGCTTGTCCCAGCCAGTCGTCAGTACCCTCGTTGTGACGGGTGACGGTAGACGTAGTGTACTCCTAACTGACAACATTTCGTGGCCCACTCATGGCCCAAACGTCGAGCTGAAGACTGGCTCAACCGTGCGGAGCGGAGACAGCCTCGCGGCGCAAAGCACCTGCAAATAACGCTGTTCCGAGGAGCTCGTCGCCGGACGTCGTTGTGCCCGACTCGGCCTGTCACGCCGGAGGTCGCGGGTTCGAGTCCCGTCGCTCTCGTAGAAATACCTGTAAAACAGCCTATTTTGTTGTCACAATCGAGAACTCGATCGGGCGCTTGGGCAGCAAACGATCAGAACGGAACCCACGCGGAGCCGCCGCCGACGCAGAAGCCGACGCGAACCTGCCCGGCTACTGACGTTTCATCGGATCCAACGGAACGTGCGGATGGGTCCGTCACTTGACCTCCGGCGTGTCATTGGCCCCGTCCGGGTCCGGTTCGTATCAGCCAGGGCGGGAGGCGGCCGCCGGAGCAAGATCGGCAGTTCGGTGCCAGCACTGTGGCCAAGCTCGCGTTGCTCCACGAGAATGAGGGCGTGCGGACTGCGCCGCGTCTGATTGCCCGGGGCTTAGGGCTCGCGGCTATCGCCCTGATCGCAGGGGCGCTGGTGCTCGATTGGATCGCTGCTGAACAACACGTTCCGGGGTCGGGCTCTCTTTGGTTGTACCCCTTCCTCGTCGCGGCGGTTTCGGCTCCGGCCGTCCTTGGGGCGCCTATCGTGGGCCGGCAGCCTCACAACCCGATCGGTTGGATCCTCGTCCTCGGCGCCCTGTCGCTTGCCGCCGTCCTCGCAGCCTCGCCGTACGTGTGGGTTGCGTTGTACGCGCATCCTGGATCGCTTCCCGGCGGTTCCTGGGCGGCGCTCGTCTCTTCGCTGTGGCCGGCCTTCTTCGCTTGGCCGTTGGCCGTGGCGTTCGTGTTCCCGGACGGCCGGCTTCCTTCGCCACGGTGGCGGCCGTACGCGGTCTTCGCGGCCTGCTCGGTGACCTCCCTCGTGCTGTTGCTCGTGATCGCGGATCAGCTTGAAGAGCCGTTTTCGGAGGTGCCGAACCCCTTTCCGCTCCGGCTTCCGGATGCTCTCGGCTTCCTGAGGCTCCTGGTCTGGCTGGCCATGTTCGCGAGCCTCTTCGTCGGAGCGGCGGCGGCACGGACGCGCTTCAAGCGCTCCAACGGGGTTGAGCGGCTGCAGATGCTCTGGTTGGCCTTTGCCGTCATGCTCATCCCGCTAGGGGTCGTTTGTTTCCTTCTGTGGAGCCTCTTGGTCGGCGAGGGAGGCGGCGACGCCGTCGTTGCCTTTCTGCTCGGGATGGAGGCTGCGGTCGCGATTGCGGTCGGCGTCGCTGTGACGCGCTACCGGTTGTACGAGATCGATCGGCTGATCAACCGCACCCTCGTCTACGGCCTCGTCACCGCCTCGCTCGGTCTGCTGTATGCAGTCGTCTCGCTCCTCGCGGGTGTCGCCGTCGGCCGAGGTTCTACCTGGGTCACGGCCCTCACCGTACTTGCGGTCGCGGTGGCCTTCGGGCCGCTACGGAGTCGGGCTCAGGCTGCGGTGGACTGGCGCTTCGACCGCCTCCGCTACGAGGGGCTGCAGCGCGTGCGGGCGTTCATCGACGACGTCCGCGAGGGGCGGCGAGAGCCGGAGGACGTCGGAGCTGTGCTCGCTTCGGCTCTTCGGGACCCGAGCGCCGAATTGCTCTTTCGGCTGCCTGCGAGCGACACCTACGCCGATCCCCTCGGGGCAGTGGTCGCGGAACCCGCGGACCACGCGCGCGCCGTGACAAAGGTGGAGCATCGGGGGCAAGAGATTGCGCTACTCCGGCACAAGCGAGATCTGCTCGACCGTCCCGATCTGCTTCGGAGCGTTCTCGCCGCTGCGAGCCTGGCGATTGAGATTGCTCGCCTCCGAGTCGAGGTGAGGCTCCAGCTTGCGGAGGTGGAGGAGTCGAGAGCTCGGGTGGTGCAGGCGGGCTACGAGGAGCGCCGGCGGCTCGAGCGCGATCTTCACGACGGCGCGCAGCAACGGCTCGTGACGCTCGGGATCGTGCTGCGACGGCTGCAGCGATCTCTGCCGCGGGAGGCACGGATTCTCGGTCCGGCACTGGATTCGGCGGTCGACGAGATCGGGCTGGCGATCGAAGACCTGCGCACGATCGCCGCAGGCGTGCGACCGCCACGGCTGGACGAAGGGCTGGCAGCGGCTCTCGCCGACCTCGCTCGCGGAGCACCCGTCCCGGTCGACCTGGAAGCGACCCACGAGCGCCTTCCTGTCCAGGTCGAGGCGGCCGCCTACTTCGTCGTCTGCGAAGCCGTCACGAACGCTGTCAAGCACGGGGCCCCGTCACGCGTTCGCGTCGAAGCGATGGCCGCGAACGGAGCCCTGCGCCTCGTGGTCGCCGACGATGGCGTGGGTGGGGCGACGGTGGCAGAGGGAACCGGGCTCATGGGTCTGACCGACCGGGTCGAGGCCCAGGGCGGGACGCTGCGCATCCACAGCCCTCGAGGCGCCGGCACGCGGATCGAGGCGGAGATTCCGTGCGGATCGTGATCGCCGAGGACACCGTCCTGCTGCGAGAGGGGCTCGCGGGACTCCTCGAGGACGCCGGGCACGAGGTCGTCGCGCGGGTCGGCGATGCCCAAGCCTTGATGGCCGTCGTCGCCGAGCACGAGCCGGATCTCGCCGTCGTCGACGTGCGCATGCCACCCGAGTACAGCGATGAGGGCATGCGCGCCGCGGCTGAAATTCGGCAGGGGCACCCGGGCACCGCCGTTCTCGTTCTCTCGCAGCATGTCGAGACCCGCCACGCTCTCGAGCTCGTCTCGGCGGGAGGCGGCTTCGGTTATCTGCTCAAGCACCGTGTACTCGACGTCGACGACTTCCTCGACGCCGCTCGGCGGGTTTCCGAGGGGGGATCGGCTCTCGATCCGGAGGTCGTCGCCATGCTCGTCTCGCCGCCGGCGCACGAGGACACGCTCGGCGAGTTGACGCCGCGCGAGCAGGAGGTACTCGCCCTGATGGCCGAGGGACGAACGAACGCAGCGATCGCGAAGCGTCTCTGGCTGACGGAGAGAACGGTTGAGACCCACGTCCGTTCCATCCTCGGCAAGCTCGGCCTCCCGATCAGCGGGGACGACCACCGACGCGTGCTCGCGGTGCTGACCTACCTCCGCGCTTCCGCAGTCTGAATCTCGGTGCTGGCACCGAGGCACATCTCAGTGCCAGTCACGACGATCGCGAGCGGACGCGCTCGTAGCCTGCGTGTGCAACGCGCGAACCCGCGCCCGACAAGGAGGATCACTTTGTCCGCAACAGCAACGGTCGGCACACACGCAGCAGCCGCAGCGAGAACGGCAGGTGGAAGACTCGGCGCGCTGGCGGGCCTTGCCTTCTCCTTCCTCTTCCTCATGGGAACGGCGATGCTGGATATCCCTGCCGGCGTCAGCGACCAGAAGCTCGTGGCCTGGTGGTCAGACAGCGGGCACCAGACGGCCACCGTCGTCTCCATGTACCTCTTCGTCCTCGCCGGACTCTGCTTTCTCGTCTTCCTGATGAAGCTTCGGTCGCGTCTACTCACGGCCGAGGGCGGAACCGGCGAACTGACATCTCTCGTCGTCGCAAGTGGCGCCGTCTTCGTGGCGCTGCTCTCCGTCGCCGCCGCGTCGCGCGGACTGATCGGATTCGCGATCAAGGCCAACAACGAGTCGCTCCCGGGAGCCGACACGCTCCGCTACCTACCGCAGACCGGCTACGCAGCACTCGGTGCCGGCGGCCTCCTCGCCGCCGCGGTCGCGATGGCGACAACATCCCTGCTGATCGTGCGAACCGCAGTCTTCGGCCGCTGGCTCGCGTGGGTCGGCGCCGCCGCCGCACTCCTGGTAGTCGTCGCGAACGTGGCTCTGGCGGGAATGCTCGCGATTCCTGCGGTGCTCGTTTGGGCGCTGGCCACAAGCGTGGCGATGTGGCGAAGCGCTCGCTGAACAACCACCGGTCACGCAGTTAGGGCCAGCCGCGAGCAGCGGCGGGACACCGCCGCTGCTCTCCATTTACCAAAATGAAGCGTCTGGGCAGCAGAACGGCAGCAAACGCCCGAAATCGAGCCTGGGCAATCGTGCACAAATCAGCGCGAAGGGCTCGCACACCCGCATGAATAGAGCTATAGCGCGTCAATCGTCGCCAATCGTCGTATCGGTGGAACAAGCCTGTCACGCCGGAGGTCGCGGGTCGATTCTCGTCGCTCCCGTCCTCGAAGTACGTGCAAATCAGCGTATTTAGTTGCCTAGATAGACGCGAGTACTGGCTTCGAGATTCATCGTTTGCTGCCCCGGGTTGTAATTAACCGCAGTTTTGACGAGAAGCGGCGCAAAACAGGTCAAGTGTGTGGGTTAAAGAGCCCATCATCGTTCCCTGGGGCCAGTTCGCCAATGTCCCTCGAGTTGGAATGGTCATCACCCCTGCCCCGCTGATCGGGGCAGGGGTGCGTTCGCTGCTCTATGCGGAGATGACGACTTCGCCGGCCGAGACCTGCGGCGCCGAGCCGCCGAGCTCCGGCAGGTTCTCGCGGATCCAATTCGCCGCGGCGCTGGTCGATTCGTTCGCGCCTGCCTCGTTGTCGTAGACGCTGATCGAAACCGCTCCGTCAGCTGTGCGGACGAGGTAGTAGGCCTTGAATCCGTCGATCCCGCTGACCAAGCTCTTGACGTCGGCTGCGTTGCTGACAAGCGCATCGGCCAGCTCGGGGCCGGCCGAGTACGTGCGAACGGTGGCGTACATACGAACCCCCTGTTGGACGGGCCGCCGCTACGCGACGTGGGATCGTCCCACGGCCGAGAACACGGTCGGCCGGCCGAGTCTCGCACCATCCTGGCGGCCGTCACATTCGGTCCGGTTCCAGGGAGCTCGCTTGCGCGAGTGTTCAGCACAGTCCCCCGACGGGATTCGACCCTAGCCGTGCTCGGTGGCCACGCGGGCGCCGAAGCCCACGAGAACGGCACCGGTGACGCCATCGAGCACTCGTCGCACCCCGGGCGCGGGACAAGGCTCGCATGGGGCCAATGTTCGGGAACGATGCCGGAAGTGAATCGGCTTTTGCTGTCTCTTGCCTGCAGTTGAACGTAAAGTCGCGCGCACGATGCGGGCTTCCGCTCTTCACCCTCACGGGCGTCTTGTTCTTCGGGCACTGGCTATTGGCCGATCCCAGCTTCGAGGTCACCGAGGCGATAACGGACACGAAGTACGTTCTGCTGTTCAGCGCCGCACTGCTCATCCTCGCGTTCGCCCTCGCGGTCTTCGGCCGGATGGTTGGTGGGCGGTGGGTTCTCAGGTTGTCGCTTCTCGCGGGCGCGGGCGCAGCCCTCGGCAGCATCGCCAATGTCGTTGAGGATGGCCTCGACATGGGCTGGGCCTTCTGGGGTTTATCCTGAGCCTGGTGATCATCAACCCGGCCCTCGTTGCGCTGACCGTGGTGATCGCCACTGGTCGCAGCGGTTACCGGCTGCTCGCACTGATCCCGGCAGCAACGCTGGCGGCGATTATCTTCTATGTCCATTTGGGCGGCCTCCTCATGCTGGCCACATGGCTAGCGGCAGCCGCGGTCGCCCTTGTCATACCCACGCGCGCTGCTGCGCCTGCCGCGCCCACGATGCCCTAGCTTCGCGAACAAAGAGACCCGCACCGTGCGCCAGCGTGCTCTCGCCTTAGAGCTGCCTCGACCACCCTCACCGGTCTGCGTCGGTGGCCGCCGCTCCCGCAGGCCCAATAGGTTCCGGAGAGAGGTCGACGCGTGATCGCCTGCGCTGCCGCCATCGACTCGAGCGTGGAACGTCTGGGCAGCAGAAGGGCAGCAAACGTGCGAAATCGACTGTATCGAGAAGGCCCCCCGAACAAGACCGACGGGGGTCCTTGACATCGGACACTCTTGTCTGATTTATTAACTCAGACAATGATGTCCGATATAGAGAGGAACGAACAGATGTCGCACCTCCGAAGGAAATCCGCCAGTGCAACACAGATGCCGCCGCATGGCCTACGCCATCGGCACGGAGCCGCCCGCCCCGAGGCGGCCAGCGGCAAGAAGAGCGGCGCGCTGCTGTCCGTCCTGCTCATCGCCCAGCTGATGGTGATCCTCGACATCACGGCGGTGAACATCGCACTGCCGAGCCTCGCCAGTGACCTTCATTTGACCGGCTCGAACATCAGCTGGACGATCACGAGCTACTCGCTCATCTTCGGCAGCCTGCTCCTCTTCGGAGGCCGCGCCGCCGACCTGCTCGGACGGCGCCGTATGTTCCTGACCGGCCTCGGCATCTTCACCGCGTCCTCGTTTGCCTCAGCGATGGCCGGCACAGCCGGCGCCCTCTTCGCCGCTCGAGCAGGCCAGGGACTCGGAGCAGCGATGCTCTCCCCCGCCGCGCTCGCGATCATCATGACCGCCTTCCAGGGCAACCAGCGTGCCAAGGCGCTCGCAGCCTGGGGAGCAGTCGGAGGCGCCGGCGCAGCGATCGGCGTCCTCGTCGGCGGCATCCTCACCGAGTTCACCGACTGGCGGATGATCTTCTACGTCAACCTCCCCGTCGCAGCAGTACTGGCAATCGCCGCACTCAAGATCATCCCGGCCGACACCCGCAAGCCGCGCTGGAAGGGTCTCGACCTCCGCGGCGCCCTGCTCGCGACCACGAGTCTCGGCGCGATCGTCTTCGCGATCACTCAGGCCGAGGGTGCTGGTTGGGCTTCCGCCCAGACTCACCTGTTCGGCCTCGGTGGCCTCGCCGGCCTCGCGGCCTTCGCGGCTCTCGAGCGCCGCACCGACACACCGCTCCTGCGGATCGAGAGGCTGGCCGATCGCGCTGTCGGCGGTGGGCTCTTCCTGATGCTCGCTGCAGCCGGTTCGATCTTCGGCCTCTTCCTGCTCAGCTCGCTCTACCTCCAGAACGTGCTCGGCTGGGGGCCGCTCTCGACCGGCCTCGCCTTCATCCCGCTCGCGCTCGCTGCAGGAGTCGGCGCGCACGCGTCCGGCCACATCGTCAGCAAGCACGGCGTCCGCGGCCCACTCGCGGGAGCGTTCCTCGTCGCAGCGGCAGGGATGACCTTGCTAGCCCACGTCGGCAATGACGGCAGCTACCTCCGCGATGTCCTCCCGGGAATGCTCGTCGCCGGACTCGGGCTCGGCGTCGCCGTCGTCTCTGTCTCGATCGCCATCCTCACCGGCGCCCGCGAGGAGGAGACCGGAATGATCTCCGGCCTCAACTCGACCGGCCACGAGATCGGCGGCACCGTCGGCATCGCGATCTTCTCCACGATCGCTGCTGGAAGCGGCGCCATCGCTGGTCCGCAGGCCGCGTCAGGGATCGCGCACGCGTTCATCGCAGCCGGGCTCCTCGCTAGTGTCGCAAGCCTCGTCGCTCTGGCAGTACTCCCGAGGGCACGGCACTTCGTCCCCAGGATGCGCCTCAGCCCGACCGCAATGCCGACCCACTAATGACGAAGAAGAGGACAACGGCCGAGGCGCCCGCCCGCAAGCGCCGTCGCGCCGACGCCGAACGTAGCGTCGCCGCGGTCCTCGACGCCGCCCTCGACGCGCTCGCGAGCGATCCCGACAGCAGCATGTCGGAGATCGCTCGCCGCGCCGGCGTCGTCCGCGCCACGATCTACGTCCACTTCCCCACCCGCGAGGCTTTGCTCGACGCCGTCATGGAGCGTTCGGTCGCGGACGTCGCCGAGGCGATGAGGGGCGCCGAGCCGCAGCGCGGCGAGCCGGTCGAGGCGCTGGAGCGAGTGCTCCGAGCCACCTGGCGAGAGCTCGCCCGCTTCCACGCTCTGCTCGCGATCAACACCGCCCGGCTCTCCGCGGAGGAACTCCGCCGCCGCCACGTCCCCATGCTTGACCAGCTGCAGCCCCTGGTCAAGCGCGGCCAGAAGCAGGGCGCCTTCCGAAACGATCTCCCCGTCGCCTGGCACCTCGCCGTGATCCGCGCAATCGTGCACACCGCCAGCCACGAAAGCCAAGGCGGCCGCATCCCAGAATCCGAAGCCGAGGCTGCAATGCTGAGCACCGCCCTCTCGGCAATCTCGCCGCCGCAGCCTCGCAACAGTTAGTGCGTCCGCTCGCCGGCCAGCCGCCGGATCGCGCCTTGTAGACACGACTTGAGTGTCGTAGGATCCTTGACACCACTGAGCGCATTCCGCGTCGGCTCGATCAGGAGAGGGGTCGCGATGAACGATCAGAGGACTCGCACCGCCGCGCCTTCGCCGCCGGAGTCGCGCGCCTCGAAGCGCGGCCTGCTACATGCGCTGACCGATTGGGTTTTGAGGCACAAGCGAATCGTTCTCGGTCTCTGGTTGGTCGTCTGGATCGCCGCCGTCGCCGCGCTTGGGCCGGCGGGCAACTCTCTGTCGCAGCAGTTCAACATCCCCGGACGCGAGGGCTTCGAGACGAACAAGCAGCTCGCCGAGATCTACGGCACCGGCGGGGACGTCGCGCCGATCGTGCCCGTGGTGACCCTCCCAGCTGGAACGACTGTCGACTCGCCCGGCGTCCGCGACCAGCTCGACGCGGCGCTCACGAAGATCGAGGCGGCGTTACCGGAGGCGATCACTGCCTCGTATGCCTCGACTGGCGACAGGGCGTTCGTCTCCGACGATGGCCGCACCACCTTCGCGCTCGTCTACATCCCTGCCAAGGGCGGCGTCGACCCCGGCCAGGAAGAGGCGCGTTCAGCACAGGCCGCGGTGGCGGGTATTAGTGTGGGTGGATCGCCTGTCGAGGTGACCGGCCTCGACGCCCTCCGCGCCTCGGCCGGTGAAAACGAGGGCGATGGCGCCGGCGTCGTGCTGGGCACGCTTGTGGCGGCGCTGGGCGCGCTGCTCGTTCTCGCCTTCGTCTTCCGCTCGTTCATGGCTCTTGTGCCGCTGTTGATGGCACTGGTTGCGATCCCGACGACGTTCCTCTTGGTTTGGCCGCTCGCGAGCGTCACCGACGTCTCGGTGATCGTCCAGTTCCTCGTGGCGCTGATCGGGCTCGGGATCGCAATCGACTACGCGCTCCTTGTCGTCGTCCGCTGGCGCGAGGAACGGCAGCGGCCGGACGTCACGAACGAGATGGCGGTGCGGAATGCGATGCAGCACGCCGGTACTGCCGTCGTCTTCAGCGGCACCACTGTCGCGATCTCCTTGCTCGCGCTGCTCGCGCTACCGGTGCCGTTCATGCGCAGCATCGGAGTGGCCGGGCTGCTGATCGCGCTGGTCAGCGTCGCTGTGGCCGTCACGTTGCTGCCGGTTGTGCTGGCGACGATTGGGCCAAGGTTCGACTGGCCACGCAACCAACGCGACGCGCAGGCCAGCCGTGGCTGGTCCGCTTGGGCGCGTCTGATCGTGCGCTACCGCTGGCCCGCGGCAGTGGCGTCGACCGCCGTGCTCGTTGCCCTGGTGGTCGCCGCCGCGAACATCCAGCTCGGTAACCCGCTTGCCGCTTCGCTCTCGAAGGAAGGGTCTGCACGCTCCGGCCTCGAGAACCTGGAGAACTCCGGCATCGGCATCGGCCCGCTCTCGCCCTTCGATGCGCTCGTTCGTTCAGGCGAGCCCGAGGATGTGGCGCAGGCGTTCGCGCAAGTCGACGGTGTCCGCAGCGCCGCCGCACCTGGCGACTGGCGCCGCGACGGAACAGCGGTTGTCGTGGTGATCCCGACTGCCGACGGCAACTCGCCGGCGGGCCGAGAAACGCTCGACCGGCTGCGCGCCGAGGCGGAGGGGTCGCCGGCAGAGGTGACGATCGGTGGTGAAGCAGCGCAGGGCGCAGACTTCCTCGAGGCCGTCTACGGCAACTTCCCGCTGATGGTCGCGCTGATCTCGATCCTCACCTTCATCCTGCTCGCGCGGGCATTCCGCTCGCTGGTCCTGCCGCTGAAGGCCGTCCTCCTGAACCTGCTCTCGGTCGCGGCGGCTTGGGGGCTGATCGTGCTCGTCTACCAGAAGGGCGTCGGCTCTGAGGCGATCTGGGGGATCGAGGCGACGCAGGCGATCAACGTCGAGCTGCCGGTCGTCATCTTCGCCTTTCTCTTCGGTATCTCGATGGACTACCAGGTCTTCATCATCAGCCGAATGCGGGAAGCGTACGACCGCACCGGCTCAACCGAGGAAGCCGTGGTCGAGGGGATCGGCCGCACCGGCCGCCTCGTCACGAGCGCGGCGCTGATCCTCTTCCTCGCGTTCGTCGCCTTCGCACTCCAGCCGGGCACCGAAGCCAAGATCTTCGCAACGGCGCTCGGCGGCGGCATCCTGATCGACGCCACGATCATCCGCGGCGTCCTCGCACCGGCGGCCGTCGCCCTCTTCGGCCGCCGGAACTGGTGGCTGCCCGACTGGGCAGCACGCGTCCTCCGGGTGGAACCGTCGCCGGTGCCGGAGGCAGCCCCCGAGGCGGCTCCTCAGACGGTGTAGCTGCGGCAACCATGACGGCTCAGGAGGTGTCGCGGCGTCGCTCGAGCGCGTCGAGGATCAGGTCGAGACCGTACTCGAACGCGGACGCAAAGTTGTAGCCGACCTTGGCGACGTGCCCGGCGACCACCTCGGCGAGGTAGGGGAACTCCTCCGCGAGCTCGCCGAGCTGGCGCTCGTCCGCGAGCTCGGCGTACTCCCGGTACTGCTCCTCCGCGACGGCCGCGCTCTCCTCGGCGGTCTCGAAGGGGACGCTCTTCTCCTGCAGGGCGAAGCCGTAGATGTAGGCGTCCTGGACGGAGTAGGCCTGAATCGTCAGCTCGATCGAGAAGCCGCCTTCGCGGAGGCAGCCGAGGACGGCGTTGTGAAGCCGAAGACTGGCGGGCCCCGGCGTCGTGCGCGACTCCATCAGCCCGACCGCCCAGCGGTGCCGGTTGAGCGCCTCGCGGGACGAGATCGCGCGCCGGCGCATCGCGGTTCGCCAGTCGACGTCAGTCGTGGGGAGCTCGATCTCGCCGAAGACGATATCCACCATCCCGTCTAGGAGCTTCTCCTTGTTCGGAACGTAGTGGTAGAGCGTCATCGCGCCGGCGCCGAGCTCGTCCGCAAGCCGGCGCATCGTCAGCGACTCGAGCCCCTCCCCCTGCGCGAGCGCAACAGCGGTCTCGAGCACGCGTTCCCTGCTCAACGGCGCACGTGACTCGCTTGCTCGTTCGGTCTCGGCCATGTCAACAAAAAAGTACGGGTAGCCCCACTGCCCGGATCGTACACCGTACGAGTAAGCTTGCTCGTACCACGTACGAAACACCTATCCGAAAGGAAGACCGGCAACATGACCCCGCAAAGCGCATTTCCCCTCCGTCTCACCGCCGAACTCGATTCGGACGTGAGCCGGTGGCAGTGGCTCTTCAAGTGGCTGCTCGCCATCCCGCACTTCATCGTCCTCGTCGCCCTCTGGATCGGCTTCGCCCTCTCAACGGTTGTCGCGGGCTTTGCGATCCTCTTCACCGGCCGCTACCCCCGCCGGATCTTCGACTTCAACGTCGGCGTCCTCCGCTGGTCCTGGCGGGTCGGCTTCTACACCTACAGCGCCCTCGGCACCGACAAATACCCGCCCTTCTCCCTCGCCGACGACCCGACGTACCCGGCGAGGCTCGAAGTCGACTACCCCGAGCGGCTCTCGCGCGGGCTCGTCCTCGTCAAGTGGTGGCTGCTCGCGATCCCCCACTACCTGATCGTCGCGATCTTCACCGGCGGCGCCTGGTCGGCCTGGAGTGATGACGGCGACGGCTTCCTCTACGCCACCGGCGGCGGACTGATCGGGCTGCTCGTGCTCTTCGCCGGCCTCTCCCTGCTCTTCACGGGCCGCTACCCCCGGTCGCTCTACGACTTCGTCCTCGGCCTCAACCGCTGGGTCTTCCGAGTCGTCGCCTACGCGGGCCTCATGACCGACACCTACCCGCCTTTTCGGCTCGACTCCGGAAGCACCGAGCCGCCTGCGTTGCCCGCAGCGTCGACGGAACCGGTCCCGACCACCTAGTAGCGCAAGGAAAGCCCGCCTGAGCCGTTCAGGCGGGCCTTCCGCTCACGTACCTTCAGCGAATGGGAACTCCGACGTATGACGTGGTAGTAGTTGGCGGCGGCGCGGCCGGGCTCAGCGCGGCTCTCGTGCTGGGTCGGGCGCGGCGCCGAGTCGTCGTCGTCGATGCCGGAGCGCCACGCAACGCTCCCGCATCCCACATGCACGGATACCTGTCCCGCGACGGAATGGCCCCAGCCGACCTTCTCGCCGCAGGGCGGCGGGAGGTCACCGGGTACGGCGTCGAGCTGGTCGAGGATGAGGTGCTCGAGATCGACAGCGGCTTCTCTGTTCGCCTCGCTGGCGGGCTGGTGCTGAGCGCGCGGCGGATCCTGATCGCAACCGGCCTCCGCGACGAGCTGCCCGAGATCCCCGGAGTCCGCGAGCGCTGGGGCCGGGATCTCCTGCACTGCCCCTACTGCCATGGCTGGGAGGTGCGCGACCGGCCCCTCGGGGTGCTTGGAACCCAGCCCAACTCCGTCGTGCATGTGCAACTCGTGCGCCAGTGGTCAGACGACGTCGTCTTCTTCGTCCACACCTACGAGCTCACCGCAGCCGAACGAACCCAACTCGAGGCACGCGAGATTCGGGTCGTCGACGGTGAGGTCGCGCGGCTGGTGGTAGAGGCGGACCGGCTGACCGGTGTCGAACTCCTCGACGGCCACGTGATCGCCCGCACGGCAGTCTTCATCCGGCCGGGCAACCTTCCCCACACGGACGGCCTCTTGGCCAGCCTGGGCTGCGATGTCGATGAAGCCGGCTTCGTCACCGTCGACGCCGGCGGCCGCACGAGCACGCCCGGAGTCTGGGCGGCGGGCAACGTCGTCGATCCGCGCGCCCAGGTGATCACGGCTGCCGGCGCCGGATCGGCCGCTGCCATCGCCCTCAACGCCGACCTCATTCAAGACGACGTCGAACGCGCGGCGAAAGACCCCTTCACCGCCAGCCACTCCCCCTAGCTAGCGCGCCGCCCCCACCGGTGCGTCGCCCGCCCGGCCTCGTACAAGAGCCCGTACTAGCCGGCGAGGAGCACGAGACCGGTGGCGATCAGCCAGAGCGACCAGGCGATGTAGGCGATCGGCACGATCAGCCCCGCGACCGGCCAGCCGTCCTCCTCGAACGGGCCGACGAACTCGAGGGAGCCGAGGACGAGAAGGAGCCCGATCACGATCCCCGGCCAGGCGAGCCACCCGTCGAGCGTGGAGGATTGCAGCATCGCGACGCCGACGAGGACCGTCCACGCGCCGGTGAGCAGGTAGCCGAGGCATTCGCCGACGGCGACGCCGAGGTAGCGGTTAAAGGACTCGAACACGACCGCTGTGGCTTCACGTGTCGCCGGGCTGGCGTCGGGGTGTTCGTAGTTTCGCGCGAGCGCCGGGACGAGGAAGGGCCAGCGCGCGAGCCCGAGGAACTGCACGACGGCGGCGAGGACCCCGATAGTTGTTGCTGCCGGAACGATCTCGAGCTCGTCGCGGGCCAGCACCTGGCCGAGTAGCACGGCGAGCGGCGCGAGCAGGACGGCGGTGAGCGTGAACCCGTACCAGGTGAGTTTCAGCCGCAGCCCGCCGGCGTGGAAGCGGCTGAGGACGTCGCCCACCGGGTGCCGGAGCACGGCCGGGTAGCCAAAGAGGCGGCCGAGGAGGAAGAAGAAGCCGTTGAACGCGATCGGCAGGGCGATCAGCAGCGCCGCCGCCGCCCGGTCGAGGGTCAAGTAGCGCGTGCCTGCGAGTCCGTGCGGCGGAACAGCCAGGCGAGGAGAAGACCGGTCACCAGTGCGTAGAGGAGCGTGCCGCTGGCTCCGAAGTTCGTGAACCGCTCGTCGATGTTCGCCGAGATCACGTAGGAGCTGATCAGCCAGGCGAGCGCCCAGGTCGGCGGGTTCGCCACCGCCCACCAGACCGCGCCGGAAAAACCCTGCCGCGCGAGCACGAGCGTCTGGAGCACCCCGACGCCGAGGCCGGTGATGGCGCCCATCAGCATCAGATCGCCTCGGTTGATGCTGTAGTCCACGACTGCGGCGCCGCCGGCGAGGCCCACTGCCATACCGACGCTTGTCGCGGCGACCCAGAGCCACGGCACGAACTCCCGCAGCGCGAGCCACTGCGCGGCTCCGACGACGGCGCCTGCGATCAGGCCGCCGGCGATCGCTGCGCCCACCGAGTCGACTGCGCCCACGGTCAGGTTCGCGATGTAGCCGCCGATCGGAAAGCCCAAGAGCGCCGCGAGCGGCCAGGCCCAGACGCGCGGCCGGGTCAGCGTTGCCGACGTCGCCGGCTGGGAGATGGTGTGCAACGAGGTCATCGCTTCCCTTCTTTGCAGGAGTGAACGGCGGCAGGGCCGGCCGGGGCTACGCGACTGCCGGGGCGGGGCTCTCCGGCGGCTGGGCGGGGGCCTCGGCGGCATGGCCTTCAACGTGGACTTCGGGGAGCCAGCTGAGCCAGGATGGGAGGTACCAGTTCCAGTCGCCGAGGAGCTTCATGCTGGCCGGGACGAGGACGGAGCGGACGATCGTCGCATCGACGAGGAGGGCGACTGCGACTCCGAAGCCCATCTGCTGGAACATCACGAGGTCGCCGGCGGCGAAGCCGCTGAAGACGGCGATGATGATCAGGGCGGCGCCAGTGATCAGGCGTGCGGTCGAGCCGACGCCGAAGGAGACGGCGCCGGCGGTGTCGCCGGTCTGTGCGTAGCGCTCCTTGATCCGGCTGAGCAGGAAGACCTGGTAGTCCATCGAGAGGCCGAAGAGGACGGAGAAGAGGAAGAGCGGCACCCACGCCTCGACCGTGTCGACCTGCTGGAAGCCGAGGAGGCCGTCGGCAACGCCTTTCTGGAAGACGAGCACGAGCAGGCCGTACGCGGCACCGACCGAGAGCAGGTTGAGCCCGATCGCGACCGCGGGGATCACGATCGAGCGGAAGGCGATCGTCAGCAGGATGAAGCTCAGGCCGAGCACGAACGCGAACACGATCGGAAGCCAGTTGCCGACGATGTCAAAGTAGTCGACGCTCTCCGCGGTCGCTCCGCCAACCAGGACGGTCGTCTCGAGCCCTGCGAACGCTTCGGGGATCAGGTCGGCGCGCAGGTGACGTATCGCAGTCGTTGCTGCGGTTCCGTCCGCGTCCCCGGCGACCGGAACCGAGATCAGGACGGTGTCGCCGCCGTCAGAGACGGACTGCTCCGGGCGCCCGAAGGCGTCCTGATCGGCGAGGCTCCGCGTCAGCTCGGCGATCGCTGTCTCTACTGGAGCCGAGGAGACGTCCCCCTGGATCACGATCTGGGCGGGGTCGACGCCAGTGCCGGGGAAGTCGCGGTTGAGCGCGTCGAAGCCCTGCTTGGAGGGGAAGCGGTCGGGCAGCGTGCTCAGCCCGGAGAACCCGGTGGTGATCGAAAGCACAGGCACGGTGGCGGCCAGCAGGAGCGCGGTCGCCACCACGAGGCTCAGCAGCGGCCGTCGCATCACGCCGCCTACGAGCGCTGACCAGAAAGGGCTCTCGGAGCCGGCGCTGCTGATCGCTCTGCGGCCGATCACCGGGATCCGGAGGGGCATTTACACGGTCGCCGAGCAGGCTGAGCACAGCCGGCAGCAGGGTCAGCGCCGCGACCACCGAGACGATCCCAACGAGAATGGCGCCGAGGGCGAGGCTGCGCAGGATCGTGTCGGGCACGAGCAGCATCCCGCACATCGCGAGCACGAAGGCCATCCCGCTGAAGAGGACGGCGCGGCTCGCGGTCGCACCGGAGGCGACGATCGCGGCGACCTTCTCGAGCCCGCGTCCGCGTTCTTCCCGGAAGCGGGAGAGGATGAAGAGGGCGTAGTCGATCCCGAGCGCAAGCCCCATCGCCGAGATCATGTTCACGACGAAGAACGAGACCTCGAACGCCTGCCCGACCAGCGCGGTCAGGGCGACCGCGATCACGATCGAGAGCAGCCCGAGCAGCACAGGCACGAGGCCCGCCACGACCGTCCCGAAGACGAGCAAGAGGACGATCAGCGCGGCCGGCAGGCCGATGAGGAGCTCGCCCTTCTGAAGGTCCTCCTCCGAGAGCTTCTCGAAGTCGGCGTCGGCGGTCAGCGACCCCGTGATCGAGACCTGGAACCCATCCGCGACGTTCTCCGACTGCACGAGCTCGACGAGCGGGACTACGTCGTCCCCGCGCGTGATAACCGGGATCATCGTCGCGTGCCGGTCCTCAGAGACGAGCGACTGATCGTCCGAGGCGTAGTAGCTCTGCGTCTCGGCGACCGCGGGGAGCGCCTCGCCGCGCTCGCCGATCGAGAGCACCTTCGCCTTGAAGGCCGGGTCGTCGACGGTGTAGCGATCCGAGCGCACGACCACGATCTCGCTCGCCGTCGGCTCCGGCGGGAAGCTCTCGTGGATCAGCGCTTCCGCCTGCTTCGACTCCGGATTGCTTGTCACATCGGCGTCGGTCGTCAGCGCGTCCCCGAGTAAGAGCGCGATCACAACGAACGAGACGAGCATGGCGACGAGCCACGCCGCGAGTGTCCGCTTCGGATGAGTCGCGCAAGCACGAGCGAGTGCGTCGGTGGAGATGAGCGACCCCTAACGGCGGTTGTGTAGCGTGCTACGACCGTACCACCGTGGTTCGCGAATCCCTAGAGTCAGAGCCAGCCCCAGGCTTCGCGGCAGCTATCGACTTAGAGAACGCGACGACCCGCGCGTAGTCGGGCTCGTCGCGCAGGGGCCTTCATCTACCGCAGCCTGAACAGGAGAGTCCGATGAACGCGATCGTCCAAGACACGTACGGCTCACCTGACGTCCAGGGTGCTACGGGACGCACGCGATGAGGGTCTGCATCGTCGGAGCTTCGGGGAAGCTCGGGCGCTACATGGTGCAGCACGCGCTGGAACGGGACTACGAAGTCATCGGCGTTTGCCGCGAGCAAAGCGTGGCGAAGCTCGATGCGTTCAAGGATCGCATCACCATCGTTCCGGGAGCGACGGACGACCGCGAGGTCGTCGAGAGCGCTGTCTCAGGCTGCCACGGAGTGCTCGTCGTGCTCGTCCCGCGAGGCGTCCACGGCTACTCGACGGGAACGGCCCAGGCGGTGCTCGACCACGCGCCTCCGGGCGCGCGCCTCGTGTTCTCGTCCGGGTGGCACATCACACGCGACGGCCAGGACGTCTATTCGTGGAAGCTCAAGGCGCTCGTGAACATCGCCGGCCCGCTCGCGCGCCTCGCCCGCTTCGCCGACCTCGACGACCAAGTGGAGGCGTGCCGGCGGGTGTTTGCCAGCGACACGCGGTGGACCGTCGCGCGCGGGAGCGACCTCGAGGAGGGCGAGAGTCAGGGCCTGCCCGTGTGGAGCCGGCACGTGGGCGACCCCATTCTCGAGAGCAACATCACGCGCCGCGTGGACTTTGCTCTGTTCATGGTGGAGGCCCTCGAGAACGACGAGCTCGTCCACGAGGCCCCGGCGATCGTCGGCCGCCAGACGCCCTCGGCGCGCGCGCACACCACCAGCGAATGAACTTCTTCAGTGGGCGAGCGTGCTCTCCCCTGAGGCCGCCGCGACGACTCCCAGCGGGCTGCGTCCGCGGCGGTCCCGCCGACGATAGCGGCCCGGGAGAGGCCGTCGAAGCATGACTGACGCCGGCTACGCCCTCGACTCGAGCGCGCAGCGTCTGGGCAGCAGAAGGGCAGCAAACGCTCCAAATCGAGCCTGTGCAATCGTGTGGAAATCGGATGCTCGAGCCTGCAGACCCGCATGAATAGAGCGATAGCGCGTCAATCGTCGCCAATCGTCGTATCGGTCGAACAAGCCTGTCACGCCGGAGGTCGCGGGTTCGAGTCCCGTCGCCCCCGCTCACAACCTCCCTGCAAACGGGGATCACACGTGCCTGAAGAGGCATATAGGTGCACACGTCTGGGCCGCGGTGGCCTAAACCGGGACGAGCGCTTCTCGTAGAACATCCCTGCAGCCAGGCATTTTCTGAAGATCGCCTATTCACGGCGTCGCGCGCAAAGCAGGTCATCGCAGTCACCCCCGCGACTCGCGCGGCGCAACCCGACCTGTGCCGGTCGGAGTCGCACGTCCTCGGACGTGACCTAGA
>JBBJOI010000040.1:0-26543 GCA_037721555.1 Gaiellaceae bacterium | reverse complement strand
CTCCGCAACTCCCTGCTGCCGACGATCGCGGTCGTGGCGACGCAGGTCGGCTATCTGATCGGCGGCCTGCTCGTGATCGAGAAGCTCTTCAACTACGACGGCATCGGCCGGCGGATCTACGAGGCTGCCCAGAACAAGGACTTCACGCTGCTGCAGAGCGGCGTGCTGATCGTCGGGGTCGTCTACCTCCTCGCGACGTTCCTGGCCGACGTCCTCTACTCGCTGCTCAACCCGCGCATCCGGTACGGAGCCGCGGATTGAGCGCCACGGCGCCGACGCCGGCAATCGCTCTCCCCTCAGGGAGCGAGGCGCGGATCGCCCGGCGGGAGACGCTCGGCCAGCTCGCGCGCTCGAAGACCTTCGTCGTCGGCGTCGTCCTTGTCGGCTGGTGGGTGTTCTGGGCCATCGTCGGCGCGCGCCTGACGCCCAAGGATCCGCTGGAGATCTCGGACGCGATCCTGATCGGGCCTGGGGGCGGCCATTGGTTCGGCACCGATCAGCTCGGTCGGGACGTGCTCTCCCGCGTACTCGCGGGGGCGACCGACACGATGAAGGTCGCGCCGCTCGCAACCCTCCTCGGCATCGCCGGCGGCACGAGCATCGGCCTGATCACGGGCTACTTCCGCGGCTGGGTCGACGAGACGATCAGCCGCGTCATCGACGCCGTGCTGGCGCTGCCCCTGATCGTGATCGCGGTCACGGCGCTGGTGGCGCTGGGCACCTCCAACGTCACGCTGATCGTCGTGATCGGCGTTGTCTTCACTCCCATTGTCGCCCGAACCGTCCGAGCGGCCGTGCTCGGCGAGCGGCAGCTCGACTATGTCTCCGCAGCGCGCCTGCGGGGGGAGCGTCCTCCGTTCATCATGTTCGCGGAGATCCTCCCGAACATCGCCGGGCCGATCGTGGTCGAGGCGACGGTGCGGCTCGGATACGCGATCTTCGCCGTCGCGGGACTGACTTTCCTCGGCTTCGGCGTCCAGCCCCCGTCGCCCGACTGGTCGCTCCAGATCAGCGACAACTACACACTGCTGAACGCTGGCACCTACGAGTGGACAGTGCTCTTCCCGTCCCTCGCGATCGCAACGCTGATCGTCGGCGTGAACCTGATCGCCGACGGCCTGCAGCAGGTGCTCGACCGGTGAATGCTGCAGACGCCGCCATGCCGGAGCCGGCGCCACACGCGCTCGAGCTGCGCGACCTCGACGTCGTCTACCGCGTGCGCGGCCGTGATCGCCAGGTGCTGCGCGGAGTGACGCTCACAGTGGGGCGCGGCGAGGCGTATGGACTCGTCGGCGAGTCGGGCTGCGGGAAGTCGACGGTCGCCCACGCGATCGTCCAGTACCTGCCGCGGAACGGCCGCGTCCGCTCCGGGGGGATCGAGATCGACGGCCGCGACGTGCTCTCGCTGTCGCGCGGTCAGCTGCGTCGGCTCCGCTCGGAGTCGGTCTCGATGGTGTACCAGAACCCGGGCGCGGCCCTGAACCCGTCGATCACGATCGGCAAGCAGGTGGGGGAGGTCTTCCGCATCCGCGGCACCGGCAAGGACGAATCGCTCGATCGAGCGCGAGCCGCCCTCACGCGAGTGCAGATCGCCGACCCCGGGTCCGTGCTGGCGCGCTACCCGCATCAGCTCTCCGGCGGCATGCAGCAACGCGTGATCATCGCGATGGCACTCGCGACCGACCCGGCGCTCTTGATCCTCGACGAGCCGACGACCGGCCTCGACGCCACGGTCGAGGCCGAGGTGCTCGACCTCGTCGCCGCGCTCCAGGCCGAGCTGCGGACCTCGGTGCTCTTCATCAGCCACAACCTCGGCGTGATCGCAAAGATGTGCGACCGCGTCGGCGTCCTCTACGCCGGGAGACTGGTCGAGGAGGGTCTCACGGAGACGGTGCTCCGAGACCCACGCCACCCCTACACGGTCGGCCTGCTGCGCTGCATTCCGCGCGGCGGCACCCGCAAGGACCATGGCCGGCTCGACACGATCCCGGGTTTTCTGCCGAACCTCGGCGAGGAACTGCCCGGGTGCGTATTCGCGCCGCGCTGCGCGCTCGTCGAGGAGATCTGCCGCGTCGAGGAACCGCCGCTGTACGACGTCGGCGGCACGCACGTCAGCCGCTGCCACTTCCACGAGCAGGCGCAGACGCTACCGCGCGCGCTGGCGGCTCATCTCGATCTGCCTGTCGTCGACCGGAAGGAGGCGCCGCTCCTGGCGTTCGACGATCTCGGCAAGGTGTTCAAGCAGCGGGGTCACGACGTGCACGCGCTCGTGGGGGCGTCGACGGGTATCTGGCCCGGCGAGACGCTCGGACTCGTTGGTGAGTCGGGCAGCGGCAAGACGACGCTCGCGCGCGCGCTGCTAGGGATCGTCGAGCCCACCACGGGCGGTCTCACTCTCGACGGCAAGCCTCTCTCGCCCGGGCTCGGGGGGCGTTCGAGGGCTGAGCTGCGCGCGCTGCAGATCGTCTTCCAGAATCCCGACTCCGCGCTGAACCGGCGCCACCAGGTAGGACGGATCCTCAAGCGGTCTCTGAAGAAGCTCGCCGGCCTCTCCGGCCGCCCTGCGGAGGAGCGGTTGCTCGAGCTGATGCAGTCGGTGCGGCTCGCCGAGCGCTACGTCAGTGCCCGACCTGGCCAGCTCTCCGGCGGCCTGAAGCAGCGAGTCGCAATCGCGCGCGCATTCGCGGGCGATCCGAGTCTCGTCGTCTGCGACGAGCCCACCTCGGCGCTCGATGTCTCCGTCCAGGCGGCCATCCTCAACCTCCTCGTCGAGCTGCAGGCTGAGCGCCGGGTGGCCTTCCTCTTCATCTCGCACGACCTCGGCGTCGTGCGCTACATCTCGGACCGGATCGCGGTCCTCTACCTGGGCAGGCTGATGGAGCTCGGCGCCGCCGAGGTCGTCTTCGGAGAGCCGCACCATCCCTACACCGAGGCGCTCCTCTCTGCCGTGCCGAGCATCGACGGAACCGAGCGCCAGCGGATCCGGCTCGAAGGCGACATTCCGAGCGCCGCCGACCCGCCGAGCGGGTGTGTGTTCAACACGCGCTGTCCCCGCAAGGTCGGAGCGATCTGCGAGCAGGAAGAGCCTCCCTTCGTCGAGGTCGAGCCGGGCCACTGGATGCGCTGCCACATCCCGATCGAGGAGCTTCGTCGCCTCCAGGCGGCCGGCGCACCGGCGGCCCGCGAGAACGCCGTGCCCGTTCCGTGACGCTCACCAGCGCGATTGCAAGACCTCACCCCGTCCGTCCGCCTGAGACGGGCGCTCGGGCCGCCTCCGCCTTGAGCAGGGCGCAGGCCGGCTGGAACCGTTTCCGTAGTCAAGGAGTAAGCTCGTAAGAAGGTTCGACCGTGCCCGTCGTCAAGAGGCAACGTGCAGAAGCGTGCGCTGTTCGTATTCCTTGCATTCGCCGTGGTGCTCGCGTCCAGCGGTGCCGCGACAGACGCGCCTGCGCCCTCTACGTCCGCCGCTGCGCCCGACGCGCGGACGTGTTCGCTCGAAGCAGCAGTTCGCTCTGTCGGACGGGTCTTCCGAGGGCTCAAGACGGGGAACGCGCAGGAGGTTCTCCGCGGTTTCGTCGAGCGAAAACCGATCGAGAGATACGCCTGGGGCTTCAGCCTCGAACGACCGGAGGAGGGGCCACACGGCCTCGACGAGGATGCACAAAGCTCACGCCTGATCGGGGCGACAGTTCCTGGGATCGAGCGGCTGGTCAGGATCCGCCGCCGACAGAACGAGAGCCTGGTGCTGGTCGCGTTGGTGTTCGAGTTCACCCAGACCAGGCCACAAGTGCCGATCACCGTTCTCTTCGTTCGAAAGGCGAAGGACGTGATCGGCTACGGCTGGGGTGACGGTGGCATCGCCAAGGGCATCTTCGACTGCGACGCCGGCCGGTTGGTCTGGTTCCGCGGGGGACATACTCCGAACCAAGTCCCCGTCGCCGCAAGCGCCTCCGGTCGGATCGTCTGCACGAGGGGCACACTGCGGCAGCGGCTCTTTGTGGCCGGGGTCGGATGGGGGTGCGCGCACTAACCGCTAGTCCGCGAGCTCGCTCGCGCGCAGACCTGCGGCGACTTCTTCCACGACCTCGACGAACGCCTTCGCCGCAGGTGTCAGCCTGCGATCGGCGTGCCACGCGAGCCCGATCTCCCGGGGCGGGATGCCTCGTACGCCGAGCATCGCCACGTCGGGATCGTTCCGGTCGACGGTGAGGCGGGGTACGAGCGCGTAGCCCACGCCCGCGCCGACGAGTCCCTGGACGATGCCGCTGTCGTCGGACCGGAAGACGATGCTGGGGTCGAATCCCTGGCTGCGAAGGTGGGCCTCCCCGCCCTGGGTCGGAACGCGATAGGCGATGAGGGGGAACCGAGCGATCCTTCGAATACCCACCGTCTTCTCCTCTCGAGCCAGCTCCGAGCCGGAGGGAGCGAGGAGAACGTATGGGTCCGTCAGCACCGCGATCTGCTCGATGGCGGTCGCAACCGGGTCGGCGACGAACGCGAGATCTGTCTCACCGCGCAGTAGCTGCTCGACCAGGAGCGCGTGGTCCGTCTCGACGAGCTTGACCTCGATCGCGGGGCGTCTCGCAACGTAGAGCCGCATCACGGGCGGGATCACACGCACCCCCACGCTCTGGAAAGTGGCGACGCGGAGGGTGCCGGCATCTCCCTCTGCGAGCGCGTTCAGGTCAGCCTCGGCGGCGCGCATTGCAGCCGTCGCGCGCCTTGCGTGGCGGAGCAGCCGCTCACCCGCTTCGGTCGCGGTCACGGGGCGGCGTCCCCCCGGACGTTCCAGTAGCTGCATCTCGGTCAGCCGCTCGAGGACGGCGATCTGCTGGCTGATCGCGGACTGCGTGTAGCCGAGCCTGCGGGCGGCGGCAGCGAACGAGCCGGTCTCGGCAATCGTCTCGAGCGCGGCGAGGTGGCGGAACTCGATCCCGAGCAACCGATCAGCAATATTTCTCGCATCATTCATGAACCCGTATTTTACTTATCAGTCGGTCGTGACGATCCTGAGTGCGTGCTTACCTCCCTTCGCCGACGCGATCGCACCCTCTTGGCAGTCTCCGCGCTCGCGTTCGTGAGCGCCGTCGCAGACGCGGCGCTGCTACCCGTCCTCCCGACGCTCCAGGAGCGGTTCGCGCTCTCAGGCGTGCAGATGGGCGCGCTGCTCTCGGCGGCCACGATCGTGACGCTCTTCACCTCAGTTCCGATCGTCCTCCTGGCCGGGCGGCTCGGGTCGCAGCGACTGTTGCTCGCAAGTGCCGGGCTCCTGCCGACCTCGCTCGTGGTGCAGGCACTGGCCGACGGGCTCGGGCTGCTCATGGTGGGCCGGGCGCTCTTCGGGCTCAGCTTCGCGATCCTCTGGTCGATCGCTCCCGCAGTCGCCGCCGGCTCTGGCCGCGGGGCTTCTGGCGCCGGACGTCTGATCGCGTCAGCCGGCGCCGGCTGGCTCGTCGGTCCCCTCCTCTCCGGTGCCGTCACCGACGCCTGGGACTACCCCGCGGCGTTCATCACGATCGCCATCCTCACGCTGCCGCTCGTGGTCGTGCTCGCCTGCGATCGCTCCGTCGTGGACCGCGCGCCCGCCGCCCGCCTTCGCGACGCGATCGCCGCGGCCGGGGAGGAACGCGCGCTCGGCGGCGCGATGCTCATCACCGCACTGCTCGGAGTGGTGACGGGCGTCTCGGGCCTTCTCGCACCGCTCGTCCTCGCAGACAACGGCCTCACGGCGGGAGGGATCGGCGCTGCCATCGCTTTCTCCGCGGTCATCTTCACGGCCAGCGGGGTGATCTCCACGCGCATCCCCTCCGCGCGGGTCAATGTCCGTTTCGTCGGAGCGACCGCAGCAGTGCTCGGAGCCACGTTCCTGATCCCGAGCGTCAGCTTCTCGACCTTTGCGGTCGTCGGCTTCCTCGTCCTGGGAGCGGGAGCCCGAGCAGTGCTCAACACGGTGGTCTACGCGCTCGCCCGCGCGCACGTCCCGACCGAGGCGCACGCCACCCCGATCGTGGGCGTAATGAACGTCACCTGGGCCGCCGCGGCGCTCGCGGCTCCGTTGGCCGCCGGCGCGGCGCTGAGCGTCGGGGGCGCGAAATGGGCGTTCGTCGCGACGGCGACGACGGGTTTCGCCGTCGCGGTGTGGATGCTGCTCCCGCAGCCTCGCGCCGCTGTCGCGTAGGCGCGGCGCGGCCGGCTACAGTCGAGCGATGTTCACGCCCGGCGAGCGGGACCGCGTGCGGGAGCTTCTGCTCCGGCTCGCCGAGACCGACGCCGGCGTTGCGGCCGCCGCGATCACCGGCTCGCACGCCGCGGGTGGCGGCGACGAGTGGTCGGACATCGACTTGGCGTTCGCGATCCCGGGCGATCTGCCGCCGGCACTCGAGCGTTGGACGGACATCCTCTACCGGGACTTCGCAGCACTTCATCACTGGGATCTTCTGTTCGGGGATCTGCCGTTCGCCTCGACCGTGTACCGGGTCTTCCTGCTGCCTGGCTGCCTCGAGGTCGATCTCGCCTTCACGCCGGCGGCGGACTTCGGCCCGGGCGGCCCGAACTGGCGCACCGTGTTCGGCGAACCCCTCCCGCTCAGATCTCGCACGCCGCCGAGCCGCGACGACCTCGCTGGCCGCGCATGGCATCACGTCCTCCACGCGCGCGCATGCATCGAGCGCCGCAAACCGTGGCAGGCGGAGTGGCTGATCAGCGGCGTCCGTGACCAGGTGCTCGCGCTCGCCTGCCTTCGTCTCGGGCACACGACGAGCTACGCGAAAGGCGCCGATCTGCTGCCGGAAGAGCTGACCTCACCGCTCGAGACGACGCTCGTCAGTTCACTTGACGAGGTGGAGTTGCGCCGCGCGCTCGCCGCCGCCGCGGGTGCGCTGGCGGCCGAGCTGGAACAGGCGGACCCCACACTGTCGGCGCGGCTGCGGCCCACGCTCGAAGAGCTCACGGCACCCAAGCAGGCAACTGCGTCAGGGGCTGAGACGAGGTCTCGGCATTGATCCGCACCGACCGACGGGCGCGAGCGCCGCGATCAGCGGTCGGTGACCGCGAGCCGCCCGGCGAGCGCGACGAAGGCACCGCCGAAGAACCGGCGCATCCAGGTGATCACCCGAGGGCGGGAGATGATGTGGTTCCGAATCGCGGCGGCGAACACGCCGTAGACGACGAAGACGGCGAACGTGAGCAGCATGAAAATGCCACTCAGCTCCAACATCCGCAGGGACGCATGTGCCTCGTTGGTGCTCACGAACTGAGGGAGGAAGGCGAAGAAGAAGATCGTCAGCTTCGGGTTGAGGATGTTGATCAGGATGCCGGACACGATCACCTTGGTCGCCGACCGTGGGGCGGTCTCCTCCACGGTGAGCGCGCTCTTGTCCCTCAGCGTGCTCAACGCCATGAAGAGAAGATAGGCAACACCTAGGTACTTCAGAATCTGGAACGCGAGCGCGCTCGTGTGCAGGAGTGCTGCGAGACCTGTGATCGCCGCCACCAGGTGCGGAACGATGCCGAGCGTGCAGCCGACCGCGGCGACGACGCTCGCGCGGGCACCGCGCGAGAGGCCGGCCGCCAGCGTGTAGAGGACGCCGGTGCCGGGTGTCGCAACGATAATGAGCGACGTCAGCAGAAACGCAGTGCTCACGAGTGCCTTCTAGCACCTCAGCGGTAATCGCGCCGCCGCGGTGCGCCCTAGAGGCTTGATGTGAAACTCGGATGCATGCGGGGATGGGCCAGACGGAGCGGTTTCGCCGGGTCGGGCGCGGCGCGTAGTGGTGCTACGGGCAAGCCCGAGCCGGCGAAACCGCGCCGTGTCTGGCACACCAGCCGCGCGTGCGTGAGTTCCACATCAAGCCTCTAGATCAGCCGTGGCCGACGAGAGCTCAGCTGCGAGCCCGCAGAACCGGATCGCGGTCACCGCCAGCTCCTGCGCGCACTGAACGAGGTCGTCGACGACGACGTACTCGTCGATCGTGTGCGCGACGTGGTTGCCTCGGGGGCCGAAGCAGACGCACGGCGTGCCACCGAAGCGGGTGAACGTCGCTCCGTCGTGCCACGAGTCCATGCCCGAGACCCGCCGCGGACGCCCGACGTCCACGCCCGTGCCGAGAATCGCCTGCACGATCGGCTCGTCCTCCGAGACCTCGCTCGAGGGGGCGTCCGTCGCCCATTCGATCAGCGGCGGGTGCTCGGCGAGCCAGGGGTCTGCAGCTGCCGCGCGCCGAACCCGCTCGACGATCTCGTCCTCGACGGCGCTTCCCCAGCCGCCCTCGTCGGCGTGCGCCGGGAGATACGCAACGTGGTAGGCGATCCGGCACGAAGCCGGGTAGCTGACGATCCACTCGCCGCCCGACACGAGCGTCGGCACGATGTCGCCGGGCGAGAGATGCGGATGCCGGTGGTCGGGGCGCTCCCGCCATTCCCCCTGTAGCTGCCGCAGGGAGTCGACGATCAGCATCGCCTTCTCGATCGCATTGACGGCGCCGCCCTGGCGCCAGTCGGGCTGCCCCACACCGGCGTGGCCCGGTCGGCCGGGGACGGTGATCGTCGGCATGAGACTGCCCCGGCAGGACGTCCAGACGTCGAATCCGGATGGCTCGGTCACGATGCCTGCGTCGGCGCGGACGCCGTGCGCGACCGCCGCGAGCCCTCCGGCGCCGGTGGACTCCTCGTCCGTGACGGTGCAGACAACGAGGTCGCCGGCGAGCCTGACGCCGAGTGCCGCGAGCACCTCGGCGGCCATCGTCATCGCGGCGATGCCGCCCTTCATGTCGCACGAGCCGCGACCGTAGAGCTTGCCGTCCCGCACCTCCGGCTCGTTCGGATCGCTGGTCCAGGCCTCGCGCGGCACTGACGAGACGACATCGATGTGCCCGTTCAGCAGGAGGCTGCGATCGCCGCCTGCGCCGCGGAAGCGAGCGACGAGCTGTGGTCGCCCGGCGAAGCCGAGCCCGCCGGCCGGTACGAGCCTGTTGCCTTCGACGTCCTCGCGGGCCGGCTCCCAGAGGTCGATCTCGGCGCCGCGCGCAGCGAGGCGGGCCGCGAGGTACTCCTGGAGCGCTGCCTCCTCCCGCGGCGGATCGTCTGGCTCGCGCGCCTCCGTGTCGAAGCGGATGAGCGCCGAGGCCAGCTCGACGAGCTCGTTGGCGCGGCCGCCGATCTCGTCGACGACGCGCCGCTCCAGCTCGGTCAGCGCCATTCGCTCGACCACCGCCGGGACTGCCCCACAGCGAGCCCTATGAGTTCCCCTATCGTCACTGGGTCGTGAGAGGGCGAATCGGATGATAGATATCAGGGCGGCGCGCCGGGACGCGTTTCCGATCGGTGCGGCCGCCACGCTCGAGGAGCTCGAGGCCGACCCGCACCCTTTGCTCGCACGGCTCTGCGAGCACGAGCCGGTGTCGTGGCTGCCAGCCCTCGAGGGCTGGCTCGTGACCCGGCGTGAGCCTGCGTTGCACGTCATGCGCGATCCAGAGACCTTCACCGTCGACGATCCCCGCTTCTCGACCGGGCAGGTCGTCGGCAAGAGCATGCTGACGCTCGACGGCGCCGAGCACGGCAGGCACCGGGACCCGTTCGCACGCCCTTTCCGCCTCGACGCCGTTCGCACCCGCTTCACGGACTTCGTCGCCGCGGAGACGGATCGGTTCATCGATGCGATCGAGCCCGCCGGCCGCGCGGAGCTCCGGCGCAGCCTCGCCGGGCCGCTCGCGGTCGCCGTTGTGGCGCACACGCTCGGGTTGGCAGGGACGGACTCGGAAGTCCTCGGCTGGTACGACTCGATCGTCGAGTCCGTCACCGGCGTGGCGGCCGGACAACCTGTCTCGGCGGCCGGCCGCGAGGCCTTCGCGGCGCTGAGCTCGAGTATCGAGCCGCTGCTCGAGCGCGATCCTTCCTCCTCGCTCGTCGCAGCGGCAGCGAGCGGCGCCGGCGGGCTCACGCGCGGCGAGGTGGTCTCGAACATCGCCGTGCTCCTGTTCGGAGGCATCGAAACGACGGAGGGGATGATCGCCAACGCCGTCCTGCACCTGCTCGACAACCCAGCCGAGCTCGAGCTCGTCAAGGACGAGAACGGACTTCTGCGCAACGCGGTGGAGGAGTCGCTGCGACTCGAGCCGGCTGCGGCGGTGATCGACCGCTACGCGACGCGGGACGTCAGCCTCGGCGCGGCCTCGATCGCCGACCGCGAGCTCGTGACCGTGTCGATCGCAGGGGCGAACCGTGATCCACGCTCGTTTCCGGAGCCGAATCGATTCGACGTGCGCCGCGAGAATGCCCGCCTCCACATCGCTTTCGCCCAGGGCCTGCACGTCTGTATCGGCATGCACCTCGCCCGCCTCGAAGCCCACACGGCGATCCGTCGGCTCCTCGAACGCCTGCCGCGCCTGCGACTCGATCCGGCGCGACCGTCCGCGCCCCGCGGGCTCGTCTTCCGTAAGCCACCGACAGTCCACGTGCTCTGGAGAGAGTGACCGGTACCGACCGGGACGGGTCACGGAAGCCGCGCCAGCGCGAAGAAGGTGTGCAGGATCTGCTCGCCCACGGGGTGCGCGGCGTCGTACCCCTCGGGATGAAACTGCGTCCCCCACCAACGGCGGGCGGGGTGGAAGATCGCCTCGATCGCGCACGTCGCGCTGCGCGCCAGCACGCGAAAGCTCTCGGGCAGCTCCTCGATCTCGTCGCCGTGGTGCTGAAGGACGTCGATCCGCGAGGGCAGTCCCTGGAAGAGCCCGCCGTGCTCGACCACGTCGACCGTCGAGAACCCCGTCTGCAGCCCTCCCGGCGAGTGGCGGATCGTTCCCCCGGCGAACCTCGCCTGGAGCTGCATCCCCGCACAGATTCCGAGCACCGGCCCGCTGTAGCTCCGCACGGCGTCGCCGAGCCGGTCGATCGCGTCGGGCGCGTGAACCGCCCATGGTGCGAAGGAGCCGCTCAGCACGACTGCGTCCGCACCGCCGAGATTCCCCACGTCTTCGTACTGCACGGTCGTGACGGGGGCGCCCGCGGCACTCTCGAGCCGCCCGCGAACGGCCTCGTAGTGTTCGAGCGTCTCCGGCGACAGGGAACCCGAGTGCTCGGTGACGACGAGGGTGACGCTCATCGGCAGAGGATAGGGGAGGAGCCCTCTAGCGTTTCGCCGCGACGAGCCCTCTGGTCGCCGCGGCGCCGGCATCCCAGCCCAGGGTGGCGGACAGCTCGTCAGCGGCGGCCTTCACGTGCTTCCCGGCTCGCGGAAGCTCGTCGGCGAAGCGGAACTTAGGCGCCGACACGTTCAGCGCGGCGACGATCCGGCCGCCGAAGTCGCGGACCGGTGCCGCGACGGCGACGAGCCCGGCCTCGAACTCCTCCTCGACGAGGGCAAACCCGCACGTGCGCGCAGTCGCGACCCGCTCGTAGAGACGGCGCGCGGTTCGCGGAGATCTCCCCGTTGCTCGGTCGAACGGAAGGCCGCCGGCGAGCTCGGCGAGCTCCTCCTCCGTGTGGTCGAACAGCAGCGCGCGGCCGCTCGAGGTCGAGTGCACCGGAACACTCCGCCCCACCCAGCCGAGGGCTTGCACCGTGTGGCCAGAACCCTCCGAGAGCACGGTCAGGACGGCCGTCCCGCGCAACACCGACAGATGCGCACGCTCGCCCGTCTCCCGGACGAGCCGCTTCAGTAACGGCGCGGCGGCAGCGACCAGGTTGGCGCGGCTGGAGCGTCCAGCCATCGCGAGGAGGCGCCAACCGAGCCTGTAGCCGAGCGTCTCCCGGTCGCGATCGACGAGACCGTCCTCGGCGAGGATCTTCAGCGAGCGCGAGACCTGCGACTTGTCGTTGCCGATCAGGGCGGCGATCCTCGTCACGCCGGGAGGTGGCGCCCCGAGCGCCTCCTCGTCCTCGATGGCGCGCATGATCGCGAGGCCCCGGCGAAGGCTCGTGGCATCGGTCGGAGCCGTCAAAGCTCGCGCCGCCGTTCGACCTCGAGCAGATAGGCGACCATCACGTCCGCGTCCCCGAGCCTGAGGTGGTACGCGTCCGAAAGCTGTTCGACGCGTTCGATCTGCGCGCGGTTGCCCTCGAACGCGGCGCTGAAGGGGAAGAAGCCGAAGTCGACGACGCGCGCCGCGAGCCCGACGGCCTCGAGCTGCGCGGCGGAGTCGAGCTGGCTGAGGATCGAGAGCTGCATCAGGTAGGCGACGCCGTTCTCGGCGAGCAACTGGGGAAGCAGGCCGATCAGGTGGTCGACCAGGTTGCGGCCCCAGTAGTCGAGTGGCCGGTGACCCGTGTGCTGCTCGTAGGGATCGACCGGCATCTGGTAGAGGCTCGCGACGACGAGGTCGTACCTCCGCTCCGGCTCGATCATGTACAGGTCGACCTCCGCCCCGGACACGAGCTCGGCGACGCCGTTGCGATAGGCGTTGGCGAGCGTCGTCGCCACCGCCTCACGCTCGATGTCCACGGCATGGACGTGCTCGGCGCCGTTCAGTGCGAGCTGGACGCTCAAGAGGCCGCTCCCACAGCCGACGTCGAGGCAACGCTTGCCCGCGCCGATGCGCCCGCGCAGCAGGTGCTTCCAGACGAGCAGGCTCCCCACGGTCGGGACGAAGACACCCGGTCCGAGCTCGAGCTCGGGGAACGGGAGCGGGTACAGCCGCCGACCTTCGGTGTCGACCCATGGCCGCGCCACTGTCTGCGCCCGCCCCGAGAGCGGATCCCCGCCTGTCGCCGCGCCGCCGCGCTGGCTGCCGGCCGTCGTGCCGGCGAGCCGCTCCTTCACGGCGGCGATGTGCGCCGGCGTCGTGCCGCAACAGCCGCCGAGGATCTGCGCACCCTGACTGCGCCAGCGCAGGGCGAGCTCTGCATATTCGTCCGGCCCGATACGCTCGTCGTGCCTCCAGCCGGAGTCCGAGTAGTAACCGAGGTTGGGGTAGGCGCCGAGCGGCAGGTCGGTGAAGTCCCGCAGCCAGGGCAGCATCCCGTCCACGTGGTCTGGCGGGAGGCAGTTGACGAGCAGCGCGCTGACCCCCAGCGCCTCGAATGCCTCCGCCGCGCGGCCGAACAGATCGCCCTCGGGGCCACCCCAATGCTGGCCGTAGACGCCGCACACGCCGTAGCGGCAGCGGCGGAAGCTGAGCCACACCGGCAGTCCCGTTCCAAGGGCGATCTCGATCGCCCTCGTCGTGGTCTCCCCCCGCAGCAGGGACATCGTCTCGAGCAGCAGCAGGTCCGGCGGATCCTTCGCGAGGACGCGAGTCAGGAGGCGTAGCGACTCCAGCCGCTCCTCGGTCTCGACGTCGCCGTTGACGCTGAACGCAACCGCGCAGGAACCCGTTCGGCCCTCGGCCTCGATTGCCTCGCGCGCGACCCGACTGCCCAGACGGGCGACGTCCATCCAATGTGCGAGGCCACCGGCGGCAGCGCCGCCCGCCTTGATCTCCGCCGCCGCGAGGATCGCCCAGGTATTGGTCGAGACGACGTCGCACCCTGCCGCAACGTAGGCGCGATGGACGTCGAGGACGGCGTACGGAGCCTCGTACAACGCTCCCGTGCCCCAGAGGCCGCGGTCGCCGTCCCGCAGCTCACCTGCCTGCTGCCGCTCGAGCTCGGTTGCGTTACCGCCGTCGAGGATGACGGGCTCGCCGCGAACGAGCAGCTCCTGGAGCCGCCGGTACTCGGCCGAGACGCGGCTGCCCGGGATCTCGCCGACGGTGGGTGATCCGGTCGTTTGCATCGGACGCTGCCGAGAAACATAATCACAACACCTGTTGCGCTGAAAGCAACTCTTGAAGGGAGTCTCATGTCCGACGTCTCCTCCGAAGCCTCTTCCGGCCTGCTCGAGCGACTCGAGCAGGGCCCCGTGATCTGCGCCGAGGGCTACCTCTTCGAGCTCGAAAGACGGGGCTACCTGCAGGCAGGCGCCTTCGTCCCCGAGGTCGTCCTCGAGCATCCCGAGCTCGTCGCCCAGCTCCACCGCGAGTTCGTGCATGCGGGCTCAGACGTCGTCGAGGCGTTCACCTATTACGCGCACCGCGAGAAGCTGCGACTGATCGAGAAGGAGCACCTTCTCGAGACGATGAACCGCTCGGCGCTCGAGATCGCGAAGGGCGTGGCGCAAGAGACCGGGGCGCTCTTCGCGGGCGACATCTGCAACACGAACGTCTTCGTCGCCGACGAGGAGTCGCGTCGCGCCGCACGCTCGATGTTCGACGAACAGGTCGGCTGGGCCGTCGAGACCGGCGTCGACTTCGTCATCGGCGAGACGTTCTCGTGGGGAGAGGAGGCCTTGATCGCGCTCGAGTCGATCAAGGCGACCGGACTCCCCGCCGTGATCACGCTCGCGATCCACCAGGAGCCGGCGACGCGCGAGGGTTGGTCGCCAGAGGACGCGTGCAAGCGGCTCGAGGACGCGGGCGCGGACGTCGTCGGCCTGAACTGCATCCGCGGGCCGAAGACGATGCTGCCGCTGATCCGCGCGGTGCGCGAGAGCGTCGACGGCCACATCGCCGCTCTGCCAGTCCCGTACCGAACCCACGACGAGCAGCCGACCTTCCAGTCCCTGCGCGATCCCGACTACAGAGGACTCCCGGACGATCGGCCCTTCCCGACAGCACTCGACCCGTTCACCTGCAACCGCTACGAGCTGGCGGACTTCACCCGCGAGGCGCACGAGCTCGGCGTGAGCTACTTCGGCGTCTGCTGCGGCGCTGCGCCCCACCACATCCGCAGCGTCGCCGAGGCCCTCGGCCGGACGCCGCCCGCGAGCCGCTACACCGCGGACATGTCGAAGCACGCGTTCCTCGGCACCGACCGCAAGCTCAAGCAGGCCAACCAGGAGTACGCCGACAAGCTGTAGCCGCTCCTGTAGCTAGCTCTCCTGCGCTCGCTCGACCACGGCCGCGAGGACCCGCGCCGCCGTGGCGGCCATGCGTCCGTCGACATCGACGTCGGGGTTGTAGGCGGTAATCGCGGCGGCGGCCACGTCGAACCGCTCGAAGACCTCGTCGATCGCCGCCAGGAGTTGCACGGTGCTCAGCCCGCCTACGCTGCTGTATTGGTTGGCGCGCCCCTCGCTCGGATCGAGCGCGTCCAGGTCGATGTGCAGGTAGAGACGTCGAGCGCGATCGCGAAGGTCGGCCAGTGCCGCCTGCAGGTCGGAGCCGGCGTAGCGGTTGCCCTGGAGCCAGCGGGATCCGCGATTGCTCGAGACGCTCGCGCTGGCCGGGCTCGAGCTCGCGCGCCCCGACGAGCACGACGTTGCCCTCGTCGATCGGGGCGAGGCCCGGAACCCCCTTCCGTAGTGCCTGCCAGCCCTGACCGGTCAGGAGCGCGAGGCCCATGGCGTCCAGGGATCCCGACGCAGTGTCGTCCGCGGTGTGTCGAAATCCGCGTGGGCGTCGAACCACGCGACTCCGAGATCCTGAGCGCCGCAGCCGGCCACCGTCCCGAGGCAGCTGTTGCAGTCACCCGCGAGGACGAGCGGGAACGCACCCTCGGCGAGGGCAGCGTGCACGCGCCGGGATAGGCCCCGTGCGAGCTCGAAGATCCGGGCGGCCTCCGGAGCAGCCGGATCGACAGGATCCACCGTCTCCCAGGGCATCCCTGCCGCCTCCAGCAGACGACCGGGCCCCCGGCCGCGGTCCGAGTCCTCGAGGCCGTCGTGATACGGCGACGCGATCAGCCGCGGCGAGGGCACGAGAGCAAGCGAGCGCTCAGCTCACACAGCGGCGCTGAGTTCGAGACCGCTGGGGTGAGGGCCGCCGGCCCGCGACGGCTGCGGCTCGCCTGCGACGGCGAGCCCGTAGAGGACGTGATCGAGGGCAACGAAGACGCGCGAGACGATCGTGCGCTCACGCGCGTGCTCGAGTCCGAGTACGGGCACGACTCCGGCCTCGTACAACCCCCACAGAGCGAGCCCGTACGCAGGCCCGACCCATGGCCGGCGCAGCCGGACGAAGCGGCCGAAGATCGCGCCACCCACACCGCCGTAGGCCCAGTGCATCACCTCGGCCAGCTCGGCGCGGCGCTGGGGGCGGACGTGCCGAACCAGGCGCGAGAAGAGCGGCGCGTCCTTGGCCATCGTCGTGGGCGGCGTCTCCTCGAGCAGGCCGAGACCCGTCGTCACACGGCGCATCCCGGTCATCGCCATCGCCCCGATTACGCCTCGGACAGCTCCCCGGCTGACTTCACCGTCTCGCGTCGTCACGCTCCCTCCCTTTCGTCAGTCTGCTCAACCAGCTCCCGCAGCAGGTGATATGCCGTCGCCTGCGCCTCCTGAATCCGCGGGATGTTCTCCGACGGTGTCACGATGACATGATCGGCGAGCCTCTCCTCCGCGATCCTGCCTCCGTCGTAGCCGACGAAGGCAATCGTCGCGAGACCGCGGCGCCGCGCCTCGGCGAGGCCTGCGATGACATTCGCCGAGTTGCCGCTCGTGCTGAGAGCAAGCGCGACGTCCCCACGACGGCCGTACGCGATCAGCTGCCGTTGATAGAGCGCCTCCGCGCCGATGTCGTTCGCGACTGCCGACAGGATCGCGGGATCGGCCAGATCGAGCGCCCGCCGCTCCGGCCACCCTTGCGGCGCCGAACGGAAGTCGGCCACCACGTCCATCGCATCCGTGGCCGAGCCGCCGTTCCCGAATGCGAGTAGCGTTCCACCCGCGTCGAGCGCGCGCCGCACGACCAGCGCCGCCTCGACGAGCTCGACGCGGCTCTCTTCCACGGTTCGCTCCCGAAGCTCGGAGACCTCGGCTGCCTTGAGCAGCACCGAGCGCCGAACATCCTCCACCACAGCGTCGAGACTGCCACCCGTCCGGGCTTCGAGAAACGGATAGAGGAACGCCGAGGCGCCCGCGCCCGCCGACGATTCGCCGAGGTGCTCGAAGAAGACGTGCACCAGCTCCCAGAGCACGTGGTAGGCGGTCTCGGCAAGCTCCTGGCGGACGAACGGGTCGTCGTCCACTGGCTCGAGCTCCCAGGTCCCGCCCGCCACGACCGTGAGTGGCTCGAACGAGATCGTCATGTCGTCGTCCCCGAGGAGGAGCGAGTGCGCCTCGGTCGCCACTGCGAGCGCGGGGAGTGCGCGCTTGCCGACGATCACCGGGTGCACGAACTCCACGGCGACGTGGTGCGCATCGGACCACGCCTGGCCGGAGCCACCGACGGCAAGCAGTCGCCCGCCGCGCTCAAAACGCTCTGCCAGCAACCGACACAGCTCCGCCAGCCGGCCGGCCTCGCTCCCGAAGTAGCGCTCGCTCGCCGCGGCCCGACGCTCGAGCAGCTGGTCGAGCAGCTCGAGCGTTGCGGTCACGCCCGCCTCATGCCGGCACTGGCTGCCTCGTGGTCGCTCGAACCAGCCAGTCACGCACCTCGTCCATCCCCTCGCCCGTGCGGGCGCTGACCAGAAGCCGCTCGACACCGGGATGCACAGCCTCGACGTGGTAGAGAAGCTTGTCGACGTCGAACTCGAGGTGCGGGAGCAGATCGATCTTGTTCACGATCACGAGATCGCAGGCCCGGAACATGAGCGGGTACTTGAGCGGCTTGTCCTCACCCTCGGTCACCGAGGCGATCATGATGCGGTGGTCCTCGCCGACACGGAACTCCGCCGGACAGACGAGGTTGCCGACATTCTCGATCACCAGCAGGTCGAGCTCGTCGAGCGGTACCGAGGGAAGCGCCGAGCGCACCATGTTCGCGTCCAGGTGACACTCGCCGCCGAAGCCCTCGTCGGTCTCGATCTGCGCAACGGGGATGTGCAGCGCGGCGATCCGATCGGCGTCCAGGCTGCCTCGAACGTCACCTTCGAGCACGCCGGCACGGACGCCGTCGAGATCACGCAGCGCCCGCTCGAGCAGCGTCGTCTTGCCGGCGCCGGGAGAGCTCATCAGATTGACGACCGTCACTCCCGCACGGTCGAAGTCGGCGCGATTCGCCCGCGCAATGGTGTCGTTCGCGTCGAGCGCGTCCCGTACGACTCTGACCTTCGTCCGGTGCATGCCCCTACATCCTCGTGATCTTGAGATAGCGCATCGTCGGGCCGCGCTGCTGGATCAGCGCACCCACGATCGCGATTCCGAATGCCGCGAGTACCAAGCGTCCGTTCATTGTCGTCCACCTCCCTCGTTGTTTGCCAACAGGTCCTCGACGAGTTGCCGCACCGCCGGCAGCGCCTCGACGACCGCCGCGCGCACCGGCGCGCTCAACTCTGTCACCACGTTATCCGGCTCCGTCTCGGGATCGACGATTCGTTCCGGCTCGCAAGCCAGTACGAGTGTCCGCGCGGGTGTGCCGCCGAGCTCACGCGCGAGCCTAAGCACCCGGACGGGATCCATCCCGTGCGTGTCGATCTCCGCCTCGTTCTCGTCGGGCGAAGGCTCAATCAGCGCCAGCGTACCCGGCGGCTCTCCGAGCGGCGCGGCGTCGATCAGCACTGCCGCCTCGTAGCCGCTCGCGAGTGCGTAGGCCAGGTCGAACCCTCGGATGCCATAGTCGACGACGTCCACGCCATCCGGCATCGGCCCATCGAGCAGGCGGCGGACGACTTCGCAGCCGAAGCCATCGTCCCCGAGGAATATGTTGCCTATTCCGGCAACGAGCACTCGGGCCAAAGGCTCGATCTCATCAGGCGTGAAGAAGAAGCGGTGGCCGGGCCGAGCCGGGCCGAGATCACGCCCAGGATCGTCGTCCGGCGAGACGGCGATCCGGATGCCCCCTTCCATCAGCTCCTCGATGCTCTCGACGACCGCGGTACGACCGTCGAGGGCTGCGGAGAGGATGTCGCGCAGGTCGGCCGGGTGCAGACGCACCCGCGACCCGCGGCGCACCTCGACGCCGCCCACCGTCACGCATTCGGGCCCAGGCCGCTCGAGCTCGTGCCAGACGTCCACGGTCAGGGCCCGCCGACCGGCCGGAGTTCACGAATCGCGCCCTGCAGGCGCCCCATCTCCTCGGGCGTCATCGCCTCGGTGCGCTCGAGGAGCTCACGCGCACGCGGGTCACCGGCCCGCATCTCGCGCTTTTCCTCGTCCGTCATCCCGAGGATGTTCAGCACGAGCAGCCCGTCGATCTCGCCGCCGTCGAAGAAGTCCCCTGGGCTCTCGGGTGCAATCTGGGGGTAGTCGGACAGGATGATCGGCGCCGCGAGGACGATGTCCCGCTGCCCCTCCTCACCGACGAGAACTGGCCAGAGCCCGTCCTGCCGCAAGTCCGCCGTTGCTGCCTGGAGCGGCTCGGGCGGGTCGGTCGCCGAAACGAACTCGCCGGCGCGGGCGCGCAGGACGACGTGTGCGGAAAGGAACGTACGCCGCACTGCGCCGTCACGGGTCTTCTCCGGCCAAAGACTTTCGTTGCGGATTGCCACGCGCGCCCGCTGCAGTCCCTCACCGAGCGGCTCTACGCGCGCTTCGACATGCCCCTCGAGCTGCTGCCACGTGCGCACGAGCGCCCCACCCTCTACGGGTTCCACCCCCCGGCCTGCCGCGACCGCGATCGGCTGGCGAGCCTCGCCCCGAACGTCGTGCAGCTCGACGGTCCGCTCGGTCGTCTCGTCCCAGGTCAGGAACCCCGCGAGCTCGTCGACCGCGGTCGCCTCGCCGCGAGTCGCCTGACGATGCACGACATGGAGAAACCGGACATCCACGTCGATCGACACGTCGTCGCCCTGAAGCAGGCACTCGGCCTGCACGATCGAGCGATCCGAGTGCTCGCGTGCGTACGCCTCCGGATAGACGCCGCCGAACGTCCAGCGCTGCTGGTTCTTGATCGACGAGCGCCGGTAGGGCCACAGAACGTGGCCCTCGTACAGGACGGCGTCGGCGATCTCCCGGACCGGATCCGTCATTCGCGCCCGTCCAGGAGCTCGTCGAAGGTCGACTCCCAGCTCGGAAGCGAGCGCGCAGCTCGGTACGACCAAAGGCGGTCGAAGGCATCGCGCGGGAGGCGCAGCCACGCGCTGCCCGGAAACGCGACGTCGATCGCCTGCCGCCAGACCGAGACGGGCAGGGACGCGCGGGCCTCCAGCTCCCACGAGATCGGCGCCGCCTGAAGTCTCCCGTCCGGGCCCGAGAAGAAGAGCGTGCCGCTGAAGAGGAGCTCGAGCGGAACCTCGCCGCCCTCGAGCGCATTCAGGTACTTCGCCGCAACGACCTCGAAGTCGTACGTCGCCGGCACGAGCAGCTCGATGTGCGTCCCGCCAGCGAAGAACGGCACCGTGATCGCCGCCTGCGTCCAGAGGAGGTTGCGGAGGGTCTGACCCCAGCGCTCGCGCGGGCCGAAGAGCTCGAGCAGCCGCTTCTCGTCCCCCGGCTCGTACGACCGCCGCGTTGCATCGATGCGCAACTGCACGTTCAGGGCGAGCGACCGCACCTCGCGTCCTCCTGCGTCGACACGCACCCGAAAACGGAGCGTGGGCACGATGGCGTGCTCGACCGCGCTGACGTCCTCGACCGCCAGCGCGAGCTCCGGCGCCGGCACCACCTCGGCCACTGTCATGCTCGGGCCGGCGTCACGCTCTGACTGACCTCACGCCGACTGACTTCACGGAGGCCGGTCTCACGGCGGGGACAGGTTCGGCATCGAAGGATCGATTGGACCGTGCGTGTCGGGGTTGATGCCGGTCGAGCGCTCCGCCGTCGAGGTGCCGTCTGGCAGATGGCCGCCCGATTTCTCGTAGCCGCCTGGCGCGTTCCCCTGCTTGACGCCGGGGATGTGCGACGGGTGGTCATGCTTCACGTGAGGCTTGCCAATCTTGATCTTCGCCATCGTCTTCCTCCCTACCGAGCCCGCTTGCGCGAGCCGTCGAAGAACAGGTCGATCTCGCGCCATAGTTGGCGCAAGCTGAGCAGGTGCTCAGCGGGTAAGACCCCTGAAGGGCCTCTCCTCGGCCGAGCCCACGTCAACGCGCTCCTCCTGCCCGCGCGCGCAAACGGTCGAAGAACCCCTCGATCTCGCGCCACACCTCCGACCCGCCGGCGAACCCTTTCCAGTGCGTCCGCATGACACCCGCGAGCGCGTAGCAGTCGTCGATCGGAGCGAGAAAGTGGTCGAGCCGCCCGCCGGCACGGTTCACGAGCAGCGCTTCGACATCGTCCTCGAGCTCGAGGAGGATCGGATTTGCCCGCTCGAGCTCCTGCCACGCCTCGAGCTCGAGCAGCGACTCGGTCGCGCCGGCCGGGCTCGGATACACCGCTGCCACCCGGCCCACACCGCTCGAGCGGAAGAAGAACGCGAGCTCCACCGGGATGCGAAACGCAGACCACTGCGCTTCGTCGAGCCGGAAGTCCCCGAGCTCGATCCGCCGTTCAGGCACGAGCCGGTAGTGACCACCGCCGGCCTCCCGTCGATCGAAGAGGATCGTGCAGGCACGGCACGCGCAAAGAAGCGAGCGCGCATGGAGGTCGACCACGTGACGGTGCTCGGGTGCGACCTGCTCGCCGCAGAGGTCACAGTGCTCGAGTTGCAGCACGGGCTCCTCCGCCACGAGTTCCTGGCGGCGCGGCACCGCCAGCCGACGGAGCCTCGACTCGGTGGCGCTCACGCGACTCCCGGCAGGCACGGCCCGGGCGCCGCGTTCAGCGAGCCGATCTGCAAGAGCTGCGTCTGCGGGACGATGGCCTCTGCTTCGAGGCCCTCCGCTTCGACACCGCTGAGCTCGGGCGCCGCGCGGAGGATGGCGCCCTCGATCGAGTGCTTGAGCGTCACGGCCGAGGACGCGCAGCCGTCGCAGGTGCCGTTCAGACGAACCTTGGCGAGCCCATCCTCGACCCCGATCAGCTCGACGTCGCCGCCGTGTGAGCCGAGGTAGGGCCTCACCTCCTCGAGCGCCCGCGCGACGCGGGTCTCGACGTCGACGGGATGCAGGTCGTGAAGCAGTAGGAGGTGTGACAGGAGCTCGTCGGCGACGAGCTCCTGTGTGACCCCACCGAGCACGACGACGCGCCGGAGCGCCTCGCCGTAGAGCTCCACCAGGCCCTGCACGGCGGCGAGTGCAGCCGGATCGTCGTCGATCCCGCCGAGGAGCCCCTCGACGTGCTCGATCCGCTCCTGTACCTCGGGGTCGCGCATCAGTGGCTGTTACTCCCGAACATGGGCGAGTGCATCCGCTTCAGCGTCTTCCCGTTACCGAGGTACATGTGCACGCCGCATGGGAGGCACGGATCGAAGCTCCGCACGGCGCGCATGATGTCGACGCCGCGGAAGTTCTCCTGATCGTTCTCCTCGAAGATCGGCATGTTGTTGACCGCATCCTCGTAAGGACCGGGCACGCCGTTCGAGTCGGTCGGACTGCCGTTCCACGGCGTCGGCGGGTAGGGATGGTAGTTGGCGATCTTCCCATCGCGGATCACGAGGTGATGCGAGAGGACGCCGCGCACGACCTCGTGGAACCCGCAGCCGATCGCCTCGTCGGGCACCTCGAAGGAGTTGAACGTCTTCGTCTGGCCCTTGCGCACGTACCCGAGGCCCTCCTCGACGAAGCCGTACGCCATCGCGGCCGAGTAGGCAATGAAGTACGCCCTGGCTCGGTTGCGCTCGATCGCATTCGACCACTGCGGGATGCGCCAGGTCAGGGTGACCTCGCCCGAGCTCGCCGTCTTCGGCAGGTGGATCTGCACCGACCCGTCGCCGGGGGCCTTCACGTACGGCGTGTCGACGATGCCCGCGAGCGCCGTCGAATACAACCGTGCAAACGCACCGCTGCCCGTGTCGAGGGCGAGGTCGTCGCCGGTGCGCTTGTCGTGCCAGCGCGGGCTCATCACCCAGCTGTAGTTCCCGTCTTTCAGATCGCGCTTCTGCGGCTTCGGCAGCGTCGTCTGGTTCCACGGGTGCCGCCGGTCGACGGGGTTCCCCAGCGGATCCTTCGTGACGAACATCTCCTCGTTCTGCCAGTCGTCGTAATACGAGCTCCCGAGCAGGATGCGGATGCCGAGGTTGATGTCGACGAGGTCGGTCGTGACGAGCTCGCCGTCGACGATGATCCCGGGCGTGACCTTCATCGCCCGGCCCCAATGGGTCATCTCGTCATAGCGATAGGTGCACTCGATCGGATCCTGGAAGGCACCCCAACAGCCGAGCAGCACGCGCCGGCGGCCGACTTCCTCATACCCAGGCAGAGCGTCGTAGAAGAAATCGAACAGGTCGTCGTTCAGGGGGACGGCCTTCTTGACGAAGTCCGTCACTCGCGCGAGGCGCGACAGGTAGTCGGTGAACACCTGTGGCGTCGCCACCGTGCCGGTGCCCCCGGGATACATCGTCGAGGGATGGACGTGCCGACCTTCCATCAGGCAGAACATCTCGCGGGCGACCCGGCTCTGGACGAGCCCCTGGCGGTAGAGCGCCCCCTCGAACGGGTTGAAGGCACGCATGATGTCGGCGATCGTGCGCATGCCGTGGATCTCGGAGTTCGGCGCCTTCGTCGTCTCCGCCTTCGCGAGCATCGTCGGGTTCGTCGACTTGACCATCTGCTCGCAGTAGTCGCCGAAGACGAGATTGTCCTGGAAGATCGCGTGGTCGAAGATGTACTCCGCGGCCTCACCGAGGTTGAACATGCACTCGGCGAGCGGCGTCATCCGGATCCCGTACGCCATGTTCTGTGCGTAGATCGAGCACACGGTGTGGTTGTCGCCGCAGATGCCGCAGATGCGGCTCGTGATGAAGCCGGCGTCCCGAGGATCCTTGCCCTTCATGAAGACGCTGTAGCCCCGGAACATCGAGGAGGTGCTCTTGCACTCGACGACCTCGCGGTTGTCGAAGTCGATCTTCGTGTAGATGCCGAGGTTCCCGATGATCCGCGTGATCGGATCCCACGACATCTCGACGAGGTTGCGCTGCTCCGGCTGGATGCGTTCTCTCGTGGTTGCCATCAGCCCTCCTTCCTATTTCCCCAGCGGGGCTCGTAGCCGGTGGTCAGGGCCGGGCGGTTGTGCCGCCACTTCGGTTCCTTGTTCACGGTGTTGTTCGTGATCGCGCGCATCTTGCGAATGAACTTGCCGTAGGGCGCGACGAGGGCTCCGGAGACGGTTGCGCCGGGCGGCTCGTCCATGAACGGCATGAACTTGTCCGGGAAGCCCGGCATCGTGCAGCCGATGCAGATGCCGCCGACGTTCGGGCAGCCGCCGATCCCGTTCATCCAGCCGCGCTTCGTCACGTTGCATTGCACGACCGGCCCCCAACAGCCGATCTTCACCTGGCACTTCGGCGAGTTGTAGTCGTGCGCGAAATCGCTCTGCTCGTAGTAGCCGGCACGGTCACATCCCTCGTGCACCGTCTTGCCGAAGAGCCACTGCGGCCGGAGCAGGTCATCGAGCGGGATCGTCGGCGCGAGACCGGCCGCCTGGTAAAGCACCCAGGTGAGCGTCTCCATGAAGTTATCGGGCTGAACCGGGCAGCCGGGGACGTTCACGATCGGCAGACCACCGGCCGAGCGGAAGTCCCACCCGAGATAGTCGGCGAGGCCCATGCAGCCGGTCGGATTTCCTGCCATCGCGTGGATGCCACCGTAGGTCGCGCAGGTACCGCAGGCGACGACCGCCCAGGCCTTCTGCGGTAGCCGGTCGAGCCACCAGGAGAGCGTCAGCGGCTCACCGGTGGCGGGATCGTTGCCGAACGACGTCCAGTACCCGCCGCCGTTGATGTTCTCGTTGGGCACCGAGCCCTCGAGCACGAAGACGAACGGTGCGTCGAGCGTGCCATTCACGGCATCGAAGAACGGCTGCAGGAACTCGTCTCCGCCGAGGGTCGGCGAGAGCACCTTGTTGTGCAAGTGCACCTTCGGCAGGCCCGGGATGTTTCCTAGGAGAACGTCCTCGATCGTCGGCTGCATCGCAGCAGTGATCGAAACGCTGTCACGTCGCAGCTCATCCCTTCTGAGATCCAGAGGATGTGAACCTCTTCCACGCCCTGAGCCTCCCGATCCGGAGCGGCTTCTGTCGTTGCCACGCCTCTACCTCCTTCCAGCAACCAGCTGGTTATCGTCTGAAACCACGAGCGCGTCTACGAGCAGCTCCTCACCGGCGACAACGTCGACGTGGAAGCTCCCGCACGGCACGCAAACGAGCGGGAAGTCGTTCCTTACGGTCTCCAGGCTGCAGTCCCGGCAGGAAACGCGCGCCGGCACCGCCTCGATCGCGAGCTCGGCACCATCGACGGCGGTTCCTTCGGCCACGAGTGCGAACGCGAACTCGAGTGCCGACGGGACGACCTGCCGCAGGTGGCCGACCTTCACTTCGACGCGCTCGACGCGGCGGCCGGCAGCCGCCTCGCAAGCGACGCGAACGATGCCATCGGCGAGCGCCAGCTCGTGCATCAGTGCCCCTTCCGGTGATGCGGCATGGAGGGCATTTCCGGAAGGGGCATCAGCAAATCCTCGGCAAAGGGTCGCCGACGAGCATGTCCATGACGCGCCTGCCGCCGAACGCCGTCTCGACGAGCACGAGGCCCGGCGGCTCGGTCTTCACCTCGCCGATCTCGGCCGCCTCTTCGCAGCCGGGCACCGAACGCAGCGCCGCCAGAGCGTCTTCGGCTCCGTCCGGCGCCACGAACGCCACGAACACGCCTTCGTTCGCGACGTACATCGGGTCGATCCCGAGGATCTCGCACGCACCGGCGACAGCCGGCCGCACCGGCACCTCGCCCTCGCGAACGACCATGGCGGTGCCGGAGGCGCGCGCGAGCTCGTTCAGCACGGATGCGACCCCGCCACGGGTGGCATCGCGCAAGCAGCGCAGCGAAGGGCCGGCGGCGCCGAGCAGGGTGTCGACGGCGGGCCACAGTGACCGCGTATCCGACTCGACCGCCGCGTCCAGCTCGAACTCGCCGCGAGCGAGCATGACTGCGGTGCCGTGGTCGCCAACGGCGCCGGAGACGATGATCCGGTCGCCGGGCCGCAGCGAGCTTGGGGAGAGCGACGCCCGCTCGTCGATCGTGCCGATGCCGGTCGTCGTGACGTACATCGAGTCGCAATGACCACGCTCCACGACCTTCGTGTCGCCCCCGACGATCTCGATGCCGGCAGCCCTCGCTGCGGCACCGATCGCCTCCACCTCCGCGCGCAGCTCGTCGGCCGGAAGACCTTCCTCGAGCACGAGGGAGAGCGTCAGCGCGAGCGGACGCGCTCCAGCCATCGCCAGATCGTTGACGGTGCCGTTCACCGCGAGCTCTCCGATCGAGCCGCCGGGGAAGCGGATCGGCTTGACGACGAAGCTGTCGGTCGTCATGGCGAAGCCATCGAGTCGGGCGGCATCGTCGAGCTCGCGCACGCCGAGCAGCGGCGCGAGTAGACCCTCGATCAGCGTCAGCGTCGCCTTGCCGCCGGCCCCGTGGGCCATCGTGATCCGCTCGTCGCGGAACCGCAGCGGCTTCGCCCGGACGCGCTCGATCAACGCCAGCTGATCTGCCTCGTGCGGCATCACACGACCTCGCGCTCTCGGGCGAAGCGGCCGTAGTTGTAGTACGCGGCGCACGCGCCCTCCGACGAGACCATGCAGGTGCCGATCGGACGCTCGGGCGTGCAGGCGGTGCCGAACACCTTGCACTCCCACGGCTTGATCACGCCTTTCAGCACCTCGCCGC
>JBBJOI010000039.1:0-26862 GCA_037721555.1 Gaiellaceae bacterium | reverse complement strand
CGCGATGCGGTTGAGCGTGTCCGCGTCGAGCTCGAGGTGACGGGCATCGCGACCGAGTTCGTCGGCCCGACGTTCACCCTGGCCGAGCTGCGGGCCGTGTACGAGGCAATCTGGGGTGTGCAGCTCGACGCCGCGAACTTCCGGCGGAGCGTCATCTCGGAGAACGGCTGGGTGATCCCGACCGGACGCCGCGCTCGACCCGGCCCGGCCGGCGGCAGGCCCGCGGAGCTCTATCGGGCGGGGCGGGCGTGGGAGCACGGCGGCCCACTCCATCGACTACTGCGAACCGAAGAGAGGAAGTGAACATGAGAGCAGTTGTCCACGACAGGTACGGGGGCCCGGACGTCCTGCGAGTCGAGGAAGTCGAGCGACCTGTACCGAAGGAGGACGAGGTCCTCGTCAAGATCCACGCCACGACGGTCAACCGGACGGACTGCGGCGCTCGTGCAGCCGAGCCCTTCATCTCCCGCTTCTTCACCGGCCTGCGCCGGCCGAGGCGGAGGATCCTCGGCAGCGAGCTGGCGGGAGAGGTCGAGGCAGTCGGTGCAGCTGTGAGCCAGTTCGAGGTCGGCGACCGCGTCTTCGGCATGCGTGCGGGCGCGCATGCGGAGTTCGTCTGCGTGCGGGAAGATCGCTCGCTGGCGCACAAGCCGGCCGGCATGAGCTTTGAAGAGGCCGCGGCGGTCTGCGACGGAGCGATCATCGCACTCGCCTGCCTGAGAAAGGCTGATCTCCGCAAGGGGCGGAGCATCCTCATCTACGGTGCCTCTGGATCCATCGGAACGGCAGCCGTGCAGCTCGCCAAGTACTTCGATGCCGACGTCACGGCCGTGTGCAACACCAAGAACGTCGAGCTCGTGAGATCGCTCGGAGCCAACCGCGTGATCGACTACACGCAGGAAGATTTCACCCAGAGCGACGAAACCTACGACGTCATCTTCGACGCGGTCGGCAAGCACTCGTTCCGGCGCTGCAGAGGCTCACTGAAGCCGGCCGGGATCTATATCGAGACCGATCTCGGGTTCCTGTGGCACGTTCCAGTCCTGGCCCTGTTGACCCGGCGGCTCGGAGACAAGAGGGTGACGCTCCCGATACCGAAGTACACGAAAGAGGACGTTCTCTTCCTCAAGGAGCTGATCGAGGCGGGGCGCTACCGGGCGGTCGTCGATCGCTCCTACCCGTTGGAGCAGGTGGTCGAGGCGACCAGGTACGTCGAGAGGGGTCAGAAGACCGGAAACGTCGTCCTGACGGTCAACGCCGGCCGCGGAACCTGAGCCGGCCGCCGACGTCGTTCCAGACTCCTCCGCTAGACGGCGAGTCGCTCCACGAGCTGGATCGTTGCTGTGTCTCCGGCCTCTTTGCCGATCGCCCGGCGGATGTCCGCCTTGATGGGCAGCTTGTGCGTGCCGTCTCCCATGGCCATGAACGAGCTTCGGAAGGGATGTCCGTCGACCGAGCCACGGACCTTCACGAGCCCGCGGCTGCCGAAGAACTCGACCGAGGCTGGCCAGACGACGTACGTCCAGCCGCCTTTGGCCGGACTCTTCTGCAAGGTCGCCGTGAACTGCTCATCGATACGCGTTGTCATCGTCGTAACCTCCTGTTCTCGGAGTTGTCCAAGTCAGACTCGGTGAACAGGTCGAACTCAGCGGTCGGCACTGCCTGAAACTGGCCGCGGGCTGGGAGTGCCAGCCAAGTGGATGCAAAATCGCGAGGCGGGGTGCCGTCGTACGATCACAGCTATGTCAGTGGCGCGGTACGACGGCCAGACCGAATGGTACGAGTCATTCGCTTCGAACGCAGCGATGACGGCGGCGCGGGCGTTCGCTGTTGCCCTCCTAGGCCCCGGTTCGGGCCGATGCCTCGATCTCGGCTGCGGCACCGGTCGAGCGCTTCCCCTCATTGCCGAATCTGGCTGGGAGGTGATCGGGACAGACGTTTCGGCCGATCAACTCAAGGTCGCGGAGGAACACGCGGGGACAGTGGCCCAGCTTGTCCGAGCGGAGGCGCACGCTCTCCCGTTCGTGGATCGGGAGTTCGACGCTGCCATCTCGATCCTCACGCACACGGACTTCGACGACCTGTCGGCAGCGCTCGTGGAGGCGTTCCGCGTCCTGCAACCCGGTTCTCGATTCGTCTACCTCGGCGTTCACCCGTGCTTCGCGAACCCGTTCGTCGCACGTGCCGCCGCAGCTGACATCGACGACGCAGTCGCGCTGATCCGGCCCGGGTACCGCGCTGCGGGATGGCAGTTCATGCCGTCGGAGCGTGCGGCGACGCAGATCAGAGCGCGAGTTGGGATCAACCACGTTCCGCTGTCCGATTTCCTCAATGCCTTCGTCAGCGCGGGCTTCTCCATCGCACGCTTAGAAGAGCCGGGAACCGACGATCCCCCGGTGTTCCTGGCCGTCGTCGCATTTCTTTAAGCCAATGCGTCCGCTTGCGCTCGGCTGAGAGCAAGCGCTGCCAGATCACGCCGAGTTGAGTTCATCCAGCGGGTTCTCTCGCCTTTCCCGTTCTTCCCTAGCCTGCGCGCAGCGTGTCGCCGACGCGCACGGTGCCCGGATCGACCACGAGGGCGCCCACGGCAAGACGTGCGTCGCGCTCACGAGCAATCGTTCGCAGCACGTCGAGATCGCGCGCGATGCCTCCGGCCTGTGCGCGTGTGGTCATCACACACCGTTTGATCCGCAGGTCCACGTCGAGCGTCGCCTCGCCGAGGGTGACTCTCGATCCGACCAGGGTATCCTCACCTTCGCCGTCGAGCAGCACGTTCGACCTGAACCGACGCGGGTCCCACGATCCCACCGTCGCCGTTGATACGAGCGAGACCCGAGCCGCCGGGTTGTCGTGGAACGCCCCCTCTGCGCCCTCGAACGGCGCCCAGTCGCTCGTCGTCTCATGCTCGAAGTCGACCACGTTCTCATACCGGCGAGCCGCGCCAGTCGCAGCCGAGCGCAGCGTCACGGGCCGACCGAGCCATTCCGACAACGCGTCGTCGGCGCCTGCCACCGAACCGTCGGGCAGCGTGATCTCCACAGTCCCGTCGTCGCGCAAGCGGGCCGACGCGAAGAGCAGCTCCGGATCACGCCGCGCGGTGAGCCCAAACCCGGACTGGACGTCGTAGATCGCGAAGCGACGATCGCCTGCGAGACCATCGGCCGCCATCATCACCGAATCGAGCCGCTCGCCTTGCAGCGACTTGACGGGATATCGCCATAGCTCGACGATCTGCACTCGCATCGACCGTATCAGCGAGAAGTCGATGCGCCTCGGGCGCCGGTAAGCCGGGTTATCGGCATTTTGCGTCAGCCCAAGGTTCGGCCTGTTCAAGGCCGGGTGTAAAGCGAAGGAGGAGCCTGGAGGTGTTGGTCGGGTCTCCGCAGTGCAGTCATTCCGCGGCATGATGCGGTGGATTTCGACGACGGTGACACCGGAGCAATACATCGCGCAGCTCGAGGAGCCGCGCCGCAGCTCGATCTGGAGGCTGCACGAGCTGATCCGAAAAGCCGCGCCGGAGCTCGAGCCGCACGTGGTTTCCGGAATGCTCGGCTATGGCACCTACCACTACGTCTATGCATCCGGGCGCGAGGGAGACTGGCCGATCCTTGCTCTCGCGAGCCGAAAAGCGGCAATCTCGCTCTACGCCTGCGCGGCCGTGGATGGACGCTATGTCGCCGACGACTTTCGCTACCGGCTGCCGAAGGCAGACATCGGCAAGAGTTGCGTCCGGATCAAGAAGCTCGAGGACGTCGACCTCGACGTGCTCGACGAGCTCGTGAGGCGGGCCGCCCAGGGGCCATACGCGCAGTAGCTCAGGCGACGGTCAGCCGCGGCTCGAGCCCGAGAAAGGTGCCGATGCGCTCGGCCTCTGCCTCCAGGCCGGCGCGCTCGGATCGCGTCAGCTTCCGCGCCGGCTCCACTGCCAGATCGATCCTCTTCGCGGTCTTCTTGCGGCTCCAGATGCCGGCACAGACGCCGTCGACGACGAGGAACGGTGTGCCGGCGGGACCTTCGTAGCGGCCCTTGCCGTGCGCGGCCACCTGCTCGCGTACGGGCGGCGGGACGAGTTGCTCGCGCTCGCGAAAGCCCATCACGTACACGTCGTACTCCGGCAACAGCCGCACCGACGGCGAAGCCGCCACGGGCTCTTCTTCGGCGACCAGCCAGGCATGCCGGCCTTCGACATCGACCGAGACCAGATCCAGCTGGGCAAACATCGCCTTGGCGTCGCCGACACGGAAGCTCCGGGAGGTGAACCACTGGCGGAACTCGCGGTGCGTCGCGGGGCCGTAGGAGGCGAGGTAACGGCGGGCGACCTGACGGAGCGCCTCGACGGGCTCGAACGAGGGTTGCGGGCCGAGCCAGTCGTCCGGGCGCACGAATGTCACCTTCTGGCCCTGCGGCGGGCCGAAGCAGAGCAGGTCGACAACGGCCGCGTCGCCGAGGAAGAAGCCCCAGCCAGACGCCAGCCGCTCCCGCGGCGCCGACCCGACACGTTGGACGACGGCGTCCGCAAGCTCCTCGCGCAGGAGCCGCCGCCTCGTCAGCGCCTCTCCGATCGCGGCGACGACCGTCTCCAGGTGATAGGGCGGGCGATCGGGCGAATCCGCCTCGAGGTCGTCCTCGCCGAGGACTGCCCTGCGCGCGGCCGTCCAGAGGCGAAGCTCGTCCGCTGGGTGGAGATGGAGAGTACCGCGCAGCGTCCACGCCTTCGCGAGCGCCCGCCGCTCCCAGAGCGCATCGCGGACGTCGGACTGGGTGATCCCGTTGACCCTCGCGGCGAGCTGGAGCTCGGCCGAGCCCATCACCTGCGCGTGAATCCCGCCCACGTCACGAACGACCTCGACGAGCTGCTCTGCCGAAGCGCGCTCGAGCAGGTGGCTGCGAGCCAACCGGCGCGTGCGCACCTCGTCCCACGTGAGCGCGTGGATACTGCTCATGCCCCTACGACGCGGATGCCGAGGTAGGCAACCGTGGAGACGATCGTCCACGAGCAGAGCCCGAGCACGAGCGGGCGCGCCCCGACGGCGAGCAGACGGCGGAACTCGACCCTGGCGCCCACTGCGAAAAGGGCCACCGCCAGTAGAGCGACCTTGACAGCCTCGATCGTCGGGAGGAGACCGGTGGGCACCAGATCGCCGCTGCGGAGCAGCGCGGCACCGAGAAAGGCGAGCACGAAGAGCGGCGGGGAGAGCCGTGCACGCGAGCCCGCGACACTCCGATCCTGAGACCACGCGATCCAGACCACGAGCGGACCGAGCAGCAGGACGCGGGTGAGCTTGACCACGATTGCGGTCGTGACGGCGACTCCGCCTGCCGCGGACGAGGTCGCGACCACCTGGGCGACGTCGTGGACGCTCGCCCCGACCCAGACGCCGTAGCTGCGGTCGTCGAGTCCGAGGATCCCACGCAGGGCCGGCAGGAGCACGATCGCGAGCGTGCCGCAGAGCGTCACGAGCGCGATCGCGTAGGCGACCTCCTCCTCGTCCGCGTCGCTCACGTCCCTGGCCGCCGCGATCGCCGAGACCCCGCAGATGGAGAAGCCGGTCGCGACGAGCAGCGCGAGTCCGTTCGAAACGCCGAGCCTCCTGCCCGCCCAGCGTGTGCCGAAGAACGTGCCGACGACGACCGCGGCCACCACCGCGAGGCCCCGGGCGCCGAGCCGCAGCGTCTCCTGGAGGACGAGGTCGAAGCCGAGGAGCACGATTCCGAGCTTCAGGAGCGCTCCCGACGCGAAGGCGAGACCGGGGCGAGCAGCGGCCGGGGTCCCCCAGGTGTTCGCGATCAGGACGCCGGCCGTGACCGCGACGAGGACCACCGGAACCTCGGGCAGGAGCCGATGAACGGCGAATCCGATCGCGGCGCCGAGACCCGCCAGCGCGAGGCCGGGGGCGACGTCGCGCACCGAAGCCCTAGGAGGGCTGGGCGTTTCGATGTGCAAGACGCCGGGCGACGAGGATGCGGCCACCCACGCCGAGGAGGATCGTTCCCACGCTCACGAACACGACGGTCCACCATGCGCCAGCCGCGAGGAGATAGACGTCACAGGCAGCTAGGAGAAGGAGTGACCAGTACGTTCCCAACCCTCGTAAAGCGCGTTCGCACCTCCTGGAACATACTCGCGCGTTCGACCAACCCACCTAGAGGGTCTCTAGACCGCATGCGTTGCCAGCGCCTCGCTCTTGAGTTGGCGCGGGTTGCGGTCCCGAGTGGCGCGGCGGAGGAGCCGCACTGACGGGTGGCGTCGGTGATGGTCGAAGGCAGCTGGATTGAAGGCCGAAACGGGCGTCGTCGTAGGCTTGTGCTGTGCTGATCTGTCCGACCTGTGGTCAGGAGAACCCCGAGGGCTTCCGTTTCTGTGGCGCCTGCGCTGCGCCTCTGGCGGAGGAGCTTCCTGCGCCGCGCGACGAGCGTAAGGTGGTCTCCGTCGTGTTCTGCGACCTCGTCGGCTCGACCGCCCGGGCCGAGCGAATGGATCCGGAGGACGTGCGCGTGATGCTCTCGCGCTACCACGGCCGCGTCCGTTACGAGCTGGAGCGCTTCGGCGGTACGGTCGAGAAGTTCATCGGCGATGCGGTGATGGCGCTGTTCGGGGCGCCGGTCGCGCACGAGGACGATCCGGAGCGGGCGGTGCGGGCGGCGCTGGCAATCCGGGAGTGGGCCAGCGAGGAGGGCTGCAGGTGCGGGTCGGGATCACGACCGGCGAGGCGCTGGTCGCGCTCGCCGCGCGGCCGGCAGCGGGTGAGGGAATGGCATCGGGCGACGTTGTCAACACCGCCGCGCGCCTGCAGTCTGCGGCACCGGTGAACGGCATCCTCGTCGACCGCACGACGCAGCGCGCCACTGCCCGGGTGGTCGAGTACGGCGAGGAGCTCCCGGTCGCTGCGAAGGGCAAGGCCGAAGCCGTCCCGGTCTGGGAGGTTCGCCAGGCGCGTTCGCGCGTGCAGGTGGAGCGCGGTAGCCGGGCGCCACTCATGGGGCGGGAGCGGGAGCTGGAGGTGCTGCTCGCGGCGCGTGCGGGAGGACCGCGAGCCGCAGCTCGTGACGTTGGCCGGCGTGCCGGGCATCGGCAAGAGCCGGCTCGTCTACGAGCTCTTTCGGGCGATCGAGTCCGGTGGCGAGCTCACCTTCTGGCGCCAGGGCCGCTCGCCGGCCTACGGCGAAGAGGTCAGCTTCTGGGCGTTCGGCGAAGTCGTGAAGGCGCAGGCCGGCATCCTCGAGACGGACGACGGCGCACAGACCGAGGAGAAGCTGCGCGAGGCGATCGCGGCGCTCGTGTCGGACGCCGCGGGCGCCCAGTGGCTCGAGCGCCACCTCCGCCCGCTGGTCGGGCTCGAGGGGGGCGACGTCGGCTCCAACCGGCGAGGCGAGGCGTTCGCCGCCTGGCGTCGTTTCCTGGAAGCGCTCGCGGAGCAGCGACCCCTGGTGCTCGTGCTCGAAGACCTCCACTTCGCGGACGATGGGCTGCTTGACTTCGTGGACTACCTTGCCGACTGGGCGACCGGCGTGCCGATTCTCGTCGTCGCGACCGCGCGGCCCGAGCTCCTCTTGCGTCGGCCAGGCTGGGGCGGCGGCAAGGCCAATGCGGTCACGCTCTCGCTCGCGGCCCTCTCCGACGAGGACACCGCGCGGCTCCTGCAAGCTCTGCTCGAGCGGCCGCTGCTCTCGGCAGAGGTGCAGGCGACGCTCCTCTCGCGCGCAGGCGGGAACCCGCTCTACGCCGAGGAGTTCGTCCGGCTGCTGGCGGAGCACCGGCCTCCCGAGGAGTTGCCGGAGACCGTGCAAGGACTGATCGCCGCCCGCATCGACGCGCTGCCTGCGGAGGAGAAGGCGCTGCTGCAGGACGCCGCCGTTCTCGGCAAGTCCTTCTGGCTCGGAGCGACGGCGTCGCTCTCCGCGGTCGAGCGCCGAGCGGCGGAGGAGCGGCTGCACGCGCTCGAGCGCAAGGAGTTCGTTCGCCGCGAGCGCCGGTCTTCGGTGGACCGCGAGGTTGAATACGCCTTCCGGCACCTGCTCATGCGAGACGTCGCCTACGGCCAGATACCCCGCGCGGCTCGGGCCGACAAGCATCTCCTGGCGGCGAGGTGGATCGAGGCGCTGGGTCGACCTGAGGACCACGCCGAGCTGCTCGCTCACCACTACCTGAGGGCGCTCGAGCTCCTGCGCGCCGCCCGGCGCTCGACCGCCGACCTCGCCGAGCCTGCATATCTGGCGCTCCGCGCTGCCGGCGACCGCGCCTTCGCGCTGAACGCGTTCGCGCACGCCGCCCATCTCTACGAGCAAGCCTCCGAGCTCTTGCTGAACGAGGACCCTGCGCGGCCCGAGGTCTTGTTTCGTAGAGCGCACGCCCTGCACCTCGCGGCAGCCGAGCAGCAGTTCGAGGCGCTCGAGGTGGCCCGCGACGCGCTGCTACGGGCCGGCGACGACGGGCGCGCGGCGGAGGCGGAGGCGCTGCTTGCGCGAGCGTGGTGATTTCGAGGAACTTGGGACCGCGCCCGCAGCGCCTACGAGCGCTCCCTTGCGCTCCTCCCCGAAGGTCCTCCGACCGCGGAGAAGGCGCGCGTGCTGGCCGCGGTCTCCGCCTTCGCCGCACTCGAGGGCGAGGACGAGGAGGCGATTCGCATCGGGCAGGATGCGCTCGCTGCGGCCGACTGTCTGGGTCTGGACGAGGTGCGTGCGGCCGTCCTGACAACGGTGGGAGGCGCACGTGTCGAGCTCGGAGACGACGCCGGCTTCGACGACCTCGAGGAGAGCAGGCGGGTAGCCGTCGGCAGGGGCGCGCTCCGCGAGGCCTCTCGCGCATGTAACAACCTCGCTGTCGTGCTCTACGGGGGGAGGAGAGCTGCCGCGGGCGTTCGCTCTCCTGGAAGAGGCGTTGCTTCTCGCAGAGCGCGCCGGCGACGTCGACCTCGTGCGATTCGGGCAAGGCATGATGCTGTTGCCGGCCCTCGACGCCGGACGCTGGGACGAGGGCGTCCGGCTCGCGGATGCGTTCATCGCCGCGTGCGAAGCCGCCGGAGGTCACACCTTGCAGGCGTCAGTGCACTGCCACCGCGGAAGCATCAGGCTCGCGCGTGACGACACAGACGGAGCGGTGGCCGACGCCGAACGAGCGCTCGACCTCGCGCTCGAGGTGCGGCAGCCGGACCGGGTCTTCCAGTCCCTGGCGTTCGCGGTGCGCGCGTTCGCTGCGTCGGGCGCGCTCGAGCGCGCGCGCGAGCAGGCCGCCGACTTCGACTTCCGCGCGCTCGATCAGAGACGCCCGACGCCGCCCTGGTCGTTCGTCCACTTCGGCTGGGCGGCAGCGGAGGTTGGCTACGCCGAGGAGCTGGATCGGTTGCTGGCGGTCCACCGGCGGCAGTCCGGCTGGATCGCCGCCACGCGAGCCGTGTTGCGTGGCGATTACGCCGAAGCGGCCGAGCGATTCGCACTTGTGCAAACGCGGCCGCACGAGGCGTACGCGCGCCTGCGCGCGGCCGAGCAGCTCGTCGCCGAAGGCCGGCACGCCGAGGCCGATGCCCAGTTGGAGAAGGCGCTCGCCTTCTTCCGCTCGGTGGGTGCCACCCGCTACATCCGAGAGGCGGAGGCGCTGCTGTCGCCTGCGGCGGCGGCGAAGCCCGCCTAGGACATGGGCGCGGGCTCGTGGGCGAGCAGGATCTCCTTTAGCGTGTCGCCGCGGAGGCCCAGCCGGAGCGTCTCGAGCGGGATCACTTCCTCGGGTGCGATGTTGCCGAGGTTGACATCGGGGCCGAACTGCTTCACGAACCACGCCTGGGAGCTCTTCGTGGGAGCCTCCCAGATCAGGTCGTGGAAGTCGATCGAGTGGACGATCTCGTCGATCAGGCCGGTCCGCATGTCACCGTCCTTGCGGAAGATCCCGGCGGTGCCGCCCTCGCGCGCCTCCGTGATCACCTTCCAGGCGCCCGCGTCGCGCTCCTCCTTGATCCACTCGACCCACTGGTAGGGGGCGAACACGACCTCCGAGTCCTTCGAGCCGACCTCCGAGAGGACGGTGAAGTCGCGGGCGAAGTCTTCGATCAGCTCGAGCTTGTGCTCGCGCGGGATCTCGAGCGTGCCATCCGAGATCTCCACGTGCGAGAAGCGGTAGTGCTCGAGCCACGACTTGAAGCCGTCGAGCTTGCCGCGCGCGTAGACGGCCTCGAAGAGCGTGCCGCCGCACACGATCGGCGTGTCGAAGGATCGGTAGAGCGCGATCTTCTTCTCGAGGTTCCTCGTCACGTAGCTCGTGCCCCAGCCCAGCTTGACGATGTCGACGTACTCGCCGGCGGTGTCGAACAGGCCCTCGATCTCGCGGATGTTCAGGCCCTTGTCCATCACGTGCGTCAGTCCGGTCTGGCGCGGTTTCGCCGGGCGCGCGGGAAGATCGAGGAAGTTCGGGTGCGGTTCGCCATTAGAGGCGGGCATAGAGCTCCTTCAGCTTTTCGTGCGCTTGAGCCTGGACGTCGTGGTAGAGCGAGTTCCCGTGTGCATCGATCCCGACCGTAAGCGGCCCAAAGTCCTTGACGCGGAACTTCCAGAGGCACTCGGGCATCAGCTCCTCCCAGGCAACCTCCTCGATCTCCTCGATCTGGGTCGTCTCGAGCGCCGCGGCACCCCCGACGATCGCGAAGTACACCATGCCGAGCCGCTGCATCGGCTCGATCGCCTCGTCCGGGAAGCCTCCCTTGCCGCAGATCGCCCGCACGCCGTACTGCGCGCCCAGCGGCTCGGTGAAGCGCACCATGCGCGCGCTCGTCGTCGTGCCGATGCAAACCTTCTCGTACTTACCGCTGTCTAATTTGCGAACACCGGGCGCCGTGTGGAGGAGAAAGGCCCCCATGAGATCCATCGGCGGCTCGACTCCCTGGTCGAAGATCCGGATCTGGGTGCGGTCGCGGATGCCGATGATGTGCCCCTGCACCGTGACCTCGTCGCCGGCGCGGAGCTTCAGGATCTCATTCGGATCGGTGATCGGAAAGGTGACCTCGTGGTTTGCCATCAGTGGTGCCTCTGGTGGCATTGGTGGATGCCCGGGGCGCGAGCACCGACCCGGGCTAGGACGCAGGGAGCGGGCGGGCTGGATAGCCCGTCCGCGACTGAGGACGACGCATGGCAAAACGTGATCGCGTTCCGGGCGCCGCCGAATGTCGCCGGAGTCACCACTTTAGAACTCGCGGTCGTAGTCGAGGGTGCCGTCCGGCGAGACGTGCACCGAGGCGCGGCGGGCGGCCCAGCACTGGTAGTTGACGGCGACCGGGTTCAGCGTCATGTGCGTGTCGGCGTGCTCGATGTGGCATTGGAGCACGGTCACGTCGCCGCCGAGGCCCATCGGCCCGATGCCCGTCTCGTTCAGGAGTCCGTACAGTTCGTCCTCGAGTTGGGCGACGATCGGATCCTGGTTCCGGGTGCCGACCGGGCGCGCGATCGCCTCTTTCGCGAGGTACATCGCATAGTCGGCGGAGCCGCCGATGCCGACACCGACGATCCCCGGGGGACACGGCTTGCCGCCGGCGTCCACGATCGAGTCGAGCACGAACCGCTTGATCCCTGCGACGCCGTCGGCGGGGACGCACATCTTCAAGAAGCTCATGTTCTCAGAGCCGGAGCCTTTCGGCACGCACTTCACGTCGAGCCCGTCCCAATCCGGGATGAACTCCCAGTGGACGATCGGCAACCGATAACCGATGTTCGGGCCGGTGTTCTCGCGGGTGATCGTATGGACGGCATTCGAGCGCAACGGGTGCTCGACGGTCGCCCGCGCGGTGCCGTCGCGGAGCGCCTCATAGATGCGCGCGGGGTGGAGCGGGAAGTGCTCGCCGACGCGGCAGGTGTAGACGGCGATGCCCGTGTCCTGGCAGACGAGGTTCTTGTCCTTGTCGGCGATATTGACGTTGCGGTGGATCGTGTTGAGCACGCGCTGTCCGGTCACCGACGTCTCGCGATCCCTCGCGGCGGCGAGGGCGTCGCGGAGGTCCTGCGGGATGTCCTTCAGCGCCCAGACGTAGAGGTGGGCGGCCGCGTCCTCGACGCCGTGCTGGAGGTCGGTGGTCGTCAGCGTGCTCACCTTCTTGCTCCCTCGCTGGCAGCGCGCCCCGCACGCCGGCCGAAGACGACGCATTCCAGCAGGGAGTTGCCCATCATCCGGTTGCGGCCGTGCGTGCCACCTGCGATCTCACCGCAGGCGTAGAGGCCTTCGAGTGTCGTCTGTGAGTCGGTGTCGATCACGAGTCCGCCGTTCTGGTAGTGGAGGACCGGGTAGGTCAGGATCTTCTCTCGCAAGGGGTCGATTCCCCCGCCGCGGTAGCGACGCAGCATGTACGGAAGCGACACGTCCGCATCGGCCTCCGCAATGCGGGTCGTGTCGAGGAGGACGGCCGGGCGCCCGTCGGGAGTCTCGATTCCCTTGCCCTTCGCGACCTCGTCGAAGATGGCCTGCGAGACGACGTCTCGGGGACCGAGGGAATCGGTGAACTCCTCGCCGTCGGCGTTCAGCAGCACCGCGCCGTAGGCGCGCGTCGTCTCGGGGATCGAGTAGCCCTGCATCGACTCGGGCCACGCGCCGCCGTTCGGGTGGTACTGCAGCTCGTCCAGGTCGCGTGCCTCTGCGCCTGCGTCGAGCGCGAGCTGCGTCACTTCGCCGGTCGCGTTCGGGTGGTTCGTGGAGAGCTCGTTGCGGTCGAGGGCGACCTTGAAGCAGCGGCCGCCGGCCGCGAGCACCACCGTCGCCGCCTCGAGCTCGTGCTCGCCGCAGGTTGCGCGCCAGCCGTTCGGCGCCGCCTCGAGGGCGCGCAGCGGGCTGTGGGCGAAGAGCGTGCCCGAGCCGGCCTCGAATGCGTCCCGGAGGGCCTTCGTGATCGCGTGCCCGGTTCGGTCGCCTACCTGGAGGAGGCGCTTGGCGGTCGCGCCGCCGCAGCGTGCCAGACGGTAGCCCCCGTTTTCCCTTGTGAACTCAACGCCGAGCTCCTCGAGCCAGTGGATCGCACTTTGCGCGTCTCCGGTCAGGACCTCGACGAGGTGCAGGTCGGCGCTCTCGTGCGAGCTCTTGAAGACGTCCCCGGCGTGTTGCTCTGGCGAGTCGTCGAGGCCAAAGGCTGCCTGGATCCCGCCCTGGGCCTTTGCAGAGTTGCACGCCTGGATCGAGCCTTTGGTCGCGAGGCCGACGCGAGCTCCCGAGCGCTCCGCGGAGACGGCTGCGGCCAGCCCGGAGGCGCCGCTCCCGATCACGAGCACGTCAAAGGAGCCGGCACCGGTCATCGGCTCAAGAGTACCAGCGCATCCTAATGCATGTCATTAGCCGCACTTATCGTTTGGCGAGGGCTCACTCGATCGAGGGGACTCACCAGATCGAGCGAAGGAGCTTCTCCACATCCGCAGCGCTCGCCCGTCGCGGGTTGGCCTTTGCCCCCGCCCGCTCCACGACGGTCCCGGCGAGCTCGTGCAGGTCCTCCTCCGGGACGCCGAAGTCGCGGAGTCGCTCGAAGCCGCCAAGTCGCGCGAGCTCCTCGACGCGTTGGGCTGGGTCGTCGCTCTCGAGCGCGGCGCCGAATCTGGCGACCGCGGCCGGCGCCGCCTCCGCGTTGAAGCGGAGCGCGGGCGGCAGAGCGAGGGCGTTCATGGCGCCGTGTGGCAGGCCGTAGCGACCGCCGAGCGCCTGCGCCATCGCGTGGCCGAGCGCGAGGAACGACTTCCCCAATGCTGCGCCGGCGTGACAGGCGCCACGCAGGAGCTCCGTCCGGGCCTCGCGCTCCCGGGGGCGCTCGACGACCTGCGGCAGCCAGCGGGCGATCAGCTGCGCTCCTGCCAGAGCCTCGACATCGGCCTCCGAGTTGTGCCCGTCCACATAGAGCGCCTCTGCACAGTGGGCAAGCGCGTTCAAGGCCGTTCCGACGGTCTCTGCCCTCGGCAGCTCGAGCGTCAGCTCCGGCTCGTAGACAATGCCCGTCGGGTGTGCGCCCGAGCCGCCGCCCTGCAGCCGTCGATCGGGATCGCGGACGCCGAAGAAGACCGTCCACTCCGCGCCGGAGTACGTCGTGGGCACCGAGACGAGCGGCAATCCGCTCGCCGCCGAGGCCGCCTTCGCCGTGTCGATCGCGCTGCCGCCTCCAATCGCGACGATGCTGTCGCTCCCCTGGGGCACCTCGATCCGGTGGGACGGGATCTCCGACCAGCTCGCGGGCGCGTCGACGAGGTGAGTCCAGCGGTCGCTCGCGACGAGAAAGGGCCGCTCACCGAGCAGCTCGGGCAGTGCGTCGAGTCCCCAGCGGACGTTCACGGCAGGCGCTCGCGCGCGAAGTCGACGAAAGCCTCTGCCGCTCGCGTGCTCGTGCGCCCCGAGGCGCGCACCAGCGAGATCTCGCGCTTCGCGTCGAGTCCCACGACCCGCGCCGCAACGAGCGTTCCTGCCGCGAGGTCGGACTCTACGGCCGACCGTGAGATGAAGGTGACGCCGTAGCCTCCCTGGACCGCGCTACGAACGGACTCCTGCAAACCAAGCTCGAGCCGCACGTCCAGGTCGCGCAGCCGCATTCCGAGCGCCCGCAGCTCGTCCTCGACCATCTGACGGACCCCTGCACCCTCCTGCATCACGATCAGCTGCTCCGAACGCAGATCGTCGAGCGTCACCGTCTTGCCGCCGAACCGGTGCCCGGGTGGACAGACAAGAATTACCTCGTCATCGAAGAAAGGCTCAAAGCGCACGGAGCGGTGGCGGCGGGCGGCGCCGACGATCCCGAGCTCGAGCTCCCGCTCGGCGACCAGCTCGACCACCGATTGGGTGTCCGACACGGTGAGCGACACCTTCACTCCAGGGTTCTCATCCTGGAACTCGCACAGGAGGAGCGGCACGACGATCGCTGCGGGGCCCGTTGAGGCGCCGATCGAGATCTCTCCCGCGAGCTCGGCTGCGTCCTCGCCCGCGACATCCTCGACGAGCTGTTCCTCGAGCGTGAGCAGCCGTTGCGCGCCGCGGTAGAGACGCAGTCCGGCCTCGGTCGGTTCCACCCGCCTGCCCGAACGGTCGAGCAGCTGCGTCCCGAGCCGCTTCTCGAGAGAGCGAACCTGCAGCGAGACCGCCGGCTGCGTGACCCCGAGCCGCTCCGCGGCCTGGGAGAAGCTCTTGCGCTCGACGACTGCGCAAAAGGCCGCTAGCTGGCGCGTGTCCATAAGGACAGCTTATCCAGGTGATCTCACTCGACGTGCCTTAGGTCAGGTGGGAAGCCGTATGGCAAGCTGACGCGGATGTCGATGTCTCACGTCGATCCGGCGGCGGCACTCGCGGAGCGGTATGCCCAGCTCTCGCTGCAGGGGCTCCAGCGGCCGCGGGTCGACCGCCGGTTGCGGGGGCTCGACCTTGGGATCGGGTCGGTCTCGCTGGTGCTGCTCGCACCGCTCGCGGGCCTGATCGCCGTCGCGATCCGGCTCAGCTCTGGGCGGCCGATCTTCTATCGAGGCAACCGCGTCGGCCGCAACGGCAGCGTGTTCACGATGCGGAAGTTCCGGACGCTCCACGCTGGGGCGGAGGAGCGCCTCGGACAGTGGTACGGCCGCGAGCTCGACGCGCGAACCCCTGCGGAGGTCACCGGCCTCGGCCGCTGGCTCCGCGCCTCGCAGCTCGACGAGGTGCCGCAGCTCTGGAACGTCCTCCGCGGCGACATGTCGATCGTCGGCCCGCGGCCGATCCGGCCGCGCTTCTTCCAGGAGCTGTGCGAGGAGATCCCGGCCTACTGGCAGCGGCTCGTCGTCCGCCCGGGTCTGACGGGCTTCGCGCAGACGCGCATGGGGCGGGAGCCGTCCTGGAGCGAGAAGCTCGCCCACGACCTGGAGTGGATCGCCGATCGCTCGGTCGGCCTCTACCTCCGCATCGTCACCGCGACGGCGTGGCGCGTCCTACGCCAGTCCGTTCGCGGGGCCGCCGGGCGCGGCTAGCCGCCCCTCACTCGCCGATGAAGTCGTACCCCTGCTGCTCGAGCTCCTTGAGTACCGCCTGCGCACGCTCGGTCGACGCGAGCCCGTAAGCCCGTCGGTTCCACTCTTGGCCGCACGAGACCTCCCTGGCGCTCACGTCGTCCACGAGCCCGTCGAGGGCGTCGATCGACTCCTGTGCCGCCGCGACCAGGCGGTCGTGGATCTGCTCGATTTCCTGCGGCGGTCGAATTTCGTCCACCTCGGCGACCACGCTCGCCGCTGCGTCGCGGAACCGCCCCGTGCCGTCCTGGCATTCCTCCGCGGATACCCTGCCCGCTGACAGCCGGAAGAAAAGCCGGCCCGCGTCGATTAAGCTCGTGCTGACCTGAATCTCGCGGCCACGTTCGAGATACTCCTCCTTCGTCAGTCGCTCGCCGCCGCCGCACCCAACGAGTGCAAGCGCAGCGAGAACCACCACGCAGAGCGACGACTTCATCGCTCCATAGAGTACGACCGTGTGCGGCATCTGTGGAATCGTCTCGACGCGAGGTGCCGACCGGCGCCGCCTCGAGGCGATGAGCGCCACCCTCGTCCACCGCGGGCCCGACTCGAGCGGACTCCACCTCGACGGGCCGGTGGGTTTGGCGGCGCGCCGGCTCTCGATCATCGACCTCGAGACCGGCGACCAGCCGATCGCCAACGAGGACGGAAGCGTCGTCGTCGTCCAGAACGGAGAGCTCTACAACTACCGCGAGCTGCGCGCGAAGCTCGAGCAGCGGGGGCACCGGTTCGCGACGAGCGGCGATACCGAGGTGCTCGCGCATCTCTACGAGGAGCACGGAACCGGGTTCGCGGAGCGGCTGCGCGGCATGTTCGCCGTCGCAGTCTGGGACGCGCCGCGTCGGCGCCTCGTGCTTGCCCGCGACCGCTTCGGGATCAAGCCGCTCCTCTACCGCGTCACCCGTGACGGCCTCGAGTTCGCCTCCGAGCTACGGGCGCTGCCGCGCGGGGAGATCGACCTGGACGCTCTCGAGGCGTTTCTCGCCTTCAACTCGATCCCCGGCCCGCTCTCGATCTTCCGGGAGGTTCGCAAGCTGATGCCCGGCCACGTGCTCATCTGGGAGGACGGGTTGGTGACGATCGAGCGCTACGCCCGGCCGGCACCCGTCGTCGCTGCCGCCGTGCGGAAGGAGCCGGTGGGAGTGCTCGCAGAGGAGCTCCGGGAGCGACTGCGCGACTCGGTGCGCGCGCACCTGGTGTCCGACGTGCCGGTAGGCGTCCTGCTCTCGGGCGGCGTCGACTCATCCCTGCTCGCCGCCCTGGCGGCGGAGGAGACCGGGGGGCCGCTGCGGACGTTCTCGATCGGCTTCGAGGAAGACTCGTTCGACGAGCGCGCTGACGCGCGGCTCGTCGCCGAACGCTACGGGACGCGGCACCGCGAGCTGGTGCTGCGCCCCGACGCGGCGTTCCTCCTACCCGCGCTCGCAGAAGCCTTCGACGAGCCCTTCGCGGACTCGTCGGCGCTGCCGACCTACCTCGTCTCGAAGCTCGCGTCCGAGGACGTGAAGGTCGCACTCTCGGGCGAAGGGGGCGACGAGCTCTTCGGCGGCTACTACACCTATCAGGCCGACCTGCTCGCGCTCCGCGTTGGCCGTCTCGCCCGCTTTGCTCGCCCGCTCGTGGATCGGCTGCCCGTCTCGAGTGCGCGCGCGAGCTTCGACCTCAAGGCGAAGCGCTTCGTCCGCTCCGCGCACCTGGCGCCGCTCGAGCGCCACCACGGCTGGAAGGAGATCTTCTCGCCGGACGCGCGGGCGGAGCTGACCGGTCGGCGCCACCTCTGGGATCCCGTCGACGTTCTGCGGGAGCGCTTCGGGGAGACGCGCGGCTCCGAGCTCCTCGCGCGGCTGCAGGACGTCGATGCACGCACGTATCTCGTGGACGACCTGCTCGTGAAGACGGATCGGGCGTCGATGGCGCACTCACTCGAGGCGCGTGTGCCCTTCCTCGACCCCGCCGTCGACCTCTTCGCCGCCGAGCTCGCGACGCGCCACAAGGTGCGGGGTCTGACGAAGAAGTGGCTGTTGCGCCGGGCCGCTGAGCCCCTGCTGCCGCCACAGATCGTGCGCGGACGCAAGCGCGGCTTCTCGATTCCCGCCGCGGCCTGGCTCCGCGGCGAGCTCGAGCCGTTCGCGCGGGAGGCGCTCGCGCCCGAGACGCTCCGTCGCCAGGGCTACTTCCGCCCTGAGGCGGTGACGCGGCTCCTGGACGACCACGTGGCCGGCCGCGCCGACCTGAGCCGGCAGCTCTGGAGCGTGCTCGCGTTCACGCTCTGGCACGAGCACCACGTGGAGCGAGCCCCGGGGCCGCTGCGCGAGCCGCGGCTGGCCGAGGTCGCGGCATGAGGGTGTGGATCGACATGACGGCGTCTGCGCACGTGTTGGTCTTCCGGCCGCTGATCGAGATCCTGCGCGGGCGCGGCGACGAGGTCGAGATCACGTCGCGGGAGTACGCCCAGACGCAGCAGCTGCTCGAGCTGCACGGGCTCGAGTCGCAGGTGCTCGGGCACCACGGCGGCCGCTCGAGCCTCGGCAAGGCCCGGTCGCTGGCGGGGCGCCTCTACGGATTGCGCCGCTTCGCGGCGGATCGCGCCTTCGATGTCGCGCTCGCACACGGCTCGCACGAGCTGACGATCACCGCAAAGCGACTCGGGATCCCCAGCTCGACGACCTTCGACTACGAGTGGGCGACGCTGCAGCATCAGCTCGGTTGCCGCGCGGCCACGAAGGTGGTGGTGCCGGAAGCGATCCCGCCGGAGCGCCTGGCCCAGTACGGAGCGAGGCCGCCGAAGCTCCTCCAGTACGCCGGGCTGAAGGAGGAGTACTACCTGGCCGACTTCGAGCCCGACGCCGCAGTCCTGGACGAGCTCGAGGTCGACCGCTCGCGCGTCGTCGTCGTCCTGCGACCCCCGCCGGACGTCTCGCTGTACCACCGTCACTCGAACCCCCTGTTCCCGCAGACGCTCGAGCATCTCGGCCGCGACGAAGAAGTCCACGCGGTCGTGATCCCGCGAACCGAGGAGCAGCGCACCTTCGTCAAGCGCCTCGCGCTCCCCTCCGTGATCGTGCCCGAGCGAGCGGTGGATGCGCAGAGCCTGATCGCACTCTCCGACCTCGTCGTCTCCGCGGGCGGGACGATGAACAGGGAGGCAGTCGCGCTCGGCGTGCCGGTGTACACCACCTACGGCGGGCGTCTCGGCGGTGTCGACGAGTGGCTGATCCGCGAGGGCCGGCTCGTGCCGCTCAGCGACCCACGCGCGCTCTCCCTGCGCAAGCGGGACGCGATCGCTGCCGACCGCCTGCGCCGCGACCCCCAGCTCCTGCTCGACCTGCTCCTGTCGGCTGCGTAGGAGCAACAGGGGCGGCGGCGCCCGTGATAGGACCCTCACACAAGTTCACAATTCTGTGGAGAAGGGGGTTCTGCATGAGGGCTTGGATGAAGGCGCTCGCCCTGTTCGCGGCGCTCGGGGCGGTGGGCGGCACCGCCGCTGCGGCAGGAGCGGACGACTGGAGGTCGCTGTTTCTCGGGTGGAGGACGAAGCAACCGGCCATGCTCGAAGCCGTCAGGCCGGACGTGAGCGTGACACCGCTCATGACCGTCGGAGAGCGGCTACGCAACGGGTACCGCTTCGAGTCGATCCCGGACGGGATCGCCTTCAAGCAGCAGGGTTCGGAGGTCGACGTCTACGTCAGCCACGAGACCTCGACGGTGCCGTTCCCCTTCACCCCGGCGACGGGCGTCGGGTTCAACGACTTCACGAACGCGATGGTCAGCAAGCTGACGTTGAACCACAGCGCCCGCATCCTGACCGGTGAGTACGTGATCCCGTCCGAGGCGAACTTCCAGCGGTTCTGCTCCAGCTTCCTCGCGGGGGCCGAGCACGGCTTCGACCGGGAGATCCTGTTCCAGAACGAGGAGGCGACCGACTTCGTCAACCGCACCGGCGAGGCATGGCCCGCGCGGCCAGGAGCCGAGCAGGCCGGGGTCGTCGTCGCCTATGACGTCGCGAGCGGCGAGTACAAGCCGATCTACGGCATGGGGCGGCACAATCACGAGAACAGCCTGGCGCTGCCGGGGTACGGCGAGCCCGTCGTGCTCTCCGGCGACGACACGTTCTCGGCTCCCGCCTCCCAGCTCTACCTCTACAACGCCGACTCGCGAGCGCAGCTCTGGGCGGACGAGGGCCGGCTCTATGCGTTCCGGTCGAGCAACGCGGCCGTCAACGACTACGGCGACCTCTCCGGCACGACGAGCGTCTCCGGCAGCTTCATCCCCGTGCCCGAGGCGATCGCGAAGGGCGGTCAGACGGCGCTCGAGGACTGGTCGAACGCGAACAACGTGTTCCAGTTCATCCGGGTCGAGGACCTCGCCTACGACCGCAACACACCCAACGTCGTCTACTTCGCCGATACGGGCGAGCCTCGGGCGGTTCCGAGTGCGGCGACAGGCCGGCTCGCCCGGGCGGCGGCCGGGACGCTGGGGCCGTATCCGAACGGGCGTCTCTTCAGGATGGTGCTCGACCCGGCCAACCCCCTCAACGTTCGGAGCCTCTCGATCCTGATCGACGCGGACACCGGCGGCTACGGGAACGTCAACGTCATCCACCAGCCGGACAATGTCGAAACGACCGGATCGAGTCTGCTGATCCAGGAGGATCCGGGCTCACACAACCAAGGTCAGACGAATGCGCGGATCTGGCGCTACGACCTGTCGAGCAAGGCGCTCGAGGTCGTAGCGCGGGTCGATCAGTCGCAGCGGCCCTTGACGCCGCTCGGCGGCTGGGAGTCGAGCGGCATCATCGACGTCTCCTCCGTCTTCGGCCCGGGGGCGTTCCTCGCCGATGTCCAGGCCGGGACGCTCGTGATCGAGAGCGAGCAGCGTGGCGGCCTCACCTACGAGCGAGAGGGTGGGCAGCTCCTGCTCGTGCGGATCCCCGGGGCCTGATCCAGACGGGCCTAGCTCGTTCGCTCGGAGGCGGGCGCCGTGGAGACGGTGTCCGCCTCCGGCAGCCTCGGTCCCACTCGCCTGGGCTCGCGCACCATCGCCGCCAGCCGGCCGACCAGGTCGAGCGTCGAGCCCTCCTCGACCAATCCCTCGAGCGCCGTGAGCTCAGACTCGAGCCAGGCGGGGTCGATCGAATGCCCGGAAACCTGCAGGATGGTCGGGTGGGAGCTCGGGGTGACGTCCTCGCTCGCCGACCAGAGCTCCTCCTGGAGCTTCTCGCCGGGGCGGGCGCCGACTATCTCGATCGCGACGTCACGCTCGGGCTCTCGCCCCGAGAGCCGGATCATCTGGTGCGCCAGGTCGAGGATGCGGACGGGCTCACCCATGTCGAGCACGAAGACGCGGCCTCGGCCGCCGATCGCCCCCGCCTGCACGACGAGCTGGACGGCCTCCGGGATCGTCATGAAGTAGCGGGTCATCTCGGCGTGGGTGACGGTCACCGGACCGCCCTTCGCGATCTGACGGCGGAAGATCGGGATCACAGACCCCGAGGAGCCGAGCACGTTGCCAAAACGGACGGCAACGAACCGCGTCTGGACGTCGTCGCGGGCGCCGAAGGACTCGACGATCCACTCGCACACCGCTTTCGACTGGCCCATCACCGTCCTCGCGTTGACGGCCTTGTCGGTGGAGATGAGCACGAAGCGCTGCGCGCCGAACTCCACGGCGATCTCCGCGAGCGTCCGAGTGGCGAGCGTGTTGTTCCGCACCGCCTCGACCGGGTTCGACTCGATCAGGGGCACGTGCTTGTAGGCGGCCGCGTGGAACACGACCGCAGGGCGGTACGTCTCGAAGACCTGTCGCAGCTTGACGCGGTTCTTGACGTCCGCGAGTACCGGTAGGGCGGCAGAGAAGCCGCGCTCGTCCACGAGCTCGCGCTCGATGTCGAAGAGCGCGAGCTCGGAGTGGTCGACCAGCACCAGCCGGGCGGGCCCGATCCGCGAGATCTGCCGGCAGAGCTCGGAGCCGATCGAGCCGCCGGCACCGGTGACCAGCACCGTCTCGCCCGAGAGATACGAGGCGATCGCGTCGAGGTCGACCTCGACGGGCTCGCGCCCCAGCACGTCCTCCACCTCCACCGGCCGGATCTGGCCGGCCAGGTTGAGGTCGCCGGCGATCAGCTCGTGGAGGCCTGGCAGCGTCTTGACGGCGACGCCCTCGCGGTGAGCCACCTCCACGATCCGCTGCCGCACCTCACCCGAGGTGGAGGGGATCGCAATCAGGAGCTCGTCGGGCCGACGGTCGCGCAGGATGTGCGGCAGCTCGGCCGCGTTGCCGAGGACCCGGATCCCGTGCAAGCGCAGGTTCTTCTTCCGGGGGTCGTCGTCGATGAGGCCGATCGGTGTGTAGCCGAGGGCGGGGGTGCGCAGCATCTCCTTCAGCATCAGCTGGGCGGCGTCGCCAGCGCCCACGACGATCACCTCCTTACCTCGCGCGACGAGCGATGACCCCTGCGGACGCTCGATGATCGTCCGGGCGAGCATGCGGGAGGCGGCGACGAAGGCGAGGCAGACGAGCCAGTCGAGCACCCAGACCAGTCGCGGGACGGCCGCGGGGTGCCGCTCAAAGAGGCTGAAGAGCACGTAGGCGACGAGAGACGCAGCCGTAACGCCGCGGAAGGCGCCCCACATGTCGCGGGTCGAGACGTAGCGCCACCAGCGATTGTAGAAGCCGAACAGCGCAAAAACCGAGAGCTTGATCGCGCCGAGCACCACGAAGACCTGCACGGTGAAGTAGTGGTCGTAGAAGGACTGGATGTTCGGTGCGAGGCGAAGCTGGAAAGCAAGGAACCAGGCGGCGACGATGATCGCGAGGTCGGCGGCGAGTTGCGGTAGCCGATGCCTCGTGATCGGGAACCTCATTGTCTACCTCGCCGCGGCGAGGTAGACGGCGGCGCGAACCGCGTCCACCACGCGCTCCTGCTGCTCGGCGGACACGCCCGCCCAGAGCGGCAGCGAAAAGTTCTCGGCGGCGGCCCGCTCGGTCTCCGGCAGCGTGCCCTCCCGGTAGCCGAGGTGGCGCAGCGCAGGCTGGAGGTGCAGCGGCGGCAGGTAGTATTGGCCGCTGCCGATTCCCGCGTGCCCGAGCGCTCTGCGGATGCGGTCGCGGTCGGGCGAGCGGCAGACGAAGAGGTGGTAGACGTGGCCCGGCTCGTCGGATGGGAGCTCGCAGAGGTCGCCGAGCCCGAGCTCGGCGTAGCGCGCAGCGGCTTCTCGCCGCGCGGCGGTCCAGCCGTCGAGCTCGCGCAGGAAGATACGCAGCGCCGCCGCCTGCACCTCGTCGAGCCGCGAGTTGTAACCGATGTACTCGAAGCTCTTCTTCGCTTTGGAGCCGTGGAAGCGCAACATCCGCAACCGCTCGGCCAGGTCGGCGTCACGCACCGCGACGAGGCCACCGTCGCCGAGTCCGAAGAGATTCTTGGTGGGGTAGAAGCTAAAGGTCGAGGCGATGCCGGTGGCGGCGATGTCGGGCGAGCCGAACGCCTGCGCGGCGTCCTCCACGATCGGCAGGCCGAAGCCGGCGAGCTGCGCGAGCGGCGCCGGACGACCGAAGAGGTGGACGGGCACGATCGCCTTGGTCTTCGTCGTCAGCTTCCGTTCGACATCGAGCGGATCGAGGTTCAACGACGCGGGATCGATGTCGGCGAACACCGGTGTCGCGCCAACCCGGGCGATCGCCTCCGCCGTCGCGAAGAAGGTGAACGCGGGGCAGATCACCTCGTCACCCGCTCCGAGCTCGAGCGCATCGAGGACGAGGACGAGCGCGTCGGTTCCGTTCGCGACCCCCACCGTCTCCGGAACGCCGAGGTAGTCGGCTGCCTCCTGCTCGAAGGCGACGAGATTCGGCCCGAAGACGAAGCGGCCGTCCTCGAGGACGTCTGCAAAGGCCTGCTGAAGCTGCGGGATCAAGTGTGCGTACTGCGCTTTGACGTCTATGAGCGGCACATCTGTGAGCGGGACGTCTGTGGGCGGGGCAGTCACGGTCAGCCAGTCTAACGAGCCTCGGCGGCTGTTCTTCGCCGCCTCGTGAGCTTCCAGACGAGGAATGCGATCCCTGCCGCAAGGAGGACGGCGATGCCGTAGTCGACGTAGCGGAAGGCGTCGTGGAACCGCTCCCAGTTCGATCCAAGCCACCAGCCGACACCGGCCAGGGCGAAGCACCAGATGCCGGAGCCGATCAGCGTCAACACGGTGTAGCGGCCGAGCGGCGCCCGGAAGACGCCTGCCGGGATCGAGACGAACGAGCGGACGACGGGGGTGAGTCGGCCGAGCAGGACGGCCCAGTCCTCCCAGCGCTCGAACCATTGCTCTGCGCGCTCCAGCCGGTGCTCGTTCAGATGCAGCCACCGTCCTCGCCGCTCGAGGAAGGGCCGGCCGCCGCGCCTGCCGATCCACCAGCCGAGCACGGATCCTGCCGTGTAGCCGATCGTGCCTGCGCTGGCCATCGCGACGTAGGCGGGGCCGCCGCTCGCAAACTCGTGACCGGCGAGGACGACGTCCTGCCCCGCGAACGCGCCGGCCGCGACCGCGCCGGAGTAGACCATCACGACCTCGCTCGCAGCAGGGAAGACTGCGTCGAGCAGCATCAGCCCGAAGACGGCGTAGAGCCCGCCGTCGCCGACCAGCGTGGTCATGAGGTCGGTGATCCCCGACAGAACGGAGGCAACCGGCACGGGCGGAGCCTATCCGCCCGGACTCTGGGACTTCTGGGGCTTCTGGGGCTTCTGGGGCTTCTGGGGCTTCTTAGGCGCCGTCCGGATCACGGTCACCCGGACGGGCTTGCTCACGAGCTCAACGACACCGAGCTCGTTCGAGGCGCGGAAGCGAAGGACGTACTCGCCGCCGTAGACCAGGGCGCGACCACTCCGGGTGGTGCCGTTCCACTGGACGACGAAACGCCCCTTCTCGGCACGACGCTGGACGAGTGTGGCGACGTTCACGCCCCCGGTTCTGGTCTCGACGCTCACCGTCAGGTGTCCGGGGCGGGTGAGGGTCACGCCGGCCTGCACGAGCTGGCGGCCGCCCGTTCGCGCGACGAAGGCGCGGCGCGACAGCTGCACGAACCCGATCGTATTGTTCACGGTGAAGCTCTGGCGGGCGGTCGAGGCGCGAGCCTGGTCGTCCGTCGCAGAGACCACCAGCTCCCAGCGCCCCTCAGGCACCGTCCCGGGGGGAAACGCGACGGGGTAGGAGCCGGGCGTTCGCTCGGCGGTCTCGACGAAGGCCTGCGTGCCGTCGGGCGCGGAGAGCGTCGCCGTCACCGACGACGGGGCGACCACCTTGTATGAGAGGCGCTGCGTCTCGTCGGTGCCATCACCGTTCGGCGAGACGACCGGGACGGGCGGTGCTGCGACGACGCCGAAGTACATCAGCTGGAGGGAGGTCGACACCGGCCGCTCGCCGCCTGGATCCGAGGGGCGGTTCAGCAGGGTGCCGTCGAAGGCCATCGTCGTCGAGCCGCCCGCGTCGAGCGCCGAGGCCGTGACCGCTCCTAGCCGTACGAGCGTCTGCGCCAGCTCGAAGTTCGTCATACCGACGCTGTACCCCGGTTGGCGCCCGTCGGTCGCGAGCAGGATCACTCGGCCGTTGGCGAGCTGGCCCACCGCGGTGCGTGGGTTGCGAGGCACGAGCTGCGAGGGCGTGAACGCCTCGTTGGAGCGAAAGACGGCGCCACCATTGCGAACGAGGACGGGCCCGCCCCCGATCCCGTCCGTGACTCCAGTCCAGTCCGGCCGCAGGATCAGGCGCAGCGCGAGCTCGACTCCGATCGGGGCCTCGGCTGCGAGCCGTTGCGCCGCCGTGCCGCGGGCCACGAGCACTGCGCCGTCGCGCGGGATCGCCGTGGGGCCGCCGTTCGTGACCGCAACGACAGGGCCGAGGAGGTCGGTGTTGGGGAGAGCGGGCGGAAACGGAGCGATCACGACTCCGACCGTGCCCGGCAGCGACGGGGTCGACGGCCCGTAGCTCGGTGTGAAGAGGGAGACGCCGTTGACGCCGGGCGCTTCGTTCATGTCGTTCACGGCGCGCCGCTGGCCGAGGCCGCGCCAGGTTCCGAAGAACTCGATGCGGCGCACATCGAGCCCGCCGTCGACCGTGACACCGACGCTCGAACGGTCGCCGTAGGGCGGGCTCGCGACGACTCCGCCACGGATGAGGACGCCGCTCGGACGGCCGGTCTCGAAGTGGAAGAGGTCACCGTTGATGCCGACCATGGTCGCCGCCGAGGAGAGGCGCTTCTGCATCGCCGTCACGCGCTCACGGCCCTCGATCGCCTCGTTGGAGAGGACGGGCCGGAGCGCGTAGAGGCCGGTTGGGCGCGGCCCGGTGACGATGTGCAGCGCCACCGGGCCGTGTGGCGTGAACTGCACGCCGCGCTCGTAGGTGACGCCAGGCATCAACGTCACGCGCTGCGCAGCTGCAGGAGCGGCGAGGACGAGCGCGAGGGCGGAGGCGGTGAGGAGCTTGCGCAGCACGACCCCGGCTGACGGTAGCGGAAGTGTCGGAGCGCCTTTGCAGGGATTTACGGAATCCGAACAGCCGGCCCTCCCAACGTGCCCTCGCTCGCCGTCGGCTGACGACGGTGCGCGTCGCGCTTGTGTCAGACGTTCACGCCAACGCCGTCGCGCTCGAGACGGTGATCGCGGCTCTCGATCAGGACGCACCAGACGCGGTCGTCTGCCTCGGCGGCATGGCGTAAGGCGGCCCGGATCCCGGTCGCTGTGCCGACCTCCTCAGGGAGCTCGGGTGGCCGGTCGTGCTGGGGAACGCCGTCGCACTCGGTCGGAAGACGCTGCTCGCCTGCCATGCGGTGCCGCGCTCGTTCCACCCAATCCTGCCGTTGACGGCGGAGGAGGAGTTTCGGACGCATCTGGAGGGGGTCCGGGCGGACGTGGTC
>JBBJOI010000072.1:0-8038 GCA_037721555.1 Gaiellaceae bacterium | reverse complement strand
ATGATGTCGCCCCGCTGCATGATCTCCTTCATCACCTTCTTCAGCCGCTCCTCGAACTCGCCGCGGTACTTGGAGCCGGCAACGAGGGCGGCGAGGTCGAGCGTGTAGATCTGCTTTCCCTTCAGGAGCTCCGGCACCTGATTCGAGGCGATGCGGGAGGCGAGGCCCTCGACGACGGCCGTCTTGCCGACGCCCGGCTCGCCGATCAGCACCGGGTTGTTCTTCTGGCGGCGTGACAGGATCTGCATCACGCGCTCGATCTCCGTCTGGCGGCCGACCACAGGATCGAGCTTGCCCTCGGTCGCCGCCTTCGTCAGGTTTCGTCCGAACTGGTCGAGCAACTTCGAGCTCTTCGCCTTCTCCCCCGAACCTCCGCCCGAGCCCTGCTGGCGCCGGCCGGGGCCGGAGAGCATGCGGATGATCTCGTTGCGGATTTTCTCCGCGTCGGCGTCGAAATCGAGCAGGATGCGCGCGGCGACGCCTTCATTCTCGCGCACGAGCCCAAGCAGGATGTGCTCGGTGCCGATGTAGTTGTGGCCGAGAGACAAAGCCTCGCGCAGCGCGAGCTCCAAAACCTTCTTCGCGCGCGGCGTGAACGGGATCTGGCCCGTCGTCACCTCATCGCCCTGCCCGACGATCCGAGCCACCTGGGCGCGCACCTCCTCGACCGTGATGTCCAGTGACTCGAGCACGCGTGCGGCGAGCCCTTCTTCCTCCCGAAGCAGCCCCAGCAGGATGTGCTCGGTGCCGATGTAGTTGTGCTTGAGTGCACGCGCCTCGTCCTGGGCGAGTACCACCACCTGACGCGCACGTTCTGTAAATCGCTCGAACAACTCCTTCGACCCTCCCTTCGCTACGGATCTCCGGAGGACGGCTCATCCAGCCTCCGGGCCGAAGGTCTTTCCCATGGTATCGGACGCATCCGTCGATCCCGTGAGGGTGGTCGGACGACCTCGGGGATGGCGCGGCGCGGCGACACGGGCACGGCTCCGCGCCCCCACCGGCCGCCGGTCGCGGCTATAACGTAAAGGGGGGTTTTCGCCGAGAAAGACGAAACGTTGATTTGTTGAAGCTCGGCGGGAGGTCTCGGCACCTTGCGAACAGACGGAACTGAAACCCTGAAGGCAGTCGCGCGGCGATCGTGGCTGATCGTCCTCGTCCTCGTTCTGGTCGGGGTCGCGAACATGAACCTGTTGCGGCATTCGCAGGGATCGCAGTTCAAGGCGACAGCCCGCGTGATTCTCTCACCGACCGACCTGGCACAGACGGTAGCCGGCTTCTCGGGCTACGTGGATCCGGAGCTCGTCGATCAAACCGAAGGAGCATTGGCCGAGTCTCAGGAGCTGTTCCAGCAAGCGGCCGCCAGCGGCTTTGGCCGCTACGGCTCGGCTTCACGCCTCCAGGCGGGCACCGAGGTGGCAAAGAACGGCAGCACCGTCGACTTCACCGTGACGAGCTCCGACAGCGAGTACGCGGTAGGGGCGGCCGACCTCCTGGCGCGCACCTATCCGACGTGGCGCGCATCCGTCTCCAACGCGGCTGTCACGAAAGCGGTAGAGGAAGTCCAGAACGAACTCGACAGCCAACCGAAACGCGACCCTGATCTCGTCTTGCAGCTGAACCGGTTGAAGATCTTCAAGACGCTCGTCACGGGCAATGTCCTGCTCGTCGAGCCTGCCGATGAAGCGATCAAGACCAGGCCCAGCCCTGTTCGCGACTCGTTGCTCGGTGGCCTGATCGGCCTCTTCATCGCCTTCGTGGTCGTGGCCGTACGGGAGGCCGTCGACACGCGGATCAGGTCTGAGGCAGAGATCGAGGACATCCTCGATCTCCCGGTGCTCGGGACCATCGAGGCGCTGCCGCGGAAGACGCCGCTGATTGCAACTCGACGAAATCGAGACCGGTACGGGGACGTCTACGCCCTACTCGCCGCGAACCTGACCCACGGTCGCACCAGCGGGGTGATCGCCGTCACGAGCGCCACGCCTGGTGAAGGCAAGACCACAACAGCAGTCAACCTGGCGATAGCGCTCGCGCGGCGGGCGCCACGGGTCGCGATCGTTGACTTCGATCCGCGCCGACCGAGCGTCGCGAAGGTGCTCAAGATCCCGCCGGACGCGCGCGGAGTGGAATCGGTTCTCCTTGATGATGCGTCGCTCGAATCGATCACCTGGAGCGTTCCGCTGAACGGCAACTCGATCGCACCCGTCGCGGCCGGAGGCAGGAGCAACAGCTCCAACGGATCCAACGGCTCTGGAGCTGAGTCGCACGAGGTCCTGCGCGTCATCCCGATCCGGAACGTCGGTCAGCTGGGCGAGGCGCTGAGCTCGAGCGCACTCGAGAGCTTGGTCTCGAGGTTGCGGGATGAATTCGATTACGTCGTGCTCGACACAGGCCCCGCCCTGTCGGTGCCCGACCCGACGGAGCTGGCGCATGTCGTCGACTTCGTCCTCATCGTCGTTCGCCACGGCCGCGTCTCGGCTTCAACCTTGAGATCGCTCAACCGTCTGCACCGGAGCTGGCCGAAGACGGATGCGGGAGCTGTTCTGGTCGGAGCGCCACGCCATGCAGATTCATACGCGTATTACGCAGCCAGGTAGGGGCAACGACTCACGCGGGCTCGCCGCCCGCAGCGAGCTGACGCCGCTCGTCGTAGGTGTTCTTGCGACCAGCGCGCTCGTCGTCGTCGTCGGCCAGTTCGGCGCGCTCGCTACAGGCGCGGCCTTCGGCATCCTGGTCTTCCTCGCTGTGGTGGCGGGCTTCGTCTACGTCCCGTGGATCACGATCGCGGCGGCGATCCCGCTCTACGCGCTCCTCCCGACCCTTCGAGTCTTCGTCAATCCGCAACTCGGGGCACTGAAGGATCTCGTGTCGTTGGCGGCAGTGGCCGGAGCTGCGGTGCTCCTCGTTCAGCGGCGTGCTGCGCGCCGGTCGATCCAAGTCGATGGCACCGTGCTCGTCCTGATCGGGCTGATCATGGCGCTCTACGTCGCCAACCTCGGCGGTAGCGTCTCAGGCGAGACCGGCTACGGCACCGCCTGGTTCCATAGCGTGCGCCTCTTCTGCCAGCCGCTCTCCCTCCTTGCGGTCGGATTGCTGGTGCGAGATCCGGCCAGGACATTTCGAGCGGCCGCGACGTCCATGATCGTGACGGCTGTCGTTGTCGCGCTCTACGGCCTGCTCCAGCAGGTGATGACCGCGGATCAACTTGTTTCGCTCGGCTACAGCTATGGCGAAGAAGTCCGGTTCTTGAACGGGAAAGTGCGTAGCTTCGGCACGCTGAGCGAGCCCTTCTCGTACGCAAGCTTCTTGCTGATCGGTCTAGCGGTGGCGCTCTTGTGGTCTCGGCGCGGGTTGCTTACCAACGTGGCGATCGCGGTGGTTTCGCTCGGGGTTCTGGTTTCGTACGTCAGAACCGCCGCGGTCATTTCGATCGCGCTTCTCGGCCTAGCCCTCGCACGAAATGGTCACCGCCTACTGGCTGCGCTCTTGATCTTCGGCTCGACGGTCGCGGCGATGATCTTTCTCTTGGTCGCCTCACAGCAAGCGACGCCACGCGCCGTCCAAGTGACGTCGACCAGCTATCTCACGCTCAACGGCCGCACCGAGGCGTGGCAATCGCAGATCGGTGGGTCGACGACGGATGTGCTCTTCGGCCGTGGTGTCGGCGCAACCGGGACGGCAGCCGAGCGTGCTCAGCGTACTCTCGAGGGCAAACAGCAGCTCAATTCGACCTCGGGGGACACCGTCGTCGACTCCGGTTACCTTGCGATGATGGCGGACGTGGGGATCATCGGCCTCGCGCTGCTCCTCATTCTCTTCGTACGACTGCTGCGACGTGCCTGGGACCTCGGCCGTCGCGGAGCGGCGCGCGGCTGGGGCACCGCGGGTGTACTCGTCGTGATCATGCTGGATGCAACGTCCCGAGAGTCCCTGACGGGGTTCCCGACCGCATACATCGGCATGCTCCTGGTCGGGCTCGGGCTCGCTATCACGGCTGAGGAGAGCGATGATGGCTCCCCTGCTGCGGACGCCGGATGATCGACACTCATTGCCACCTGTTGCCGGGGCTCGACGACGGCGCCCGTTCGCAGGTGGAATCGGTGCAGATGGCGCGCCGCCTCGTTGAGTTCGGTGTCAGCCGCGTCGTTTGCACGCCACATTACTCCCGGCGATACCCGACTCCCGTCTCGACCGCTACCGAGCGACTGACCGCCCTTCGCAACGCCCTCGACGCTCTGGGGATCGAGCTCGCCACCGAACTAGCCGCCGAGATCAGCCCGTCGCTTGCGTTGTCGGCACCTGGCGAGGAGATCGTCGCACGTTGTCTGCCCGGTGGATACGCAATCGTGGAACTCGTCCCGACCACAGGCGCGGATGTCGTAGACGACGTCAGCGATCGATTTGCCTCACTCGACTTGAAGCCCGTCTATGCGCACCCGGAACGTTGCCAAGCGGTCCAGCAGCGGCCGGGCACTCTGGATGACGCCCGGGCGGTCGGTGCGCTCGTACAAGTCGTCGCTTCGAGCCTGAGTGGGGCAGCGGACAGCAGGGTTGCGGCGGCCGCGTGGAGTCTCATCGAGACCGGGCGCGTGGATCTGGTGGCCACGGACGCGCACCGGCCCTACGCGATGCAGATCCAGCTCAGCTCGGTCGCGAGCGTCATCGACCGCCGGTACGGAAAGAACGCCGCGCACGCGCTGACGACCACCAACCCGGCGCGGGTGCTCGAGCCTCGCGGGCGGACGGTTAGCTGCTAGACGCGGCTACTGCCCGTCCAGGGAGCCCCGCCTGACGGCGCCGAGCGTGAGGAGCAAGATCTTGAAGTCGAGCCAGAAGGAGAAATTCTCGATGTAGTAATTGTCCCATTCGACGCGGTCCGCGAGGGATGTGTTGCCGCGCAGTCCGTTTGCCTGAGCCCAACCAGTGATGCCCGACTTCACACGGTGCCTGTCGCCGTAGCGATAGATGTTGCGCTCGAATGCTCGCACGTAGTGCACCCGTTCTGGCCGGGGCCCCACGATCGACATGTGCCCGAGCAGAACGTTGAACAGCTGGGGCAGCTCGTCGATCGACAGCTGGCGCAGAACCTTGCCCAGCGCCGAACGCTGATCCTCAGCCGGGGTTCCGGCTAGCGCGCCGGATGTTCCGTTGAGCTGACCTTCAGCCCAGCCCGCATCAGCCTCGCCGCGCTCTTCAGGCGCACCCCGCATCGTCCGGAACTTGAGCATGTCGAACTCCACTCCGTCACGTCCAACGCGGCGCTGACGGAACAAGATGGGCCGCCCGAGAGTGAAGAACGTCGCGGCCGCCGCCATGCCGAGAACAGGCGAGAACAACAACACGAGGACCAGGGCGATGATGCGATCGAGCACATGCTTGACCCTGAAGTACCAGCCATGCGGATTGACGCGTCGGGTCGTCACGAGCGGGAGGCCACCGATGTGCTGGACGCTCAGCTGCGAGGTCGTTCTCTCGTAGAGGCGCGGCACGAAGGAAGTCTCCAGTCCGAGGCGCTCGGCCCGCTCCATCAAACCCAGCAACACCGACATCGGGGCTGTGGAGAACGAGACGACGACGTGCTCCACACCGTGCTCGGCAACAACTCGCTCCAGATCCCAGCTGGCGCCGAGCACAGGCAGACCGTCGTCTGTCTCGAGCGGTTCCTTGTCCAGAAACCCGACCGGACGCAGGCCGAGCTCTGGCCGCTCGAGCAGGCGCTGCGCGACGAGCCGGCCAATCATGCCCGATCCGATGATCAGGGTCGGCCTCAGCGACCGGCCGTCCCGCCGGGCGCGCTGCTCGACCCGGTGGAAGAGTAGGCGTCCGCCGGCCAGATAGACGACGGCGAATGCCCACATCCGAGCGCCCTGCTGGGCGACCGCGGGATCGGCAGTGAAGAAGACGCGCGTGCAGAGAACGATCATCGCGGCAAGGGCGCTTGTGGTGGCGATCGCACGCAGATCGTCCAGTAATGGAGTGTGCGGGCGGCGGCGATACATTCCCCGAAGGGCCAGCAGCACCAACACGAGCAGTGGGTAGGCAAACACGGCCAGCAACGGCGTCGCCGGCACCCCAGCCCGTGGAGCGCCGAACTCCGCGAGCGCGAGTGCAAACACGAGCATCGCGACGTCGACTCGCAGGAGCGGACCAGGCCAACCGGACGATCGCCGAGTGGCGGCCGGAGCACGGTCGGGGGAGACGGCGACGGTGAGGCTGGCTGCGTAGTCGCTACTCAGCTCAGCGCTCATGCGTCAGCCAACTCCCCCGGGACGGGGACACGAACCTCATGGCAGTGCCTCCCGCGACTACCGTGCGACGCTGCGAGCCCGAGCGACCCGCCGTGTCACGAGTCCAACAGTCACGAGCGCAAGCCCGCCGACAAGCGCAAGCGCGAGATCGAGTCCCGTGAACGGTAGGGTGCCGGTGACGACCTCACCACCGCCGGTTGCCCGACCTGCTACCTGTCCCCGCTCCACCTGGTTGTCGATGTCGGGTCCCGAACCTCCGTAGGTCGGCCCCGTAGGCTCCTGCGCGTATGCGATGGACGTAAAGGCCAAAAAGGCCACGACCACCACGAATGTCCCCCTAATCCGAATCCACATCTCTCTACTCCTCGATTGGCCGCATTCCTACAGGATGATGTAACCCCACTGTGCCCGTTCCAATCGTAGGTGAAGGGTGGATTTTGTAAACCCTTCGCCGAAAAAACCTACCCGCCGATGCGGCCTGCACCTGTCACCTGGCCGTGTCGTTCGAGGAAGATTTCGGCCACTGTCTCGACTTCCACCGGCTCGCCGCGCCTAAGCCATTCGGAGACAAGCTCGAGGATGGGCTCGGAAGGATTGAGCAGCCGAGCGCGCTCGAGCTCTCGGCGAGCATCATCGCGGCGCCCTTGCCGCGCGCGGGCAAGTGAGAGCTGAAGGCGGGAATACCAGCTGTACGGATTGCGCTCGAGCGCTCGACTGTAGGCGTCTGCCATGGCGTCCCAAGCCTGTCGGCGCCGAGCGATGGATCCTGCCACGAGATCCGGCCGGTCCGTCAGTGGATTGAGCCGCCGTGCGCGGTCGAGCCTCACCTCGGCAGCGGCGGGGTCGACCCGCCACGCTCCCGCCGCGTACTTCGTCTCGCGGGCGGCGAGCCAGGGAAAGACGAAGGAGATCGCCACCGCAAGGCTGAGCCCCGCCACGAGCAGGCCGAGAAACCGTGCCGAACGAGGCGAACGGGGCGGTAACGCCGTGCCGGTCGAGCCAGCCAACGCGAGAAATGCGAGTGCGGGACCGGCCAACGCCGGTAGCTCCCACAGCCAGTCAATCGACCCGTGGACAAACCAGGAAGCGAAGACGACTACCGCGACCGAGGACACTCCCCGAGCAAGGCCGGTCTGCGCGGCACGCGCGCGAAACGCAGCGGCGAGCGCCGAGCCAAGGAAGATGACCATCAGAATCGAGCCGACGAGACCGGTCTGCACGAGCACCGACAGGGGGAAGCTATGCGGATAAAGCGTCTCCTCAGCGGTTCGACGCTCGCGCACGAAGTCGACCCCGAAATTCTCCGACCCGACCCCCGCAAGCGGATGCGCGCGGAACTCGAGCAGAGCGACGCGCCAGAGATCGGAGCGGCTAGTTTCGAAGCCGCCCAGAAGGTTTCCCGAATCGTGCACCGACGGTTCCGTCGCCAAATCCGTCGTCGTCAGCTCATTCCAAGCGACCGCCGCACGGTCGCGCAAATCGAGCGATGCAGCCGCGAATCCAATCCCGGCGACGAGAGCGACTGCGGCAGCGACGGCAAGTGCGCGCCCAGCCGTCTGCCGCAGCCGCGGACCGATCTGGAGTCGGTGGTCCGCCAGAACCAGCACGGCTCCGACAACGAGCAGCAACGACGAGCAGACAGCGATCAGCGTCGCAGCTGACCGGGCCGCCGATACCAGCTCGAGACCAGTTTCTCTGGAGCCGACATCGACAAGTTCAGGGAAGGCTGCGGCGACGCAGACGGCCACGGGCAGCAGGAAGACGAACGAGCGCGTGCGCGCGGGCAC
>JBBJOI010000038.1:0-27248 GCA_037721555.1 Gaiellaceae bacterium | reverse complement strand
CTCCTCGGCGGTGCCGCCCTCGCCGACGACCTCGATGTCGTCTTGGCCCTCGAGCAGCAGGCGGATTCCGGCGCGAACGACCGCGTGGTCGTCGACGATCACGACTCGGATCACAGCGGCACCTGGACGGTGATCGTCGCGCCCTTTCCGGGTTGCGACTCGATCGCGAAGCGGCCGCGTAGCAGGCCCACGCGTTCCCGCATCCCGACGAGGCCGAGCGAGTCTCCGTGCGCGTCGTTTGGCTCGAAGCCGCGGCCGTCGTCCTCGACGATGAGAGCGACGTTGCGGGCACGGCGGATCAGCGAGATCCCGACCCGTGTTGCGCCGGCGTGCTTGGCGATGTTCGTGAGCGACTCCTGGACGATCCGGTAGAGCGCTGTCTCGACTTCGCGTGGCAGCCGCTCCCTCCCGAGCTCGGCGACGAGGTCGACGTCGAGCGTCGCTTGCTCGGTGAAGCCCTCGGCCAATCGGCGGAGCGCGGGCTCGAGGCCGAAGTCGTCGAGGGCGCTCGGCCGGAGGTCGACCGCCAGCTGCCGCACATTTCGGAGTGTTTCGACGACGAGCTCGCGCAGGGCGGCGATGTGATCGGGTGTCGGATCCCCCTCGAGCGCCTTGAGTCCGAGCAGGATCGACGTCAACGCCTGCCCGGTCTCGTCGTGCAGCTCGAGGGCGAGCCGCGCCCGTTCTTGCTCCTGGGCCGCGACGACGCGCCGCACGGAGTCGCGGGCGACACGCTCGGAGAGCTCGACGGCCCCCGCCGCGCGCGAGGCGAAGCTCTCCGCGACCCGGAGGTCGTCATCGCCGAAGCGCGGGTCGGGGCCGCGCTTGTCGATCGCGAAGAGGAGCCCGATCGCCCGGTCACGCACGAGGAGGGGGACCCAGATCGCGGCCCTCGCGCCGAAGCGGCGCGAGAAGTCGTGGTCGACGTCCGGGTCATCGAGGACGGAGTCGACGCGCTCGCTGCGCCGACGCTCGAGCACCCGGACGCTCTTCGAGTGGGCTCCGAGCACGACGCCCGTCATCGGCTCCCCGGAGGCGGCCTCGATCCGGACCGAGCCGTCGGGCTGCGGCAGTCCGATCGCCACCGCGCGGGCGTCGATCAGCTCGCGCAGGCGCTCAGTCACGAGCTCGAGCAGAGTCCCCAGCTCGGTCTCCTGGACGAGTGCGGATGAGATCTCGTTGATCGACTCGAGCTGGCGTGACCAGCGAGTGGCCGACTCGTAGAGACGGGCGTTCTCGATCGCAACCGCCGCCTGGGTGGCCAGGAGCCGCACGAGCTCCTCGTCCTCCTCGGTGAAGTCGCCGCCGCCCTCCTTCTCGGTCAGATAGAGGTTGCCGTAGGCGACCCCCCGCAGGAGCACCGGGACTCCGAGGAAGGTGTGCATCGGCGGGTGATGGGGCGGGAAGCCAACGGAACGCGGGTCATCGGCGAGCTCGTGGAGGCGGAGAGGCTGCGCGTCCGTGATCAGTACGCCGAGGACGCCACGGCCGCGGGGAAGGTCCCCGATCGCGGCGTGGACTTCCGCGTCGACGCCGTGGGTGATGAAGCGCTCGAGCGCCGCGCCCGTCTGGTCGATCACGCCCATCGCCACGTAACGCGCTCCTGTGAGCTCCGCGGCGGTCTCGGCCAGCTTCTGCAGCAGGGCATCCAGCGAAAGCTCGGAGCTGAGCGCGACACCGGCCTCGAAGAGCGAGCGCAGCCGGTTGTCCGTGGAGGCCATCCCTGGGAGCCTAGTAGCGGTGGCCGAGCTACGCGGGAAACCCGCAGCGAGGTTCAGGGAGCGGCCCGATGCCGGCGCAACCGGCACGGCGGAGACTGGATGCACAGGCTGGACGACGAAAGAAGCTCCGGCCGCGACAAAAGGAATCAGAATGCGCAAATGCTTCGAGATCGGTGGCCTCCTCGCCGCCGTCGTCCTGATTGCCTTCGGGATCGGCGCGCTGGTGCTCGGCGTCAACGGACGCAACACCGTCCGGGACAGCCTCAAGCTCGAGCAGATCGTCGGCGCCGACGACATGACCCCCGCTCTGATCGCGGCCGACGCCAAGAAGGCCGGGCTGCCCGACAGCCTGAAGACCCCGACCGTGGACATCGCCGGCAAGCCGATCGACACCGGCGACCGGGCGCGCGCCTTCGCGAGCTACATGCGGATCCACACGCTCGAGGCGACCGGCGGCCTGACCTACTCCCAGATGGGCCGCTTCGCGACGCCCGACGGCACCGCCAAGGGCACGAACGACCCGGCGGCCGCGCAGAAGGGACCCGACGGCGAGCCGGTCGCGAACGGCGCCCGGAACATCTGGGTGACCGCAACCGCACTCACGACCGCGCTCAACACGAGCTACATGGCCGAGCAGACCGCGCTCTTCGGGATCGTCGTCGGGATCGCCCTCCTCCTCTCCGGCTTCGGCTTCGCGATCCTCGCAGTCGGTGGTGCTCTCCGGAACGCGGACCGCACCGTCACCTTCGGGAAGCGCGACCCGAAGCCCGCCAGGACTCCGGTCCCGGTGGCGTAACACCCGCGCATCTCACCCACCGACATGGGCCGTCCTTCGGGGCGGCCCGCTGGCGTGGATCTAAGAGACTCGTAACGTCACACACAAACTCGGTGTAGAGTGTGCGCTGGCCCTGCAGCCAGGATTCCGGCCCGAAGCCCAGAACCCACCGACGCGCCATTTGGCGCCCGAGGCGTTAGAGCTGAGGCAAACAGAGTTCGACTTCGCAGGGCCAGTCTTCTGTTTGGGCGCAGAGTTTGGTTCACCGTGAGGATGAACGCTGTCGCCGCTCCGCAGGATGTCTGCGGGTTTCCCGCAGCAGGATCAGCGCTTCCCCTCACGCCGGAGCGCGGCCACGAAGCCATCCTTGGAGCATGAAGACTTCATACGCCGTCAAGTGGCGCGAGCCGAGCGGCCACACCTATGTCGGCAAGCTCGAGCTCGCCCCGAAAGCCCTGATCCTCGAAGGGCGAAATGGTGGCGAAGATGCCATCCGGCGCACGATCGACTTCGACGAGCTGCGGAGCTTCCGGCTCGGTCAGAAAGCCGAGGAGCGGCTCGACGGGCAGCCAACACTCGTCGTCGAGCGTGCGGGCGGCGACTTCCTCGTCGCCAGCACGGTGATGCACGCCGGCGTCCTTCAGGAGCTCGTCCACCGGCTCTCGGAACTCCGCCTGCTCGCGCCGCGGCGGGCAACCGTCGTCATCCCGCTGAAGGGAGGCACGCTCGAGTACGCGCGGCAGTTGGCCCGCCAGGGCCCTCCGTTCGACCCTGTCGACACCCTCCTGGTGCGCCACCAGCTGCTGTTGACGCCGAGAGAGGCGATCTTCGTCTTCGAGGCCGACTCGGATAAGGCACTCGAGGGTTTGCTCGGCCAGCTCGACCTCTGGGCCGCCGCCGCTGCCTGGCGCGACATCGTCGACGGCGCTCCGCGCCTGGCCGAAGTCGTCTACTCCTGGGAACGCCCGGTACAGCAAAGCGGGGTCGGGCTCGGCTTCTAGCACTCGACGCTCGCCGCCCTCTCGATGGCCGGCTCGAGCGTGATCCTGGCAGGTAAACCCGCTCATGCTCAAGCGCCTCCACCTCCCACAAGCAGTCGGCGCGTCGTCGCCCACATCCCTACCAGGAGGACAGATGCTTGATGTGCTGGTTAGGCGCGTGCGGAGCGCGGTGCTGGCGGCCTGGGGAGGCTTCATCGGCCTACTGCCGCACGTCCTCCATCACGTCGGTCCGCTCGCCGGCGCCGCCCTCCTGGCCGGGACCGGGGGCACGATCCTCTTCGCCTCGGTTGGGTTGGTCGCCGCCGTCCCGTTTCTGTTGCGCGTGTACCGGCGCTTCCGCACCTGGCGGGCTCCGGCGATCGCGCTCGCCGTTTTTGCCGTGATGTTCTCGCTCTCGTCGTTTGTGATCGGCCCCGCGATCAGCGGGGGCGAGGACACGTCGCCGCGGCCGGGGATCGAGGATGCAGACCACCAGGAACATCACTAGCGGGGTTCCACGGAGCGACGATCCGTAGTCGCTACCGACGCCGGTCAGTCATCTCGCGGCAATGCTCTATGCACTGCACGAACACTGGAGGAGGTACCCGATGATGGACGGCTGGTACGACGGAATGGGCGCAGGCGGATGGATCCTGATGTCGCTGTTCTGGGTCGGCCTGATCGCCGCGATCGTCTGGGCGGGAGCGCAACTGTTCGCTCGTCCAGGCGTGGTGGATCGCGTTGAGGGAGCGAGTGAGCGGCCGGAGGAGATTCTCGGTCGTCGCCTGGCGCGCGGTGAGATCGATGCCGGCACCTATCAGGCGCTGCGCGACAAGCTTCGCGAAGCGAGCTGAACAGAGATGCGCTCGAGGACGAGCAAGCGTACTGCGACCCTCGTGCTCGTCGCCGCGCTCGCCGCGCTGACTGTGTCGGCGACGTGGGCGTTCGCGCAGGGCGGTGACCGGGGCTGGAGTATGTCGCGCTTCGGTCCGGGGATGATGGGCTACTCCTCGAGCGGGGGAGGCGACCCCGTCCGCGACCTGGCCGGCGCGAAGCGGCAGGCGGAGCGGTTCGCCGAGCGGCTCGACCTGCGGGTTGGCGAGGTGATGCGGTTCGAGAACAACTACTACGCCGAGCTCGTCGAGCCCGGCGGCGAGCTCGGAACGGAGGTTCTCGTCAACCCGACCACGGGGGCAGTCTGGCTCGAGTACGGCCCGGCGATGATGTGGAACACCCGCTACGGGATGATGGGCGAGTCCCGCTGGGGCGGCCGCTCGGGGATGATGACCGGGATGATGGGCGGCTCCCAAGCCGGCGGGATGATGAGCGGGGGATCGCCTGGCGATTCGACCTGGGCACCCTCGCCCGCGACCGCGAAGCCGAGCGTCTCGGCCCGGGAGGCGGAGGCGATCGCCGCCCGCTGGCTCGCCCGCCAGCAGGGCGCGCTTAGCGCCGGCCAGGCCGACACCTTCCCCGGCTACTACACGATCCACGCCCTCGAGGGCGATCGGGTCGCCGGGATGCTGTCGGTGAACGCCTACACCGGGGCCGTCTGGTACCACTGGTGGCACGGACGCTTCCGCTCGATGACCGAGTGACTGCCGCCGCGCGGCGCGGCTCAGGCGGCGCGGATCGTCCGCCACGACTGCCAGGTGATCCGCAGGATGATCAGCGTGATCGCGAGGCCGATCAGAGGATCGCCGAGCTCGAAGCCGAGCGCCACGATGATCGCGCTGCCGACGACTCCGAGGGAGACGAATCCGTCGGTGCGTGCGTGGTAGCCGTCGGCGACAAGTGCAGGGCTGCTGAGGCGCTTGCCGGCGCGGAGGCGGATCAGGGCGGCGAGCTCGTTGCCGATGAAGCCGACCGCGCCGGCGGCGGCGAGCGCGCCGAGATGGGAGAGCGGCTGCGGGTCGATTAGGCGCTCGATCGTCTGCCAGAGCGCGACGCAGGCGCTGACGAAGATCGTCGCGACGACGAAGTAGCCGGCTGCCTTCTCGCCGCGTGCGCTGCGCAGGAAGAAAGCGATTCCGAGCGGGAGGGCGGTCAGGGCGTCGCCGAAGTTGTGGATCAGGTCGGCGAGCAGCGCGACGCTGGTCGTGCTGATGAAGACGCCGATCTGGATCAGCGTGGTGGCGAGGAGAACGACGAGGCTGATCGAGACGGCCTTGACGCCCTCGCGGGAGCGGACGATCGACGGGTCGACGAGCCCGTGCGAGTGTCCATGCACTCCGGTGCCGTCGTGCGCGTGCTCGTGCTTCATCGGGCGCCTGCTCTCTTCCCGCTGACGGGCTCGGGCGGGCTGAGCCGGAGGTGCTCGACGTGGTAGACGGCCTCTTCGAGCAGGACGCCGACGTGGCTGTCGTGGAGCGCGTAGATCGTGTGCCGTCCGGAGCGCTGGCCGACGACGAGGTCGAGGTGGCGCAGCAGCCGTAGCTGGTGCGAGACCGCGGATTGCTCCATGCCGACGGCTTCGGCCAGCTCACCGACCGAGCAGGGCGCCTCCTTCAGCCGCGCGAGAATGCGGACCCGGCTCGGGGTCGCCAGGGCTTGCATCGTCTCTGCGACCTGGCGGGCGGTCTCACCGTCGAGCGGGGTAGGGCTGTGTCGACCCTGAACGCCGTGGCTCATCACGGCCAAGATAGCATGACGACATATTCATACTCGCATAGCTAGAGAACGCCGTTTGCGTTCTTGGCGAGCAGGAATGCGGCGACTCCGACGAGCAGAGCTGCGAATCCGAACTGGAGCTGGCGTGTCGGGACGCGATCTGATGCGCGTGTGCCCGCGAGTGCTCCGATCACTGCGGCGGCCGTGAACGAGGTCGTGACGGGCCAGTCGATGCCTCCGCTGGCGAGATGGGCGATGAGTGCGGCAGCGCTCGTTAGGGCGATCACGGCCAGGGAGGTGCCGATCGCCTCGGCGAAGCCGACCCCGAGCAGAACTGCGAGGGCGGGAACGATCAGGAAGCCGCCGCCGACACCGTAGAAGCCGGTCAAGGCCCCGGTTACGAATCCCACCGGTAGCGCACGCTTCACGAGGCTGCCGCCACGAGAGCGGGACGACGTCGCATCGCCTCGCCGGCGTACGACCCCGGCTGCCGCGACGAGGAGCAGGAGGGCGAAGCTCGCGAGGATCGCCTCGGGATCGACGACGCGGTTGAGCACGGTGCCCGCGAAGGCGCCGATCGCTGCCGCGCCGGAGAAGACGAGGGCCGGTCGCCAGCGAACGTGCCCGGCACGGTGATGCGCGCCGGCTGCAATCGCCGCCGTCGCCCCGACGATGATCAGCGACTCGGTCGTGGCGGCGCGTACCTCTTGGCCGAGGACGTAGACGAGCACCGGGACGGCGAGGATCGAGCCGCCACCGCCGAGGAGCCCGAGCAGGATCCCGACGGCGATCCCGAACGGGAGCGCCAGGAGCTCCGCGGGCATGTCAGGCAACGCGGGCGTTCGGGGCGTGGAGCGGAAGCTCCGCGCCCGCCCACGCTTTCACTCCGCCGCTCAGGTTCGCGGCGTCGATCCCGACGCTGCGGAGTGCCTGTGTGGCGGTGGCGCTTCGGTTGCCGCTCCGGCAGACCGCGATCACCGAGTCGCTCGCTCGCAGCTCGGGCCAGCGAGCCTCGAGCTCTGCGAGCGGGATGTGGAGCGCGCCGGGAATGTGGCCTGCCTCCCACTCGTCGGACTCACGCACATCGACGATCACCGCCTCACCGCTGGCCGATCGGGCGAAGGCATCCTCCGCCGACACCTCCGGGACCTCGGGCTTCATCTCGTTTCCTCCTCGGTGAGTTCGACTCCGTACTCGGTCAGGTCGTCGACGCCGCCCCCGGCGACGTGCTGCACCTCGTGCACCCCGTGGCGACGCAGCAGCGACACGGCCAGCGAGCTGCGATTCCCGGCCGAGCAGGCAACCGCGAGCGGCTTCTGCGCTGCCGTCTGCCGCAGCTCGGAGGGGATGCCGTCGCGCAGCTCGTGGAAGGGGAGGTGGAGCGACCCTTCGACATGGCCGTCCTGCCACTCGTCCTGCTCGCGCACGTCGAGCAGGACGACCTCCTTGGCCTTCAGCCGCTCGGCGAGCGTGGCGACGTCGATCGCCTCCGTCGCCGAGGTCGGGAGATCTGCTGCCTGCCAGGCTGGGAGCCCTCCGGCCAGGTAGCCGCGGAGCTGCCGGAAGCCGACCGCCTCGAGCATCAGGGCCATCCGTTTCGCGTCTGCGTCGCCGGCGGCGGTGACGACAACCTGGGTGTTCGGGTCGACGACCAAGGCCGCTCTGGTGCCGACCGCCGCTCTGACCATCGTCACGTTAAGCGAGCCGGAGATGTGGGCGGCGTCGAACTCGCGCGGCTCGCGCCCGTCGATCAGCGTCGCCCCGTTCGTCAGCAGCTCCTGCAGGCGGGCCGGAACGATTGGGTCGAGCGGGGCGGCCTCGGTGAGTAGCGGGCCGCGGTTGAGCTCGACGATCCGCTGGAAGTTCGGCGGCTGCGGGGCCAGGTCGTGGGTGAGCTCGCGGACGAACTCCTGCTCTTCGTCGATCTTGAGGAAGCGGTTGAAGCGTCGTTCGAAGCCGAGCGTCGAGCCCGGCGTCTCGCTCATCCCGGCTCCACCGCAGAGGGAACCACCTATGTGCCCGGGCCAGACCTCGACGTAATCGTCGAGCCGGTCGAGGCTGCGCAGGGAGCGAAAGAGATCACGCGCGCCCTCTTCGGGCTCGACGGCGAGATCGGGCCGGGCGATGTCACCGACGAAGAGCGAATCGCCGGTCAGCAGCAGCCAGGGCGTTTCGCCGCGGCTCCGGTCTTCGATCACGTAGGCGGTGTGCTCGGGGCGGTGGCCGGGTGTCGGGCGCGCGACGATCAGCACCTGGCCGAGCTCGACCGCGTCGCCGTCCGCGAGCGGCTCGTGCTCGTACTCGACCCCGGCCGTCGGCGGAGACGTGGATCGTCGCGCCCGTCGCCGCCGCGAGCCGCCCCCGGCCGGAGACGTGGTCGGCGTGGTTGTGCGTCTCGAGGATGCGGGTGATCTGGAAGTCGTTCTCCGCGGGCAGCTGGAGGTACTCCTCGATCTCCCATTTCGGGTCGATCACAGCGGCCTCGCCACCGTCGGCGATCAGGTAGGAGGCGCAGCCGAGATCGTCATGGAGAATCTGCCTAAAGAACATGCGGGGAAGGCTCCTTCGCTCCGGAGTGACCGAACGTGACGTCGGGGAGCACCCGGTCGAGCCAGCGCGGCAGCGCCCAGGCGCTCCGGCCCATCAGCCGCAGCAGCACGGGCATCAGGACGAGCCGGATCAGCATCGCGTCGAGGAGCACGGCGACGCCGAGGATGACGCCCATCTCCTTGGGCGGGATCGGGCCGGAGAGGGCGAAGGTGAAGAAGACGGCGACCATGACGGCGCCGGCGGCGAAGATCGTGCGGCCGGAGTGCGCGAGCCCGCCGACCATCGCTTCGCGCGGGTCGTGCGTGCGGTCCCAGTGCTCCTTCGCCGAGGAGAGCAGGAACACGGTGTAGTCCATCGAGATCGCGAAGATCATCGCGAAGAAGAACACCGGCCCCCAGGCGTTGAGGAAGCCCTGCGACTCGAAGCCGAGCAGGCCGGAGAGATTGCCATCCTGGAAGACGAGGACGCCGACGCCGAAGGCGGCCGCGGTTGCGAGCAGGTTCGTGAGCACGCCGGCGAGCGCGATCAGCGGCGCCTGCAGCGCAACGAGCAGGAGCAGGAAGCCGAGCGCGAGCACGACGGCGAACACGGGCAGCGTCTTCGCGGCGAGCGCCTCCTCGAGGTCGTGGTTCTCCGCGACGGCGCCGCCGACGAGGGCGCCGTCCGGCAGCGAGCCTCGAAGCCGGTCGATCGTGGCGCCCACGGCTGGGTCGGACGGGTCGGCGTTCGGAACGGCCAGCAGGAGCGTGCTGCCCCCGGAGCGCTGCGCCGGAGCGACCGCCGCGAGCTCTGGGTCCGCCTCGAGCACCGCCGTCGCCTGGGCGGCGTTGGCCGCCGGAGCGAGGATCTGGAGCGTGCCCGGGGCGCCGGGCCCGAACGCCTCCTGCACCTGCGTGTAGCCGAGGCGGGAGCCGTCACCCTCGGGCACGACCTTGATCGAGGGCATGCCGGTGTCGAGCCGCAGCAGCGGCAGCGCCAGCAGCACGAGGATCGCCAGCGCTGGGATCCCGAAGAGCGCCGGCCGTCGCCAGAGCAGCGCGCCCCAGCGGGCGAAGCGGGGCGAGCGATGCTCACCGGCGTGCACCCAGGGCAGCGCCAGCCGGTCGACGCGGTCGCCGAGCCGGCCGAGCACCGCCGGCAGCAGCGTCAGCGTCGCGAGCAGGATGAAGGCGACCGAGAGCATGATCCCGAGCGCCATCGAGCGGAAGGCCGGGCTGGGCACGAGCAGCACCGCCGAGAGCGAGATCAGCACCGTCAGCCCGGAGAAGAGCACCGCCTTGCCGGCGGTGTCCATCGTGGTCGCTACTGCGTCGCGCGTGTCGAGCGCGGAGCCGAAGTGGGCTCCGCGGAAGCGGGCGACGATGAAGAGGGCGTAGTCGATCCCGAGCGCGAGCGCGAACATCAGCGCGAAGTTCATCGACCAGATCGAGACATCGAACGCCTGGGTGACGAGGAAGAGGCTGCCCGCGGAGGCCACCAGCCCGAGGATCGTCAGCAGCAGCGGCAGCCCGGCCGCGACCAGCGAGCCGAAGGCGAGCATCAGGATCACGAGCGTGACCGGCCAGGAGTAGAGCTCCGACTTCAGCATCGCCGTCTTGTTGGCCTCGTTGAAGTCGGACCACATCCCGGGCGCCCCGGTCAGGCTGACGCTGACGCGTCCGTCCGAGAGCGCCGCGAGCTCGCCCTTGAGGTCGTCGGCCGCGCGCACCATCTCCGTCGGGTTCGCCGCCGCCCCGGCGCTGAGGATCGCGGTGCGGCCGTCGCGCGAGAGCTGGGCAGGCGCGACGCGCGAGACGCGAGGATCGGACTCGAGCAGCTCGGTCGCCTGTGCGATCGCAGGCTGCAGGTCGCCCTGACCCTGAACCGCGACCAGGAGGGCGTAGCTTCCCTGCCCGGCGAAGGAGGCGTCGACCGCCTTACGCGCGGTGACGGATTCGGAGCCGTTCGCCTCCCAGCCGGCGCCGGAAAGCGCCTGCTCGGTCTTGGGCGCGAAGGCTCCGAAGCCGACCGCGATCGCGACCCAGGCGAAGAGGACGAGCTTGAAGTGCCCGGCCGTCCAGGCGCCGAGGCGCCCGAGGGGACCGTATGCGGTCATCGGCGGCACCCCCGCTCAACTCCGAGCACCCGCTCGAGCGCGATCGAGGCCGGGCAGGCGCCGACGCCGGCAAAGAGCCACTGGTTGAGACCGACGAAGGCCGCCACTAGCAGAAACCAGGGCGACACGAGCGCCGCGAGCGTCACGCTCGTGAGCGTCAGCGTTCCTGCGAGTGCGAACAGCAGCCGCTCCAGAGGCCAGCCGCGCGTCATCGCCCGACCCCTTCGACGATTGCGTTCAGCTCGGCGACCTGACGCTGCAAGCCGCCGCAGACCTCCTCGCAGAGACGGAAGATCCCCTCGTCGACGATCGAATAGAAGACCTGGTTGCCGTCCTTGCGGCGACCGACGATCCCGGCCTCCAGCAGGACGCCGAGGTGCTTCGAGACGTTCTGCTGTGACGCGCCGGTCACCTCGCACAGCTCGCTCACGCTCGCCTCACGCTCGCGCAGAGAGTCGAGCAGCTTGATCCGCATCGGCTCGCCGATGACGCGAAAGCGGCGCGCGATCAGCTCGATCAGCGGGTCAGGCAGGGGCTGCGGAAGACTCATACGACTCCTCTACTGAACAACTACACAACTGAATAGTTGGTACAGTAGCAGAACTTCCACAGAACGAATCGGAGGCCCCATGCACAACGTCAACCTCGAGTCGCTCCAGCAGACGGTCGAGCAGGGAACGGCCGATCCCGCCTCGCTTCGCCAGCCGGTCGAGCTGTCGGGCGAATGGCAAACGCGTGCCGGCGCACCGCAGTTCCAGGGCCGGATCCCCTACCCGGGCGGCGAGGTCGAGTTCTCCTGCGACTTCCCGCCGCCGCTCGGCGGTAGCGGCTCCGCACCGAACCCGCTCGCCTACTGCCTCTGGGGCGGCCTCGCCTGCTACGCGATGACCTTCGCAACAGAGGCAGCCCGCGAAGGCATCGAACTGCGGGCGCTGCGCGGAGTCATCACCACCGAGGTCGACCAAAGCCGCGCACTCGGAGTCGACGATCGGCCACCCGTCGAGCACGTCGACTGGCACCTCGAGATCGAAGCCGACGCACCACAGGAGACAATCGACGAGCTCAAAGAGCGGGCCGACGCACGCTGCCCCGGCGTCTACTGCCTGCGCAACCCGATCAACCTCGCCACCACCGTGTCGCAGGCCTAACTACCCGACAAACGCAGCTCAACCAGGAAGGAGGAACCATGAACGACTGGATGGATGGGAGCGACTGGGTCTGGATGACCCTCTCGATGACCGTCGGAATCGTCGTCCTCGGCGCCGTCATCTACACAGCAGTAAGGCTCGCCAACCGAGATTCACGGCGGGAACGGTAGAGAGCGCAGGTACAAAACGGGTACGTCAGCTCGGGCACGAGCGGGCACCCGCGTCCACCGGATGAGCTGAAGAACCCCTCGGTTTCCAGCGAGAACGTTCCCTCGGGTGCCCGCGCGTGGACGCGCGTCCCTCACTCGTCCTTCCCTCGTAATGAAGGGGTCCGCGGTTCGAGTCCGCGCGTCGGCTCCTCGTTATTTCGCCGCTATTGCGGCGTTTTCACCTCGACTCTGACCACCAGAGTCATACCTCGCCCTCGGCCATGGACTACATCTGGGCTACGCGAGCTTCGCGGGCGCTTCTAATCAACGCCTCGGCGGGTCTGGGCGGAAGCCCGCGAAGTTCCTCGAGGACGTGCGTATAGGTAGTAAGCAGGGTCGTCAATGAGTGCCCATCTGCTCAGCGATCTCTGCTGGGTTCATCTGTTCACTGAAGAGGAGCGACGCGAAGCTGTGGCGGAGGTCGTATGGTCCCCCTGCCTCGATCCCCACGGTTCTCGCCGCCAGACCGTAAGTACGACATCGCCAGTTGCGGTACTTGCCGGTCTTTCTCTTTCCAACGCTCCAAATCCGTGGGTTTCCGTGCCTAAAGGGAAACCCGTGCTGCATCCGGTCAATTTGGCTAACCAAGCCGTTGTGGAGCGTATTAGACCCACGGTCGATCCACGGATCCACGGCTCGCGCCGACCTGTGCTGAGGAGGACCTGCGCGGCGGCTTTTGGTACGTCGGCACACCGTTTCTGCGCAGTGCGCTGCGGGGGGTAGGAGTTTGCTTCAGTTAAGAGAGGCGGTGCGGGCGAGACCGTCACTCTCGCCCTGTTCGACCGGTTCGGGCTCGCCTCCTTCAACGCGCCGCATCGCCTCATAGACGCCGTCCCAGTGGTGCGAAATCTCTTGCAAGGCGCGGCGCCGTAGTCACTGCAGCGCCTTCCAGTCTCTCGGTGACCCTGTCCAACTTCGTCATGCGCTTCTCAAGCCTCTAAACCTTCCTGTCAATGCTGTTCAGGTGCCGAGCGATGACTTCTGACTCAGACTCAGTGATTCCGTCCATACTCGTTGTGCGCCTCTTGTTCTCCGATTAGCGCTAGGCGTGCTGGTTCGGCGGGGTCCAGGCCTCCCCAGCAGTGCCTTCGTCGCGTTACCGGCGGGTGGTGCTACCTGCGTCGTCGCGGCGGACGTCTACGCGGTCGTCGCGCTTCCTCCCCATCAGACCGGCCAGCCCGGCAAGTCCGAGCAGCCCGATCCAGCCGTAATCGGTGCCTCCGTCGTCTTCGGTCACCGCGTCGGTGCCCGTTCCTGCAAACGCGACGGGTGACGCCGCTCCGACCCCTAGCGCACTCGCCGCCAGAAGTACCGCAAACCTCTTACGCATGCCAGCCTCCTTAGTGCTGTCTGTGGCAACAGGTCGTACCCGCCACGGGAGGCGTCATAAACGTGTCCGCAGCGAGCGGCGCCGAGGAGGCGCGTCCCTGCCTCTGCAGCCGCTCCGCTATGCCGACTGAGCGATGCCGCCGGTGGCGGGCTCGAGAATCGGCGGGGCGGCGTCTGCGTCGCGGGTGTCGGAACGGACGTCGTCCCCACCCAATGCCACCGTGCGGTCACTCTGCGAGCGCAGGTGGCTGGCGAACTGCATCTGATCCCAGATCGCGTGCTCGATTGCACCCGCACGCTCGGTGTCGAGCTGGCCCGGGATCAGTAGCAGCCGCTCGCCGTCCTGCTCCCGCAGCGTGATCCCTCCGTCGCTGTCGGTGAACGGCGACAGATCGGGGTTGGGCAGTCCGTCGCGCAGCGTCAGCTCGGCGTCCAGATGGTCGGGGTTCCTGTCGCTGCTGGACGTGAAGGAGACGACCAGATCGGCGTAGCGCTCCTGCGGCCGGATGAAGGAGACCGAGTCGTCCTCGCGCTTGTCGAGCTCGGCGAGCACCTGATCGGTGGTGTAGCCGCGCTTCGTGCAGTCGCGGTTGACCTTCCACCTGCGCCGGAGCTCTTCCGGCGGAGCCAGGAAGACGCGCACGTCGCAGACGTTGCGCATCTCCTCGGTGTGATACCCCAGCAGCCCCTCCACGACGGTGAAGGCCTTGGGCTTGACGTACTTGGGGGGCCCGAACTTCCCGTCCGCATGGCCGTACACCGGCTTCAGGATCGATTCGCCGCGACGGAGGAGGATCAGGTGCTGCTGCATGATGTCGATGTAGTTGCAGTCGGGGTGCGACGGCGTGATTCCCAGAGGCGGATCTGGCCATCGGCGGGCGCCCGCCTTCGGATCGCCGCATCGAAGCTCACGCCATCCTCGCGAACGAGCTCGTGCTCATCGCCGCCCGCGAGGATCCCCTCGCGGGCCGTCGGGCAGTCTCGTGGGAGGAGCTCGCGGGCCGTCGTTGGCTACTGCGCGAGCCAGGGTCGGGCACGCGTGCCGTCAACGAGGAGTTCCTCACGAGCGCCGGCATCGACGCCCAGACGATGACTCTCGGTTCCAACGGGGCGATCAAGCAGGCCGCCCGGGCAGGCCTCGGGGTGTCCTTCGTGTCGCGCGCCGCGGTTGCGACCGAGCTCGAAGCCGGGCTCCTGAGCGTGATCGACGTCGCGTCCGGCCCGGGGCTGCGCGACTGGTATGTCATGCGCTCCTCGGTCGGCCCGTCACGGCCGGTCGTGACCGAGTTTCTGATCTTCATCACCTCGTCGAGCGCCCGCAGCGTGCTCGAGGCGTAGCGCGGTGGAACAGCCGCGGGGGCACCTGGAGCTGTTGTTCGCCGCCGTGCTCGTGGCGTGCACGCGCCTGGGAGACTTACGTTGGATGAGCCGGGAGCCCGACGTCAACGTGGTTGGTGGCGAACTGCTGTCGTGTTCGCAGTCGCCGCTGACCGGCTTCTTTCGAAATGGCTGCTGCTCAACCGGTCCCGAAGACCTCGGCGATCACACGGTGTGCGCGGTCATGACCGAGGAGTTCCTCGTCTTCAGCCGCGAGGCCGGCAACGACCTCTCCACTCCTCGGCCCGAGTGGGGGTTCGAAGGCTTGCGCCCAGGCGATCGCTGGTGCGTGTGCGCAGCGCGCTGGCTCGAGGCGTTCGAGGCGGGCAAGGCGCCGCCCGTCGTACTCGGCGCGACGCACGCGCGAGCGCTCGCGGTGGTGCCGATCGAGGCGTTGACCGCGCTCGCGGCGGCGCCGGATCCTGCTTGATCCTGTCCGGCGCTCGCGGCGGCAAGAGCTCGTTTCAGCGTGAAACGAGCTCTAAGCCGCCTGGGCGTCAGGCGGCGCCTCGCAGCGAGGAGTCGTGATCGCCGCCGGCTCCAGGTAGACGCAGCGTCTCCCGTCGACGAAGGACCGGGCGCCGACGACCGCGACGCGGTACTCGGCACCGTCCAGATCCACGATGTCGCCGCGCTTTGGTTCTCGCCCCCGCTGCTCGACGAGCGAGTAGCCCGACGACGACGAGACGAACAGCCAGAAAGACGGTTCCTCGAGACTCCGCTCCAGCTCCGCCACGATTTCCGCGACCCTTGTGTTGAGCCGCGCGAGACGACCGGATAGATCTGACGGCCTCTTCTCTCGGTCGCCTGCGAAGAGGAGAAGCGGAAGCCGAGCCGCAGGGGCCGCCGAGATCGCGCCTCGCAATACAGCTCTCATCTCACCTACACGCGCTGCCATCTGGATCCATCGATTCGCCGTTCGGCCTGCGTCTCCTTGCCAGGGAGCGTTTCTGCGGCCGTGTGTGAGACTGGTGACTTGGAGCGGCACTTCGACGCAGTCGTGCTCGGCGCTGGACCCGCCGGGGAGGTCGCAGCGGGGCGTCTCGGGGAGGCCGGTCTCGCCGTTGCCGTCGTCGAAGCGGAGCTGATCGGAGGGGAGTGCTCGTACTGGGCGTGCATGCCGTCGAAGGCGTTGCTGCGCCCGGCGGAGGTGCTCCAGGAGGTTGGACGCGTACCCGGTGTTTCTGCCGTGGGGCTCGATCCGGCGGCCGTCCTCGACCGCCGCGATGAGGTGATTCACACCCTTGACGACTCTTCGCAGGTTCCGTGGCTCGAGGACCGAGGCGTCACGGTCGTCCGCGGTCGCGGGAAGCTCGACGGTGAGCGGCGCGTCGTCGTTGGCGACGACGTTCTCGTCGCCGGACGGGCAGTCGTCGTCGCGACGGGAAGCACGTCCCTGATGCCGCCGATCCCGGGACTCGCCGAGTCGCGGCCGTGGACAAATAGAGAGGCGACGACGGCTCGCGAGGTCCCCCCGAGCCTGCTCATTCTCGGCGGTGGCGTCGTGGGCGTTGAGCTGGCGCAGGCGTGGGCGTCGCTCGGCTCGCGGGTGATGGTGGTGGAAGGCGGTCCCTGCCTCCTCTCCCGGGAGGAGCCCTTCGTCGGCGAGCAGGTCGCCGAGGCGCTGCAGGCTTTGGGGGTGGAGATCCGCGCCGGAGTCCACGCCGTCGCTGCGTCTCGTGGCGAGGGCGGCGAGGCCCGGCTCGAGCTCGACGACGGAACCTCCGCGGGCGGTGGCGAGCTCATCGTCGCCGTGGGACGTCGACCTGCCACCGGGGGGATCGGGCTCGAGACGATCGGCCTCGAGCCGGGGAAGCCTCTCGAGGTGGGCAACGATCTTCGCTCTCCCGCGCATCCCTGGTTGTACGCAATCGGCGACGTGAACGGCCGCGCCCAGTTGACTCACATGGGGAAGTACCACGGCCGGCTGGCGGCTGACGCCATCCTGGGCAAGAACGTCTCGATCCGGTCGGATGGCCAGCTCTCGCCGCGGGTGATCTTCACTGACCCCCAGGTCGCGGCCGTCGGGCACACGCTTGTCTCCGCCCGCGAGGCCGGTCTCAGCGCGCGGGCGGTCGACGTGGCGACGAGTGCTACCGCGGGCGCAAGCTTCGTCGGCCGGAACGCGCCCGGAACCTCCCGGCTTGTGATCGACGAGGATCGTTCGATCGTCGTCGGTGCGACGTTCGCCGGGTTCGAGACGGCGGAATGGCTCCACGCGGCGACGATCGCGGTCGTCGGCGAGGTGCCGCTCGAGACCCTCTGGCACGCCGTCCCGTCGTTCCCGACCCGCAGCGAGATCTGGCTGCGCTTGCTCGAGAGCTACGGCCTCTAGGGGCACGTGCCTGGGACTGTCCCGCGTAGGGGACGTGCCTGGGACTGACCCGCGTAACGGAGGGTTCCTGGGACTGTCCCGCGGACACGTCTGTTCGGGCTGCGAAGCCCATCAGCTCCGCCGATCCTGCTCTTGGCCGCTCGCAGCTGCCGTAAGGCTCATCATGAGGGACATGGCCGAGATCGACGATCTTCTCACTCGGCTCTTCGGCGACGAGGCGCTCACGAGAGGCGTGTTCTCGAAGCCTGTAGAACCCAAGCTGCCGAGGAGGGTGACGATCGACCCTGTCGAGCTCGACGGCCGGCTCGCCTACCGCTTCACGACCCACCTGCGCGACCGCACGCTGCACGAGAACCTCGCCGCTCCGGAGGCGCACGATCGCCTGGCGGCTCTGCTCGTGGACTATCGCCAGGCTCTGCTGCAGACCGGGGAGGCAGACTGGCAGGTGCTCGGCACCAGCGTGCTTCGCCGTCCGCCGTCCAGACCCGTCGCCTTACGCGCCCACGACCGGCGCAAGCGCCACCTGCTGCAGGAGGGGACGCCCGTTCCCTTCCTCGTAGAGCTGGGCGTCATGACGCCGGAAGGCCACGTCCGCAAGAGTCGCTACAACAAATTTCGCCAGGTGAACCGGTTCCTCGAGCTGGTGGAGGACGTCGTGCCCGCCCTGCCTACCGAAGGCTGCCTCCACGTGGTTGACTTCGGGTGCGGCAAGTCGTACCTGACCTTTGCGCTCCACCACCTGCTCACCGAGGTGCACGGGCGTGAGGTCGAGCTTGTGGGACTCGATCTGAGGGAGGACGTGGTCGAGGCCTGCGGGTCCCTCGTCCGCCAGGTCGGCGCGAAGGGCCTGCGCTTCGAGCAGGGAGATATTGCTGCGTTCAAAACGGACTCGCAGGTCGACCTCGTCGTCAGCCTGCACGCATGCGACACGGCGACGGACGAGGCGCTCGCACAGGCAGTCCGTTGGCAGGCTCGCGCGATTCTGGCCGTACCCTGCTGCCAGAAGGAGGCATACCGCCAGATCTCCTCGCCGCTGCTGCAACCGCTTCTCCGGCACGGGCTGGCGAAGGAACGACTCTCGGCACTCGTCACCGACGCGCTGCGCGCTCAGTTGCTCGAGCTCGCCGGTTACCGGGCGCAGCTCGTCGAGTTCGTGGACTTCGAGCACACGCCGAAGAACGTCCTCATCCGAGCCGTGAGGGGTCGACGCGCCGGTACCGAAGCGCGAGCAGCCTACGAGGATCTGCGCGATGCCCTAGGTCTCGAGCCGGCCCTCGAACGGCTGCTCAGCGTCGCGTGAACACGTAGTCGTTGGACTTCGCCTGCATGTACAGGCGGCACACCCGGACTCGGGGAAGTCGATCTTCGAGAACCGTTGCGAGGAGGATGAGCGTGTGAACTCCTCCCAGCGCCAGCCACCATTGGCCGCTCCCTTGATCCGCCGCATCGTCGCAACGAGAGAGAGCCAGCGGCGGCCGGGTTGCGTCGCAGTCTTGACGACGATCGTGCCGACCGGATAGCGGGCCCCGCGCTGCCGCTTGCTCACATAGACGTTCTTCGTCCCCGCGTGCGCCGGCGAGCCGCCCGCGATCGGCTTGCGGTTCACCTTCGTCCAGGCGGAGTAACTGTCCACGTAGCTCGGCAGCCCGTCCTTCGCCGGGCGAGCGGCGGCCCCGCTCGCGAAGCACGCAAGCGTGGCGGCGAGCGCGAGGGCGATGTAGCGGGTCATGACGAGGCGACGCTAGCGTAACCAGTTCGTGCTTGTTTCCATCTCCGGCGGCGCGGGCTTCCTCGGTCTGCATCTCTCTCGTTCTCTCCTCGCGCGGGGTGTGGGAGTGCGGACGCTCGATCTTGCACCGCTCGCCGACGCCGACCTCGAGGGCCCGATTGAAGAGTTGCGCGGCGACGTCCGTGACCCCGTTGCCTGTGCGCAGCTCGTTGCTGGCGCGGACGTGCTCGTGCACGCGGCTGCGGCACTGCCGGTTCACGCCTCGCAGCAGTCGATCACCTCCGTCAACGTCGGCGGTACGGCGGTGGTTCTCGCAGCCGCGCTCGAGGCGCGCGTGGGGCGGGCCGTGATGATCTCGTCGAGCGCGGTGTACGGAGTGCCCGAACGGCACCCGATCCACGAGGACGATCCGCTCTTCGGCGTGGGATGGTACGGCGCTTCCAAGATCGAGGCGGAGGAGGTCACGCGGGCGTTCGGCGAGCGCGGCCTCCCGTTCGTGATCGTCCGGCCGAAGACCTTCGTCGGCCCCGAGCGGCTCGGCGTCTTCGAGATCCTGTTCGACTGGGTGCGCGAGGGCAGGCGGATCTACACGCTCGGCAGCGGCGAGAACCGGTACCAGCTGCTCGCGGTGGAGGATCTCGTCGATGCCATCGTGCGTTCCTTCACTGCGGCGGGCGTTGTCGGGGAAGCGCTGAATGTTGGCGCTGCCGGATTCGGAACCGTGCGCCAGGATCTCGGCTCGTTGATCGACCACGCAAACTCCTCCTCGCGGCTCACGCCGGTTCCCGTGCGGCCGGCTGAAGCTGCGCTGCGTGCGCTCGAGCTGCTGCGGCTCTCGCCACTCGCTGAGTGGCACTACCGCACGGCCCACCGGGACTCGTTCGTGTCGACGCAAAAGGCTGAGCGACTGCTCGACTGGCGGCCGCGGCTCTCCAACGAACAGACTCTGATCGAGACGTACGACTGGTACCTGGCCAACCGCGGGCGACTCGGCGCGACTGGAACGACCCACAGGGCGCCGTGGAACCAGCAAGCGCTCGGCCTCTTGAAGCGGTTGAGCTGAAGCGAGGGCCAGCCCTCGCCAGCGCCAGTCGCGGAGGCCGACGCGGGTTGCATTCTCGAAGACGTAGTGGCACGCGGTCGCGAAGTACTCCTCGTCGTCGATCACCCTTGCCTGGAACCGTCCTTGGAAGAGATGTCCAACGCGCGCATACCGTCGGTTGAAGCGCTGGGCGTGGAGGCCGTTCAGCAGCTGCATCCCAGCTGACAGGTCGGGCTGCGTCGATTCGACAACGAGGTGGAAGTGGTTGTCGAGCAAGACCCAGGCGTGGAGGATCCAGTTGCAGCGCCGGCGGGTCTGCTTGAGCTTTGCCCTCCACCAGTCGCGATCGAGGTCGTCGACCACGATCGTGCGCTGCTCGACACCGCGGGCAGTGACGTGATAGTGAGCCGGGCTGGGCAGCAGGCGACGAGGCAGGCGGGGCATCTGAGCCAACGGTAGGTAGCCGCCGAGAGCGCCGATAGGGGGCGCGCGAAATTGGCACGAAACCGTTGCAAAATCATGCCACGGGGACAGTCCCGCAGTGCGCGAGGGACAGTCCCGAGGACACGCCCCTCGCGGACGCCGAGTGACGAGGGACAGTCCCGAAGGGAAGGAAGAGGAGACAGTCCCGAGGACACGCCCCTCGCGGACGCCGAGTGACGACCGAGAGGAAGGATGACGGGGACAGTCCCGATGACACGGCTCGCAGACGTCTCCAGACGCCCTGACCGCCGCGCGCGGCGGCAGTTGCGGCAGACTCTTCCCATGCGCGACCTGCTCGATTACCGCCGCGAGTTCCCGATCCTCGAGCACACGACGTACCTGATCAACCACTCGCTCGGCGCGATGCCCGCAGCGGCCGAGGCGAGGGTCGCCGAGTACGCGCGCACCTGGCGCGAGCGGGGGATTCGGGCGTGGGGGGAAGGCTGGTGGACGATGCCGATGACGGTCGGGGATCAGATCGGCCGCATCGTCGGGGCTCCGGCCGGTTCGACGGTGATGCACCAGAACGTCGCGATCGCAGAGGCGATCGTCCTCTCCTGCTTCCGGCCCTCGTTGCCCCGTAACCGCGTCGTCTACGAGCGCGGCAACTTCCCTTCCGTGCGCTATCTCTACCAAGCCCAGCCGGAGCTCGAGGTCGTGGTCTGCGACGACGACAATGCGATCGTCGACGCGATCGACGAGCGCACGTTGCTGGTGCCGATCAGCCACGTACTCTTCAAGTCCGGCGAGATCCAGGACATCGAGCGGATCGTCCGACGCGCGCACGACGCCGGCGCGCACGTGATCCTCGATGCCTATCAATCGGCCGGAATCGTGCCGCTCGACGTGGCCGCGCTCAACGTGGACTTCGCCGTCGGCGGCTCCGTGAAATGGCTCTGCGGAGGCCCCGGAAACGGTTGGCTCTACGTCCGTCCCGACCTGGCCGAGCGGCTTCGGCCCACCTACACCGGCTGGCAGGCGCACGAGGCACCCTTCGCCTTCGAGGAGGAGATGCGCTACGCGGGTGGCGCCACGCGCTTCCTTACCGGCACCCCGAACGTACCGGCCCTCTACGCCGCGACTGCGGGCTACGACCTGATCGAGGAGATCGGCGTCGGCCGGATCCGGGAGAACTCGCTTCGCCAGACTGCCCTGCTCGCCGGCATCGCCGAGGCGGCGGGGTTCGAAATCCGCAGCCCCCGCGGCCCTGCTCGACGTGGCGGCACCGTCACCGTCCACGTGCCGGACTTCCCGGCCGTGCACCGCGAATTGACCGAGCGCGAGATCCTCTGCGACTTCAGGCCAGATGCCGGAATTCGCATCGGCCCCCACTTCTTTACCTCGGACGACGAACTGCGCTACGTGATCGACCAGATCGGCGAGATCCTCGCCACAGGTGTGCATGAACGCCACCTGGGCGCAATTGCAACGCATTGACCGCTTCTCTCATGGCCGGGAAGAAGCACCGCAACGGCCGTCAGCGCCCCAAGCGCTTCGACGACCGCGGCAACGAGACCATGCAGGGAGCGGTGGTCGAGACGAACCTGCTCCGCCCTGCGTAGAGTTGCGTCCGTGGGCGCGGTCGCGACGTGACTGGAGCGATGCCGTCGAGCCTCGAGATCGCGCAGGAGGCAACCCTACGGCCGATCTCCGAGATCGCCACAGCCGCCGGGCTCAAGCCGCACGAGATCGAGCTCTATGGACGCACGAAGGCGAAGATCGACCTGGGCGTGCTCGACCGACTGGCGGCACGGCCGGACGGCAAGCTGATCTGCGTTACAGCGATAACACCGACGAAGGCAGGTGAGGGGAAGACCACCACCTCCGTCGCCCTGACACAGGGTTTGGGCCGAATCGGCCGCAAGCCCGTGCTTTGCCTGCGCGAGCCCTCTGTCGGGCCTGTGTTCGGGATCAAAGGTGGCGCGGCCGGCGGCGGCTATGCGCAAGTCGTGCCGATGGAAGAGCTGAATCTCCACTTCACCGGGGACATCCACGCGATCGGTGCCGCGAACAACCTGCTCGCAGCGATGCTCGAGGCGCACCTACTGCACGGCAACGGGCTCGGAATCGATCCGCTCTCCATCGGCTGGCGGCGGTGCGTCGATGTCAACGACCGCGCGCTGCGGAACGTCGCGATCGGGCTCGGCGGGCGCGCGAACGGCTACACGCGCGAGAGCGGCTTCGACATCACGGCGGCCTCGGAGGTGATGGCGATCGTGGCTGTCGCACGCGACCTGCACGACCTGCGCAAGCGCGTGGGAGAGATCACGGTCGCCCACACCTATGAGGGCGAGCCGGTGCGCGCCGAGCAGTTGCAGGCCGCAGGCGCGATGACGGTGATGCTGAAGGAGGCACTGAAGCCGAACCTCGTTCAGACGCTCGAGGGGCAGCCCGCGCTCGTCCACTGCGGCCCGTTCGCCAACATCGCTCACGGCAACAGCTCGCTTGTCGCCGACCTCGTCGCGCTGAAGCTCGGTGAGTTCGTCGTGACCGAGTCGGGCTTCGGCTCCGATATGGGCATGGAGAAGTTCCTCAACATCGTCTGCCGCACCGGTGGCCTCTCTCCGAGCGCGATCGTGCTGGTCGCGACCGCTCGGGCGCTGAAGCATCACGGCGGCGACGCAGACGGGGGTCTGGACGCCATCGAGAGGGGGTCTGCGAACCTCGAGCGACACCTGGCGATCGTCCGTGGGTTCGGGCTCGAGGCCGTGGTCGCCGTCAACCGCTTCCCAGGCGACACCGACGACGAGGTGGAGCTCGTACAACGTCTTGCGCTCGAATACGGAGCGTACGGGGCGGAGCCGAACGAGGGCTTCGAGCGCGGGGGTGACGGTGCCACCGGGCTCGCGGAAGCGGTTGCAGCGGCGGCCGAGCGTCCGAACAGCTTCTCCTTCACCTATCCGCTGGACGCGACGATCGAGGCCAAGATCGAGGTCGTGGCGCGCACCGTCTACGGGGCCGAGGGCGTGGTCTTCCTCCAGACCGCCCGGGACAAGATCAAGCTGTATGCGGACGGCGGGCTCGAGCGCCTGCCGATCTGCATGGCGAAGACGCACCTGTCGCTGTCTCACGACCCCGAGCTCGTGAACGCGCCGACCGGGTTCGAGGTAACCGTGCGCGACCTGCGCGCCTACACGGGTGCCGGCTGGCTCGTCGCGCTCCTCGGCACGATGCAGACGATGCCGGGCCTCGGTGCGAGGCCGGCCGCGTTCGACGTCGACATCGACGAGCAAGGGCGGACGGTTGGCCTCTTCTGAGTCCGGATCGTTCCTCGATCTCCCGCTGAAGGAGTTCCTCGACGCGGTGCCGGCGCGGACACCTGCGCCTGGGGGCGGGGCGGTGGCGGCGATGGCAGCCTCACTTGCCGCGGGGCTCGTCGCCATGGCTGCTCGCTTCGGCGCGGAGGACTGGGCATGTCGGGCGGAGGTCGTGGGGCGCGCCGAGGCGCTGCGTGCGAAGGTCGAGCTGCTCGCCGACGCCGATGCGGCCTCCTACTCAGCATTCATGGCGTCACGAAACACGGTCACGAGGGAGCGGATCGTGGCGATCCCCCTCGAGATCGCCCAGATCTCTGCGGAGCTGGCGGAGCTCGCGAAGCTCGCCGTGCTCGAGGGCAACCCCAACGTCCGCGGGGACGCCTCCGCGGGCGCCGACCTTGCGGCTGCGGCGGCGAGCATCGGCTCACGGCTCGTGCGGATCAACGCCGACGCTGGCGACCAGCGCGTGGACGAGGCCGTGGCGCTGAGGATCCGCGCAGCGGCGGCCGCGCACAGCGTCGGGGAGATCGACACGTAGCGGCCGCGAGGGACGTGGCCGTGGGACTGTCCCAGGGCGACGCCCGGTCGGTGTCGCGAACGACCGCGCGCGGCGCGGACCGCCTACCGATGTCGGTAGACGATCCGGCCGCGCGACAGGTCGTACGGTGAGAGCTCGACCTTGATGCGGTCGCCCGGAAAAACTCTGATCCGATAGCGACGCATCTTGCCGGCCGTGTAACCGAGCGTCTCGTGGCCGTTGTCGAGGGCGATCCGGAACATACCGCTCCGGAACGCCTCGATCACCTCGCCCTCGAGCTCGATCTTCTCTTCCTTCTCGGCGATAACTGCCTCCTAGGAGGTCGCGACGACGTTGAACGCCTCGGGACCCTTCGCGCCCTCGCGCGACTCGTACTCGACCTTCGCACCTTCGGAGAGCGACTTGAAGCCCTCGCCGCCGATACCCGAGTGATGCACGAACAGATCCTTGCCGCCGTCCTCCGGCGCGATGAAGCCGTAGCCCTTCGCGTCGTCGAACCACTTCACGGTTCCTGCTGACATAGAAAAACACCTCCTTACCACTGATCACGAACGGTAAGAGAGGTGCTGAACACCGCAGGTACGCGCTCTAGATAACACTCACAGTCTAGCCTGAAGTCGAGGCAGTCCGTGTTCCGGGATCAGGGCGGTTCGATGCCGCCTGCGACGACGAGCTCGCGGAGGCGTTGCGCGGCGATCGGAGCAGTCGGCGGATCCTCGTGCCGGAAGTACGCATAGACGTCAACACCGCTCGTGAGCAATGGCCGAATCTGCTCGGCCAGCGCGCGCAGCTCGTCGTCGGCGTACGGCGGCCCGCGGAAGCGGAGATAGCGGAACGGGCCGTTCGCGCTCCAGTCGTTCACTCGCACGGCGGCTCCGACGTCGACCTCCCGCCAGCTCTCGTGCCTCAGATCGAGAGCAAGGGACAGACCGGTAGATCCGAGCAGGAGGGCGAGCAGTCCCTCGTCCCGCGGGCTCTCGATCACGACGCGCAGCGGCCCCAGTCGTCCACCCAGGAGGCGGACGCGCTTCTCCCACGTCCCGAGTGACCGCAGCGAGCGCTGCGGCAGCTTCGGCGCGAACCGGAAAGCGGGCGGTGTTTGCTCGGCCCAGTGCTCGAACTGCTGCTCCCCCGGCAGGCGGTACCCCGTGGTGTTGAGCTCGACCGAGGGCAGCCGCTCGGCGTACGAGCGGAGAAAGTCCTCGTTTCGAAGGCCGGCCGGATAGAACCCGGGGCGCCAGGACGGATAGGACCAGCCTGACGTGCCGACGTAGAGACTGCCGGTTCCGTCCGGCGATCGCTCTACTCTCGATCCTGTGGCGGCCATCGCGGAAGTGATATCTGACGCGATATCCATGCAAGACGTGATCTCCACCCAAGACGCAATCGCCGTCCTCGACCATGGTTTCGTGCGGCTCGACGCCGCGATGGCGGACGACCTCTCGGTCGTGAACGGCGCGCGCGTCAGCTTCGCCAGGCGTCGCGAGGAGCTCGACGCAGCCGACGAGGGCCTGATCCGCTTCCTCATGCGCGATCGCCACGGCACGCCGTTCGAGCACAACGCGTTCCGCTTCCACATCCGCGCCCCGATCTTCGTCGCGCGCGAGTGGTTCCGGCACCGGGTCGGGTCGTTCAACGAGTTCTCCATGCGCTACGCGAAAGCGACGGACGACTTCTATGTGCCTGCTCCCGAGGACGTTCGCTCCCAGGTGGGCAAGCCAGGTGCCTACTTGTTCGAGCCGGTGGAGCCGGAGCTCGCGGAGCACACGCGCGAGGAGCTGAGGGCCGTCTACGACGCGGCCTACGCGGCCTACACGCGGCTCGTCGAGCAAGGGGTGGCACGGGAGCTCGCCCGTGCAGTGCTGCCCGTCGGAGCCTATACCGAGTTCTACTGGACCGTGAACGCGCGCGCGCTGATGAACTTCCTCTCGCTGCGTGCCGCCGAGAGCGCCCAGAGGGAGATCCGCCGCTACGCGGAGGCCTGCGAGCACTTCCTTGCCAAGCGGATGCCGATCACCTACGACGCCTTCGTCGCGAACGACCGTCGTGCGCCTTAGAGACCGCGTGCAGAGGGTGGAGGCGGTAACCGGTATCGGCGGCGTGTTCCTCCGTGCCAAGGATCCCGCGGCGCTCGCAGCCTGGTATGCAGCGAACCTCGGCGTCGCGATCGAGGAGGAAGGAGGGACGTACAGCACGCTCACGGCCTGACGGAGATCAGGCTGTGTGGGCGACCCTTCTCCCATGACACCGACTATCTCGGCCGACCCGAGCAGCAGGCGATGGTCAACTACCGCGTTCGAGACCTCGACGCCATGCTTGCGCAACTGCGGGCAGCCGGCGTGGCGGTCGAGGAGCGGATCGAGGAGCTCGAGTTCGGTCGGTTCGGGTGGGCGGTCGATCCGGAAGGAAACCGCTTCGAGCTCTGGCAGACGGCGGCCTAGAGGGGCTACGTCGTCAGCAGCGCCGCGTCCGAGCCGCGCCGCGTGACGATCCAGCCGTCGTACGCACGCAGCCGGTAGGGGACGCTCAGCTGCACCGTCGTTCGGCCGCCAGCGACGGTGAAGCGGCCGCACGAGGCGATTGCCTTGCCGCCCTTTGTCAACCACAGCTCATACCAATCGCGCCCGTGCGCGTTCGGTTCCAGCCCGCTGACGTGCATCTCCAGCGGCCTCCACCTCGGGTGCCTCGGCAGGCGTGTCCGGCCGGCGGCGGGCGCCGTCGACGATCGCGTTACGTGCGACCGTGTAGAGCCAGGCCGCCCCTGCTCCACGTCTCGGGTCGTAGCTGCGAGCCGATCGCCGGACAGCTGTGAAGGCTTCCTGGAGGGCATCCTCGGCGCGGCCTCGGTCACCGAGGCGGCGCAATGCAAGCCCGAGCACCGGCCGCGTGTACCGCCGGTAGAGCTCTTCGAAGGCGCCACGGTCGCCGCCGCCGACCCGCTCGAGCGCTCGCCGTCGGTGAATTCTCGGTGCCGCGCGCGGCTTTTCTTCCTCCGCGAGGCGGCCGGGGTGGGGGGGCGGCGGGGGGGGGCGGCGGGGTGCCTAGGGGAGCTCGAGGGGTGGCGGGTAGG
>JBBJOI010000037.1:0-27348 GCA_037721555.1 Gaiellaceae bacterium | reverse complement strand
GTTAAGCGCGCCGCCAGCGTTCGTCCTGAGCCAGGATCAAACTCTCCGTGAAGATTGTTTCGTCCCACCGCCGTTAAGCCGGCAGAGGACGAGCTTTCGTCACCTTGAGCTTGTGCTCAAAGTCCGCCTCCCCCACTCTGCATGACTGGGAAGGCGAGACAGGTTTATTCGTTTCACCGAACCGAGTCGCGCCGTATCCAGAGGACACGGAGCACATTGGTCCAGCGTCTCGACGTAAACGCACGCTGTTGAGTTTTCAAAGACCGAGCCGACTTTGCTGACCGGCGTAAAAAAGCCTCCGACTCGCGCCAGAGGCCTACAAGCTTCGGTACTGAATCGTATCCGATACTCGCTTGGAGGCGCTCCAGTTGGTCGAGGACGGGGACTTTGCCTACACCGACCCACTCGGGCGGCCGAAGAACAGTAGCAAACCTCAGCTGCCTGTCAAGGATTACCGAATCGAACGAACCGCCTCTTGCCCGCCTGCACGACGGCGGTCGCGAGCCTCGCCCGCGGCACGTCGAGCTCGGTGAGCAGCTCGCCGTCGACCTTCACGCCGCCTTGTGCGATCAGGCGCCTGGCTTCGCTCGTCGAGAGACCGAACTCGGCCGCGAGCACTGCAGGCACGTGCACCGGGTCGCCGTCCGGCAGCGAGGCTCGCCGGACGTCACCCGGAGTGAGGCCCTCGCGCACCACCCGTGTGAAGTGCGCCTCAGCCGCCACGGCCGCAGCCTGCCCGTGCGAACGCTCGACGATCGCCCGCGCCAGGGCGAGTTTCGCCTCCATCGGCTCGCTTTCGGGCACGGAGCGCTCCAGCACGAGCCGGTACCACTGCTCGAGCTGCTCGTCCGGGAGTCGCATCGTGCGTCCGAACTGTTCCTCGGGAGCGGCGGCCAAGGGGATGTTGTTCCCGACCGAGGAGCTCATCTTCGCACCGTCCCAGGAGAGCAGGAGCGGCGTCGTCAGGACGACCTGCGGCTCGAGCCCGTACGCCTCCATCACCGTGCGGCCGGCGAGAAGGTTGTAGAGCTGGTCGGTGCCGCCGAGCTCGACGTCCGCCTCAACGGCGACCGAGTCGTAGGCCTGCATCAGCGGGTAGAGCAGCTCCGAGACCGAGATCGGCTCACTCGCCGCGAACCGCTTCGAGAAGTCGTCGCGCTCGAGCAGCTGCGCGACCGTGACCGTCCGTGTCAGCCGCAGGATCTCCCCGAAGTCGAGCTCTCCGAGCCACTCGCTGTTGAACCGCACCTCGGTTTTCGCCTCGTCGATGATCTGAAAAGCCTGCTCGACGTAGGTGCGCGCGTCGCGGTCGATCTGCGCGCCCGAGAGGATCGGCCGCTCTGCGGAACGACCCGAAGGATCGCCGATCCGCGTCGTGTAGTCGCCGACGATGAGAACCCCGACGTGCCCTGCGTCCTGGAAGGCCCGCATCCGCTGCAAGGGGATGCCCCGGCCAACGTGGATGTCCGGCGAGGTGACGTCGATTCCAAGCTTGACGCGCAGCGGCCGGCCACGCTTCAGCTTCTCCGCGAGCCCGCCCTCCGGCAGGACAGCCACGGCATTCCGGGTCAGCGCCTCGATCACGAGCGGCCTGTCGCACGGACGTGATCGAGACCGACCTCCTGAGGTGAGGTACAACCGAGGAGCGCCAGCGTCAGCTCGAGCTCGTCCCGGAGGAGCTCGAGCACCCGCCTCGCGCCGGCCTCCCCGTCACAGGCGAGGCCCCACAACGGCGCCCGTCCGGCGAGCACGGCCCTGGCGCCGAGGCCGAGCGCCTTGACGGCATCGGAGCCGCGGCGGATGCCGCCGTCGACGTAGACCTCCATCCTCCCGTCGACGGCCTCGATCACTTCCGGCAGCAGCTCGGCCGTTGGTGCTACTGCATCCAGCTGCCGTCCGCCGTGATTCGAGACGACGATCGCGTCGACGCCGTGCTCGCAGGCGAGCGCAGCGTCCTCCGCCGTCTGGATTCCCTTCAGCACGAGCGGCAGCGTCGAGAGGGAACGAAGCTCCTCGAGATCGGTCCACGTCAGCGCCGGGTCGATCGCCCCCAGCAGCTCGAGTGGCGTCGCGCCCTCCCACTGCCGCCCGGAGCCGCTCAGGGCCGCCACGAGACTCGGCACCCGGATCTCGCGCGGGACCCGGAATGCGGTGCGGACATCGCGCTCGCGGCGGCCGAGTCGAGGTGCGTCGACCGTGAGGACGATCGCGGCGTACCCATGCTCGATCGCCTGCGCGACCAGCTCGCGCGTGCCGCCGCGGTCGTGGAACACATACAGCTGATACCACCGCGGCGCTTCGGGTGCGGCCGTCGCAACCTCTTCGAGCGTCGCCGTTGCGAGGGTCGAGAGGCACATGATCGTGCCCGCCGCGGCCGCGGCACGAGCCATCCCCGGCTCACCGTCGGGATGCGCGAGGCGTTGGATCGCTGTGGGCGCCACGAGTAGCGGCATCGACACAGGGGTGCCGAGCACGGTCGTGGCGGTCGAGACCTGCGACACGTCGACGAGTACCCGCGGCCGGAGGCGCAGGCGCCGCCAGGCTTCAACGTTCGCTGCGAGTGCCTGCTCGTCGGCGGCGCCGCCGGCGTAATACCCGAAGGCGCCGACCTCTAGGCGATCCTCCGCTAGACGCTCAAAGTCGGCGACACAGACGGGCTCCACGCCTCGACCCTAACGTTATCCGGTTCGGTGGGGTCGACCACCTTCTGACAGCCGATCGCGATCACAGAGAAGGCTCTCGCATCCATTTGGTAGAGATATTTCATCCGGCAGCTTTTTGAGGATCGGCTTCAGCACACAGCCGGCGAATTGCTTGTCGTTGATGGTTGGTCAACCGGGAATCAGAATGGATAAGGAGCCAGACTCCACGCGGCAGCTGCGTACCAGACACCAAACGCGAGGCCAGCGACGCCGATTGCCGGTGCGACGACGTTGAAGGCGCCCTGAACCCGTTCGGATGTCAACGCGCGGCCAAAAGCTGCTGTAAGCATCATCATTGACACAGCAGTGAAGACGGCGAGGACCACGAGTGACACGACGGCGAGCGCCTGCGAGTCGATCGTTGCGAGCAGGAGGACGCTGACTCCGGCGCTCCCGCCCATTCCGTGGACGAGCCCGATGCCGAAAGCGCTGAGAGGCGTTCGCAGCCGATGCTCGTGAGCATGCGCAGTCGTCTGAGCGTGCGCGTGCAGGTGCGCGTGCTTCTCGCCGGCGCCGTCATGGCCATGCTCGTGGATGTGGAAGACGCCGGTACGCCACCGGTAGAGCAGCCTGACCGCAAGAAGGACGATCACGAACGCGACGATGGTCTCCGCTCCCTGCTGCAGACGCTCGGGCAGGTACTTGTTGAAGACCACGATCGGCAGGCCGAACACGAAGAGCGTCGTGCCGTGGCCGATTCCCCACGCCAGCCCCATGTGCGCTGCGGCGCGCCCAGAAGCGTCCCGCCTGCTCGCGATCAGAGTCGTGACGGCAGCGAGGTGATCCGGATCCGCGGCGTGCCGCAGGCCGAGGAATACGGCCACTAGCACCACGAGCCACAGCGAAGTCCCATCGGAGAAGCCGGAGAGCCAGTCGTCAACTCCGAGCATTCGGAATCCCTTTCAAAGCAACGGAGAGAGGGCTCGGAGGGTCATCACGATGCCGAGCCCAAGTACGGCCACCGCGCTCACGGCGGGCAGAGCACGGATCACTGGTCCGTCGAACGACATGCGGTTGAATCTGCGCCTCGCAGTGACGGCGACGAGCCCAATCGACGTGACTGAGGCGGCAAGACCAAAGCTGAACGCCACGATCAGAACGAGGCCGTAGCCGATGCGTTGAAGCGAGATCGCAGCCAGCAGAACAACGAGGGCGGTCGGGCACGGAATGATCCCGGCTGAGATACCGATGCCGAGCAGGCCGCCGCGGCCGCTCCCAGGTTCGTGGTGGTGGGCATGGACGCTGTGACTGTGAGCCACGCCGCCATGCTGATGGTCGCCGTGGTGATGATGCTCGTGACCGCCCCCAAAGGAGTCTCCGCGGCGCCAGACGCGGATGCGCCAGCGTAGGATCCCAAGCCCGACCGCCACCACGAGCAAGGCAGAAACGAGGTTCAGCCAGGGATACAGCTGCTCGGGAACGATGAACTCCGACAACACGAGCGTGATACCTCCGAGCGCGAAAACCCCGGCTGTGTGCGTGACCGTCACGATCGCGCCAAGGGCAAACGCGTCGCGAGGCCGCCCCCGCGTGCCGACGAGGTAGCCCGCCACGATCGCCTTCCCATGGCCGGGGCTGAACGCGTGCACGGCGCCCCAGAAGAGCGCTACGAGCAGCGAGACGAGCACGAAACCAAAGCTCAGCTCATCCTCTGCGATCAGCGCGGCAAATCCACCGTCGGCGGTGTTGCGTACTGCCACGCGCGCCTTCAATTGCTCGGGATCGAGCAGCGTGGGTACCGGGCCGGACGTGCCGGGCTCGAAGCGAGCGGTCGCACTCGACACGTCAGGCGGGCTCGTGAGCAAGTCCTTCGGATATGACAGCAGCTCCCCGCTGATACTGCTCGTCGGAACGGACGCGGACACGACACGGGAATCCCCGCTTGCGCGGACGGTGACCTCTTGCCAACCGATCCGCCCCGCGAAATTCGTGTCGGTGTAGCGGAGCGCAAGCGATCCCTCCGAGTCGATCCGCGGCGAGCGGAACAGGACCTGGAGCCGCGTCGTACGCAGCCCGCCGGCACCCGGGGGGAACGCAATCGTGCGCCGGAGCGGCTCCAGGACGAGACGCTTGCCGCCGACGCTGAGCCGGAGGCCGTGGGCGATCCGATCGGCAGTCGCGTCCGCGTACGCCTCAGCATTCCGGGCCTGAGCGCGCTCGCGGAAGGTGGGAATCTCCGCCAGATCGAGGACGTACAGTACATAGACACGATCCCCGGAAGGCTGAACGCGGCTGTAGCGATTGACGGTGAAGTTGCCGAGCGGATGTGCAAGCGCCTCGGCAGGAGCCCATAGGACGACGAGCGCCAGTACAGCAAGCAGCAGACGCCTCACGCCGCGTACCTCCTGGCTGTATCCCCCCAGATCAAGGAGAAGTTCGGGTTCGTCTCGAGAGCACGGGTGAACCATCTGGCCGCGTCTGCACCGTGGCCGAGGCAGCGCTCGATCATCCCCCGATGGAAGTAGAAGCTCGCGTCCTTCGTCCCCAACCGAAGCGCACGTGTGGAGTAGGCGCGCGCCTCCATGCAGCGCCCGTTTCGAGCCAGCGCCCAGGCCAGGACGTCGTCACCGTAGATCGAGGGCCGGTTCCCCCGGGCTGCTCGAGCTAGCTCGAGCGCGCTCGCGAGCCGGATGCCGTGATCGACGCGGAACAGAGCGACCTCGAGGTCGGAGTTGATCCCATTCGCCTGCAATAGGCGCTGGATCGCGCCTAGGAGTGCGAACTCGCGCCGAGCACCGCGCTCGTCGCCACTTGCACGGCGGATGTCGGCGAGTGTCGCGACGAACTGCGGCAACGGCACGGCGTCGACTGCGCGCCGAGAGAGCGCAACCGCCCGCGGGTAGCGCCCCGAGGCGGCCTCCGTGCGGGCGAGCCAGTCGAGGGCATAGACGTAGCCTGGAAAGATTCGTAGCGCATCGGCGAACTGAGCGCGGGCGGGCGCAATGCGGCCCATCCCGAAGTAGAGCTTGCCGAGCTCGACCAACGTCCAGGCTGCAGGCTCTGGCCTGCCGCCACTCGCATCGCGAGCCAGGCTCATCGCCTCGAGCGCAGCCCGCGGCCGACCGAGCAGCTCACGCCCGTAGGCGACCCGCGCGTACCCCGCGAGGCTCGGGCGCAACGCGGTCATCCGGTCGAACGCGGCGAACGCCTCGGGGTACCGACCCAACTCGATCAGCGCATCGCCGACGGCTCCGTGCGAGTCTGCGGAGTCCGGCTGAAGCCGTTGCGCAGTTCGAGCGAGGCGCAGCGCGCGACGGAACTGGTGTTGGGAGAGTGAAAGTCCGGCCAGCCCGAGCGTCGCAGCGGGATCGGCCGGTTCAAGCCGGAGCGACCGTCGAAAGAGCCCGGCCGCCCGCGTCAGGTACAGGGGATCGGCTGATTCGCGGTACCGCTGGTGGTATGCAAACCCGAGGAGCCGCAGGGACTTCACGTCGTTTCGGTTGGTACGCAGCGACGCCTGCAGTTGCCGGACGAGCGTGGCAGTGTCCGAAGGGGAGGTTGCCCCTGCCAGACGCCCCGAGGTCACCAGGACGGGGGACGGCTTACCTTCCGCCCCAACCGCCGGCGAGTCGCGGAAGATGCCGCCGAGCAGGAGGACGGTGGCGGCGATTGCCGCCACCGTCCCCGCAAGCACGATTCGCGTGCGTCTCACGTTGCTGCTTCGTCTGCCTTACGGAGTCGGATCGATGTGCGGCTCCGGGTTGAGATTCCGTCCGTCAGACGGTCGCGCGATGAACGGGAACGCCGTTGGCAGCGGACTGATGTCCGTGTTCACGCCGTCTCCCGCCCTGTTGTCGATGTAGTTCGGTCCGCCCGCCACCCGGATCGTGATGTCGGTGACGTCGTCCTTCGGGCGTCTGCCGTTCGGATAACCAGCCGGATCTCTACCCAGGAGACCCAGTCGGCTCTGCGTTGCCAGCGGCCTCGGCGCGACGCTGAGGTCGAGCCGGAGCAGCTCCGACAGGTTCGTGTCGGACGGCGAGTACTTCAGCAGGATGTTGACGAGGTCTGTCCTGTTGAAGTTGCCGAGCGACGTGTCGGTGTTCGCCGGCGGGTTCGGGGAGCACGTCGGCCCACCGAACACCGTGCAGCCGGTCGGGAAGCCGAAGGCCAGCTGGAATGCCAGCGCGATCCGCGGCTTCAGGTAGTACCCGACGAACTTCTCCTCACCATCCGGATCGCCGGCGTTCCACTCGTCCTTGTCCTCGGTCCCGATGATCAGCTCGTTGACAAGCGGATTCGCGAGCCGCGAGACCTGGGTGTCGTTGCCGAACGGGAAGAGCCCGCGGCCGGCACTCCCCGACCGAGGCCTGACCGTCACGGTCGGCCGGCTCGTCGCCGCGTACAAGCCGAGCTTCGGCGAGGTGGTCGTCCCGGCACTCTGGCCGTCTCTCGTCAGCAGGCTCGCCGGCATCTCGATCGCGATCGTGTGCACGCTGAAGCCGGAGATCATGTCGACGCCGAACGGGTTGAGGCTGTCGTTGGCATCCTCGACTGCCGAGAGCAGCGGCGGGAGACGCCGCAGGTTCAGCGAGTCGAAGACCGCGCCGAGATCGATGTAGAACGGATCGTTGCGCTGCCCTGCAAACACGCGGATGCCGTTGCCGAGGTTGTAGATCCCCTGCGCCGCCAGCGCGTCGTAGTTCGGCATCGTGCGGGGCCCGACGTTGGAGGGAACCGCGATCAGCGGCTTCCCGTCGGCGTCCTGCTGGATCGCCTTGGAATTGCGCCGGAAGGTGCCGCGAGCGGTGCCGCTGTCGATGGTGACGCCGAACGTCTGGCGCAGGCCGAGCCCTTCGGAACCACGCCCGTCGAGCGCGGTGATCGCCGGAACCGGCGCCACGCCACCGAAGTAGGAAACCGGCAGGTCGAGCGCCTCGACGACGCCCCGGATCTCGGTGTCGAAGTCGAACGAGACCACGACATCGTCAGCCTGACCATCCTGGTTGTTGTCGATGTTGAACGAGTACCGGACGTTCGGGTCGAAGTTCCAGTAGTTCGGTCCGGCACTCGGCTCCTCGCCCGGGCTCACGTTCATGACCAGGACGACCTTGTCGCCCTGCCCCGGCTCGTAGCTCCGGAAGAAGAACGTGTCGGTGTTGTCCGCAGGCCCGTCGAGCGAGATCAGCGGCGCCTCCCTGTGACTGGCCGCACTCGCCGACTTGGGCGCCGAGCCGACAACACCTGCGAGCAGCGCAGTCACGAGCAAGACGCCCGCAGCGCTGAGCGCCAGTAGTACGGGTCGTTTCATTCCCCCACTCCTTTAGGTCGTGGCGCCAGCCTCCCCGATCCTACCGCGATGCGAGCCTTTTAAACAACCCGAATACGAACCGGGGCGCTCGCTACAACGAATACGAGGCGTGGTCGCCTGTCTTCAGATGCCGCTGCTAGCGTTCGGTCCCCGCCCTCAGGCGGGTCCACCGATGCGCCGCCGCGACCACGCCCACCTGTCCGACGAGGCACTCGTAGCGCTCGTGGCGCGGTCGGACGAGACGGCGCTCGCGGAGCTCTACGACCGCATCGGTGGCATCGCGTACGGCCTCGCCTTCCGTGTTCTCCGGGACGAATCGCTCGCAGAGGATGCGGTGCAGGAAGCATTCCTCGGGCTCTGGCGCACGGCCGGCTCGTTCGTGCCCGAACGGGCGAAGGCCTCGACCTGGCTGCTCACACTCGTGCACCGGCGCGCCGTCGATCTCGTCCGACGCGAGCAGCGGCGGCGAAGCGATCCACTCGAAGACGCGCCCGAGCCGACGACCGACTCCGCCGAGGACGACGCCTGGCTGCGTCTCGAGCGCGAGCGCGTTCAGGGCGCTCTCGCTCAGCTTCCGGACCAGCAGCGGGAGGCGATCGAGCTCGCGTACTACGGCGGCTACACCCAGTCCGAGCTCGCCGACCGTCTCGGTCAGCCGCTCGGCACGATCAAGAGCCGAATGTTCTCCGGGCTCGCGCGGCTGCGTGAGCTCCTCGACGATGAAGTGGAGGCCACCTCGTGGAGCTACACGAGCTGACCGCCGCCTATGCGCTGGACGCACTCGACGCTTCTGAGCGCGGGAGTTACGAGGCGCACCTGGCCTCGTGCGAGGGCTGCCGCGAAGAGCTGCAGGGCTTCCGGAAGGTCACCGGCTCGCTCGCCCGCGCCGCCGGTGGGTCGCGGCCGCCGGCCGGTCTTCGCGACCGGATCCTGGAACAGGCGCGCAGCGAGCGTCCGAACGTCGTTCCGCTGCGGCGCCGTTTCGCGGTGCCGGTGCTCTCGTCGGCCGCCGCGGTCGCGGCCGTCGCTGCGCTGGCGCTCGGCCTGTGGGGCGCGTCGGTCTCGGGCGAGCTCGACGATGCCAAGGAGATCACGTCCGTCCTCGGCCACCCGAGCGCACGCACGTACGACACCGAGACCGGAGAGGCGTCGCTCGTTGTGACGCCGACCGGGAGGGCGGTGCTCGTCGTGCGTAACCTCGCCGCCGCGCCGGAGGGCAAGGACTACGAGATCTGGGTGGCCGAGGGAAGGGTCATGCACCGAGCGGGGATCTTCGAGAAGCCCGGCGCGGCCGCGCTGACCCGTCGGGTCGCGCCCGGGCAGAGCGTCGCCGTGACGCTCGAGCGGGACGGAGGCGTGGACGTACCGACGAGCGACCCGCTCTTCATCACCTCGTCCGTCTAGAGCGACATCCGGCGCAAAGCCGTAACGGACGCGTTCCGATCCCGTCCATACACTCGTTCCTGATGAGCCAGCTTCAGCGTGCGCTGACGGATCTGTTCGGATTCGCCGCTTTCCGTCCCGGACAGGAACAGGTGGTACGGGCGGCCGTCGAGGGACGGGACACGCTCGCGCTGATGCCTACCGGCTCCGGCAAGTCGCTCACCTACCAGCTCGCGGCGATGCTCCGGCCGACGCCGACGCTCGTCCTCTCGCCGCTGATCGCACTGATGAAGGACCAGCTCGACAAGCTCCCGGGCCCCGTCGCCGACCAGTCCACCCTGATCAACTCCTCGCTCGAGCCGGACGAGGCGGCCCGCCGCCTCCGGGACGCATCGCAAGGCCGCTACCGGTTGCTCTACGTGGCGCCCGAGCGGCTCCGCCAGCGCAGCTTCCTCGACGCAGTCCACAGCATCGACATCGGCCTCGTCGTGATCGACGAGGTTCATTGCGTGAGCATGTGGGGGCACGACTTCCGTCCCGACTACCTCTTCATCCGACGCGCTCTCGACGCGCTCGGCTCGCCGGCGATCCTCGGGATGACTGCAACGGCGACGCCGGCGACCGAGCGGGAGATCGCAGCGGCGCTCGGCCGGGAACCGGAGGTCGTCCGCACGAGCGTCGTCCGCCCGAACCTGCGCTACGACGTGGAGCTCGTCGACGGCGAGGAGGCGCGGCTCCGCACGCTCGTCCGGCGCCTGCACGAGCTCCGCGGGGCCTCGGCGATCGTTTACGCGCGCTCACGCCGAAGCTGCGAGACGCTCGCGCGGACGCTGCGGGCGCACGACCTGGCCGCGATCCACTACCACGCCGGTCTCGAGCCGGCTGAGCGAGCTTCGGCACAGGAGTCCTTCATCGAGGGTCGCGTGCAAACGGTCGTCGCGACGACCGCGTTCGGGATGGGCATCGACAAGCCGGACGTCCGCCTCGTCGCGCTCTACAACTACCCCGAGTCGCTCGAGAGCTACGTCCAGATGGTCGGGCGTGCCGGCCGAGACGGGCGCGCGTCCGACACGCTGCTGTTGGCGAGCCGCGCCGACGCCTCCCAGGTGCGCCGCTTCGCCCGTTCGGACATCCCCACGGTGGACGACCTGCGCGCGGTGTACATGCGGTTGCGCGGCCGGACGGAGGTGCTGCCCGAAGAGCTCTCTGTCGGCTCGGCCAGCAGCGATCCCGACCCGCGCGTGCTCGTGGGGATGCTCGAGCAGGCCGGGCTCGCCCGGCGCAGCTTCGATGCCGGCCGGGCGATGCAGGTGGAGGTCGGGGAGCCGCCGCCGGACGCAGCTGCGCGCATCGACGGTCTCCTCGCGCGCTACGAGCGGGAAGCGCTCGGCCGGGTCGATCGCCTGATCCGCTTCGCCGAAGCCGACGTCTGCCGGCACCGGCAGGTGGCGCAGCACTTCGGCGAGTCGCTCGAGGACGACTGCGGGATGTGCGACGTCTGCTCCCCACTCGCCCGTCCCGCGACGGAGGCGCCTGCGGCCCGGCCGCTGCCGGAGGATGTCGCCGGAGTGATCCACCGCGCAGTGCTCGAGCTCCGTTGGCCGCTCGGCCGCACCGGGCTGGCGGCGATGTTACGCGGCTCGATGAGCGCTCCACGCTCGGCCCAGCGATCATCACAGCTCGGGGTGCTCGCGGCGGCGAGCCAAGCAGACGTGAAGCGCTGGATCCAGCTCCTCGAGCTGGCAGGAGCTCTCGAGGTCTTCGAAAGCGAGGATGGATTCCGGCTCCTCCGCGCGGTTCGAGTCGTGGAGCTGCCGCGCATCGGCGCCGCCGCGGCCAGCACGCCGGACGAGGGCCTCTTCGAGCGCCTACGTGCTTGGCGGCTCGAGCGCGCTCGCTCCGACGAGGTGCCTGCATACGTCGTCCTGCACGATGCGACACTGCGCGAGCTCGCCTCGGTGAAGCCGAGCTCCCAGCAGGACCTCGCGGGCGTCAAGGGTTTCGGGCCGGCGAAGCTCGAGCGCTACGCCGACGACGTGCTAGCCGTCATCACGGCCGACCGGTGACGGAACGCGGCTAAACTCGGCCTCTCGACAGGGCCGGCTAGGTTGGGCCGGTTAGACTGAGCCGCTTGCGGCCGTTCCGGAAGAGGCGCGCTCCACGGCGGCGCCGGATTCGCAAGCTTCGCCTCCTCGCCCTTATGACCGTCCTCGGGCTGTTGGGCTCGGTGTCGTTCGGCTTCGGCCTCGTCACCGCGATAGCGGGCGAGATCCCGAAGCTCGATCCCCGCCGGCAGCTCGAGCAGGAGGTGAACGGCTACATCTACGACTCGACCGGGAAGCGGGAGCTCGCCGTTCTCCGGGGTTCGGAGGCGCGCACGCTCGTGGGGTACGACGAGATCGCGCCGATGCTGCGCCATGCGATCGTCGCGATCGAGGATCGTCGCTACTGGGAGCACGACGGGGTGGATCTGCGCGGCATCGCCCGCGCGGCCTGGGCCGACATCCGCTCCAAGCGGGTCGTGGAGGGCGGCTCGACGATCACGCAGCAGTTCGTCAAGAACGCGCTCGACCGCGATCAGCGGACGATCGCGAGGAAGGTGCGAGAAGCCGCCCTCGCCTGGCAGCTCGAGCGCCCGGGCGGGTGGTCGAAGCAGGAGATCCTCGAGGCGTACCTGAACACGATCTACTTCGGCAACGGCGCCTACGGCGTGCAGCAGGCGGCGCGAACCTACTATCAACATGGCGTCTCGCGGATGACGATTGCCGAGGCCGCCCTGCTCGCCGGCATCCCGTCCAACCCGACGCGATACGACCCCGTCACCCATCCCCGCGCGGCGCAGAAGAGACGGCTCATCGTGCTGCAGGTAATGCGGGACGAGGGCAAGATCACCGAGCAACAGCTGGAGGAGGCGGACGCCGCACCGTTGCCGGATCCCGACAAGGTGCGCCTGCCGGGAACCGAAGGCCCGGCGCAGCACTTCGTCAACTACGTCAAGCAGCAACTGGTCGATCAGTACGGCTCCAGCCGTGTCTTCGGCGGCGGCCTGCGGGTCACGTCCACGATCGACCTCGAGCTTCAGTCTGTTGCCCGGGAAGCAATCTCGAAGTGGCTGACCGTACCGGACGGCCCATCCGCCGCTCTCGTCGCGATCGACCCGCGCGACGGCGCGGTTCTCGCGATGGTGGGCGGCAACAACTACCGCAAGAGCCAGTTCAACCTTGCGGTTCAGAGCGAGCGTCAACCGGGCTCGGCCTTCAAGCCGTTCGTGCTCGCCGAAGCGCTGGATCAGGGGATCTCACCGGCCACGCGCTTCGACTCGGTACAGCAGCAGATCGATCTCGGTGACCGCTACTGGGTCGTCTCGAACTACGAGAACGGCTACTTCGGCTCCGTCGACATCGAGCGCGCGACGATCGAGTCCGACAACGCCGTCTATGCGCAGCTGACCCAGCTCGTCGGGTCGAAACGGGTCGCCCGGATGGCGCAGCGACTCGGGATCCAGAGTGAGCTCGACGGCGTACACTCGATCGGGCTCGGCTCCGAGGAGGTGAACCCACTCGAGCTCGCGCGCGCCTACGCGAGCTTCGCCACGGGTGGACGCAGGATCGATACGTCGCTCAAGCGAGCCGACCAGCCGCGCGTAATCGCCGAGGTACGCGACGAGCGGGATCGGCCGCTGCTCGCGAACCGACCGCGCGGCGAGCGCGTCCTCACGCCCGATGGGGCTGCCTTCGTCAGCTCCATCCTGCAACGTGTCGTCGTCGAGGGCACGGGCGTTCGCGCCCAGCTCGACGACCGGCCCGTGGCGGGAAAGACGGGAACGACCGAAAACTACGGCGACGCCTGGTTTGTCGGTTACACGCCGCAGCTCGTCGTCGCCGTGTGGGTCGGGTACCCGACGACTCTCCAGCCGATGCTGACCGAGTTCAACGGCGAGCCGGTGACCGGCGGGACCTTCCCGGCCCTGATCTGGAAGACGTTCGCCGAACGGGCGCTCGAGCACATGGACGCCGAGCCGGAGTACTTCCCCGCCACCCCCTCGCTCCTCACCGAGTCGAGGCTCGTCTCGAAGCGCTTGACTCCTGCCGGCGAGCGCCTGCTGATCGACAACGGTCAGTGTCCGAGCCGGCGCGAGGTCGTCTACTTCGAGGGCAATGCCCCGACGTCTGTGGCGAACTGCCGCGACAACGAGGTGCAGGTGCCCGACGTCCGCGGCCAGGAGCTCGCTGACGCCGAGGACCGCCTCGACGCGCAGCCGCTGACACCGGAGCTCGTGTTCCGGCCTGCCGAGCCGCTCGAACCGGCCGGCGTCGTCGTCGACCAGCGACCGCGTCGTGGCTACGCCGAGACCTTCGACCGCATCATCCTGGTCGTGACGAAGCCGCTCCACGGGGTGATCCCCGACCTCGTCGGGACGAGGCTCGAGGAGGCGGAGCTCCGTCTGCAGAAGCTGAAGCTCGAGCCCGAGATCAGGTGGGGCGAGGGCAAGAGCGGCACCGTGCTCTCGCAGCGACCGAAGCCGGGGCTCGCGGCGGCGCCGGGGCTCGAAGTCCGCCTCGTTGTGGCGCGCTAGAAGACGCTGCTTCCGTAGGCGGCTCTATGGCCGGAGCGGCCGGCTGAGGAAGCGCGAGTGAGCGAGCGCGTAGCGCCACGGCCGCTCCGTCGCGACGCTGATGCCGACACGGCGACCGGCGGCGACATCCACCTGCTGCGCCCGAGCGTGCAACTCGAACGGGGAGGAGTCGAGCGGAAGGCCGTCATGGGCGCGCGTGACGCCGAGTGCCTCGCAGAGGCGTCCCGGGCCGGCTGCTAGGAGCCGCGCGTCCTCGCGCCCACGGCGCTCGCGCATCCGGTCGATCCCACTCGTCGGCTCGAGCGCGCGGAGCAGAACGGCCGCCGGGCTTCCCACCTCCTCGCAGACGAGGTTCAGGCACCAGTGGAGGCCGTACGAGCGGTAGACGTAGGCGCGGCCGGCCAGCCCGAACATCGAGGCGTTGCGCTCGGTTCGGCCGCGATAGCCGTGCGCCGCGGGATCTTGGCCGTCGTAGGCCTCCACCTCGACGATGGTGCCGCCGACCCCGTCGACGAGCAGAGTCGCACCCACGAGCTCGGGCGCGACCAGGTGGACGCTGCGCGCGAAGAAGCCGGCGTCCAGAGGCATGCGGCCTAGAAGAGCCGCGAAGGCTCAGGCGGCTTGCTCGAGAGGTCGAGCAGCTTGCGGGCGCGGCGGCCGAGGTCTGCCAGGTCGACCCGGCCGCTCGCGGCATCCTCCGCGAGGCGCTCGGCGAGCGAGAGGGCCTCGTCGAGGAGCAGCGACCCTCCCAGAGGCTCCTCCCCCATGTCGTGCAGGATCGTGCGCTCCGTGCGTGAGGCGACGATCGGATCCGTCACTCCTTCGACCCAGACGAACGTCCGGCGGCCGCCGCCGCGGTCCTCGCCGGTGATTGGCTGCAGGGCATAGATCCGGTCGGCGCGCGCATACTTGCCGAACCCGAGAGAGACCATGCGGGCACCGTCCGCCATACCCACAGTATTCATTCGCCCGGCCACGCCCGACAGTCGGATCTATGACCGGGTGCTACTGCGCCTGAGTACCAGCGTCGCGCTCAGGACGATCACGTTGGCCGCCGCCAACGCGACCATGAACCAGCCTGCCACGTGCGCGCCGCCATCGGGATCCTCGCTCGCCACAAGCCAGGTTCCCCACGCGCTGAAGAGAACGACGAAAGCGACGCACACCCCCGTCAGGACGCGCCACATGGTCGACTAACCTTCGGCCAGCGCGGCAGCCAGAGATTGGGCCACCCGCTCCTGATCCTCGGCCGAGATGCGCGAGTGAAACGGCAGCGCCAGCGTGCGGCGCGAGAGGTCCTCCGACACCGGGCACATCCCCTCGCGGAAGCCGTAGGTCTCCCGCATGTAGGCCTGCAGGTGGATCGAGGGCAGGTAGCGAGCCGTAGCGATGCCCTCGCGCTCGAGCGCCGCGATCACGCGTTCGCGATCGGCGCTCCGGGGGAGCTTGACGACGTAAACGAACCACGAGCGCACGTGGTCTGCGTCGTCCGCGCACGGTACTTCCACGTCCAGACCGGCGAGCAGCCGGGCGTAGCGAGCAGCCGCAGCCGCGCGCAACTCCAGGATCAGGTTCAGCTTCTCGAGCTGTCCGATTCCGAGCGCTGCTCGGATGTCGTCGATGCGGTAGTTGTAGCCCAGCCGAGCATGCTCGAGCCAGCCGCCGCCGTCGGCGCGACCCTGGTTGCGCAGGCTCTTCAGCAGCATCCACTCCTGCTCCGAATGGGTCGTGACGATCCCCCCTTCGCCCGTCGTGATCTGCTTGTTCGGGTAGAAGGCGAAGACGGCCGAGGGCCCATGCGACCCGACAGGCGCGCCGCGGTACCGGGCCCCGAGCGCCTCGCACGCATCCTGGATCAGCGTCAATCCGTGGCGCTCGCACAGCGCTCGCAGCGGCTCGAGCTCGCAGGGATAGCCGTAGATGTCGACCGCGATCACGGCCTTCGTGCGCTCGCCGAGAACCGCCTCGACGGCAGCCGGGTCGAGGTTCATCGTCCGCTCGTCGACGTCGGCGAACACCGGCACCGCTCCCTCGTAGATCGCGCAGTTCGCCGATGCCACGAACGAGTACGGCGACGTGATCACCTCGTCCCCAGGCTCGAGGCCGGCAGTCCTGCAGAGGAGGTGCAGGCCGGCGGTTCCGGACGACACCGCGGCGGCGAACGGAGCGCCCACGCGCGCCGCGAAGAGCTCCTCGAACCGCTCGATCGTCGGGCCGAGCGAGAGCCGGCCCGACCGGAGCACCTCGAGGACGAGCTCCTCGTCCCGCTCGTCGAGGTAGGGGAGCGAGAGCGAGATCGGCTTCAACGTGGCGGCCACCGGCGCGGCGTCAAGCTTCGGCGGGCGCGCCCTGTGTCACGTCCACGTAGTCGAGCCATTGTCCCCAGCGATCCTTCGCGCCCCGCACCGTATCGAGGTATTCGCGCTGCAGCTCGAGCGTCACCGGCCCGACGCCGAGCTCGTGGTCGTCCACGGAGCGGACCGGGGTCACCTCGGCGGCGGTACCCGTCATGAAGACCTCGTCGGCGAGGTAGAGATCCGACCGGATCAGGTTCGCCTCCTCGACGACATAGCCCAAGTCCTGCGCGATCTGGATCACGGTGTCGCGCGTGATCCCCGGCAGGATCGAGGTCGAGAGCGGCGGCGTCCAAACGCGCCCCTCCTTGACGGCGAAGACGTTCTCGCCGGATCCGTCCGCGACGAACCCCTCGCCCGTGAGCAGGATCGCCTCGTCATACCCCGCTCGCTGCGCCTCCTGCACGGCCAGCATCGAGTTCAGGTAGATCCCGGTCGCCTTGGCCACATGCGGGATCGTGTTGGCGCCCACGCGGTTCCAGGAGGAGATCTTGGCGCGAATACCCGTGGAGACGTTCTCGTCGCCGAGGTAGTTGCCCCATGGCCAGCTCATGATCACGACGTCAACCGGGTTGCCGGCGGTGGAGACCCCGAGCTCGCCGTACCCGTAGAAGGCGAATGGCCGCAGGTAGCACTCGGGTAGCCCGTTGCGGCCGACGAGCTCATGCATCGCCGCCCGAATCTCCTCGCTCGAGAACGGGAGCTCCATGTGGAGCAGCCGTGCCGAGTTGTCGAACCGCTGCAAGTGTTCCTTGAGCCGGAAGATCGCCGGGCCCCTGGGGGTCTCGTAGCAGCGGATGCCCTCGAAGACGCCGGTCCCGTAGTGCAAGCCGTGGGAGCCGACGTGCACCTTGGCGTCGGCCCAGTCGATGAACTCGCCGTTCATCCAGATTTTCTCGGTCGTGCGCATCAGGGCTCTCCTCCGGCTGAATGGTATTCGGGCTCCAGGACAGCGTCCACAGGCTCCGCCCGCGTCAGCCGAACGAGCTCGACCGGCCGCAGCGCAGCAAGGTGCGTGGGTGAACCCGCGCCCACCCAGACGAGGTCGTGGGCGAGCAGGGTTCTGTCGATGAAGACCCGTCCGACGCGAGGCAGGGGGAACGGCGCGACGGCACCGGGCACGAAACCGGTCGCGCGCTCGACTTCGTCCGGCCGCGCGACCCGCGCGGAGGTCGTACTGGTCGCCGCTGCGAGCTTGTCGCGGTCGGCCCGACGGTCGCCGGGGACGAGCACCACCACCGGACGGCCGTCGCAGAGGAAGACGAGCGACTTCACGATCTGAGCGAGGTCGCAGCCGGCAGCCGCGGCGGCGTCCTCCGCCGTCGGCGTGCCACACGTGAACTCCTCGAGCCTCGCCTCGGCACCGGCCTCTCGTAAGAAGGCGGCGACGCGCTCGACCGGCTCCGGCCAGCTCGTCTGCACGGCGGGAATCGTACCCGTCGCGGCGTCGCCTGAACCTAGCAACGTGGCAGGTCGGTCAGCCGAGGCCGATCACGTGCACGTCGTCGAAGCCCTCCCCACGGATCCGCTCGACGAGATCAGGGGACGGCTCCGAGTCGACGGAGAGCGCCATCAGCGCCTTGCCGCCCTCCTTCGTCCGCGAGACGGCCATGTTGGCGATGTTGACGCCGGCCGATCCGAACATGCTGCCGACGCGGCCAATCACCCCGGGCACGTCGTCGTAGCGGCAGAAGACCATACGCGGCGAGAGTTGGAGGTCGATCGCGAACCCGAGCGCGGCGGCGAGGAACTGGCGATGCTCAGGGCCGATCGTCGTGCCGGAGACCTCGACGTCATCGACGGCCACGGTGACGAGGCTCGTGTAGTCACGGGCGGTCGCCGAGCGCTCCTCCGTCACCTCGATCCCCCTCTCGGCCGCGATCAGCGGCGCGTTGACGTAATTGACGGCCTGCTCGACACGTCCCTCGAACGCCCCGTTCAGCGCCGCCACGGTGAGGGGGCGGGTGTCGTGCTCCGCAAGTGCGCCGTGGTAGGAGAGCCCGATTCGGCGCGGGTGGCCGCCGGCCAGCTCCACCGCGAGGCGGCCGAGCTTCGCCGCGAGCGGGATGAAGGGCCCGAGGAGCTCGAGATCATCGGCGCCGACGACGGGAATGTTGATCGCGTTCGAGACCAGGCCACCCTCGAGTGCCGCGACGACCTGCTCGGCGACGATCAGCCCGGCGCGGTCCTGCGCCTCCTCGGTGGACGCGGCCAGGTGCGGCGTGACGACGACCGCGTCCAGCTCGAGCAGGGGGCCGGAGTATGGCTCTGCCGAGAAGACGTCGAGGGCGGCACCGGCGACCCGACCGGAGTGGATCGCGTTTGCGAGCGCCTCCTCGTCCACCAGCTCCCCACGCGCGGCGTTGACGATCCGCACACCGGGCCGCATCTGCTCGAACGCAGCCCCATCGAGAAAACCACGGGTGTCGTCGGTCAGCGGCAGGTGCAGGGTCAGGAACTCGGCGGCGGCGAACACCTCGACCGGCGTGCGTGCGTGCTCGGCGCCGAGCTCCCGAATCCGTTCGGGCGCCACGAAGGGGTCGTAGCCGACGACGCGCAGCCCCAACCCGAGCGCCCGGCGCGCAACCTGGCGGCCGATCCGCCCGAACCCGAGGACGCCGAGCGTCTTACCCGCGAGCTCGACTCCCGACCAGCGGGAGCGCTCCCAGCGCCCTTGCTTCAGCGCGGCATGGGCCTGCGGGATGTTCCGCGCGAGCGCGACGAGCAGGCCAACCGTGTGCTCGGCCGCGGAGACGACGGTCGACTCCGGGGCGTTCGCGACGACGATGCCCTTGCGGGTAGCGGCGGGAACGTCCACGTTGTCGATTCCGACGCCGGCACGGCCGATCACCTTGAGCCGCTCCGCGCGCTCGATCAGCTCCGCGGTCAGCTTCGTCGCGGACCGGATCACGATCGCGTCGTAGAGGCCGATCACCTCCTCGAGCGGCGAGTCGCCGTCCTCGTCCACCTCGAAGCGCGTTCGCAGCAGCTCCAACCCCGCCAGAGCGATCGGCTCCCTTACGAGCACCTTCAGACCGGCGTCCCCTCGGCGTAGACCTCCAGGGCCCGGGTCGCTGCGACCCCGCGGTCGATCTCCGCGCCCAGCTCGCCGAGCACGAGCTCCACCGCGGAGAGCGCGGTCGAGATGTCGAACTCGTCGAACCACCCGATGTGGCCGATTCGGAAGATCCGCTCCTTGAGCTCCCCCTGCCCGGCGGCAATCGTGATCCCGTGGCGGTCCCGGAGCACACGCGTGAGCGCGGTAGAGCTCAGACCCTCCGGCATCCGCGCAGCGGTGACGACCGCGGCACGATCCTCGTCCGGCGAGAAGAGATCGAGGCCGAGCGCCTTGATGCCGGCACGGCATGCGCGGCCGAGGCGAACGTGGCGCGCGAAGGCCGACTCGAGCCCTTCCTCGAGCAGCAGCCCGAGTGCCACGTCCAGCGCCACCACGAGCGAGACGGCCGGGGTGAAGGCGCTGTCGAGCTTCGCCTGCGCGGCTCGCGTCCGCTCCCAGTCGAGGTAGTACCGCGGCAGAGTCGCGTGGGAGGCGCGCTCCAGGGCGGCCGGTGAGACGGCTACGGTGGACAGGCCCGGCGGTGTCATCAGCGCCTTCTGCGAGCCAGACACGACGACGTCGAGGCCCCAGTCCTCCATCTCGAGCGGAACCGCGCCAAGGCTCGAGACGGCATCCACGACGACGAGGGCGCCCGCCTCGCGCGCGACCCGCGCCAGCGCCTGGACGTCCGCCACGTCGCCCGTCGACGTCTCCGAGTGCACGAGCAGCACGAGTGAGACCGGCGAAGCCTCTTCGAGACGACGCCGGAGGTCGTCTGGTGAGGGCGTCTCGCCCCACGCGTACCGGAGCTCTTCGACGTCACAGCCGTAGCCCTGCGCCATCGCTATCCACCGCTCGCCGAAGCTCCCCGCCGAGACGGCCAGCACGCGCTCGCCGGGCGAGCACAGGTTCACGATCGCCGACTCGAAGGCGCCCGTGCCGGAGCAGGTGAAGAGGAGGACATTCCAATCGGTTCGATGCACCTCCCGCAACCGCGCAAGTGTCCGTTCGTACACCGCCCGGAAGTCCGGTGCGCGGTGGTGGAGCACCGGCTCTCCCAGCGCCGCGAGTACCTGGGGCGGCACAGGCGTCGGGCCTGGTGTGAACAGGTAGCGCTTCTGCGGCACGGGCCGAGCGTAGCGCTCGCCGCGGCCGTAGTCTCTCGCCGTGGAGGCCCTGCTCGCCTTCGGCGCGGCGTTGCTCGCCCTGCGGCTGTCCGGCCTCCTGGCCGGTCGCTGGCGCCAGCGCCGTGCCCCGCAGCTGCTCGCGTGGAGCGCCGGTCTCGCCGCCTACGCGGTCGGCACAGCCGCGATCGCCTGGGGGGCGGCCGCGGGCTGGAACGAGGGCGTCTTCCGCGCCTACTACCTCTTCGGCGGCCTGCTGACGGCCCCGCTCCTCGGAGCCGGCTCGCTCCTCGGAGCCGGCCGCAGACTTGCGGGACCGGTCGTCCTCCTCTACACGGGCCTGGCTGTCGGAGTCGCGCTCGCCGTGCCGCTCGAGACATCGGTCGCGGGTCGCGACATTCCCGAGGCGCAGGAGGTCGTCGCGTTCTTCCCGGCGCGGGTTCTCGCGCTCACCGGCAACATCAGCGGCACCGTGGCGCTCGTCGGCGTGGCCCTCGCGACCCTCGCCCGCCGGCCGGTCGGAAACACGCTGCTGCTCTTCGGCTTCGGGCTCGCCGCGGCCGGCAGCGCGGTCTCGGGGCTCGGGGTGAGCGGAACCGCCGCCTTCGTCGCCGCCGCCGTGGTGCTGCTCTACCTCGGCACGATCGTCCGCGCTTAGCTCGCGCGCGGCCAAGGAATCGCGCACCGAGCGCGTCCGCCGTCCGAACGGTCTCAGAGACAGTCCGTGCACGGGGTTAGCACCGCGCTCGTGACAGAGGTGTAACCACATCGTGCGAGATGCGTAAATCCGGGTGGCCGTCGGGGGCACGCCAGTCACCTAGTCCCGGCGGCGGACGGGACGTACGTCAACCTCGCGCTCGATCTTTACCGTTCGCAAACAGTGCGGGTGCTAGCCTGCCGCGGTCAAGCAGCTCGCCGTCGGGGCCCTGCGGCTCCATCCGCCCCGATCGGCCGTCCCTGTTCCCTCTCAAGGAGACTCTGTGCCCAACCTATCCGTGCGTCTGCTCGTCCTCGTCGGCGCCCTCGTGCTCGCAGCGTCAGCGCTCGTGCGGCCGACCGCGGCCAGCGCCAGCTCCAGCCGCGTGGCCGTCCTGACCCAGATCGACGGTGCGCGCGACGCGACCTGGCGCTGGGAACGCCTGATGGGGAAGCCCCGCACGCCAACCGCCTACAGCGAGCGAACGGCTAAGAGTCGGGCGTATCGGCTCTGGTTGCGCGAGTTCTGGCAGGCGCGCGCCAATCGGGCAGCAAGGCGAGCGGCGACTCCCCCGCATCGGGCGGGCTGGCTCTGCATCCAGCGATACGAGCGACATCCCGCGCAAGGTTGGTCGACCCGTACCGGCAACGGCTTCTACGGCGGGCTGCAGATGGACCTCTCCTTCCAACGCGCGTATGGCCGCGACCTCCTGCGGACGAAGGGCACGGCAGACCGGTGGTCGCCCCTCGAGCAGATGTGGGTGGCAGAGCGCGCGCACAGGAGCGGCCGCGGCTTCTGGCCCTGGCCGCATACCGCCCGCAACTGTGGTCTGATCTAGACGGGCTCTGATCTAGACGGGATCGTCGTCGGGCGTCTCGTCCCGCGTTCGGCGTTCCCGCAGCCAGAGGATCAGGAAGACGCCGGCGATGCTGACGACGAGCAGCGTCTCCACGACTGCCCCGCCGACGCCGCCGTGGCCGAGAAGCGTCGCTACTCCTGCGAGAGCAACCACAGACCACCAACCGTATAGAGCACCATCAGCACGAGCATCGCGTACTGGGACCGTAGCGCGGCGCGCGGCGGGAGGATCCCGATCGCGCGGTCGTGCGCGACGGCGAGACCTGCGACGTGCCCCGCGACGAGCGCGCCCACCTGGACGTACCAGACCGCGTTCGGCGCGAGTGGCGCGAGGTTCGGCTGGAAGCTGTACGTCCCGAGCACGTCCCACCCGAAGCCGAACGGGTCGGAGGCGAGGGGGATCGTGAACTGCCCCTGGACGAGCAGCAGCGTGAAGTAGTGAGCGACGGCGTACACGAGAGCGATCGGAATCAAGCCGCGCAGGAACTCGGGCCACAGATCGCCCGGCCGCCGCGCCCCTAGCCGTGCGAGCCGCACGGCGACGAGGTAGGCGGTGCAGACAAAGAGCACACAGGCCAGCAACCCACCGAGGGAGAGCAAGGTCCCGAAGAGATCCGCGAGGCCGGGTGAGTCCAGCACGTATCGGCCCTCGACCCGTGCCCGCAGGTCCTGCCAGAACGTCGCGCGGGAGAGGCCGTCGAAACCGACCGAGCCGAGCATGACGGCGACGAAGAGGAGCGCCCCCGGTCGCCGGTCCGGCCCGGCGAGGCCGCTGAGCGGGGCACGCAGGACGAGGCGGCCGGCATGCTCGCCGAAGGGCGCGACGCGCGCGAGCAGGCCGAAGTAAACCGTGAAGCCATCGCCGTGCTCGGCCCACTTCCTCCGCCCGAACGTGGCCATCCCGAACCACGTCACGTAACTGTAGAGGGCAACGGCGAGTGCGAGCGAGCGCGGGTTCGCGGGATCGTTGTACGCGAGCTCGAGCGTCGTGAACGCGAACAGGAGGATGGCCGCTGGGTACACCCCGAGGCGCTCGGGTTAGGTGGCGAGCGGCTCCCACGTCCGCCCGAGCCTCCCCCAGCACCAGGCCACCGCGTCGGCGACGGCCAGCCACGGGTTGAGCGCAGGCCAGACGTTGCCGAGCACGACCTGGAGGACGACCACGCCCAGCCAGAAGACGACGTAGACGAATGTAGGGGCGAGATTGACGGCTGACGACGGCTCGCCCAGCAGCGCCGTGAGGAACACGAGCACGAGCAGGGCGACCGAGATGGCACCGAGCACGAGCCTGAGGGCGGTCGAGCGCAGAACGCGCTCAAGCCCCATCGGCAACGGGCGGCCGGCGGAGAGCCGCTCGAGCACCGGCCGCCGCCAGAGCATCCCGAGCGCCAGGAACGAGAGCACGAGCACGACAGCACCACCCCAGAAGAAGAGCCAGTCGGGCACCGGGAGATCGCGCACGCCCCCGATCCCGTGCGCGACGAGGCTCACGGTTTGACTTCGAGCTCGCCGATCTGTTGGCCCCGTTCCTCGAGCTCGATCTCGAAGCGCCCCGGCACGTCGGCAGCGAAAACGAGCTCGCCGGGGCGGCCGGGTGCGACAGCGGCCGTCAGGTCGTAGCCGTGCACGTGGATCTCATCCGCCACGTCGCTGCGCACGAAGAGACGCACGTTGTTCCCGAGCCCGATGGTCTGACGTCGGATGCCGCCTACGGGTGCGCCGTCGACGATCTCGATCGAGAACGGGACCGGGGGCTTCCGCGGCCGAACGTCCGGCGGCGACGGCGGCTCCTCGACGGTGGGCTCGGTCGCAGCCGCCGCGGGCGGATGCGCCTCCCCCGCGCCGTCGTCCCCCGACCGCAGCGCGATGAAGAGGCTGACCAGCAGCCCGAAACTCGCCGCGATCAGCGCCACCTTGCGGAGGTTCGGGTTCACGCTCTGATCCGCTCCCGCACGAGCTCGCTGACGACGCGCGGGTTGGCCTTGCCAGAGGTCTCCTTCATCACCTGGCCGACGAAGAAGCCGAGCAGGCCCTCCTTGCCGGAGCGGTAGGCCTCCACCTGGCCAGCATTTTCCTGCAGGATTCGGTCGACGATCGGCTCGAGCGCCCGCGTATCGGACACCGCCTCCTGCGCGAGGAACGGGTCGGCCGAGAAACCGGGCTCGGCGAGCTTCCAGAGCGCCTCGTCCAGCGCGGAGCGCGGGATGCGGTCGCGCGCCTCCACGAGTTTCGCGAGCTCCCCGGGAGCGATCGCGCCAGGATCGGAGTCGGCCAGCCGGTTCGCGATCAGATTGGCGGCAGCCAGGCGCTCGGCACCGGCGGCGACGGTCGCCTCGTAGAGCCCGTCGAGGCCGCCGGTGACGAGCACGGTCGCGCGATCCAGGTCGAGCTCACGCTCGAGCCGGCGAATGCGGGCGCCCGGCAGCTCCGGCAGCTCCGTGCGCAGCCGGTCGACGAGGTCTGCTGAGGGTTCCACCGGTACGAGATCCGGCTCGGGGAAGTAGCGGTAGTCGTCCGCCTCCTCCTTCGAGCGGCGCGCGGTCAGCGCACCACTGGAGGCGTCGAAGTCGTAGGTCTCCTGCACGACCGCTCCGCCCGCTTCGTAGACGGCCGTCTGCCGAGCAACCTCGGCGTCGATCCCCTGGGCGACGAAGCGGAAAGAGTTCATGTTCTTCAGCTCGCAGCGCGTGCGCAATTCCTGGGAGCCACGCGGCCGGATCGAGACGTTGGCGTCCACGCGCAGCGTGCCCTTCTCCATCTCCGCATCGGACACACCGAGCTCGACGATCGTCTGGCGCAGGAGCTGGAGAAAGCGCCGGGCGTCCTCGGCCGAATGAAGGTCGGGCCCGGTCACGATCTCGACGAGCGGCGTGCCGCCCCGGTTGAAGTCGACGAGCGAGGTGGAGGCGCCCCCGATCCGGCCGGTCCGCCCGCCGACATGCGTCGTCTTCGCCGCGTCCTCCTCGAGATGGGCGCGCACGATCCCGACCTCCCGGTCGCCCTCGAGTCCAGGTACTAGCATACTACCGCTAATGCAAGAAGGTAAATCATATTGGGAGATCTGATATCCCTTAGGGAGATCCGGGTAGACGTAGCTCTTGCGGGAGAAGACGGCCCGCTCGGCGATCTGGCAGCCGAACGCGAGCCCGAGCTTGATCGTCCACTCGATCGCCGTTCGGTTGGGGACGGGGAGCGCACCCGGGAAGCCGAGGCAGACCGGACAGACCTGCGTGTTCTCACCGCCACCGAAGCCGTTGGCGCAGCGACAGAACATCTTCGTCCGCGTCTTCAGCTGGACGTGAATCTCGAGCCCGATCACCGGCTCCCACTCTTCAACGCCGGCAAAGCCGGCAACTCCGCTCCTGGCCGGCTCCGTCGGACCTGCGCCGGTCATCGCAGGCGCTCGGGGACGGGGTCGAAGGCGAGGGCGCGCTCGAGGGCGTGCCCGGTACGGAAGAGCGTGTTCTCCGAGAACTGCGGCCCGATCAGCTGCAGACCAACCGGCAATCCTGCCGAGAGGCCGCACGGGACGTTCAGCCCGGGCAGTCCGGCCATGCACGACGGAATCGTGAGCAGATCCGAGAGGTACATCGCGAGTGGATCGGTCGCCTTGGCGCCGAGCTCGAACGCGACGGTCGGCGACGTCGGCGAGACGAGCACGTCGTACCGCTCGAACGCTGCAGCGTGCTCGCGCGCGATCACCGTCCGCACCTTCTGGGCTTGCCCGTAGTACGCGTCGAAGTACCCGGCGGAGAGGGCGTAGGTGCCCAGCATGATGCGCCGCTTCGGCTCGTCACCGAAGCCGGCATCGCGCGTGCGCTCCACCATCTCGTAGAACCCGTCGGCCTCAACCCGGGGCCCATAACGGACTCCGTCGTAGCGCGCGAGGTTGGACGACGCCTCGGCCGGGGCGATCAGGTAGTAGCACGGGAGGCCGTAGGCGATCGAGCGTGGCAGGCTGCACTCCCCCACGTCCGCCCCGAGCTCCGCCGCGAGCTCGATCGCTCGCCGCACCGCCTCTGCCACGCCTGGCTCGATCCCCTCCGCCTCGTTCATCTCCTTCGGGACGCCGATCCGCACGCCCGTCAGGTCTTCGTCCTCCGGCAGGCGAACTGGCTCGCGCAGCTCGACCGTCGTCGAGTCGCGGGCGTCTCTGCCGGCGATGATCGAGTACAGCAGCGCGCAGTCGCGGACGTTGCGCGCGACCGGCCCGATCTGATCGAGGCTGGACGCGAAGGCGATGACGCCGTAGCGGCTGACCGTGCCGTAGGTGGGGCGTAGTCCGACGTTGCCGCAGAGCGAGGATGGCTGCTTGATCGAACCCCCGGTATCGGAGCCGAGGCCCCACGGGGCGAGGCCGGCCGACACCGCGGCGGCGGTCCCGCCGCCCGACCCGCCCGGGACGCGCGTCGGATCCCAAGGATTTTTCGTCGGGCCGTAGGCGGAGTTCTCCGTCGAGGAGCCCATTGCGAACTCGTCGGTGTTCGTCTTTCCGATGATCGGCATCCCGGCCGCCTTGCACCGGGCCGCCACGGTGGCGTCGAACACGGGCACGTAGCCTTCGAGAATCCGCGACCCAGCCGTCGTCTCGATCCCGCGCGTCGAGATGATGTCCTTGAGTGCGATCGGCACGCCGTCTCCCTCCGCCTCGGCCACGGTGCGGAGGTAGCAGTGCAGCTCGGGGTCTCGCTCCGCCACTGCAGCGAGGTAGGCGCCGTGAAGCTCTGCGGCAGAGAGCTGCTTCCGCGCGAGCAGGTCGGTGGCCTCCTCGGCCGTGAGGCGTAGCGTGTCGATCGTCACCCTGTGGTTCTCATTCCGATCGGTGCACTCAGCGGGCGTCAGATCGCGGGCGGTACCCGGAAGAGGTCACCCTCGCGCCGAGGCGCGTTCGCGAAGGCCTCGTCGAGCGGGAGCGAGGTACGTGGCTCGTCCTCGCCCCACGAGTTCACGAGCTCGAGCGGGTGCGACGTCGGTGGCACGTCATCAAGATCGAGCTCTGCGACCTTGCCCACCGCCTCCAGGATCGCCCCGAGCTCGTGCGTGAGCCGCTCGATCTCCTCGTCGGTCAGCGCGAGCCGCGCCAGCTTGGCGACGTGCAGGACTTCCTCGCGTGTAATCGCCATGCTCACTCCATCCTCGCAAAAGAAGGAGCCCCGTCTCCGGGGCTCCTTCACGTTCTCGAAAAGTCGGAAGGTGCTAGACCGCGGAGACGTTCGCCGCCTGGGCGCCCTTCGGCCCCTGGACGACTTCGAACTCCACCCGCTGGCCTTCGGTCAGCGACTTGTAGCCCTCCATCGTGATCGCGGAGAAGTGGACGAAGACGTCCTCGCCACCCTCACGCTCGA